>JAKAKJ010000092.1 GCA_021824575.1 Chloroflexota bacterium
CAACAACGTCAAACGTGACCAATGCCGTTTCGACGCCGGCATTGCGCAACTTGTACGCAACTTCAAACGGATCGATTCCATCCACCTGCGCCGCGTCCGTGACGGCCTGACATAATGCAACGCGGCCCGCATACCGAGCCAACAAATCCGGATCGGCATGGACATATTCTATGTTCAGAAAAACGGGAATCTTCAAACGCGCAGCTTCATCCATGGCACGAAGGATGTGGTCCCCATCATACCAATCCACATATAAAACGCGCGCTCCACTCAACATGGACAAATCTGCGGTATCGAGCGTATTCAAAACGCGTGGCTCACGCTTCCAAAAATACGTCCGCGCGCCGGTGCGGTCGGAGACGTCCACTTCCAGCGGCGTAACGATCTCATCCAATAAACGAACTTCGCCCTGAACATCCCAGTCGCGTAATTGCTTTGCCAGCGCGCGTCCGCGCGCGTCGTTGCCAACCGCAGTACCGATGATGCCGGTGGAAACTCCCCATTGCCGCAATAAACATGCGACGATGGCAGCGTCGTCAAAGACAAACTCATTGATCTCCTGAATCAACGCACCGGTATTGTGGTCCGGCAGCGCTTCTACGACCAGGATGGCAACCGGCGTGAGCATTCCAAAGCCAACGTACTCCGGATGTGTCATGAGCTTCAGCACCTGATAAGGTTCGAACCAAATAAGATATGCAATTCAACGCCTCCACACATTTTCTTTAGCCGCGTTTATGCGCGCAGTTTTTCGCCTTTCGGATCAACCAAAACGGCAGCGGTTACTTCTCCAGAGCGGCGACCCTCTATCAGGTCGAATTCGAAGCGATTGCCGGTCTTTGCAAGTTCGATTGGCAGATACGCGTACAAAATATTTCTCTTGACTGTGTATCCGTATCCGCCGCTCCGCACGCGAGTCAACACTTTGCCTTCATGGTAGATCGCCTCGCCGCCATAGATTTGCGTAAACTCATTGCCATCCACAACCAGCGTGCAGAGTTTCCGTTTGATGCCTTCGGCTTTCTGTTTGACGAGCGCGGCTTTGCCAATGAAATCCTTTTTGTTGAGATCAACGCAGAAACCAAGTCCGCCTTCATAAGGCGTCTCAAGTTGCGTGACATCGGCTGTGTAATAGCGATAACCTTTTTCGAGACGAAGCGCGTCCAGTACTTTATAACCGCCGACCTCGATGCCAAATTCTGTGCCCGCTTCAAGCAGCATATCCCAAACCATCGTGGCGCGGTTGTATGGGATGTAAAGTTCCCAGCCAAGTTCGCCCGCGTAGCTCACGCGTTGAGCGTAAACCTTCGCTCCGTTGATGGTGATTTGTTTCGTCATCAAATATGGATGCGCCTCATTCGAGATGTCATCCCTTGTGACTTTGCTTAACACTTCGCGCGCCTTCGGTCCCCAAAGCGGAAGACAAGCCCATTCTTCGCTGATGTCGCGAATGTTGACCTCACCATCGTTTTCGTCCGCATGCATTTCAAGCCATGACTTATCGTTGCCGAGGAATGCCCCGCCAGTGATCACCCAGAAATGATCTTTTCCTAGACGCGTCACAGTGACATCGGCTTCGACGCCGCCATTCGCATTGCAAAACTGCGTGTACGTTGCCGAGCCAATCGGTTTATCCATTTCGCTATCAGCAACACGATTCAACAACGGCAATGCGCCGGGACCAGTCACCTCGATTTTGCTGAACGGAGTCAGATCATAAAGACAGACGCGTTCGCGCGTGGCAATATGTTCTTTTTCGAGGCGATCAAAATAAGGCGGTTTGATCCAGCCTCCCCAGTTGCGTTGATCTTCACCCATTCGCCGCGATGGCTTGCCGGGTTCATAATAATTGACGCGCTCCCAGCCGAACTTCTCGCCGAAGACCGCGCCCATTTCCAATTCGCGATGATAGACCGGGCTGATGCGATGCGGGCGGGCCCATTCAAATTCATCGTTCGGGAAGCGCAAGCGATAATAATATTTCACGCTCTCGCGTGTTCGTTCGCAGGCATATTGCGGATCATCAAAATAATTGCTAAAGCGCGTGGCTTTATAAGCATACACATCCATCGTCGGCTCGCCGCCGATGATCCATTCCGCCATCAATTTGCCGACGCCGCCCGCGCCGCCATAGCCATTCAGAGAAAATCCCGCAGCCATCCACATGCCGCGCACGCCTGCCATCGGTCCGAGAATGGGCTGGCAATCCGGCGAATACGCGCCAGGATGACAAACCAGCGTGATAATTCCCGCTTGATCCAAAAACGGCAAACGCCGAATTGCGCCTTCAAGCAATTGCTCAAATCGATTCATATCCGGGGGCAAGGTTGTGCTACCGTGTTCCCATGGCGCGCCATCAATCCAACGCGCAAATGGATTTGGTTCATAACCGCCAATCACGAGCCCGCCTTGCTCCTGCCGCATATAAACCAAATTTTCGGGATCGCGCAAGCAAGGCGTTTTTTCATCAAACTCGTGACCCGGCACCGCTTTCAATGCGATATGCTGATGGTCAACCGGTGTCGTCGGAAAATGCAGACCCGCCATCGCGGCAATGCGCGGCGCCCACATGCCTGCTGCGTTGACAACGATCTCGCATCGAATCGACCCTTTGTCGGTCACGACCTCTTCGACCTCTCCCTTCGCTGACAATTTGATTCCGGTCACGCGCGTGTTGGTATAGACCGTCACGCCCAAATCCTTCGCGAACTTGACCATGCTGGTCGTGGTGGTATACGGATCAAGTTGTCCATCGCGCGGCAAATAGATCGCGCCGTAAAGTTCTTTCTTCGTAATCTGCGGCATGTGCTTCAACGCTTCATCGGGACCAATGACCTCGCAGTCCAAACCCAATGCCTTGGCACGGCTGACACCTCGCTCCAAATCCTTCAATGACTCGCGCGTCGAGGCGACGCGCAAACTTCCGACGTGATCGAAGAGTCCAAGTTCGCTGTACAGTTCGATGCTATACATGCGAAACTTCAACATGGTCTGCGATGTTGCAAATTGAGTCACCAAACCAGCCGCGTGTGATGATTCGCCACTGGCGATTTCGCCTTTTTCCACAAGTACCACATCCTTTTCCCCAAACTTTGCAAGATGATATGCAATTTGGGCACCGACGATGCCTCCGCCTATGACTACGATCTTTGCCTGATCTTTCATAAACAATCCATTATGCCTTTCAATAAGACTTTATTTTTTTAACCAAAGTAATTAGCTCTGGCCAAGCAGTTCACAATTTCATCGGGCGCGAACTATTTGACTGCTTGCCATCAAAACCTCAACCGAATGAGGCGCAAGGTCTTCCATAGCGGACGCATCAATTTGCTGATCAGTTACGATTTTGTCAATCTCATCAATGGTTGCAACCTGAAAATTGGAAACGACGCCCCATTTGCTATGGTCAGCAACGATGATCACTTGGCCATTGGTTCGCTCGATCATCTGCCGGACAACTTCCGCCTCCGCGTTGGTTGGGACAGTGCAGCCGCGCTTTATGCTGACTCCGTCCACGCCGATGATGGCTTTATCAGCATAAACTTGCTTTAGGTTTTCGATTGCAAAACGTCCGGCCACCGAGTTGGAGCGCGGCTGGAACTCGCCGCCAATCAAATAATGATGAAAACCCGCGTCGCCAACTTCAAGTGCCGCGTTGAGATTATTGGTGAAGATCGAAATGCTTGGATTATTTTGTATGTTGCGAATCACCTGATTCGTGGTAGTACCGCTATTGATAAAAACGATGTCGCCATCTTCGATCAACGAAGCCGCCAACTCGCCAATCATTTTCTTTTCTTCTGGAAAACTCTGAACGCGTTGAATGTATTCCGGTTCAAAAGCCATGCGCTGATTAAGTGTTGCTCCCCCATGTGTGCGTTCTAAAATCCCCTTTTTTTCGAGCCACTCCAAGTCCCGGCGCACTGTCGCTTCAGAAGCGTCCAGCATATTACACAAGTCAACCATTCTGGCGACTTGATGTATTGTCAAATATTCCTGAATTCGTTCTCGCCTCTGAGCCGGGATGAGAGGTTTGCTCATAACAATTGGCATTGCCTCAATGAAGGTTTTTGAGTGTTTTAGTCGCACATTATATGAAAATCTGAAGAAATTTGCAAGTTTTTGTTTTTTTCATTATAATTATCCGCATTAACCTGCGGACAGAAACCAAAATGATCAGTTCATTTCTCCAAGGATAAAAACAATCATGGCGCTTTCTGCCGGGGAGGCTGTTGCACGGATACCAGGATGGGCAAATGCCAGCAGCCTGAGAATATCATCGCTGGGCGGCGGAATCACCAATCAAAATTTTCGTGTGGATGTAAATGGTGAATCGTTCGCCTTACGGATTCCTGGTGAGAACACAGAGCTATTAGGAATCAACCGTGAATATGAATACAAGGCAAACCTGGCGGCTGGAAAATTAGGTCTTGCCCCAGAAGTAATAGACTTTATTCAACCCGAAGGTTGCCTTGTCACGCGCATTATCAACGGGCGCCAGCCGTCGCCCGAGGAACTTCGCCAGCCGAATCGGATTCGAGACATTGCGGCGCTCCTGCGCAAAATCCACGTCATGCCCGAATTTCCGGGAATGTTTTCCGCGTTCCGCGTTGTCGCAGATTATTCGAAGATTGTGCGGCAGCATAAAGTTGGATTCCCCAATGGCTTTGATGGTTTGATCGAGCGGATCCGCAGTGCCGAGAAAGCGCTCACCTTTCGATCCAACAAAATGCACTTTTGCCATAACGATCTGCTCAACGCCAATTTTCTCGTAAGCGATAAAATGTATATCCTCGACTGGGAGTACGCAGGCATGGGTGATCTATTTTTTGACTTGGCGAATTTTTCAAATAACCATGAGTTTTCGAGCGAGCAAGATCATTGGCTGCTTGGCTCGTATTTTGGAAGATATACTTCAACACAATGGGCGCATTTGAAGATTATGCAAGTCATGTCCGACCTGCGCGAAGGCATGTGGGGACTGGTGCAATTGGGCATTTCCAAATTAGATTTTGATTTTCGCGAGTATGCGGACAAATTCTTTGACCGCGTATTCGCTAACATTCACAATCCCGATTGGGACAAATGGCTTCTGGAGGTTAGTACGAATGAATGATTTTCCTACTCAGGCTCAAGTAGTTATCATCGGCGGGGGTGTCGGCGGGTGCAGTATCGCCTACCATCTCACACTGATGGGATGGAAAGATGTTGTCATTCTTGAGCGGCATGAATTAACCAGTGGTTCGACGTGGCACTCCGCTGGCTTGGTCGGACAGATGCGCACGGATGCGAATCTGACGCGCATGATGCACTACAGCACAGATTTGTACCGTCGCCTGAAAGATGAAACCGGTCAGGACACATCCTGGCGCGAAGTTGGTGGCGTGCGGCTTGCATCGTCTGCAGAACGCATGGAGGAGATCAAACGTTTGGTTGGCATGGCGCGTTCCTTCGGCGTTCCGATGGAATTGATCTCGCCGCAGGAAGCGCACAAACTTTTTCCGCTTATGTCCCTGGATGGCGTAGTCGGCGCGGCATACACACCGAATGATGGAAGCATTGATCCAACCGGCTTGACCAACGCGCTTGCTGTCGGCGCAAAGAATCGCGGGGCGCGTATCTTTACCAACACCAACGTCGAGAAAATCAATTTGAAAAACGGCCGCGTGGAAGAAGTGGTGACCGACAAGGGTACGATCAAGACCGAGATTGTTGTCAACGCTTCCGGGTTGTGGGGACGCGAAGTCGGAAAAATGGTCGGCCTGAATCTGCCCGTCGTGCCGATGGCGCATCTTTACATCATGACCAAACCCATCGAAGGCGTGACAAAGGATTTCCCAAATTTGCGCGATCCTGATTTGCTGGTTTACTGGCGTGAAGAAGTTGGCGGGCTAGTTACCGGCGGTTACGAACGGCAGCCCGCTCCATTTGGTTTGAAGGGTGTTCCGCGTGATTTCAAATTCCAGCTGTTGCCGCCCGATTGGGATCGCTTCGCGCCGCTTATGGAAAACTCCATCAAGCGTGTCCCAGCCATAGAAAATGCGGAAGTCATCAAACTCTTGAACGGTCCCGAAGGTTTTACGCCCGATGGTGAATATTTGCTCGGTCCAACATCGGTCAAAGGATTTTGGGTCGCTTGCGCGTTCTGCGCGCATGGTCTCGCGGGCGCGGGCGGCATTGGAAAGACAATGGCCGAGTGGATCATTGACGGACATCCTGAATGGGATGTTTGGCGACTCGATGTGCGCCGCTTCGGCCCCAATTATGACAGCCTCGATTACACGGTGGCGCGCACGATAGAAACTTATACACAATATTACGATATCCATTTCCCCGGCGAGGAACGTCTCTCGCGGCGCGGCCAGCGTCTCTCCCCCACATATTATCGCCTGCGCGATCTTGGTTGTTCGTTCGGTGAAAAGTTTGGATGGGAACGCCCGAACTGGTTCAGGATTTATGAAGAGAAAGCAAATCATGGTCATGAACCAAAAGGCTGGGCGCGTGAAAATTGGTCGCGTGCCATTGGCTACGAACACCTGATGACGCGCGAGAACGCCGGTCTCTTCGATGAAACTTCATTCAACAAGTTCGAAGTTCGCGGACCCGGCGCGTTGAAGTTCCTCAATTATGTTTGCGCCAATAATATTGACCAACCTATCGGCTCGATCATTTACACTCAATGTTTGAATAAACGCGGCGGCATCGAATGTGATTTCACAGTCACGCGTTTGGCCGATGACCGCTTCTTCATCATCACCGGAACCGCGTTCGGGCAGCACGATTCATCATGGCTTTCGCTCAACATGCCTGATGACGGTTCAGTAACCATCGAAGATGTTGGCTCGGCGTACGCCTGTCTCGGTTTGTGGGGTCCGAAGGCGCGGAAGATTCTTGAAAAAGTTACCACCGACGATATATCGAACGCGAACTTTCCATATATGACCGCCAAGCGAATCACCGTTGGAGATGTTCCGCTTCTCGCTTCGCGCGTGACATATGTCGGCGAGCTGGGCTGGGAATTTTACTGCCCAATGGAATATGGCGCCCGCCTGTGGGATACATTATGGGAAGCTGGAACGCCTGAGGGAATGGTTGCGGGCGGCTACAAAGCAATTGACACAATGCGATTGGAAAAAGGTTACCGTTATTGGAGCAGTGAGATCAGCCCAGACTACACGCCGCTCGAAGCGGGTTTGGGATTCGCCGTCAAACTGGATAAAGGCGACTTTCTCGGACGCGAGGCTTTGGTCAAACAAAAAGAAGCGGGCATCAAGCGAAAACTATGTTGCTTAACGCTCGCCGACGATCGCATGGTTGTGCTAGGCAAGGAACCGATTCGAACCAACGACAAAACCATCGGCTGGATCGCGGCAGGCGGATACGGTTATTCGGTCAAGAAAAGCATGGCTTATGCTTACCTGCCTATCGAATACACAAAAGTCGGCACGCCATTGGAAGTGGAATTTTTCGGAGAGCAGGTTGGAGCCGTCGTGGTTCAATCACCGCTGTGGGACCCAAAAGGAGAACGGGTTAGAGCATAATTCCCACTAAAATAAAACAGGAGCGTCCAGCTGGATGCTCCTGTTTTGGCAGATCACTAATTCAATAAGGAAGGCCGGTCAGCGAATGATAGGTCACCGAACCGGCGAGCAGCAAAACCACAACCCCGGCGGTGATCGTCATAATGGGTTTGGTCTTCAACTCTTTCGGCTCTTCAACGCCATCAGATTGGACTTGGGCTTCCCGTTTCGCCTTGAGCTGCTTGCTGTTCAAGCTGACGCCGGTTGTAGCCGCTATGGGAATTGCCGCGCAAAACATGCACATAGGTTCCTCCAAAACTTACTCTAAGTTTATCTTGCCGATTGTTCCGTATCGTATCACACCAAACTTAAAGTCACCTTAGTTGTTTCTCGCCGAAACAAATCGAGGGTAGAATTTTCCCCCAACTAAATGATAAAGATAAGTTCAAGATCGGCTTCGTTTGTTTTAAAAATAGCGGCCCTATTATTGACAATATTGATCCTTGCCCTTCCCGCGAGCGCCGTCCACGCTGACCCGCCGGACATGTACGCGCAGAATCAATCCATCTCGATTCAGCCAGATGGCCTTCACGTTGACTGGAAGATCGCACCGGGACCCGTTATTGCCGATGCGACATGGCAAGCCGCCGACCTTAATCACGATGGTTCCATCAGCCAGCAGGAAGCGGCAGCTTGGACAAAGCCGTTCATTGCCGGATATTCAATCAATGCCGATGGCAATCCTATCAACTTGATTCAGACCGAAAATGTCCGGTGGCCCGCCTCAGTGGACAGCCTCCGCACGGGGCAGGATGCAATTGAAATCCAATTGCTCGTCAAATTGCCGAATGGCCTGACCGGCAAGCATTCAATCCAAATAAACAATTCATATCTTGAATTAAACAGCCTCAACTGGTTCTCACTCACAGGAGAATCTGGATTTTCTTTTGATCAACCGAGTCAGGATAACAACAAACTTGGTTTCAATCTTTATTTCCCCAATTCATCTAGCGCTTCAACATCCAGCATGACTTCATGGAATAGCGGCATCCCAAACCTGCCGGGATTTACTGGCACAATTTCAAAGCTCGCAATCAACCTCGCCGCGCCATCTTCGCCAACGCAACCACAGTCACAGACACAAGCGCCAGTCGCGCCGACCAGCGCAACACCGTTTACTGCGGCGTTAGTTGGACTTGTCAAAACACAGCAACTCTCGCCATTGTTTTTAATTGGCGCATTTTTGCTTTCGCTCGTTTTGGGAAGTTTGCACGCGCTGACACCTGGTCACGGAAAAACATTGGTCGGTGCGTACCTGGTTGGTTCACACGGAAAAATTCAGGATGCGGTTTTTCTCGGTGCGGTGGTCACGGTCACGCATACTGGCTCGGTTTTACTACTTGGCCTGATAACACTTGTTGCCTCGCATTTTATTCTTCCATCGCTGATTACGCCGTGGCTGGAAATTTTATCAGGTTTGCTCGTGATCGGCTTTGGAATCAATCTGCTCTTACAACGCAGGCGAGATTTTCTCGCATGGTCAAAGAAGAAAAACCCTGATAACAAGACAGGAATCAATATTCAATCCGCAACCGTAATTCAGCCGCACAGCCACGAATTACTTCATTCTCACAGCCATGCACATGATGGTCACATTCACGAACATATACATGGCGAATCCGTTCATGAACATTCCCATACGCTGCCAGACAACAAGGTGACATGGAAATCTTTGCTCACGTTGGGCATCAGCGGCGGACTGGTTCCCTGCCCCGACGCGATTGCCATTTTGCTGGTGGCCGTCGCCATCAACCGCATTCCGCTTGGGATGATGATGATCGTGGCATTCAGCATCGGGCTTGCATTGGTATTGATCACGATTGGCGTTGCGATGGTCCAGGGAATGCGCTTCGTCACGCGCAGTGAGTTTCTGAATCGCTTCAGTGTTTACACGCCGGTCATCAGCGCGGTAATTGTTCTTGGCTTGGGTTTCGCGTTGACGGTCAACGCGATCAATTCATTTCGATTTGCGACAACCGTTTTAGCGGCGCCCGTTTCAAGTCCGGTAGCGAGCGCAGATTTACCGACGCCATCCGCCGCGTCGACATCAGTTGTCCAACCGATGCGATTGCTTTATATCGCGTCCGACAGCCAGGGTCACGATCAACTTTTTGCAAAACAACTTTCCGGCGGCGCAGCCATCCAATACACGCGGGAACCTTCGGGCATTGTGAGCTATTCGCTTTCGCCCGACCAGCGCACAATTCTTTACACGGTCTTCGAGCCGGATAACAGCACTTCGATTTGGGCAATCAATTCAGACGGCAGCCAGAATCGGCTTGCCTTGAAATGTCCGCAGACGGAATGCGGCTCGCTACAATGGTATCCCGACAGTCAACGAGTTGTGTATGAGCGTTTGGAAAACGCGCAGGATTCGGCGCTGGCGCGCTTCAGCATTTGGTGGCTGGATGTTTCGACCGGGAATACTCAGCCGGTCTTCCGCGACCAAACATTTCCGAGTATTGCCGCAAAGTTTTCGCCGGATGGTCAATGGTTGAGCTACATTTCCCCGGCAACCAACACGCTCACGCTTTATCGTTTGAAAGATGGACACACAATTTCATTATTGCTCAACTCGCAACAAATGATCCCAGAGACTTGGAGTCCTGCGAGCGACTCGCTCATCTTTGGCACACCGGCAAGTTCGCAGGATGGCGCGCCGATTCACGTCCAGCGATATGTTTTGGATTCTGGTCGGACGATTGACCTGGGCGATATGAATCACGGCGCGTCGGATTATTCCGCATCATGGTCGCCGGATGGAAGCTGGATCGCCGTTGATCGCGATGTTCCCTCATCTGACGGCTCCGCGCCGAGCAACCAAGTCTGGCTGGTCAAACCGGATGGAACCGACGCTCACGCGCTCCTGACAGAATCCGGCGCGTCGTATTCTGACATCATTTGGTCGCCAGATGGAAAATCAATCATCTATTCGCGATACTCTTTACAAAATACATCCAACGGCATCGGGCAATTTGACATTTATCAAACCGACATCCAAACCGAGAATTCAACAAAACTGGTTGCCGACGGCGATTACCCAACACTGCTGCCACAGCAAAACAGATAGATTACCCAATGTGCAACTCTTTCTAATTTGGACGCGGAAAAGCGCGGAAATTGCCTTGTCCAGAGTATTGAGTGGTCGGTTTTTGAATGGTGTGGAAGCTTGGAAGGTGGGACAATGACTGCGCGCAAATTTTGTCTTGCTATGGACAAAAAAAACATCATTATATTTTTCCTAAAACATCTTGATGTTTTTCCATCCAGAATAGCGTACTTGTTCAGGATGGCGAAGCTCGCGGTGGCGCAAGTGCTATTGGGATTGTAGCACACTGTTCCGGCTATCCCGCCTTGCAAGGTGAACGAAATTCCCCTTGCACCAGCACACATAGCTTGCAAAGGAGGTCATATTGTTTTAATGCTACCATACTTAAAAGCACTATCTTTGCACTTTCAAGTTTTAGTGCCATATCTAGTGGTCAGATCATCGTCTGCCCCAGCATGCCTGGTGGTCTAACCCCAAAAGTGCAAAGATAGTATTAAAAGTCTCAAGGTTCTTTCTTCACATTGACACAACGTTTGCACTTGTGCTAAACTGAAAGTGCTTTCATAAATCGTACCCAATGGCGAGTGATGTGTCCTTTGAAGAAAAACCCTACCATTTATGATGTCGCCAAATATTCCGGCACAAGCATTTCAACCATTTCCCGAGTGCTAAATTCCCCTGATAAGGTTAATGTTGAAACGCGGCGAAAAGTTTCAGCGGCTATCGATGCTCTCGGATTTGTACCCAAGGCTGAGGCTCGTGCTCGCGCACTTCGCCTGAACGGGCGAATTGGTGTAATGACCCCCTTTTTTACGGCACCTTCCTTCGTTCAACGTTTACGCGGTATCGCGGGAGGACTGTCCAAGAAGAATTACGATTTGGTCATATATACGGTTGACTCAGTGGATCAATTACAGAGTTATCTTTCATCGTTGCCGCTTACGGGAAACTTAGATGGGTTGATCTTGATGTCGCTACCAATCGAAGACGTTGCTGTGAACCGCTTGCTTAAGCACCATATCCCAACTGTATTGATTGAATTCCCCCACAAAAAATTAAACAGTGTCGAAATTGATGATATAGGTGGCGGTCGGATGGCTGCCGAATATCTTGTCGCCAAAGGACATCGCCGAATCGCATTCCTAGGTGATACTGATTTGCCTGAATATTCTATTCACCCTGTCAGCTTGCGTTTGGTCGGTTTTCGACAAGCCTTGCAGGAAGCAGGGATCACGCTTACCGATGAGTTTGTGCGCTTGGCGCCTTACACAATGGAGCAGACTCGTCAGGTGGCAATCGAACTTCTAAGCGCATCGAACCCACCTACTGCGGTTTTTGCCGCCACTGACTTTCAGGCTTTGGGTATGCTAAAAGTTGCGCGCCATCTTGGAATCAAAGTCCCGGAGCAGTTGGCAGTAATCGGTTTTGATGATCTCGATATGGCAGAGTATGCGGATCTGACCACCGTTCGTCAACATCTGGACGAATCTGGGCGTCTGGCGATTGAGATTTTACTTTCGCACATAGCGGATAATTCGCGTCCGGTTCAACATATTAACCTTCCCCTGAACATTGTAGAACGCATAACAGCTTAATAACTGATGTTACGCACCATGCGACCAAATACTGGCTAATCTACATAGCTGCCCGGATTTCGCCCAAACCTGATTGACCGAAGTTAGCATATTGTGTGGTGTCCATGTAAAGTGAGGTAATGATTTTCGTATTGACTCTTGTTAGGCGTCATGCTACAATGCGATTGAAAGTGCTTTCATCAAAACACTTTCCATTCATGTGCGAGCGACATAAAATTTGTGTTTTGTAATTCGAATAACGGCTGAATAAAGATGGAAATAACCAATGCTTAGCTTTCTTTGCATAAACCGAGTTGGAAATGCTTGGATCATGGCTTTCATTGCGAATAACAAAACAAAGCAACCATCAATCACGAAGCATCTGGATAATGCGTCTGCAATGTATTGAAGGAGGTGGCCTCAAACAGAGAAACTGTTGTTCTACACGCAAGCAACAATCCAAATCTCTCAAAAAGATATTGTCCCACCACGCAAACGAAAAGGAGAAGAACATGAATAAAATCACGGTGCGATTGCTGGCACTGGCGGTGATAAGTGGCATACTTCTAGGCGCATGCTCACCTGCCACAACTGCCGCCCCTTCCGAAACACAAGCCCCTGCTCCAACTCAGGCCCCTGCAACCCAGCCTCCCGCTACGGCGGCTGCCACCGTAGCGCCCACACAGGCTGCAACTGCCTCTGGTCCCAATTGCGGGACCGCGCCGGTAACCCTCAATGCCTACTTTGAAACGGGCTTCGATCTGCCCTTCAAGCTTTCCGACGAGTTCACGAAGGAATACCCAAACGTTACCTGGGATATCAAACAAGATCAGTTTGCAAACCTCATCAACGAAACACCGCGCCTCCTCTCTGGTGATAATCCTCCAGATCTCATCAGACTGCCAACCATGGTATCGTTTGCCAAGCAGGGATTGCTCAAGAACCTTGATGGCTACGCCACTGCTTTTGGCTGGGATAAATGGCCGATGGCACAAATCAACCAGAATCGAGTCGCGTCAGACGGCACACGAGGTTCCGGCTCGCTCTACGCATGGGGCCTCAACTATAGCCTGACCGGGGTCTTCTATAACAAAAAGCTAGCTGCTCAAATCGGGATGACCCAACCGCCAGCAACTCTTGCTGACTTCGATGCTCTGCTTGCGAAGGCCAAAGCGGCTGGGCTCTTGCCGATCATGCAATGGGGTAGTGCCAAAAGCGGCATGGGACTCGCATTCCCGTTGCAGGCGCTCATGGCGTCCATAGGCCCAACGCAGCCCATCAACGATTGGATTTTCCAGAAGAAAGGTGCCACGATCGATACCCCTTCGAATCTGACTGCTGCCCAGCATCTCCAACAGTGGATTCAAGCGGGCTACTTTCCACCTGATATCAATGCCATCGAGTACACTGACTCTAATGCCCGTTTCGTCAAGGGCGAGGGCGTCTTCACCTTTAATGGCGACTGGGAGAACGCCGATTATGATAAGAACATGGCTGGCAATGTTGGGTTCTTCCTGATGCCACCTGCAACGGCCGGAGGTGACCCGGCGGCTATGTCTGCTCCGCTAACCTATGGCATCGCAGCCAACGCCAAGAATGCGGATTGCGCCGCCTTCTTCCTCAACTGGGTAGCCACAAACCCAACTGCGCGCCAGATCGACGTTACCGTTGGTGGCTCGAATCCAGGCGGACCTTCGGATGCAACCATGCCGACTGTAACCGCAGGCTCGGTCACAAACGATACGCTGGCTGCTGGAGCTGTGGTCAATAAGGCTGGCACGGCGATGGATTTCATCGCCAACTCTACAAGCTCCATTTTTGCCCAGGGCTGGACACCCGCGCTCCAGAAGATGGTCGGCGGCAAGGAGGATGCTGCCAGCCTCCTCAAGGATGTTCAGGCCGAATACCTGCTGGAACTCTCTCAGCAGTAATGGGCTTATGGCCGCGGGATAATTACACTTATCCAGTTGAAGGTAAAATCTAAAGAGATGTCAGAAAACCGTCCGGCGGCTCTTTCAATCTCCCAGCGAACCTACTTGAGCAAACGGGTCCGCTGGGAGACCATTGGTGGCTGGCTCTTCGTACTGCCTGCGCTGCTCATGTACACGGTCTTCGTGATCCTGCCTCTCATATTGACCATCCTGTACTCGTTCTATCGCTGGAACGGCATCGGTCCAATGACTTGGGTCGGGTTGAAAAATTACGCCACCGTCTTCGAGGTACCCGACCTGCTTGGGACGATCTTCAATGCTTTCTGGCTGGTCGTATGGTTTAGCTTTATTCCGGTGGGCTTGGGCCTTGTTGTTGCGAGCGTAATCCACCGCGTGGCGACGGGGCGCCTAGGAGCAATAGCTCGAACCGTTCTGTTCCTGCCACAAGTCATACCGCTCGTCGCTGCCGGTATCATCTGGGGCTGGTTGCTGGCTCTGCCGGGCTTAATCAACCAGATTCTCAACGCCGTTGGGCTTGGCGCCTTCACCCGCGCTTGGCTGGGCGACTTCGACTTCGCTCTCCCAGCTGTTGGCCTTATCGGGATCTGGGTTCTGTTGGGATTCTGCACTGTCTTGCTGTTGACCGGTATGACAAAGGTTGACCCGGCTCTTTATGAGTCCGCGAGAATCGATGGCGCTGGCTGGCTCCAGGAGTTCCTAGCAATCACCGTTCCGCTTCTCAGATACGAGATCGGCGTGTGCCTAACCGTTACTGTGATTGCCGCGTTGGCGGCATTTGACATCGTCTACGTTTCGACGGCCGGCGGGCCAGGCAACTCGACGTCTGTTCCCGGTATCCAGATCTACGTTTTGGCATTCACTCAGCGAGCGGTGGGTTTGGCATCTGCCCTGGCAGTTATGCTCATGGTTCTCGTGGTTTTGGTTATCATCCCGATCCAGTGGCTGAGCCGGGAGGGTATATCATGAGGGTTGCTCGCGGCGAGCTCTGGGCAGGCCGGGCACTTCTTCTCGTCTTGATGACGATCACGATACTGCCCTTCATCAGCATCTTCACAACGGCGCTGCATCCGTCGGGGACTGTGCCCAACGGGCTCGACTGGCCCGTAAACCCGCAGTGGGGCAACTTCGTCCAAGCATTCAAGGTTGCAGATATGCCTACCCTCCTGCTCTCGAGCACATACATTGTCCTGGCTGTCGTGCCCATATCCCTGATTATCTCCACAATGGCCGGCTTTGCCATCGGGCTCCTCCGCGTCCCTGGTGCGAGCGCACTCCTCTTTCTATTCGTGTTTGGGCTGACACTCCCGTTCCCGGGAATCATCATCCCCATCTATATCTTAGAGCGAGGGATGCACATCTACAATACGAGACTTGCGATCGTACTGCCGCTGATCGCTTTGTATATGCCCTTCGCCGTTTTCTGGATGCGCGCTCACTTCGTCAATATGCCAACCGAAATCTCGGATGCAGCCCGCGTCGATGGCGCGAGCACATGGGATCTGTTCTGGCGCATCCACGTTCCGCTCGCGCGTGCTCCAATCACATCGCTCGGGATCCTTATGTCTGTGTGGACGTGGAACCAGTTTCTCCTTCCGCTGGTGGTTGTAGAAGATCCATCACAGCGAACCATGGCCGGCGCGCTGGGAGCGTTCCAAGGACACTACGCGACCGATATCCCGTTGCTATGCGCCGGCACGCTACTGCTCCTAGTGCCGACCCTAGTGGTCTTTATCCTGTTCCAGCGCCAGATCATCGCAGCGCTGCTCCAGGGTGCAGTAAAAGGATAAGCCTTGGGATTACCCGAAGCAAAAAAGCCCCTGCGTAAAGGAATAGGGGAAGCATCGATATCGTGTATCGGAAGAGCGGAAGGCGAATTATCCATCTTCCTGATATTGTTGGAGATAATCTGAGTCAGAGAGTACAAAATGCCACTTATTTTCGATCTTCCATTCGAGCAGTTAGAAAGTTATCAGGGTAGAAATCCGCGCCCACAGGACTTTGATGCTTTCTGGGAAAAAGGCCTCGCGGAAATGCGGGCAACCGATCCACAAGTTGAATTAGTTCCCGCCGAGTTTAAAGCAACGAACACAGCATGTTTTCACCTTTATTTTACCGGCATGGGAGGGGAACGTATCCACGCGAAGCTGTTGCAGCCCGTGAAATTTTCTCCCCCTCATCCAGCCATCCTGATGTTCCATGGTTACACAGGTGATTCCGGTGATTGGTCCGATAAGCTCAGTTACGTTTCGGAAGGGTTCACCGTAGCGGCATTGGATTGCCGAGGGCAGGCAGGTTTGTCGGAGGACAGAGGCGGCGTAAGCGGAAACACACTCCACGGGCACATCATTCGTGGATTGGATGATGCTCTGAACGATTTGCCGGAAAAGTTGCTTTTCCGGCAAATATTTCTTGATACCGCCCAACTTGCCAGGATTGTTATGGGAATGCCCGACGTTGATGCAAATCGGGTAGGCGCAACAGGCAGCAGTCAGGGAGGCGCGTTGACCGTTGCCTGCTCCGCATTGGAGCCTCGCATCAAGCGCGCAGCTCCAGTATTTCCATTCCTCAGCGATTACAAGCGGGTTTGGGAAATGGATCAGGCAAAAGATGCCTACCTGGAACTGCAGGAATTCTTCCGCCATTCAGACCCTACGCATAAACTTGAGGATCGTATCTTCGAGAAGTTGGGTTACATCGATATTCAATTTCTGGCTCCCCGCATCCGGGCAGAAGTGTTATGGGGAATTGGATTAATGGACACCGTCTGCCCACCTTCAACCCAATTTGCCGTATATAACAAAATTGTTTCGGCCAAGGGAATGACGGTATATCCGGATTTCGAACACGAAACTTTGCCGGGTCATAGTGATCGGGTTTTTCAATTCATGATGGGGTTGTAGATGATCCCGGTTTCAATTACACCATACCCAAGGAAGCAACTCAGAAAACGTGGATGCTGACGGCTACATTTTTGAAAAAGAGTTTGTCTGTGCGGGACTAAAGAGGTCATTATGAAAGGCGATATCCTTGTTCTACAAGAATATCACACACGGGTCGCAAGTGAGATTGTTCCTCAAATCATTGACAGTATCAGACAGAAAAACACAAGATACATAATCACAGTCGCAGGAGAATCTGGCAGCGGCAAGTCTGAAACTGGCGAGGCTATTGCAGACGAATTGGAAAAATGCGGAATCAAATCTTTCGTGCTGGGACAGGATGATTACTTTGTTCTTCCTCCCAAACAGAATGACCGAAAGAGGCGAGAAGATCCAGAATGGCTCGGGCCGCATGTAGAAGTCAAACTGGATGTGATGGAACAAAATCTGGTGAGCGCCATCCAGGGGAAAAGAGAAATAACCAAACCACTGGTTGACTATGATTCAAGTACTATTGAGGAAGAGACCATAAATTTGGATGGAATTAAGGTTCTGATTGCGGAAGGAACATATACGTCTCTGCTCAAACATGTTGATACCAGGATTTTCATCGCTAGAAACTGGCGGGACACGCTGGAACATCGCCAGATAAGAAAGCGCGGTAATGAAGTAGGTGACCCATTTATCGAGCAGGTGCTAAGCATGGAACATAAGATTATTGCCGGCCATAAGCAATTGGCAGATTTCCTGATAACGAAAGATTATGAAGTGCTGGTCGTTGCATAGCAGGTCATTATGACGGTCAAGAATCAAGTTCAGCTGATAACGTATCCAAATTCGATGGGCGGAAATCTAAGAACACTCAATTACATTTTGGAAACTTATTTTCCTGGTCTTTTTAAGGGCGGGATCCATATACTGCCGCCTTTTCCTTCTTCGGGTGACCGGGGTTTTGCGCCCCTGACCTATCTGGAAATCGCACCGGAATTCGGCAGTTGGGAAGATATCAAACAAATCAGCGAACAGCACCCGATCTTGCTTGATTTAATGGTTAATCACATCTCTGCAAAGTCAATCTATTTTCAGGATTTTCTCGAAATGGGGCGCGAGTCTGAGTATGCGGATCTATTCATTCCCGTGGATAAGATTTGGTCAAATGGCGATCCTCTGCGGGAGGATATAGAAAAAATATTCCTGCGCCGGACAGAGCCATTTTCCGACTTCACGATCAGGAAAACAGGCGAAGTGGAGAGGGTTTGGACGACATTTGGGAAAACCACTCCATCCGAACAGGTTGATATAGATGTGAATTCAAAGATTGCTCGTCACCTGCTGACTGAATTCATGACCAAATTTAGCAAAAACGGAATCAAGATCGTGCGGTTGGATGCAGTGGGGTACGTGATTAAAAAGCCGGGAACGACATGTTTCTTTGTAGAGCCTGAAATTTATCAATTTCTGGAGTGGTTATCGGAACTAGCCAATTCACTTGGGATCGAGCTGTTGCCCGAAGTTCATGCAGATTACTCAACCCAATTCAAATTGGCCGAAAAAGGATATTGGATCTATGACTTTATCCTGCCTTATACAGTTCTTGATGCATTGTTGAATGGAACCAGTAAAAGGCTGAAAGAGTATCTGAAAACCAGACCACATCGGCAATTTACCATGCTCGATTGTCACGATGGGGTGCCGATCAAACCGGATTTGAATGGCTTTTACAGAACCGAAGATGCCCGCAAGTTGGTTGACATTTGTCTAAATAGAGGTGCGAATCTCAGCCCAATATTTTCCTCAAAGCATAAGGACCCGGATGGCTTCGATGTGCATCAAATCCGCGGCACATTCTATTCCCTGCTGGATTGCAATGATGATGCATACATCGCTGCCAGGGCTATTCAGTTCTTCACACCCGGCGTTCCGCAAGTTTATTATGTTGGGCTGCTGGCGGGAAAAAACGATCAAGTCGAGGCGGAAAGGACGGGGGATGGCCGCGATATCAATCGTCACAATTATTCAACGCCTGAGACAGAAAAGGCGCTTCAACTTCCAGTTGTCCAGCGTCTGATGAAACTGATCCGATTCCGGAATGAATTTGATGCCTTCGATGGAGAATTTCAAGTTCAAGACTCGGATGATCGGCTCTTGAAATTATCCTGGGAAAATAAACAAAAAAGGTGTCAGCTAATGATAGACCTCCACAGCTACAAGGCCGTTATTCAATACACAAATGATGTTGGAAGTCTGGTAGATTATCCCCTGTGAAGATCGATTCTCGCCGTCAAGATGCACGCCGCCTCATGCTGGAGGATTTTGGAGGACGACTCTCCTGACCTGCCCTCACAAAGAGGCAAACACAAATACCGGAAAAGCGATCCACGATTGACCCGTTTTTCGGTCATTATGAAATCGTTTTGAAATAAGCCAGAGAACTAAAGCAATCGATCTGTCTTTGCAGCCATGATGAAATCGTTCTGATGCAAGCCACCGATCTTGTGTGTCCACCAATTGACGGTGACTCTTCCCCATTCCGTGATGATCAATGGATGATGATCTTCTTCTTCGGCGATTGCGCCAATCTTATCGGTAAACGCAATCGCTTCGGCGAAATCCTTGAACTTGAAGACGCGCTCCAGGCGATTCATGCCGTCCACTTTTTTTACCTTCCATTCTGGAACACGTATTTGATATTCAAGGATTTGTATATCGCTCAAAGTTGGCTCGGTGCCGCGGCATGCAACGCATTTCATTTGAGACAAATCATCCATAAATATTCTCCGGTAAACAGATCAAATATTGTGATCGATAAAGTATAGATAGCCCTGTCGCCCGCCTTGCTTGGTCCACAAGTCAATGGATTTGCGGATCCGCTTGAGGCAGGCCATAATCTCATCAACGGAAATCGGCTCCGGCTTCAATCGCATCAACTCCTTGTCCGTCTTTATATCTTGCCGTCCGAGCCGCCATTCGCATATTTCTCTGACACGGTCATAAACCATCTGGGCATTATCACCCAACTTCGACGGAGGGATCGTCCTGCCCTGTTTTTCGTTTCGATATTCCATCCAAAGAAGGTTCAAAACCTTGTCCACATCGTAATCCACCAAATCACGATGCTCACGATAGACACTCAGGATCGCCATTTCGATATTCTGCAGAACATCCAAATATTGATCTTCAAAAGCTGGCATGAGATTTCTCCGCTACGCCGCTACTCGACCGGCGAATTCACCAATCACTGTAAAGCCTTCACCAGCAAATCGACATCTTCCACCTTGGAAAGATGAACGCGGATCACGCGTCGACCGCGCACAACCAGTGTCTCATAATCGCCGAGCGCTTGCGCGCGGATCAACGTTCCATACGTCATCCCTTCGTTTGGAATTTGCATATCCTTGTCAACATCTGAAATGATTTGAATGAACAGTCCCGTGTTCGGCCCGCCTTTGTGGAATTGTCCCGTCGAATGCTGGAAGCGCGGACCAAAGCCAGCCGTCACCGCGCATTTGGTCTTCTCGCGGATGGCAACGCGCATTCTTTGCAATTCATCCACCATTCCGCGTGTGCGCGGCAAATACGCGTTGATGGCAACATAATCGCCAGCTTTGGCTTGTTTCAAAAATTCAGCCAGCGCGGGCTTTGCCTCTTTCAACTCAACCGATTTTCCTTCGTTCAATTTTCCGCTCGATTTATATTCGGCGATCTTGGCTTTCGTGCGATCCTTGCTGTCCTGCACATCGGGCTGGTCGAACGCGTTGACGCCGATGATGTGGCACGCAACCGCCGTCGCAATTTCCCAGCGATAAAACTCCGCCGCCGCGTCATACGGATCAGCAATCGGAAACTCGATCACAGGATGACCAACCGCACGCAACGCGGCCACGCCATTTTCAAGTTCGCCATTTTGTTTCAGATAAACAAGGATGCGGTCATGACCATAAACTTCAGGATGATCCAGCGGCTCCAACGGGACCGGCAGGATTCCTTTGCCGTTCTTCCCACTTGACTCGGCAATGATCTGTTCGATCCAGCTCGCCAACGCAGACAGAGGCGCATCAGCCAGGATCGTCAACTTGTCGCGGCCCGCCAAAGCGGATTCGCCCAGGACGGCTCCCAGCGCCAAACCGGGATTGCGCGCCGCTGGAATATTTTTTGTGCATTGACGTTTCATCCAATCCGCGCAGTCGAGGAAATGATTCAAATCCACGCCAAGCAATGAAGCGGGAACCATGCCAAAGTCGGTCAACGCGGAATAGCGCCCGCCGACGGTTGCATCGGATGAAAAGGTTTTTCGGAAGCCGCGTTCACGCGCCAGTTGTTCAAGCGATGTACCAGGATCAGTGATGGCAATAAAGCGCGAACCATTGCCTTTGCTGAGTTTCCAGAAATAATCGAAATTGGCTGAGACTTCCGCGGTGCCGCCAGACTTGCTGGAGACAATGTAAAGACTCTTATCAGGCGGATAATCTTCCGCGGCTTTGGCAACCTGCGCGGGATCAGTCGAATCCAGGATAGCCAGACAGGATGGCGCGTCAATTTTTGCATCGGCGAGTAATGAGCTGATGACTTCCGCTGTCAGCGACGAGCCGCCCATGCCCATAACCAAGATGCGGCCAATTCCTTCTTTGCGAATTTCATCCGCAAGAGATTCATAAGCAGGGATCAATTCGCGGGCTTTATCAGGCGAGTCCATCCAGCCCATGCGGATGGTGACTTCATTTTGTCCGGCAGGATCGGTCGTCCATAACGTGGGATCATGCGACCACAGACGCGCGGGAACGGAATCCGCTTCGAGCTTGGACATCCGCTCGGAAACGGAGTCCGCCAACGGTCCGAGAGAAGAGACGGCGTTCTTTCGTCTTTCATCAATCGTTTTCAACAACGCGGTGATCGCGTCCGCAAAAGCCTTGACGCCTTCCTCTTCCAATTCCTGCGTGACCTGATCCATCGAAATTCCCGCGGCTTCGAGTTGGGCAATTTCAGCGTGCGCCTTGTCAACATCTTTGTTGATTGTGACCTCGGCCCTGCCATGATCCTTGACGGCTTCGAGCGTTTGCGGCGGAACCGTGTTGACGGTATGCGGGCCGACGAGATTATCAACATAGATCGTGTCGGGATAGGCAGGATTCTTCGTGCTGGTCGAAGCCCACAGCGGACGCTGAAGCCGCGCGCCGCGCGCCTTTAGTTTTTCCCAGCGTTCGCCCTGAAATGTTTTCTCAAATTGTTCATAAGCGAGCCTGGCATTGGCAACCGCAGCCTTGCCGCGCAATGGCGAACCTTCGGGAAGTTTTGCATCAACTTTTGTATCCACACGCGAAACAAAAAACGACGCAACCGAGGCGATGTGACTGATTGGATGACCGGCCGCGAGGCGATCCTCGAGTCCGCTGAGATATGCTTCCATGACTTCAAGATAACGCGCAATCGAAAAGATCAGCGTGATGTTGACATTGATGCCCGCGGCAGTCGCGCGTCGAATCGCGGGGATGCCAGCTTTCGTCGCCGGAATCTTGACCATCAGATTCGGTTTGGCAACGCGTGCCCAAAGCTGCTGAGCCTGCGCGCAAGTTGCTTCGGTGTCGTTGGCGAGATATGGGCTGACTTCAATGCTCACATAACCATCGCCGCCGTTCGATTCTTCATAAAGCGGCGAGAGTTGACGGCAGGCTTCTTTGATATCTTCGACAACCAATTCCCAAAAGATTTTTTCCGCATCCCATCCGGCCCATGCCAGCGGAGTCAACGCTTCATCATAATCATGCGAATTGGCAATGGCGTGGTTGAAGATACTCGGATTGGATGTCACACCGCGGATGTCGCCGCGTTCGATCATGGCTTTGAATTCGCCATTTTCCAACAATTTGCGCTGGATGTTATCGTACCAAATGGATTGACCCAGTTGAGTAAGTTTAGTAATCGGATTCATATGTACTCCGTTTTAAAGTTCGAAGGTTGGAGAGTTTGCAAGTTAACCGGCGAACATTCAAACCTTCCAACATTCCAACATATTAGCCTTCCAACTTTCCAACATCTTCAAGTTTATGAATTTTCGCAACCCGTCTGGCAAGTCTCTCGCCGCCGGGATCATTTCCTTCATAGCGCGCGTTCAAAAACGCAGAGACGAGACTCTTTGCAAGTTCGGGGCCAACGACGCGCCCGCCGAGGCATAACACATTCATTTCGTCGTGCATCACACCTTGCGCGGCGGAATACGTATCGTGACAAATCGAAGCGTACACGCCTTTCATCTTGTTTGCCGCAATGCACGCGCCGATGCCCGAACCGCAGACCAAAATTCCACGTTCGGCCTCGCCCGTTTGAATCGCGCGTCCAACTTTCTCGCTGTAATCCGGGTAATCCACGCTCGCGGACGAATAGGTGCCAAGATCAATCGGTTCGTGTCCCGCGGTGCGCACGGCATCGAGAACAACTTCTTTCAGCGGAAAACCTGCATGGTCAAAACCAACAGCAACCTTCATTCAGCCTCATCGTCCAAGCAAACTTGTGCCGCCAAAACGCAAAGCGCCAAGCACAATCAATACAAAGCCAATCGCGATATAAACCACGCGCGCAACGGCTTCGCCCGCCAAACGATTGAACAACTTTCCGGGCCGCATGATGATGCTCCAATTCAATGCAGCCCCGAGTATGCAGAGAAGGCCGGCGGCGATCAACGCGCTTCCAACAATGGCATTGTTCATGAATCTAAAATCTCATGTGCTTTAGCGACGACATTCTCAACCGTAAAGCCCAAATGTTCGAAGATGGTCTTGTACGGAGCGGAC
Organism: Chloroflexota bacterium; assembly: GCA_021824575.1. Taxonomy (GTDB): domain Bacteria; phylum Chloroflexota; class Anaerolineae; order Anaerolineales; family Villigracilaceae; genus Fen-1038. Next base: position 23,820 of record JAKAKJ010000092.1, read on the forward strand.
GCGCCAAAGCGGTCAATGCCGATGACTTTTCCATCGAGACCGACGTATCGCTCCCAGCCGAGGCTGGCCGCCGCTTCGACGGCGAGTCTGCGTTTGACGCGGCGCGGCAGGACGGACTCTTTGTAAGCCTCGTCCTGTTGCTCAAAAAGTTCCCACGATGGGAACGAAACCACGCGCACGCTGTATTCTTCTTCAGCGAGTTTCTTCGCCGCTTCATAGATCAAACTGACTTCTGAACCGGACGCCATCAAAATGATATCCGGCTTTTTCTTTCCAAATGAAGCCAGCACATACGCGCCTTTCTCAACGGTTGGAAGGTTTGAAGGTTCGAAGGTTGGAACGGCTTGACGCGTCAACGCCAGCACAGTCGGGCCGCGGCGGTTGGCGATGGCAAACTTCCAGGCTTGTGCGACTTCGTTTGCATCGGCAGGACGGATCACGGTCAGGTGTGGAACCGCGCGCAGCGCCGCCAGATGTTCAATCGGCTGGTGTGTCGGGCCGTCTTCGCCGAGACCGACACTGTCATGAGTAAAAACAAAGATCGAAGGAATGCGCGCAAGAGCCGCGATGCGGATGGCGGGTTTCATGTAATCCGAGAAGATCAGGAACGTGCCGCCGTACGGAATCACTCCGCCGTGCAGCGTCATGCCATTGAGAGCCGCGCCCATGGCGTGTTCGCGCACGCCAAAATGGAAATAGCGCGCCGAGCGATTATCTTTTTCAAAATCGCCTGCACCATCGAACTTCGTGTTGTTCGACGGCGTCAAATCTGCGGAGCCGCCAATCAATTCCGGGATGACATTTGCAAGCGCGGTCAACACTTTTCCAGATGAGGCGCGCGTTGCCATGCCTTTTGGATCCGCCGGAAAAGCCGGCAGAGCCGCTTCCCAACCCTGAGGCAGTTCACCTTTCAGACGCCGCTCCAATTCCGCACCGAGATCGGGATGTTCCTTTTTATAAGCATCGAACCTGCCCTGCCACTCGCTTTCATATTTTTGCCCGCGCCCAACACTCTCGCGATAAAACGCGAGCACATCTTCGGGGATATAAAAACGCGGTTCCAGCGGCCAGCCGAGGTTTTGTTTTGCGGCATTAAGTTCATCATCGCCAAGCGGCTCGCCATGCACTTTGGCCGTATCCTGTTTATGCGGCGCGCCGAATCCGATGTGCGTGCGGCAAAGGATGAGCGACGGCTGTTGATGGATTTTCGCAGACTGAATGGCGGCGTCCACTGCATCAACGTCGTTGCCGTCCTCCACTTTTTGGACGAACCAGCCGTACGCCGCGAAGCGCGCCGCGCGGTCTTCGGTGAAAGCCAAATCGGTGGAACCGTCAATCGAAATGTGGTTGTTATCGTACAGATAGATCAAATGAGGCAGCTGCAAATGCCCCGCCAGCGACGCGGCTTCGGACGACACACCCTCCATCAAATCGCCGTCGGTGACAATTCCATAGATGTAATAATCGAACAAATCGGGAGAAAATTCCGCGGCGAGATGTGCGCGTGCAATCGCCATGCCGACGCCCGTCGCAAATCCCTGACCGAGCGGACCGGTCGTTGTTTCGACTCCGGGTGTCAGTCCATATTCGGGATGACCCGGCGTTTTGCTTTCCCATTGGCGAAAATTCTTGATCTCATCGAGCGACAGATCGTAACCGGTCAGATGCAGAAGCGAATACAACAACATCGAGCCGTGACCGCCCGACAAAATGAATCGGTCGCGTCCGGGCCACTTCGGGTTGTGCGGGTTGTGGCGCAGATGACGCGTCCATAGGGTGTAGGCCATTGCGGCCGCGCCCATTGGAAGTCCGGGATGACCCGAATTGGCTTGTTGAACGGCATCCGCCGAAAGGAATCGAATTGTATTGATTGCGCGTGTTGTCAGATCGTCAGTGGTCATATCTCTCCTCAATGATTATTTTACCACTCGCAAAATTCCATAACCTCGACGCTGTCAAGTATAATTTTCTGACCCAATCCAAATAAAGAGGCGTGTCATTCCGGGGAATGACATATTATTCTGAGGAGAAAACGCCATGGTAAATCCGGATATTTTTAACGAAGTGCCTCTATTCAGCCTGCTCGACAACGATGAGCGCAATGTGCTCGCAGGACAGGTTTCGGTTCGCGAATTCAAGAAGGGACAGACGGTTTTCAAAGCCGGTGACCCCGGCGGACTGGCTTACCTGATTCAAAAAGGCGAAGTGCGTGTGACCATCAGGGACGCAGGAGGCGAAGAAGTGATTGTTGATGTCGCTGGTAACGGAGGTTTGGCCGGCATGTCATCGCTGCTGGCAAGCGACAATCATCTCACTACGGCCATCGCGACCGAAGACACAATCGCCATCGAGATTGACCGCAATGACATCACGGCTTTGCTAATGACCAAGCCCATGGCCGGACTCGACATGCTGACCATCGTCGAGAAACATTTACGCGCCACTCACGAGCTTATGCAGACACGCGTATCCCGCAACCCGAATGAAGAAATCGAGGAGCAGGAAACGTTTGGTCAGCGCATGGCCGATAATGTTGCGAAGTTCGGCGGCTCGTGGACATTCGTGATTCTGTTCGGCGTGATTCTGCTGACTTACACCTTCATCAATTCGCAGTTGGCGCATCCGTGGGACCCGTATCCGTTCATCCTGCTCAACTTGTTTCTTTCCATGCTGGCTGCCATTCAAGCGCCCGTCATTATGATGAGCCAGAATCGACAGGATGCCAAAGACCGCGTGCGCAGCGAGTTGGATTACCGCGTCAATCTCAAGGCCGAAGTGGAAATCGAGGATATGCTCCAGCGCATGGGAAAGATCGAAGAAATGCTGACCGAAGTTTTACCGGATGCAGGAAGAGAAACAAACTCTTAGAATGCTTTTTCCAGGCGGCATCAAACTCATTCGTACGCCAGCGTATCGCGGATAGTCAGGCGCGCCGCATTTTGTGCAGGGATCAAGCTGGCAATGACCGCGATGATTACGATTAATGCCAGCCACAAGCCAACAGCTTGCCACGAAAAAATGTAATCCAGCGGACGGTCCAAAAGCGAGACACCCAGCACGTTACCGAGATAGATTGCCAACGGAATCGAAATCGGAATCGCCAGCGCCCAACTGATCAATGCAATCACCAGCCCTTCCAAAATAACAACGCGGCGGACAACGCCAGCCTGAGCGCCGAGCGAACGAAGAATCCCAATTTCGCGTGTGCGTTCCAGCACATTAAGTCCCATCGTGATGGCAAGACCGAGTCCGCCCACCACCGCAATCAACACCACCATGGACATCAGCAGAATAATAAGCGTGTCCATCTGCTGCGCGGTCGTCTCTTTGAGTTGAGTCGTCGTTTCCGAAGCGGCGACCGTCATTTTGTCCGCGGAGAAGCGTTTCAATAAATCAGATTGCACGGTTGCTTCAAAGTCTGGTGTGCTGGTATTTGTCACAACCACGAGCCGGTTCGCAAGGTTCGTCAAATTCGTCTGCGTCACTAAATCATCATAATGAACAAAGGCTTGCGGAATAAAACCGCGTGCGCCTGTACCGACAATCGTCCAATCATGTTCCTGCCCCGCGATCTGCAACCTGACCACGGAACCGGCGTGCAGGTTGGGCGATAAATCCAAAAAGTCCGCGTTGACGAACATCGTGTATTTATCGCCAGCATTCAGCCAACGGCCCGTGTTGACTCCAGGTTGTGCCATTTTGGAATTGGATGGAATGCCATAAATAATCACACTGCCGCTCAACCAATCCTTGTTGAAGACGACGCGTCCATCTGCAATGGCCCACGCCTCAACGGACTTCACGCCATTAACCGATAATGCCTTATTTTGAATGTCAGCGGCAGGATACGGTTGCGCAAAATCCATGTTGATGTTGTAGTTGAGATCGCCCTGGATTTGCTTCACCGCATCGCGCATGGACTGGCGAATGCCAATCACAGCGATAAACATCGCACCCGCCAAAGTCAGCGCCGCAAACGTTAGGGCAAGCCTTCCCTTTCGGCGGAACGTATTGCGGATGGAAAGATTCATCAACTGAGAAAACCCGCCAAAGCGGGTCGCTCCGCCTGCACCCGTATTCATCGAATTGCTGTTGATCGCTTCGCGGATGGTGATTCGCGAACCCATCAGGATTGGAAATAACGAAGCCAATAAAGGAATCAATAATGCGCTGGCAACTTGCAGAATCAACGTCAGCGGCGGCAGGCTGAATTGCGTCACGTCGAAATTCATGCCGCTGGCTACGCCGGTCGCCAGAAAATACGAACCGATCATGCCCATCGGCACCGCCAGAATCAACGCGCAGATCCCGAAGATCAATACTTCGGAGAAATACAGCGACATGGTCTGGCTGATGCGCGCACCCAGCGATTTCAGGATTCCGATCTGCGGGATTTGTTGCGTAATCACTGCTGACATCACGCTGGTCACTAGAAATGCACTGAGCAATAACGTCAATACGCCTAACGCGCCAAGGATAAATAACACCGAGGTCATGTTATCGCCAAGCGCATATCGATCTGGCGGAGGCACCGGTGCGCTATATACCGCGTAGCCTTGCTTTTGAATATCAGCGACCAGCTTCGTCAAATTCTGTTCTATCTCGGCGCGCGTCGAGGCATTTTTGAAGGTCACATAAAGTTGGTTGTAGCCGGATGGCAGTCCCAATGACTTTGCGGTGTCCGTTGTGATGTATCCATACGCCGTCAAACTGATGTCGGTGGGCAATTGCGATAAGTCATTGACGAAGCCCGTCACTTTCAACGTATGGTCATTGCCATTTAACATTTGCACACGAACTGTATCGCCCACGGTGGCAATGTTCTTCAATGAGCGCTCGAGCAGAATCGAATTCAGCGCAGGCGCTTGATCAACGGGAGTGATGCGGTTGAGGGTCAAAGCATGGAAATCGGGAACCGTTTCCAGGTCGAGGCTGAGCGCCGGGCCGGAACCAACATTCAAACGCGCCTGTGTCATCTGTCGTGCGTCGGCATTCTGCACATAACTCAATCCGCGCACATGCATGAGCAACGCATCATCGAAAGGCTGCACCAGCAGCACGCTTTGCGCGGGATGGCTGGCTGAATACACATTCTTGAGATTCGATTCGAGGATGATGCGTCCGGAAATCATCAGGCCGAACGTCGCCACCCCCACAGCCACCGCAAGGATAATCAACAAACTGCGTGACTTATTGACCCACAAGTCGCGCAGGATTTTGGTGAGACGCACGTTCATCTGCGCCTCGTTGACTTGTGAACCTGTTCGAGTTCTTTTTTACGTTTACCCGCTTCGTCCTGGACTTTTTGTTTGATCCCCTCCGAGGCGTTGACCAACTTCTGGAATTCTTGCTCGCCCAATTCGATGAGGCGCGCCGGACCATCTTTGCTGACGCGTACGCTGGCATTCCGGCGCCGGTCACCCAGCAGCGCCATCTCGCCAAAGTATTGGCCGCGCTTCAATTGGTTCACACGCGTTTCGTTTCCATCTGCGCTCTTAATCCACACATCCACTTTGCCATCTTCGATGATAAAGAACGAATCGCCAAGCGCACCCTGCCGAATGATCTCGCTCCCAGCTGCGCAGGTTTTGGCTTGCGCGCCTTTGACCATGGAGAGCAGGTCATCATGTTTCACTCCAGACAGGCTCTTCACCTCGTTGGCCGTTGCGCGCTGTTCAATGAGACCAGCCAACTCTTCGCGCAGGACGCGCGAGTCGGCAATCAAATCGCTGAACGTTTTTGAATCGAGCGCCGCGACCTTTGCGCCACCATCACTGGCGGCCTTCACGGTGGCGGTGCGGATGCCATTGCCCATCAATGCCATCTCACCAAAATATTGACCCGCTTCGAGTTGGTTGACCAAAATCTCGGTGCCGCCCGGTTGTTCAATTAACACATCCGCTTTGCCGTCCAGCAAAATATAAAACTTATCTCCCATTTCGCCTTGACGGATGATGCTCGCATCCCGCGCAAAGGCCTGCGGTTTGACACGCCGCGCCACTTCGACAAGTTGATCCTGCGTCAGCGCCGAAAGCGCACGCACCAAATATTCGTTGACGATTTCACCGTCGGAGATGACAATGGTGCGGTTCACGCGGCGGGCGAGGTCGCTGTCGTGCGTGACCATCAAAATGGTCTTGCCGGATGCGGCGAGTTCTTCAAACAATTCAAAGATTTTATTGGCGGTCTTGGAATCAAGGTTGCCGGTCGGTTCATCCGCGACGATCAGCGGCGGATCGTTTGCCAGGGCGCGCGCAATCGCCACGCGTTGTTGCTGCCCACCTGAGACGGCGGATGGAAGTTTGTCCGCCTGATGTTCCATCTCGACGCGTTCGAGCAGGCTCATGGCGCGCTTGCGTCGTTCACGCGGCGCATATTGCTTGTTCAATTCCATCGGCAATATAATGTTTTCAAGCAAAGTCAGCGTGGGCAATAATTGGAAGAACTGGAAGACGATGCCGAGATTCCTCCCGCGCCATGCCGCCATCTGACTTTCGTTGAACGTATGAACCGGCGCGCCGCCGATGATGACTTCGCCCGAGGTTGGACGGTCGATGCCGGTCAACATGTTGATGAAGGTGGATTTGCCGCTGCCAGATTTGCCGATGATGCCGACAAATTCCCCCGCTTTGACATCCACGTCTATGCCTTTGACGGCGGCAAAATCCCCCGCTGGCGTTTTATAGACTTTAACAAGATTGTGAACTTCAATTAACGAGCTGCCATTAACCTGCTTCCTTATTGCAACCATTAAAACCATCCTTTGGCGAAGATGTAACCGTTAATGCAGCCAAGTATAAAGCAAAATACGGCTGGTGAGCTGGATTACCGCGGCAATGGCGCATGGGCAAGATCGAAGAAATGCGGGTTGAGGTTTTGCCGGATGCGGGAAGGAAATGAAATAAGAGGACAGAATCGTTTTCATCCCTTGCGTTTTTGGTGTAAAGTCCTACAATTACAGCAACCCCGCAGTGAGAGGGAAAATGATGGCAAAAAAGAAGTCTGCGAAAGAAGAAATAAAAAGTAATGTAAGCATTGGCGGCGGCGTGAACGATGGCGTCATCATAGACGGCAATGGCAACATTGTTACCATCAACAAAATGCCGGAAAGCAGGTTTTCGCATTTGCACCAACTTTATGCGCCGCCTGCGGATTTCACCGGACGAGAAGCGGAACTTGGAATTCTGCTTCAGAAAATTAGAAAGGGTGGAGTGGCGATTTCTGGGCTCCACGGAATGGGTGGTATTGGTAAAACCGCGCTGGCTTTGAAATTAGCCGATCTGCTCAAGGAGCAATATCCTGATGCTCAATTCTTTCTTGATCTGCATGGCGTGGATAAAGATCAGCAGGAACCGCTTACGCCTGCGCAGGCGATGGCTCACGTGATCTTGAATCTGCAGCCCGGCGAAAAACTATCGGACGAGAAGGGACAACCCTTCGATGAAGAACGCGTGGGAGTCGTTTACCGTTCCGTGTTATATGGCAAACGCGCCATCCTATTGTGGGACAACGCGCGTGATGCGGATCAAATCAAACCTTTGCTGGTGCAGAATTGCCTAACGCTGGTCACTTCGCGCCAACATTTTGTGCTCCCCGGACTGGACGCCATTACTCTTGAAACACTGAGCGAGGAAGACTCGCGAAGCCTTGTCATGAAAATTGCACCTCGGCTTACAACCAAGGACGCGGACGAGATTTCGAGACTTTGCGGTTATTTACCCCTTGCACTGCGTACCGCCGCATCCGCGCTTGACAATCGCCCTGACCTATCTCCTGCTGATTACATTCAGCGCTTGAAAGACGCTCAAACCCGCCTGGGTCTGGTCGAGGCATCCTTCCAAACCAGCTACGACTTGCTCAACGAAACAGCCCAGATGCGCTTCCAGCAATTGGGCGTATTTTCCAGCTCCTTCGGTCGCGAGGCGCTGCAAGCCATTTGGCAAACCGAAACCGAAGAGACCGACCAAACAATCGCACAGCTGCTCCAGGATAGCTTGCTCGATTACGATACCGACATATCCCGTTATATTTTGCATGACATGCTCAAGATATTTGCCCGCGCTAAATTACATAAAAGCGCGGAGGAAACAAATACCTTTATCCTGCTATCCTCCTGGCTTGCCGATCTCTTCAATGCCAATTACAAGGTTGATCCGCAGAACGCTCCCGAGATCCAGTTTGAAATGGATAACCTGCGATTCGCCATCGAATGGGCAATTGCAAATAAGAAAAGTAATATACTGGCTGATCTTTCAACCGCGCCTCGAAATTGGTTATTTAACTTTTTCCGTAACTGGGATGAATGGCTGGGTTGGCTTCATGCCGCGCTGGACCTGGGAATTGAAAATAATAAATTAAAAGCCAACGTGCTGAAAGCCATCGGCGACGTGCAACAGTTCCGCGATGAACGGGATGCCGCGCTCGCCAGTTACAACGAAGCCTTGAAACTGTTCAAAGCCGTCGGCGATCATTTGGGCGAAGCCAACGTGCTGAAAGCCATCGGCGACGTGCAACAGTTCCGCGATGAACGGGATGCCGCGCTCGCCAGTTACAACGAAGCCTTGAAACTGTTCAAAGCCGTCGGCTCGAATTTGGG
>JAKAKJ010000062.1 GCA_021824575.1 Chloroflexota bacterium
TGCTTTTCTTGGCTCCCTTGCGTGTTGTGATTCCTTCTGCTTCGCGCTTGGCGTCGGTGTCTTTTGCTTCCTTGCGCGTGTAGCCGCGAATGCTTTGCAGTTTCAGGATCTCGCTGTCGGGAATGATGCCGGCCTGGTTCGCAAGCGACATATAAACCTTGATCACGGACACACGGTCGTTGACCGTCTTCATGCTGTAACCCTTTTGGATCAGCCACTGCTGAAAGGCTTGCACCAAACCCCAGCTGATTCCCTTCCATGCCGTGGGGGAGGAGTACAAGTCCGAAGCTCCGATGCCGGCGCTCTGCACAAACTCTGAAAACAAAGCAAGCGCAGCGCGCTGACTACGCTGGGTATTGATGGGGCGGCGTTCCTGATACAAAGAAAAAACCGCACGCGCCGCGGCTTCACTGGCTCGTTCTCCGAGGTTTATGAGTGAGTGGGAGGTTTGAATAGATGGCGAGGTGTTCACGTTTGCTCTAAATGTGTCTACTTAGGTAGACAGTAAATAATAAAAAATGGGTCGCTTTGCAGCGAGCGTATACTGTCTACTTAAGTAGTAAGTATATCAAGACAAAAAACGCCTGTCAAGCAATTGAACAGGCGCTTATTTTTTGAGTTTTCGGCGGGGGTCGTTTTTGCTCATTCCCCTTGTCTTTTTGAGATAATCGTCAACCGACTTTCGAGAAACCAGCCAAACCCGACCAAACCGTATTCCATCAAGCTCGTTGTCTTTCATCATACTAGGGATAGATTTCACGTGAAAGCCAAGCTTTTTTGCAGCTTCCTGCGTAGTCATGAATTCAGCAAGATCTGGCATAGCAATAGTGGATTCAAATTTTCGTTTATTGCTCGACAAAAGGCTGATCATATTCAACTCCATTGAATTGTGATCGCCTTCGTAAACACGGAAACATACGAGCGGCCCCGACGGGATTCGAACCCGCGATCTTGGCCTTGACAGGGCCACATGTTAAACCGCTACACCACGGGACCAGTTTTATCGAGCGGGCGAAAGTTTACCACACGGGTATGGGCATGTCAATACGCGCCGCCTTTGTACAGTGATGGATCGGTCGGAGTCTGGCCGGTTGGATCGTGGACATAAACCCAATCGCCCACGTTTGCCCAATCGAACAGCCAATGCGCGTCGCCAACGGATAGATTCACGCATCCGTGCGATTGGGCATAGCCGAAACGCGTGCGCCAGTACGCACCATGCAACGCGCGGGGACCATCGAAATACATTGTCCAAGGCACATCCTCGAGATAATAAAAATCAGTCGGATCATTGTCGCGCATGATTTCGGTTGGCTTTTTCTGGTAGATTTTGAAAAGGCCGGGGCGCGTCCAGAACGGTTCCATGCCGCTGGCAATGACTGTCGCATAAACCAATTGATCATTGTCGTACACAGCCAACGTCTGTTCGGCCAGGTTGACATCAATCCAGCGCTTCGCATTGTTGGAACCATCGGGCGGTGTGGTGTTGACGACAACTTGAGCGACCTTGCGCGCTTCCACCCATTGATCCACGCCGATCATATTCCAATCAGCATTGCCCACGGTTTGGGTCTCGTAGATTTGAATCGGGGTAAAAGGAGCCAGCCTCGTTCCGGTTTGCGGCGCGTTATAACCCGGCGCGCTTTGAATCGGAATATCCTCAAACGTCCAGCCGAAGGAATTGCGTGGCGTGGAACTAAATTGCAATCCCTGGAAATTCGATACTTCACCCACGCGCTCGCCTTTTCCCACAACCCACCCGCCATTTTGAAGCATATAGTAAATTCCGTGTCCGGTATCCACGCGGTCTGTGTAGGAGACATAATCAAATCCCGGATAGAGTTCCTGTGAGCCGCTTGTGTCGCCAGGGGCGCTTACAATTGGGACTGGGCCTCCGCTAATTACGTGGAAATAATGGAAAGGAAGCTGTGTCAGCGAGGGATCGGGTTTGGACGCAGGAAGCGGCGTGGGGGGGATTGTCAGCCCGATGCGCGCCAAATCGGTGAGATAAACTGAAGGGCCGAGTGGCAGGCAGTCATTCGGCGGGGTTAAGTAAACGCCTGGTGGGCAGACGACCGCTCCGCTGTCCGGTTCGGGAGGCGGATTTGTGTTTTGCGCCTGAACGGATTGAATAGTAAAGGTCGAACTTGCCAGTGTGCCAACAATAATCATCCAAATCCATTTTTTCATAGCCGAAATTATACTATTCCATATTCAGCTTACTGATTTGTAAATGTGCGACATATAGCCTGTCAACTTGACACTGCCTCGCCGTGTGCTAAAATTGCATCACCAATTGCCGGGGAAAGCGCCGCGATATTTTCGATGCGGTTGCTTTATCCTTTTTATGGAGGGCTGTTTTGTCTAAGAACCGCACGCAACAAATGGTAGACCGCCTGCGAGAGCTGCAGGCGTCATCGCCTGATATCGAAGCTTCTGCTGTTGTAAGTGTGGATGGTTTGAGCATTGCTTCCGCGTTGCCGCAGGGTGTGGAAGAGGATCGCGTTTCGGCCATGTCCGCCGCCATGTTGTCGTTGGGCGAACGGATTGCCACCGAACTTGGACGCGGTTCTCTGGAACAGGTTTACATCAAAGGGCAGAAAGGATTTGTCGTTTTGATGTCTGTCGGACAGGAAGCCGTGCTAACCGCTCTTGCTCGTGAGCAGGCGAAGCTTGGCCTGATTTTCCTTGACATGCGCCGCGCCGCCGAAGATCTGGCGAAGCTGATTTAGTGGAGAAAGTATGAGCCCCATTCAAAAGAGCGGTCTGTATTATCCCAACAAGTTTGGATTGATCACCATAAAATCGCTGGAAGAGGTCATGGGCAAGAATGGCTTGAATGCCATCCTGAACCTCGCTGGTTTGAATAATTATATTGATAATTATCCGCCCGATAATCTGGAAAAAGGCTTTGACTTTGCTGAACTTTCCGCGATTGGAACCGCGTTGGAAGACATGTACGGTCCACGCGGCGGACGCGGGCTTGCGCTTCGGGCGGGACGCGCGACGTTCTCTGACGCCCTGAAAAATTTCGGCGCTTTGGCTGGCGTCGCGGACCTGGCATTCGTCGTCCTTCCGCTTCACGCCAAGCTTCGGATTGGCGTGCCGGCGATGGCGAAAATTTTCAGCCAGCTCAGCGACCAACTCAGCACAGTCGAAGAAAAAGATAACGAATATATTTACACCATTCATAAATGTCCGGTTTGCTGGGGCCGCCACAACGCGGACAAACCGGTCTGCTTCATTGCCACAGGCTTGTTGCAGGAAGGACTCAAATGGGTTTCGGGTGGGAACGAATTCCGCGTCAACGAGTCCAAGTGCGTGGCCGTTGGCGATGAAGTGTGCGAGTTCGTCATCCAGAAGGAACCTATTTCCTGATCGGGGGCAGCGTGGCAGAAGTCAAATCCAAAATCTTGATCGTCGAAGATGACCTCGATGTTGCCGAGATGTTGAACGCATATTTCCGCGTTCAGGGCTACGAGGTCTTTACTGTCAATTGGGGCGAAGACGGTGTGCGCGCCTGCCAGACCGACCGCCCCGATTTGGTGATTCTCGATATTCGCCTGCCTGACATTGACGGCTACGAGGTCGCCCGGCGCCTGCGCGCCGACCGCCGCACGCAGGATGTCCCGATCATTTTCCTGACTGAAAAACGCGAGCGCGCCGATAAACTTCAGGGTCTCGAACTCGGCGCAGATGATTACATCACGAAACCGTTCGATGTTCAGGAACTGCGGTTGCGCGTCCGCAACGCACTCAAGCGCATGTCTCAAGGTTCGCTCACCAATCCGGTCAGCGGGTTGCCCGAAGGCGCGGTGGTGGACGAGCGGCTCAATGAAGCCATCAAGAACGATGGCTGGGCTGTGCTGCTTGTCTCGCTCGAAAACATGGATTCGTTCCGCGAGGCCTACGGCTTCGTCGCATCCGATGACGTTCTGCGCGCGGTCAGTTTGATGATTTTGAACACGATGCGCGAGTCCAGCGGCCCGGATGATTTTCTTGGCCACACCGGTTCCTCCGATTTTGTTTTGGTGGTTCCGCCCGCCAACTTGCCAGCTTTGCGCGAACGATTGCAGTCGCGCCTCGAACAATCGCTCGATTATTTTTATCCAATCAAAGACCGCGAGCAGGCAGCCAAACGTAAAGATCGCCTCATCGTAAAAATGGCTGATGTTCCGTCTTTAGCCGGACGTTATCCGACTGCCGAGCAATTGAAAGTTGATTTGCTGCGGCGCAAGAAATAGGTGCTGATTGAGAACGACGGTGGTCATCCCAACCTATAACGAAGCGGAGAACCTTCCCAAACTGGTCTCCGCTTTGTTTTTGCTTCCGTTCGATTTGCGCGTGCTGGTTGTGGATGACAACAGCCTCGATGGCACCGGCCCGATTGCGGATGAAATTGCGAAGCACGATGAACGTGTCCGCGTGCTGCACCGCGCCGGAAAAGGCGGATTGCGTTCCGCGTATCTCGAAGGCTTTCGCATCGCCCTGGACGATGGGGCGGATGCCGTTATGCAAATGGATTCCGACCTTTCGCATGACCCCGCCAAAATCCCCGAGATGATCGAGTCTTTGCAATCGAATGATCTGGTCATTGGTTCGCGCTACATTCCCGGCGGATCGGTTGACAAACAATGGCCGCTTTGGCGCAGGAATCTTTCGGCCTTCGGAAATATTTATTCCCGCGCCATCCTGCGCGTCCCTCAACATGATGTAACTTCCGGCTTTCGGTTATGGCGCCGCGAGACATTATTGGGCATGCCGCTGGATCATGTCCGCTCAAATGGTTACGTTTTTCAGGTTGAAATGGCTTATCTTGCCCATTGTCTTGAATACAAAATTGGCGAGGTCCCGATTTATTTTCCGGATCGCCGCGTGGGAAAATCGAAAATGTCGTTTGCGATCCAGACCGAAGCCGCGATCCGCGTCTGGCAGGTTTGGTGGAATTATCGCGATTTACGCCAGACAGGTAAAAGCGGACGGCTATCTCAGGTAAAGCAAAAAGCCAACTTTTAGTCTTTGTAATTTTGACTTGCTAGAATTTTCCATTCATCCAGATTCAGGGTTTCTGCTCGTCGTCTCGACTCGATTCCCGCCTTAGATAATAAAATCTCTGCTTCACCTGCAGATATTTTCAACCCTGCCGCAAGCGCATTTCGCAGGGTTTTTCTTTTTTGAGAGAAGCCTGCTTTGATGAGTTTGAAAAATTGCGGAAGGAATGAACGAGGGATAAGCGGGGCGGCATAAACTTCAATTCTTACAACCGCCGAATCCACTTTTGGCGCCGGGAAGAACGCGCCCGCCGGAATGTGCGCTTCGATATTTGGCTTTCCGTATACTTGAACACTTAAAGCCAGCAGACTCATGTCGGGCGGATTGGAACAAATTCGTTCGGCGACTTCTTTTTGCACGGTCAAGACGATGCGCCGCGGTTTGGGTTCGGATTCGAGCAAATGGCGGATGATGGCCGATGTGATGTGATAGGGAATATTCGCCGCGACGATGTAATTTGGCGAAAGTCCAAGTTCTTTCGGCTGCAGCTTAAGAATATCGCCGTGGATTAAACGGACGTTGGCGTAGGGTTTGATAACGCCGCGTAAAACGGGAACCAGCTTATCGTCCAGCTCGACCGCAACGACTTCGCGCGCCAAAACTGACAGATAGCGCGTCAAACTTCCAAGTCCCGCGCCGATCTCCAAAACGCTGTCCGTTGATTCGATTTCGCTTATCGCCGCGATCTTTGCCAGCGCAAGCGGGTCCTGAAGAAAATTTTGCCCGAGGCGTTTTTCGGCGCGCAGGCCATATCGCTTGAGCAAAGCGATGGCATCGAGCGGAGGAATTTCTTGATACATCGTTTGCATCGCGATCAATTCAAACCGTTGATGTTGGGTGGGACCGGAGCCAGAAAGTAAACGGTCACATACCGGCCCCACTGGCCGCCGGATTGCGCGTACTGCGCGTCGCTGTAACCGAGGTCAATCCAGCGTTTGCGCGAGATGCCCAATTGCTGTTCGATAATGTAGCCGCCGCCAACATCACCGATGACCGCGAAGCCATAACCGGGAATGTACAAACGCTGTCCCGCAAAGGACGCGTACAGCGATGGATCAACAGCGACCACGCCCTTGCCCGCAGGTAATCCGCTCGATGTGCCAGAGTAGCAATGGCCGGGCGATCCGGAGTTGCAGGGCGAATAGGCGGTGGCATACATTTGCAGCGCGCGCCAATACTGGATTTGTACGCCATCCACGGTTGTGGTTTGCACTTCAACTTTGGTTCCGTACACAACGATGCGATCAACCGGTGGACGCACGACAGTTTCCGTTTCAGCCCGCCGCGAAATTTCCACGCCATCTTCATAGCGGATGCGCGTGCGGCTGACGGCCAACCCCGGCTGTCCGGCTTGCAGTG
>JAKAKJ010000020.1 GCA_021824575.1 Chloroflexota bacterium
GATAGTGCAAGGTTTTTTCTGTAAATTCGATCAAGTGTTACCTCGCGATTTTATATTGTGATTAAGTTGAACCTTCAAAAGTTAGATAGGTTCTGCCGGTCAACCACTCCTCGCTGATCTCACTGAGCACTGCAGAGACCAGACGTAAACAAGAAGCTTGGTTTGGAAAGATCGAGACGACCCGAGCGCGGCGACGAATTTCGCGATGGAGTCTTTCCACGCCGTTGGTAGTGCGCAACAATTTTCGAAAAGCACCCGGAAAAGAAAAAACACTGAGGCCTTCCGGGATGTTAGTCGCCATCCATTCCGATAAATGCGAAGCGGTCTTTTCGTACTTCTTCACCGCTTTGGCAAGATATTCATCGGCCGTGGCACGATCCGGTGCTTGGAAGATCGTGCGTATGTCATCGGCCACTTCCATGAGCATGTCCTTGTGCGGAACAAAAGCTTGAGCGTTTTGTTGGATATGAAACTGACATCGCTGCCAGGGAATGCCGCCAAATACCGCCAAGCGAGCAGCTCGCAATCCAGCGTGATCGTCACTGGTGATGAGTTGTACTCCACCCAGTCCGCGTTTCTTCAGGCTTTCGAGAAAAGTGCGCCAATGAATTTCATGCTCACTCAACGACACAGAAACGCCCAGGATCTCACGTTTCCCTTGTGGCCTGACGCCCACCGCCACCAAAACTGCCAGGTGACGCACCTGTCCGTCTTCGCGGACCTGTTCGTAGTACGCATCCAAGAAGAGATATGGATATTCGCCCAAGGGCCGCTCGCGCCACTTCGCAAGCTCCGCATCCATCTGCGCCGCTGCCTGGCTCACCGTGGAAGACGAGACATTCACACCGCACAACTGCTCAGTGATGGCTTTGACTTTCCGGGTGGAAACGCCTTGCACATACATCTCAGCCAGCGCCAGCGTCAGAGCGCGTTCGCTGCGCAGTCCCTTCTCCAACGCTTCGGGATAGAACCCGCCTTCTCGTACTTGTGGGATCGCAAAGGTGATATCCCCAACACGAGTTCGCACGGTCTTCGGTTTGTACCCGTTGGCGTATCCGGATCGTTCTGGGCTATGTTGGTAATGTTCTGCCTTCAAATGCTCAGCTCGTTCGGCTTGCATGGCCGTGTTGATGATGACTCGGATTAGTTCCGGTAGAACCTCCAGTCCTTGTTGTTGCACTTGCTCCACAAGCTCTGCAGGTAGTGTAAAATCTTCGCGGTAGGTCATGTACTTCTCCTTTTTGGTCTCGCAACCGCAAGGATAACACTTGACCTACCTTTCATTGCAATTTACAGAAACAATCCTACACTACTGAAGAAGCGGAGGGTGTTTATTATCGAATTTTAGAAATTGATCCTTTCAATGTGAAAGACGAAAACCATGTAAATGTTTTGATTCAAGTTGTTGCTCAATTTCAGGACTATTCGTTTGTGTTATCTCACAAAACCGATCTTTACCAAGTTGTATTTCATCGGTTTGCCACAGAATTCTCGAAACAACAAAACGCTCAATTTGTTACACCTCTTCCACTTATTGATTTTTTGGTAAACATTGTAAATCCAAGAAATGGGGAATCGGTAATTGACCCAACTGTTGGAATTGCCGATTTTCTCTCAGTTTCTTTTATAAACTCTCAGAGCAAATTAGATGACAATAATATTTATGGGATTGACATTGATCCGCAAATGATAATGTTGGCAACTTTGAACATGCTGTTGAACGGCGATGGTAATGCCAAGTTAAAATCTCAGCCAGGGCAAGGCTCTATATTACATAAGTTCGACAACAAAGGCGAATTACTCGAACTCGCTCCAGAGGTCAACAAAAATGGTGATTGGGACAATAGAAAAGATAGTCGAAAACTCAAGAAATTTGATGTAGTGCTTACTAATCCACCATTCGGCGAAGATAGAGCGTGGAGACCAGATCCAAAAACAAGCGAAACAGACATAGCCGAATGCTACGAGTTATGGAATATCGCACGCGCTGGTGATTGGATAGATAAGGGCTTAGTGTTTCTGGAAAATGCTTATAGAATCCTTGGGGAAAATGGCAGATTAGGCATAGTTCTTTCCAATTCTATTGCGTCCATTGAACGTTGGCAGGAGGCTCGCGAATGGTTAATGGAAAGAATGCGAATTGTTGCCATTTTCGACCTCCCCGAAAATGTCTTTGCTGAAACAGGAGTTAATACTACACTTTTGGTTGCATATAAACCCAGTGAAAAAGAATTGAAAAAACTGCAAGACTCTGACTACAAAATCTTTTTTAAAGATATAAAAAGAATTGGCTATGAAATCCGAACGTCAAAGCGCGTTAAAAAATTTGAGCCACTCTACAAAATTAACTACTCTACTTTTGACATTGAGATTGACAATGAAGGTAACCCTATTCTAAATGAAGAATTTACAAATACAGTAAATGAATTTAGAAATTGGTGCAAGTCTCAGGAAAAGACTTTACAAGATTTGTTTATCAAGGTTAAGTGATATGAGATACACAGGCGTTCCTAAAGAAATTTCATCCACAGAAGTAGCGAAAAATGGCTGCTCGTTTTCGCCCGCCCAATATAACCATGTCATTCTTCCAAACACCAATTATCTTTATGTGCGCGATTTCTTGAGCAGAGAGTTGAAACGTTCAGATTTGGGCATAGAAATAGGTTCAATAAATTATATTGATTGGTCGCCGAAATACTTTTTTAGAACTAAAGGGCTCCAGTACTATTCCTTCTTACCAGAGATCAATAATGATGAAAGTATCATTCCAATTAATCCAAAAGCATTTGTAAATCAAAATCTAAAAGAAGGAGATTTAATCCTTTCAAAAGACAGCAACATTGGGGAAATAATAATTCTCGACAAAGATTATCCTGACTGGATGCTGTCAGGTGCTTTATATAAATTGCCTGTAAAGAAATGGAAATATTATCTTCTCGCATTCATTAAGCATGATTGCTTTCGAGAACAACTGGATTTTATGGTTCCGAAGAGTGCCACTATACGCCACGCAAAAACAATTTTCTTGGGCTGCAAAATTCCCCTGCCAACTAAGAACCAAGATATGGTTATTCAATATGTGGAGGAACTAGTCAAGGCTCTTGTCAACAAAGAGAAAGAGATAGCGCGAAAACATAACTATATTATCGAGTCGATTAAGAAGGAGTTGGAGAATAATCAAAGACCCCAAAAATATGTTTATGAATTTCCTTCGATTGCCGAACTACGTGGTGCGGGGCGAATCGACACAAATTTATTTACTCCTCATTTCAAGACAGAGGAGTTCAAAATAAAAAATTATAAAAATGGCTATTCAGCTATCGAATCCCTGAACTTTGAAATTTCGCGTGGCCAGAATCTACAAATCACAGCGATTGGCAAAAGTATTTATAGCCAAGCGATGTTTCCCAACTTTTATACTCTTATGATGCCAAAACATCTATCGAAATACGGTACGATAGATGAAGTTGAGTATTTAGGAAATAGAAAAAAATTGAAGACATTGAAGAAAGGCGATCTGATTTTTGGGGCAGAGGGTTTTGAAAAGGGACGCTCTATTGTGGTGTTGGATGAAAAGAGTAAGACCATAACAAATATTCACGGAATAACTCTTCACCATCGAGAGGGCAATCTTGTCTTGTCAATATTTGTGAAGTGTTTTCTTGATTATCTTCGAGCAATTCGGCTAATTGATTTATACGCAGTAGGTGGTAATGGTGGAAGCTTGTCAATGAAATATTGGCATGTTATTCCTTTTCCTAATTTCCCAGAGCTCAAACAAAAAGAAATAAGTAAACTCTATTACAGCCCTAATGCTTCCCTAGATGTTGACAAATTGACGATTGATAATTTTGTAAAAAGAAATAATGATTTTGACGTCAATGCTGGAATTACTGAAATTGATTGGTCAGCAAAGAAAATAAAAGCCAGACTTGATGAAGTTTTAGATCAAATAACAAAAGATGAGCCTGTCAAGATAACGTTTGATTTTCTACAGAAGTAGAATGATGCATATAAAGGATTGATTGAAGTTTGGATCAAGATATGGTTAGGCAAGAGATTGCGAAAGGACCTCACCCCCGGCCCCTCTCCAAATGGAGAGGGGCGTGCGTTCTCCCTCCCCTTTCGGGGATCGCGAAGCATTCCGTAGCGCAGCGAAGGAAGGCTGGGGTGGGGTTTTGAATTAGAATCATCCCATGCCAGTCAAAAACCCTTCGACTTCGCTCAGGCCAGGCATCATCCCAGGTCAACGCGTCACAAAAGAAAAACTCCAACGCGCTCGCGAACTGCGGCATGAAATGACTCCCGCCGAAAAGATTCTTTGGCAGGAACTACGCGGGAATAAGTTGGGTGTCCATTTTAGGAGACAACAGATCATCGCGGGGTTCATCGTTGATTTTTACTGTCACGAGGCAGGATTGATCATTGAAGTGGATGGAGACATCCATGATTTACAAAAAGAAGAAGATGTAAGGCGAGAAAAGGTTTTGCAAGAGATGGGGTTACAGATTGTCCGCTTTCGGAATGAAGAGGTTACGAAGAGTTTGTCTGCGGTTCTGGAGAAGATCAGTGAATTAGCGAGAGCAGCATAGAAGCGGGGTAAGAAAAATCGCATGACTGCGTCGATTTGTCAACAACCTATAAAAACGAGGAGTCAACATGAATGGTAAAACAGTTTTAATCACAGGCGCGAGCGCGGGCATTGGCCTGCAAAGATGCGTTCGATGTGTTGGAGGATTATGTGGATCGGCTGGGAGTGCTGACAAGCAAGTAGCGCAATTTCGATCCTCCTTCTTAAGGAATTTATTAAAGATATTCACGGTGGCTTGAGGCCACCTATAAATATTGTGGAGATTATTATGGCTGAAAAAGTTTATCTTGATCCCAGCCTGACTCTGCGACCAGCACGCTGGACAGACATCAATGCTGTGGCAAAACTCACTCATCATGTCGCGGAAATGGATGGCGACGCAAGTTTTGTGCTTACAGCCGAAGAACTTGCAAACGACTGGAAGAGTGAAGGCTTTAGTGTGGAGCGCGACGTTTTTGTTGTGGAAACCCAGGATGGACGCGTGATTGGCAGTGAAGAATTTTATAACGAGAATAATCACTGTAAGCTTATCGCGGACGGTTGTGTTCACCCGGAGTTCAGAGGGCTGGGTATTGGTTCTTCCCTGCTTGAAAAAATAGTCGAACGCGCACAGGTTGAAATGAAACTTGCTGCATCTGGCGCGCGGGTATTTATCCAGAGTTCAATAAACAACAAAGATGAAGCAGGACACGCCTTGCTTCGATCCAATGGTTACTCTCCTGTCCGCTATTTTTGGCACATGGAGATCAAATTGCAGGAAGCTCCTGCCCCCGTGGCATTTCCGGCTGGCATTGAATTGCGACCGTTTATCAAAGATGAACATGCCATTGCCGTTTGGCAGGCGGATAACGAAGCCTTTCGCGATCACTGGGGCAGTCATGATCGAACCTATGAAGAATGGTCACATGGAAAATTTGGTAACCCAAATTTTGACTCCACTTTGTGGATGATCGCCTGGGTTGGAAACGAAATAGCGGGCTTTTCGCAGAACCGCTATCGTCAAGGAATTGGCTGGATTGGAACTTTGGGAGTCCGCCGCGCGTGGCGCAAGAAGGGACTTGGTATCGCTTTGTTGCGTCACTCCTTCGGTGAATTTTACAAACGCGGTACGACTACCATCGGCCTTGGCGTGGATGCATCCAACCCCACGGGAGCTACGCGGCTCTATCAGCGGGCAGGTATGGTTGTGGCGGGTGAATTTGTCACGTACGAAAAAGAACTAAGGGCTGCAGGGTAAAATTATTTCAAAAGGAATCGTTATGAATAACAAAACAATCCTAATTACAGGCGCGAGCGCGGGCATTGGCCTACAAAGCGCCATTGGGCTGGCAAAGTTAGGCGCGGAAGTGGTGATGGTCGGGCGCGATGAAGGACGCACTGCACAGGCGGCGGCGCTTGTCAAATCACAAACGGGAAATCAAGCGGTTACGTATCTGCTGGCTGATCTATCATCGTTGAAGGCTGTCCGCAAACTGGCGCAGGAGTTCAAGGACAAATATAAAAAACTGGATGTGCTGCTCAACAACGCGGGCGCGATCTTTTTGACCCGCAAAGTGAGCGTGGACGGCTACGAGATGTCGCTGGCGTTAAATCATCTCAATTATTTTCTGCTGACAAGTCTGCTGCTGGATATGCTCAAGTCGGGGCCATCGGGACGGATTGTCAATGTGGCGTCACGCGCACATTATCGAGGTCACGTGAATTTTGACGATCTGCAAAGTCAGCACGGGTATAACGGAATGCGGGTTTACGGCATGTCCAAATTGATGAATGTGTTGTTCACTTATGAACTGGCGCGGCGGCTGCAAGGCACGAACGTCACGGCCAATTGTCTGCACCCGGGATTTGTGGCCAGCAACTTCGCGGGCAACAACGGCTGGTTCGTGCGCTTCGGCATGAAATTTATGTCCGGGCGCATCTCGGTGGAAGATGGGGCCAAGTGTTCGATCTATCTAGCATCCTCACCGAACGTGCAGGGCATCAGCGGGAAGTATTTCAACTACGATCTGAAAGAGACGCGTTCTTCCGATGAGTCCTATGATGAGGCCGAAGCAAAGCATTTATGGGACGTCAGCGAACAGTTAGTGGCAGCATCCAAATGATCATGATTTCCAGGTAAGCAGACATAAATTTTACAAGAGAGACAGTATGCAAAGTGTAGTCGTCACCGGCGTTTCAACCGGAATTGGTTGGGGAACCGCGAAAATTTTGATTCAAAAAGGATTCCGCGTTTTCGGAAGTGTGCGAAAAGGACAGGATGCGGAACGACTGTCCGAAGAGTTTGGCGAAAATTTTATTCCGCTGATCTTTGATGTCACAGATGAAACAGGCGTGCAAGCCGCGGCGCGGCGAGTCCGTGAGCAGCTCAACGGCGAGACGCTGTTTGGGCTGGTCAACAACGCCGGCATCGCCGTTCCCGCGCCGCTCATCCACCAACCCACCGACGATTTTCGACACCAGCTCGAGGTGAATTTGGTCAGTGTGTTGATCGTCACGAAAGCCTTCGTCTCTCTGCTTGGCAGTGATCGCTCGCTGCATGGCCGGCCCGGACGCATTATCAACATCAGTTCGGTCGGAGGCCAGAATGGCGGACCGTTTCTCGGCGCGTACGCCGCGTCCAAACATGGATTGGAGGGTTTCTCGGAAAGCCTGCGGCGCGAGTTGATGCTTTACGGAATTGACGTCATCATCGTGGGCCCCGGTTCGGTCGCGACCCCAATCTGGGACAAGGCCGAACAGGTTGATCTTTCATCCTATGCGGATACCGAATACGTCGATGCGGCTCAGCGCGTGCAAAAATTCATGATCAAGGATGGACGCAACGGTTATCCGCCGGAAAAAGTTGGTGAGGTCGTTTGGCACGCACTGACAACACCGCGGCCGCGCGTGCGATATTCTGTGGTGCCGGGCAGTTCCATTAATCGAGTTATTCAACAGATATTACCGAAACGATTTGTAGATAATATCATCGCAAAGAACTTGGGATTCAAATAAAGTTGGCAGATGTCATTGCGAGGAGCGGAGCGACGTGGCAATCTCGTGTTGAAAACAGGAGGCTGCTTCGCAACGACATCCATGCAAGTCGCTCTTGACAAATAGATAAATGTCTATATAATACAAATCGAAGGTTATCAATATGAAATTTGATCCTGTTTTATTTGCCAAAGCCATCGCCGACGAGACCCGCCAAAAGATCATGAACATCTGTTGCTGCGAGTCGCTTTCGGTCAACGAGATCGTCGAGAAGCTGGATGTCTCACAACCCACCGTCTCGCATCACCTTGCCATTTTGCGCGAGGCTGATCTCGTCACCATCCGCGAAGAGGGCAAACAGACTTTTTATTCGCTCAACCAGGAGCGCGTCTCGTTTTGCTGCGGCCAATTGATGATCAAGTTCGCGCCGGAAACGAAGACAACCGAGAAGCTCGTCAAAACCATCGCCAGCTAAAGATCGGGATGCAGCGGATCCCTGCATCCTTTCTTTTCGCCAAAACACATAGACAATCATCTATATAAGGAGACCAAAATGACTCAAAATCCAGACACTATTCATGAAACTGTTCGCGAGCATTATGCGGAACGGATCAAGAAATCCGCTTCTTGTTGCGGACCCGATAGTAGTTCCACATCCGAGAGCAATCTCTACCCGGTGGATTTGCTCGCCAGCCTGCCCGAAGGCGAATCAGTTGTCAGCTATGGCTGCGGCGACCCTATCACCCTCGCATCATTGCAACCCGGACAGACTGTGCTCGATCTCGGCTCCGGCGCGGGACTCGACTGCTTCTTCGCCGCCAAAAAAGTCGGCGCGGCGGGGCACGTGATCGGCGTGGATATGACTCCCGAAATGATCGACCGCGCCCGGTCCAGCGCGAAGCGTTTGAATCTCGATAACGTGGAATTCCGTCAGGGTTATCTCGAAGAATTGCCGGTGGATGCCAACAGCGTAGACGTCATCATTTCAAATTGCGTGATCAACCTTTCGCCTGATAAAGCCAGAGTTTTTAGCGAAGCATTCCGCGTGCTCAAATCTGGCGGCAAGCTGGCGGTATCCGATATCATCACCGACGGGCCATTGCCCGAAGCGATCAAGAAAAGTCTCAGCGCGTGGGCCGGATGCGTG
Organism: Chloroflexota bacterium; assembly: GCA_021824575.1. GTDB lineage: Bacteria > Chloroflexota > Anaerolineae > Anaerolineales > Villigracilaceae > Fen-1038. Next base: position 8,712 of record JAKAKJ010000020.1, read on the forward strand.
GCTGGTGCGGTCGAGGCCAATGAATATGTTGGCATGATGAAAGCGGCCGGCTTCACGGATATTTCCATCACGCCTGTTTTCTTTGACAAGGAAGATGTTGACTCGGCATTGGCCGATATGAAAGATACAATTGAGCTCAAGACCATTGCGCGCGATGATATTTATAAAGCAGTTTACAGCGCAAAGATCACGGCATATAAACCATCATGATGGATTTTATTGTTTGGAAAGGAGGTGAAATGCCATGACCGATTTACCGGTAATCTCCGGCTGTGATTGCGGCTGCGACGGTGGTTGTTGCGGTGGCGGCGATTGCTGCTAGAAAGATGAGACGCAGAAAGTATTCGGCGGCAGTTTGACTGCCGTCGAAGTTTTTTAATCAGATCGTTAACTTCAGCCTATTGACAGCGCAATCGTTCGCGGGTAAAAACATACCGACTGGTCGGTTTTACATATTTCCCTTCTCTCAGCCGATGGTTGAGCAGGCGGCGGATTTCGGTACGCAAAGAACGCTACTCAACCGCCGCCGTATCGAGACCAAGGTGAGGTCCCATGCAACAACGCAGCGAAGAGACACGCTCAAAAATTATTGAATCAGCCATCAAGTTATTTTCCAGCCGCGGCTTCAACGCCGCCAGCGTGGACGATATTTGCGCGGATGCAGGCATCAGCAAAGGCGCGTTCTATCACCACTTTGAAAGCAAGCAGGCGCTCTTCCTTGCTTTGCTCGATGGTTGGCTGCAAACGATTGATGATGCCATCGAAGCATCGAAGGATAAAAGCGCACCCGAAACATTCATGCGGATGACCGAAGCATTCCCATATATCTTTCAGTCGGCAGGCAATCATTTACCGATGTATATGGAATTCTGGCTGCAGGCCAGCCGCGACGAAAAGATCTGGCAGGCTACCGTCGCACCATACCGCCGTTACCACAAGTATTTCGCAACGCTCATCAAGAAAGGCATTGACGAAGGTTCGTTCGCGGAAATGAACCCGGATGTTGCAGCGCGTCTCATCGTCTCGACCGCAATGGGATTATTGTTGCAGAGTCTGCTCGACCCCAAAGGCGCAAAATGGGAAAAGGTCGCGCGTGAGAGCACGACCATGTTGTTAAATAGTTTGGTAAAGAAATGAGGCAGTTCAAATGATTTTAGTTACCGGCGCGACAGGACACATTGGGAATGTCCTCGTCCGCAAATTGCTCGAGCGCGGTGAAAAAGTCCGGGTGCTGATTCTGCCCGGAGAAAGCCGCGCCCCGCTTCAAGGTCTGAACGTTGAAGCGGTCGAAGGTGATGTGCTCGACACGGCGTCATTATCCCAAGCATTCAAAGGTGTGCGTGGAGTCTTTCATCTGGCGGGCATCATCTCGATCATGCCCGGCGAGAATACGATCGTTCACAAAGTCAATGTGGAAGGCACGCGCAACGTGATGCAAATTGCAAAACAGATGCGCGTGAGAAAGGTCGTGTACGCAAGTTCGATCCACGCCATCCAGCGCGTCGAAGATGGCATGATAGATGAACGCTTGCCATTCGACTCGAATAACCCGTACGGCGAATATGACCGTTCCAAAGCGGAGGCGACGCTCGAAGTTCAGAGGGCGGCTCACGCGGGACTGGAGGCGGTCATTGTTTGCCCAACCGGAGTCATCGGCCCGTATGATTTCCGCGGTTCGATGATGGGCGATGTCATCCGCGGCGCAGCCCAAAGAAAGCCGACGCTTTACGTGGATGGCGCGTACGATTTTGTGGATGTGCGCGATGTGGTCAACGGGATGATCGCGGCGTTCGACAAAGGCAGGCGCGGCGAAAGTTATATTTTGTCCGGGCAAAAAATATCTGTGCGATACCTGCTCGAAACCGTGCGCGAGATTACCGGCCATCATTTCTTCCAGATGAAAATTCCCTTCGATCTGGCAAAGTTCGCGGCACAATTTACTCCGTGGTATTACCGTCAATCGAAAGCCACGCCGCGTTTTACGCCGTATTCCCTGGAAGTTCTGCAAAGCAATTGCAACATCAGTCATGCCAAAGCCACGCGTGAACTTGGCTATCGTCCACGAACGTTATATGAAACCATTGCAGATACAGTGAAATGGTTTTTGGAAATGTCAAAATCTGCGTCGCTGGTCGAGTAGGCAACACTTTACACCACGAGGTATTTCCCTGCCATGTGAGGAGATTGCTTCGTCGTGACGTTTTTGGCGTCACTCCTCGCAATGGCATAATACACAAAGGAGAATCGAATGAAAATCGTTACTGACTGCGCGGCAGATATGTCCGCAGAAGAACTTAAAGAACTGGGCATTGAGCAGGCACCGCTTTATATTCAATTCCCGGATGGCGAAGTCAGCTCGGCGGATATTTCAGCCGATACCTTTTACGACAAGCTCGAGGCCATGAAGCCAAATGTTCCGACTACTGCCATGCCATCCAGCGGACTTTTTGCGGAAATTTATCGCAAGATTGCAAAATTCGATAAGAATATTTTTTCGCTTCACATTTCATCCGGTTTGAGCGGGACAATCAACGCGGCGCGCGCAGGCGGCGAAGAAGCCGGACCCGAAGCCAATGTGGATTTCTGGGACACGCTTACGTTATCCGGCGGCGAACGCTTTCAAGTCATCAGCGCCGCACTCGCCGCCAAAGCTGGTTGGACGATGCGCGCCGTTCAGGAACGGCTGGCGAAAATCCGCGAGAAGACCGAAGTGGTTTATACACTCGACACGTTGGATTACCTGATGCGCGGCGGGCGCATCGGGCGCGTCAAAGCAATGGCTGGTGCAATCCTGCATCTCAAGCCTGTCATCCGCGTCGACGCGGACGGAAAATACAGCACGGTCACGACGGCGCGCACGATTGGCAAAGGCATGTCGGCCATCACGGAACATCTTCATGCCAAGTATGCCAACACGCCGTTGTGGGTCACTGTTTTGCACGGTCGCTTTGCCGATAAAGCTGAAGCGTTATCCAATGAGCTCAAAGAAAAACTGAACGTTACAAAACTTGAAGTGATGCGAATCTCGCCCGTGCTTGGAGTTCACACCGGGCCGGGCGTTGTCGGCGCAGCTGTCGTGCCTGTGGAAGTTGTTCAGGATTTGATGTAACGAAATAAACCTGTCAGGTCTTTAGACAAACAAGATGTACTGGAAAGACAAAGTCGCAGTCATCACTGGCGCGTCGAGCGGAATTGGCGAAGCCACCGCTCGACGACTGGCCGCGGCTGGACTACAAGTGACATTGGTCGCGCGGCGACTGGAACGATTGCTCAGTTTGAAAGAACAAATAGAGATGGCGGGAGGAAAAGCAAAAATCGTTGCGGCGGATTTGTCGCGTGAGGCCGACCGCATTCGTGTGTTCGAGTCAGTGCAAACGAACGGCGGCGTAGATGTTTTGATCAATAACGCGGGCTTTGGCTGGTACGGCTACTTCAAAGAAATGCCGTGGAAAACCGCACACGAAATGCTTCAGGTTAATATCGGCTCGATGGTTCATCTCACGTCGCTGTTTTTGCCCGAAATGCAGAAACGGGATCACGGACACATCATCAATGTCGGCTCGATTTCGGGAAGCATTCCAAGTCAGGGCATTGCCGTCTACAGCGCGAGCAAATCCTTTTTGGATGCGTTCACGACCTCGCTTTATCGCGAGACACGCGGCACAAAAGTCAATGTAAGTGTGGTGCGCGTGGGACCGGTTCTCACCGAGTTTTGCAAAACCGCTTTGGAACGTGAAAATGGCGGGCATGTGCCGACAGAAAGAATCGGCGTAACAGCTGAACACGTGGCACAAAGGATCTGGCAATTATTGTTGCATCCAAAGCGCACCATCTACATCCCGCGCTGGTTGAGCGTCACGCCATGGGTGGAATTATCATTTGGGTGGCTTGAAGATTTGATTGGTCCGCTTCTACTCAAGCGACAACGAGTTTGATCGAAAAACGCACCTGGACCAGATGCGTTTTTGATTGAAGATTTGCGTTTATGCCGCTGCAGGTTCCGCAACTGGCAATGCATCGTGATCTGGAAGAACGGCTTCCGCATCGCGGATGGCGGGGATAAAGTAGCCAGTCAGGCCGATGAGAATCCCGCCGAGGCCGCAGACAAAAAACAGGATGGCCATCCCGCTTCCGGGTCCGGACCCGAACGCTGATCCGAAAATCGGAGTCAATCCAGCGCCTTGAATCTTCATCGCAGGCTCGAGCGCAAAATCCGCCAGCGCACCGCCGATGACTGGTGAGATCGGATTCGTGAACCATGCAATGAGTCGACGCGCGGAAAAAACGCGTCCCTGCAAATCAGGCGCAACCTTGGCCTGCCAGATGGCCTGATTGGAAGTATTAACCAGCGGCGAAAACAGACTACCAATCAGCGCTGTCGGTATCCAAAGTGCGAGGTTGTGCCCAAAACTGAACAGCACCATTCCAGCCAGACTGAAAAATATCCAGCCAAGCAATACACCGTGGACTCTTTTCCTGAAGCCACCCCAGGCGCTCATAACCACTCCGCCGATTACCATACCCATGGATGCTGCAGATTGGACTGATCCGAGTGCGATGGTGCTTTGATTTGTGCGCGCCAGGATCATCGGAGCCAGAACTGCAAACGCGATCCCGCTGAAAAGATTCCCGATAAAGAAAATAAGTTGAAGTCCCAGCAGGCTTGGACGTTTAAAAATATATTGGAAGCCAAAAGCAGCTTCTTTCAACATACTGCCTTTAGCTTTTTGTCCTTCGCTGGTGGCAGGCGGTTGTGGAATGAAGACAGCAATGAGCGCAAAAATGGCAATGCCATAAGTAATCGCGTCGATCAACAAAATGCCGCCAATCCCGATAAAGGGAAGAAGCGCCCCAGCCAACAGAGGAGCCACAACGCCAGGACCTGCTTCGATCAATGACATCATGCCGTTGGCGCGGCCATACTGCTCTTTGGGGAGCATCACGCTAATAGCCGCAGAATACGCTGGCCATTGAAATGTCGCCCCGATGCCAATCACCGCCGTCAAAATATAAAGGTGCCAGTACTGCATACGGCCAGTAATGAAGAGGACGAACAACACGCAAGTAGCGATCCCACCGCCAATGTCGCTGATCATCATCATCAATTTGCGGTTGTAACGATCCACCATAACACCCGCAATCGGAGACATCAACAGGAACGGCAGGATGTATGTTACCTGCACCAAACTCATGGCAAAAGCGGACTTGGTCTGCTGGTACATGTAAATGGTCATGGCAAAAGCCGTCATGCCGCTGGCTAGCACCGAAACGATCTGACCAATCCAGACCACGATAAATCCGATCATCCCGCGCAGACGCGGTTGATTTTGTATTTGCATTCTCACCTCATAAGAGTCAGGAAAAAATTGATGCAGTCAGACAAATTATTGCGGCACCAATGATTTGATAACGTCAACATCCATCACGGGCATCCAGCCATAAATGTACATGCGCGCATATTCCTTGAAGCCGTAACGCGAGACCACGCGGCGCGACATCGGTTCGGCATTGATAGCCGCCACTTGATAGCCGTGCGAAAAGGCAACCTCAAGCCGTTTGCGTAATAATGTTGAATATATTTTCTGCCCGCGAAATTCAGGCAGTGTGGCCGCGCCACCCAAGTACGCAATCCCGCACCGCAACTGGAGCCGCGCGATGCCAACCGGCTGACCCTTCAGAGAAGCCAAAAAATTAATCTCGCGGTCTCGGAAGCGCTCATCTCTCATACGTTCCACCATGCTTATCTTCATATCAGCGATTTGTTCATCCGTAAGGTTGAAACAAACCTGGGTGATATGCGCTGTTGCATCAATAGCAACCTGATCGGAGCCATCCATAACATCTATGGTAATGTCAGGATTCGTCGGAATATCCAGATCATCCAATCCCAAGCGCGCCATCGTGGCTGCGTCACCTGCCAACACCAAGCCATGTCGCTCCAAACGCTCTTTCAAATCAACTGGAGTATCGTGAGGAGAAACAAACCATTGGAATCCAATATCGCGTAGGCTATGAAACGCGATGATCTCCTCGATTTTTTGATCGGCTTCTTCGGGAGACCAACGCACAAATCCGACACTGTTACTTCCCGGGTGAGCATCCCCACTGCCCCCCATTCCACCACGCAGACTCATGCGGCCGCTCGCATTTGGCTCAACCCATTCGCGTATATCACCGCCGCGGAACACTGATTCAAGCACGTTCTCCAGTTCATCTTTCGTCAATGTGGCAGGTGCAATCCAACCTTTACGCCGCGCACTGGGCATCGGCTCGGGACAATACAGAATAATCTGCTTAATCTTATCGCCTTGAATTTTCAGAAATGCAGAGCGATTATGTTCCACATAGCGGTCACATTCGGTTGCTTGAATCCGAAACTCGGCGGCAATCTGATCGCCTTCAGCAGTTGTGCTGAATGCTTCTATTTTTGGATCTGACCAGGTTTGCCGTTCTTCGATCAGGCGCTGGACAACGCGCTGGCGCGGACGATGCGCCTCCATGCCATCCCAGCGTTGAAAAATCAAACTGGAATCCTCGTCCAGTATCGACTCGTAACAGGAAGTCTCTGTGGACATCAAGGCCTGTAAGAAATCATTTGCAAGCTGCTTTGAATTAGACATGGTTTTCTCCAACTTCTGCACTTTGGGAAGGTTCCCCTAGAAATCGCACACTTAGCAATGAACCGACTCCGGGCATGGTCAGATAAACGGCACAAGCCAATAACATGCCGCCCGCAACCAGGAACAATACCGGGATATCCCAGCGCAGCATTGCGCCCGCAATCGCCTGTGAGAGCGGCGCCAATCCAAGATTGGCAAGCAGTACCATGCTCATTAAACGTCCGAGCATTTCTTTGGGTGTATTGCGTTGTAAGCCGGTGATCAAGAGGATGCTGAGGTAACCATTAAGCATCCCCATAATGAACATATCTACAACGGCCGTACCGGTAATATTGATCCATGCCAGAGCGCCAAGTCCAACGCCAAATGCCGCAAACATCACAACCATGAAAACCTTCATCAACTTCTGTGACAACTTTGGCAGCGCGCCGGAAAGAAGAATGCCCAAGAAGTTTCCGCCAGCATAACCAGACATGATCAATCCAAACGCCGCGGCTCCCTCGACAAAGCGTGTATTGGCGAGATAAGGCACACCAACGATCACGGGGCCGCCGAATGCAAAGTTGGCTACCGCGATCAGGATGAACATGGCACGCAGGGCCGGATCCCTGAACATAAAAACAATCCCATCGCGGATGGATCCAAACATGCTGACCGATCCAGTCTTTTGTGCGGCGATCACTTCGCCTCCGACTTTCATCATCCACAACGTAACGACCGAGACGATGAAGGTGAACGCATCGAATGCCATCGCCAATGCCACACCGACTTTTACATCCGGGAATACAGCGATCATTGCTCCGGCTGCAGCGGGTCCCACAAAGCTGATCAGTTGCAGGCTCCCCTGCATCAACGAATTGCCAGCCTGCAAGTCTTCAGACGGCACCAGTCGCGGCGTAATGGACATCGAAGCTGGTGCAAACACGCCCGACACCACCCCAACCACGATGCTGTAAACATAGATCATCCAAACTTGCAGCGTGCCAGTCAGCACCTGGGCCGCCAGCAAGGCCGAAATAAAAAGCCGGATGAAATCCGCGGCCAACATCACGCGGCGCGGCGAAATCCGGTCAGTGATCGCGCCGCCGACCAATGTAAAGATAGCGCGCGGAATCCCGCCTAACGCCAGAACTGTCCCCAGCGCCAGCGGATCGCCGGTCATTTTCAGAACAAGCCACGACAAGGCAATAAAATGGAATTGATCGCCAAGCAATGATGTGCTTTGTCCGATCCAAAGAAGAAGGAAATCGCGTATCGCGAGTACACGTTTCATCGGGCTGGAAGCAATAGGTTGAGTAATAGTTTCGGCCATGAAATCTCCAAGATATTTGGCATAGAGTTAAGCAAGTGCAAAACGAATCGGTTGAGAATAGCAAAGCCTCTCGCATTTAGTCAGAAGCGAGAGGCTTTATCGCTCCATGATTCGGCATATAAACTATTTATTTAAATATATCGAGAACCCTATATCGGTATCCTTTATTACAAATTTTTTAAATTCTGTCTGCGATATAAAGGTTTCAAATTCTTTCCTGGTGTAAGCGCCCTGCTTTTGGATTGCACCAGCTATATATGCCTTGATTCCCTTTATCCCCATATTTTCTGCGACTGTTTTCGTCACTTTCATTGACGCATTTCTGTTCAGATCCATAATCAGGGCTGTGCCACCTGGCTTTAACACTCTGTGCATCTCTTCCAAAGCTTTAAGAGGCTCCTTGAAGTTTTTAAATGCAAGAACGCAAATAATAAAGTTGAACTCATTCTCATGGAAAGGCATGTTAGAAACATTTCCTTGTTGGAAGTCAATGTCAACACCTGCTTCTTTTGCATTTCTGCTGGCGATTTCTACCAAGTCCTTGCTTATATCTATGCCAGTGATTTTATATTTCCCCAGCTTGGATAGTTCAATAGAAAGATAACCAGCTCCCGGGGCTATTTCCAGCACAGAATCTCCGTCTTTGATATGCTTGGCTACCTCATTCGCTTGCCTCTTCATCTCTCCAACGCGATGTTGACGAGTCATCTCGTCATACATTTTCGCTTGTGCGCCCTCAATTCCTAAATCTTGGTAACCTCTGAAAAATCTCATCATGGCAACACATCCTATGGTTAAAAGAAAAACCGAGCTCTGCCGATAACAGGTTGAGCCATTGATTCGGTCATAATGCGACTTATTCCACGTAAATCTCGACGTGCTCGCCGTCTTCATCGTCGGTGACGTCAATGATCTTGCCGGTCACGCCGGAACGTAAAGCGTCCATCACGGCAGACATGTCCACGCCTTCGACCTCGGGCGCGAAATGCGCGCCGATCTTCATGCCCGCGTCGATCAGCCCAAGCGGAATTTGCACCGATGCTTTCGAGCGTCCGGTCGCAATATCCGTCACGCGGATGCGAAGCCAATGTCCTGCCGCAGCCGCGCGTGATGAGCTTGACAACCCCGAACGTCGCCCCTCGCTCAAAGCCGCCAGCAACTTGGCGCCGTCTTCCGCGCTGATCTTTCCCTCCTCGATCATTTTCAAAATCTTCATGCGTTCTTCTGCGTTTGCCATTTGTGCCTCCTACCCGATATAAACCTGCACACGTTCGCCGTGTTCGCCTTCGTCCACATTCACGATCAAAGGCTCCTCGGATGAAATTCCTTTTGACAACAATTCAATGATTTCATCCACGTTGGTTTGTCGCAAGCCGTCAATGTTGTGACCAAAATTGCGCAGGAACCAGCTTGCCAATCCGAGTGGAAGCGGGAATCCAAGTGTGATGTTACGCGGCCATTCATTCTCCGCTTGTTCCACGTTTACGTACAACCACCTGGAAGTCGCGGAGCTAGCAAACAATGCGATCAACGCAATCCCCAGCAAGAGCGGAAGCCATGCAAAATAAAACCAGAATCCGTAATTCGATGTGGTGACCAGCGCGTACATCCAATAAGCAGAAAGCACTGTGATGAACACGCCGATCCACAATGGAATTTGCCAAAGACGACGGGCTTTGTGCGCGACTTCTTTGAATTCGGGCGCGGCCGGCTTCGTTGAATCTGAGTCCGCTTCGGGCCTGCCCTGAGCCGCGTCGAAGGATCCGGATGAAGAAGCGGGCGCGCCTGTCCCGAGTTTGGGCGAGGGAGCTTCGATGATTTCCATCTCGACGGACGATTCACCCAGCGCCTTCATCAGCTTCATGGCTTCGTCCGCGCTGATCTTTCCATCCTCGACCATTTTGAGAATCTGCTGCCGTTCTTCGGAAGACATTACTCACCTCCTTCAAGCGCCGAGAGCAATTTTTCCGCTTCTTCCGATGTAATCTTTTTTTCCTGCAACATCTTTAGAATCGTTATTCGTTCTTCATCGGAGACAGGTTGACGCGCCTCGGATGTTTCGGAAACATTCACTCCAAAATTCGGATGCCGAAATGACAGGGGCCGCGGCGGAACAGGTGGAACGGGGCCAGGATGACCCGCCTGGTGCGACATAATGCGTGTCATTTTTTGTTCTGCGCGGCGGGCGGCCCGCTCTGCTTGTTGCTGTGCGCGGCGCGTAGCTGCGTTCACCCGCTGCGAGATTCGTTCGCTGAATTCGCGCCCAAAATCATCCCAGTCAAACATGGCCCCCGCTAAATTGCCAAACTCATCGGCGGTTTCACCGGCCGTATCTTGTCCGCTGACACGCAAGTCGCCGCCTGCACTCAATGAAATTTTGGCCGAACCATTGCCAAGTTTCACAACGCGTGAAGTCGAATCTTCTTCAGGAACATCCGGCAAGTCAACTTCAATTTCGTCACCCGTTAAATTCAATGTGGCATCTGCATCAGGCGGCAAAACAGCCAGGATATCATCGCCCGCATTGATTGTGTATTCGTGGTCCACTTTTGGATCAATATAAACAACCGCATCCGCGCCAACAATGGCTTTAAGATTTCCGCCGATCCCGCGCACCACCAGATCAGATGCAACCAACTCCACTGTCACACTGCCGGAAACATCGCGGACAGATGCGTCCGCATTGATCTTTTTGACCCGCACGTCTCCGATTGCGCCGCGCAGGTTGAAATCCGCGTTGACCTTTTCGATGGCGATGGTGCCAACATCACGAACGGAAAGATCGCCCTGGATTTCCTTTAGCTCGACTTGCCCGGTCACACCGCGCAGGGCCATATCGCCGGTGACGCTTTGAACTTCGAGCGAGCCGCCGCGCGGCATGCGAAGTGTCAAATCGTCATTGCAGGAAAAGTAAACCGTCTGATCCTCCTGACGAATGCGAACATTTTCATCGTCGGCTTTGACCAACAATTCCTGCGCGTCCCAGCCGACAACGCTGAAATCTCCGTTGACCGCTTCGATTACAATCCTAGGCGCCAAACCCACCGAAAGAGTTTGATTGGTCACAGTTCCTCCTCGCCGCGCAGAACTCGCATGGCATCTTCAGTTGAAATCCTGCCTTTATCCAAATCTTCGAGAATGGAGCGCCGCTTCTCGTCACTGATCTCAGGCGCTTCATCCTTACCGGGTTCGTATCCCATCGCGCGGATCACCTCAAGCAGGCGATTGCGAATCGTTGGATAGGATCCCCAGTTTCCCTCCTGCTCCATACGATTGATCTTCCCTTCGCACCGGACAAAACTTTTGATAAATTCGATTTGTTCCGCGGTTAGAGCCGGGAACGCGCTGTTTTCAAAACGACCTTCGATTGAAGTATCGCAGGTATCGCAATGATAACGCGTGACGTGGAGATCATCCCCACACACAGGACACTTATTGAGGGAAGGTTTCATTTTTTCACCTTGGCAACGGACAAAAAGTAGTAGTTGTGACTTCTATGGCACGCTATTCCATTAAACTCTGAACTTATGACAAAAAGCTCTTATGTGCCAATTTCCTTGCTCGCCTATCAAATTATACAATCATTATATTCAATATATTTATTTTGTCAAGTATTATTTTAAATAATATGAATATAGATATTGATTTTATGAAATGCGCCTTGCCACTCTTCTGCCTATGGGCAACACAAGTTGGGAGCCAAGTAATTTTGGTATTCCCCATGCATCAAAAAAGTCCGTGAAAAAGCTTGACACTGAACGCATGTTCAGGTATTATTCATAGCACAAATGAGCGATTTATGGTTCTGACTCACAGCACCAGCCAAGCTCAGGAGGCATGAATGATGATGGTTCGCAAAAGCAAAGGTCTCGGTGAGCGCCACCAAAAAATCCTGGATTTCATCGAGGATTATCAGCGTAAATACAAACACCCTCCGTCCATCCGCGAGATTGGCGAGAACTGCGGAATCTCGTCCACTTCGGTTGTGAATTATTATCTTGATCAACTGGAGAAAAGCGGACATATCGAACGCGACCGCAAGATTTCGCGCGGCCTGCGCGTCATCAGCCAAACCCCGATCGGCGAAATGTTCCGTGTCCCGGTTCTTGGACGAATCGTGGCTGGCGAACCGATCCCGGTTCCTGCGTCCGATTTCAATTACTTCGACGCAGAAGAGTCGGTTGAAATCGCGACGTCGCTCATGCCAACCCGCGAAAAAGGAAAGGAACTTTTCGCGCTGGAAGTGCAGGGAAACTCCATGATTGATGCCATGGTAAACGACGGCGATATCGTTGTCATGAAGCCGACCCAGGAAGCCAGGAACGGTGATATGGTCGCTGTCTGGCTGCCGGACAAAAACGAGACCACGCTAAAATACTTCTATAAGGAAAAAGACGGTTTTCGACTCCAGCCTGCCAATCCAACCATGAAGCCAATTATGGTCAAGAAAAGCGAACCGCTGGAAATCAAAGGCAAAGTTGTGATGGTCATTCGAAAAGTTGAGATGGTATCCTGACCATCGAAATCATAATCAAAAAAAATCAGGCTTCGTTTCCGGAGCCTGATTTTTTATTTATTTGATCTTTACATGGCTTTTTTGAGGCGCAGGGCCAGCTGATGAACTTGGCTGTCCGGCAAATTTTATCCGGCTCTTTTTGCGGCTGCCCATCGAGCGGTGTCCCACCAGATTGGCGAGCATAGGCAGCCCCAGCAGGATCAATAGAACAAGCAAGATGCCGCCGAACAAGGGCCATGACTGGCTGGGCACTTCGGGCAAGACGCCGCCAGGGTTATACTGCGATTGCGCCGCGACGGCAGCGCCGCCACTGGTCAAACTCACAGACAGACTGCGATTGACGCCATCTCGCAAAGCCGAAGGCGACGTGTAAGTCAAAGCATATTCGTTTTGCAGAGCGGTCCCATATTGTTGGAATATGGATGCAAGCTGCGATGGATCCGGCTCGTAGGTGTAGATACCGCCAGCGCGTTGAGCGAGGGACTTGAGGCCGGCCTCATCAATTCCCTGAAGACTCTTGGGGTCTTGAGGATTGCCCAGACCAATCGTTGAGATGGTCAGTCCGCTTGGGCCGATCGCGTTGATAACAGAATCCGCATTATTCTTGCTGCGATTATCCATGCCATCGGTCAGAAGAAGAATCGCCTTGCGGCCATTGATACTGGACAGGTCCTGTTCGGCCTGCGTCAGCGCATCAAACATGGCGGTATCACTGCCCGGCTGCAAAGAGTCAATAGCCTGGATCAATATCTGGTGGTCGGAAGTGACCGGTTGGTTTACCTCGATATGAGTATCGAAAGCGATCAACCCGGCCTGATCGCCAGGGCGCATCTGATCCACATAGGCCTTGGCCGCCGCCTTGGCCAAGGTCAGCTTATTGGCGGTCGCCATGCTTCCCGATATGTCTATTACCAGCATGGTTGTCAATTGACCAGGCCCTTTGGTGTTTGTCTGGCCTCCCGTGCCATTCGCAACAGCGGTCTTCATAACCTGGCCGTTTTCGGAAATTTGGATGGCGCTTGGATCAACGCCAACTGGCTGACCATTCGCATCCGTCACGGAAACGTAAACGGTCACTTGCGGAAACTTGGAAGTATCCACCTGTGTAATGCGGATCTGCGGCGAAGCAGGCGTCGGCGTTTGGGCAAAGGCTCCGGGCGCAGACCAAAACGTCAGCACGAGAAGCAGGCCCAAAGTCAGGATGAAGCGGGAAATTTTTCGCATGGTTACCTCTTATCGTGATAGACCATTTCAGTATTGCCCATGCGAATTCTTTGTCCATTGGTGAGCCGGGCAAGTTCGATCTTTTTGTTGTTGATAAACGTTCCAGACATGCTCATGTCCTTGACGGTGAACTGTTTGCCATCTCCGGTCAGCATGGCATGCTGCGGAGCAATGTCCGGATCGGGCAGGACGATCTCTGATTTCAGCGCCGAACTGCCGATGGCAATCGCCGGTCCGCCCGCATGCATGAACTTATCGAGGATGAACTCGGTGCCTTTAAGTTTGCCTGAAGTGACTTCAAGCCAGGCGCGCGATAGCGCTACCACAATCAGCGATATGAACAGCCCCACAGCGGCTCCAAGCACTACCATACCGATTGCCTTGCCAACAGCCAGGTCCAATCGAATCCGGGCCAGTTCGAGCAGGGCGCCGCCCAGCGCGCCGCCGATGAAACCGCCAAGGGTCGGCTTCCATATCTCGCTGCGGCCGACAAATCCTTGCGCCAGCCCGATCATCGCACCGAAAACGCCCCAGCCCAAGGCGCGGCCAAGCACACCAGCGCCGACCGCTTGAAAGAGATATTCACCTAACACCAGGCCAAAACCTCCAACCGCGCCAACTAAACCGCCAACCACTCCAGCTTTGAGTGTTTGCACGGGATTGCGGGTTAATATTCCCTCTGTGATGCCGATGAACAAGCCAATCAGCACCCCAACCAAGGCGCCAACGATCATTACGTTCGCGTAAAAGGTACTTGTGAACGATAAACCAAGCAAATCGCTTACCTGTGATGCAAACAGACCTCCGATCGCTCCAAGTACAGCATAGAAATACATCCTCATTCGTCTGCTCATTTGGAAGCCTCTCCTTTCTCTTCATCAAATTGATACAGGTTGGTCCAATAGACCATGCTGCGGCCATAATTGCCATCGAGTTCATAAAAGCCGAAATAACGCGTAGGATCGAAAATCCCGCTCTTCTGGCGGATAAAAAAACCGCCGGTCGCTGATACAGGTTCCACCACGAGAGCGACCTGCCATGGTTCCGGGAAGAAGTTGCCGTGCAGCCATGTATCGTAATGAGAAAGAAAAACACCCATGCTGGGGTGGGTGTGATACCAACCCACGATTTTCTCGCCTTTGTAATTGGTGTCTATCTGGTCATGGATATCAACCAGACTTTCCTGCGTGAACGTCAAATAAACGCTTCCCTGGCGTGTGTAACGCGCTGGCAGCGCATGCTCAACCACTAAGAACTGCTGGCGATTTTCGTCCGCACACCACTGCCCAATCAAAATGCCGCCGACTTCATTCCGCATGTCGCTTACCGAATGGACACATATACGGCTATAAGCCTGCTGGGTCATGAACACAGAAACGATCGGATGCAAATTGTTCTCATCATAGGGCGAGTTCCAACGGCTGGCCCTTTTTATGGGAAGCGGCGTGGTGATCGGCGGATTCATATCAGCTGTCAGAAAACGAATTCGAGGTAGCGAAGCCATAGATAAATGCATAACCCGGCCCTCAATCCCGCCTTGCTGTTGGCAAAGCGGGATGAGGTGAGGATCGAAAATTATCCTGCGGTTACATCGGCGGTCATCATCAACCGATCGTTTTGCGGAATGCCGGCCTGTGAGAGCGTTTCTTCTTCCTTCAACTCGCGGCCGAGCGCCTTGCTGTCCAAGCGATAGGACATGGGGCGTCCATCCGGGCCCGTGACAGGCAGTTCCAACGAAGTAGTTAACTCCGGGATCAATTCTTTCACCGGCACATCATTTGGAACCTCGGCATTTCGGGTGCCTCCCGACGGGAGAACGATAGTGACAGGAACGTCTGACATGGTTAATCTCCTTTCTGAATTTGGGCGAACTTACGTTTACTTGCAAACCGGTTTAGATGCAGTCAACTGCATACGACGCGGAAGATGGCTATTTAATTCGGATTTTTGGCTTTGACTTGACGGCGGCTTTCGAAGGCGTGACCGCTTTAGCCGCTGTTTGTTTCGTAGATGTCGGGGCCGACAACTTGATGCTCGGCTTCTTTGTCTCCGATTTATGATCCTGTTTGCCCGCGCCAAGCTTGACGCGCTCTGGGCGCATCAATTCACGCTTGTCAACAGGAAATGCATCAGGATGTGTTTTGCGATATTCGCGCGACCAGCGGGCCGCTTCCGGGTCCCAGGGGAACGGAGGCTTGGTCGGATCATCATGGAAATTCTTGTATTGAAGCATCTCACCCAGCATGATCACGAGGCGATCCAGTGAGCGGCTTGCCGTCCACCAGGCGGCATCAATACACACCGTGCCGTTAAGGTGATTGATATTTGGGTGCCAGATTGGCGTCAGCCATTTCATGCCTGGCCAGCGCTGAGGATATTGGTTGTGGAGATAAATCTCGACTTGATGATGTTCGCTGAACTGTGGATTGCCCTGACGATCAACCGTGGCAATGCTCTTGCATTTGAACGTTACGATATAACGTTCGGGCGGCAGGTTTGGACGCGGCGACTGGGCCACGAAGGAAATCAAGTCCGTGCGAGCGGCCATTTCCTGCATCAGTTCATAATCGGCGCGCAAGCGTCTCATGCGCGGACTCTCGGAGACCACATTCGAGCCTGCGCCGGCAGTGATATCCGCTGTCATCATCAAACGGTCATTTTCGGGAATACCGGCCGCGGCCAGGGTTTCATTCTCTTTCAACTCGCGGCCCAGGGCTTTGCTGTCCAAGCGATACGTCATCGGCCGTCCATCCGGGCCCGTGACAGGCAACTCCAAAAGTGATGTAAACTCCGACAACAAATCATGCACGGGCACATCATCGGGGACTTCGGCAGCACGCGCTCCTCCGCTTGGCAAAACGATCGTTATGTTCAAATCAGGCATGGGGGTTCCCTCCAGATCAAGTGTTAAGATGCGGCACCTGGCAGGCGCCGGTGACATCCCAGCAGTCTTTGTGGTGCAGCGTATGGCAAACTTCACACTCCACCACACCGCGCGGGTCATCTCGCTTTACTTCTTCGAAACAGTATGGGCAGCGATGTTCTTCATACACAGCCAGTTGAATCGCAGGCTTCCGATGCAAAGGATTCCAATTCTTTGACCGGGATGATTTAGCCGAACCGGACGCAGCCGACTTGGAAATCAACGGGCGCTGCATTTTGCGGACTTTCGGCCTTGGATTCCAACGCGCAATGCGAACTTTTGGAGATGGCGGATTCGAAGCAACGCTTGAACGGGACGAATGCGCTGACTGACGTACTCGCCGCGATGGAGTCGAGGAAGACTCTGCCGCACGCGGTGTTGATGGTTTCCAAACTCGAAGCGCAATCCATGATATATCCATGGTAATCGCCAAATAAGCCAAGGCAGGCCAGTTCATCTGGCCATGCTCGATCTGCAAAGGCAGTTTCAAAGGAATATGCCATTGACCAAGCCAATCCACTTGAACAAGCCTCAGCGGCAGAGGACCGATCCCGGCCTTCGCGTTCGTGAAGTAACCCAACACCAACAGTCCGACAACAGCCAACGCGGCAGAGACGAGCGCCTGTATCGCTCCATGACGCTGGTTCAACACCATGCGGGTCGCGAGGCCAATCACCAACCCGATGCTCACATCCGCAAAAAGATTAAACATCACCAGCGGAAGGCTGTTCGCCTGGCGAAGAAGGATCACCAGACCCAACGCCGACGCAATGACCAGAAGGAACAGTAGGGCCAACTTGCGGGCCAAATGCCATTGTTCTGGTGAGTTGGAATTGAAACTCATTGTTCGCGTGGCCATTCTGTTATCCAAATTTATCCGCCGCGCAATTTGACGCGTCCATGAGCGGCGCTAATGACAGATGGACTCTTAACTCTCACCATATCTTTGGAATCCGGGATTTGCAGTTCTTCCTTCTTGATCCGAACGCGGTTCTGCGATGAAGGGCTCACTGTGATGCGCGTTTGTTCAAAGTGGCGGAAGTGCAAGGCTTCGGGCAGGTCGCCGGTCAACTCATAGAAGCGATATTGCACACCGTTATGAGCGCGCACAATGTGCAAAGGCGGCACGCCAACGCTGGACAGCGTACGATGCAGGAAATTTTCCTCGCCAGAGACAATATGGGTCAGAGTCGATTCGCGCAGCACGCCGCAAGTCGGGCAATGCCCGGCTTCAAAAGAGACTTCACTCAATGGCCTCAGAACATGCTCCACGGTGTGGCAGTTTGGGCATTCAAGCGAAGTAATCAGCTCTTGATCAAGCTCGATCATGGCATCCGGCCCGAGGTCCGCGCGCGCGATGCGCAACAGATCCGCAAGCGTCGTGCGTTCTGCGCGCGCCGGCAATTCGGTGATTTCGCCATACGTCCAGTGACTTTCGCAATCATCACGCGGCGAATACGCCGTCGTGTGCATTTCGTTGACCAAGCCGTTGTAGTGGACAACTTTGCCTGCCTCCACCGGCATGTTATTGATCAATTTAAGAGCTTCCTGCGACTGCATTCCGCCGATGATCGAAGCAATCGTCGGTGTAGTCGGAACTTTGCCAAGCAGAATATTTTGTCGCGCAAGCAAAGGACAGGAATAACGCATGGACAGATCGCGCAGGGCCTGTTCCGTCAAAGTGCATTCATAACAAGCGCCCTGCCCCGGCACGAAGACGCGCACCAATCCGAGCAATTCCTGAATCGCGCCGTCCACCCACGGCTTGTTTACCCAATAGCAAAAACGATTGATGGCCAGGCGGGCTTCGCGATTATCAAGGCAGCCAATAACCACATCCATGCGGCGGAAAATCCCCAAACCAAGCTGGGTGGTTACATCGCCATTCAAGTATTGAACGTGAATATCGGGGTTGATGGATTTGGCCCGCGCCGCGGTAATTTCTGCTTTGCTGCGATCATTGTCGGTTTCGCGGAACAATACTGACCGGCTCAAATTAGCCGCTTCTACCTTATCGAAATCCACAATGAACAAATTACCAACGCCCATCAATGCCAGGTTTTTGATCACTTCATTGCCAAGCGCGCCTGCGCCAACCACCATCACTTTGGCATTCTGGACCTTCTCGCGTTCCCACCACGAGATGAACTCGAAAGTTCCGAGGCGATCCTTTTTCAGATTTGGAATGTGGATTGGCTTATCGGGAGCGATTGGAACACGCAGCGGCCCAGTCGGCGGTTCGTTCGTTGCCGGACGTGAAGCGGATTGTGCGGCCGCACCGGCCATTTCCTTCGCCTGGGTCATATTCGACTCGTCCACTGCTCTGGCGAACCATCCCACGTGCGGGCGCGACTCGATCAGGTTGTTCTTTTCGAGAGTCTTGAGCGCCTCCCGCAAAGTCGAACGGCTGATCTTGAGCTGGTTCATCAGCTCGCGTTCGGGCGGAAGCTGGGCCCCCGGAGCCAAACTTCCATCCAAAATGGAGGCGGCCAGCTTTCCAGCAGCCATCTCGGAAAGTGTCTTGTGGGCAATCGGCTGAATTTTCATAGTTTTGTGGACATCTTTTCTGGTATGGTAGTCAGACCAAGATACATAAAAGTATACAGATTTTAATAGCTGGAGTCAAGAGGGCAGCTTAGGGAAAGGGTACTATTTTTGTCTACTTTTACCCTACGGTTTGTTTAAAAAATCGCCTCCGGCCAGAAGAATCAAAAAAGGACGATCAAAAATCGTCCTTTTTGCCGTGAGTGAAGTAAATTACTTTACTTCGACAGCAGCGCCGGCTTCTTCCAGCTTCTTCTTGGCGTCCATCGCGGCTTCCTTGCCAACGGCGGACAGCACCTTGCCGCCAGCGGTTTCGGCCAACGTCTTGGCCTCGCCAAGGCCGAGGCTGGTCAATTGGCGAATAACCTTGATCACATCAATCTTCTTCGCACCGGCATCCTTGATGATCACGTCGAATTCAGTCTTCTCTTCGACGGGTTCAGCAGCGGCAGCAGCACCACCAGCGACAGCGGCCATGGCAACCGGAGCAGCGGCGGAGACGCCCCACTTTTCTTCCAGGGCTTTGACCAATTCGGCGGCTTCCAGAACCGAGAGTTTGCTCAGCTCTTCAACCAAACTTTCAATATTTGCAGCCATTGTATAGAAACTCCTTACTTTTCCAGAGATAATTTTTATTTGAAATTACAGTTGCGAACAAATCGCAAAATTTATGCAGCGGCTTGCGCCTTTTCCGAATAGGCACGGAAAACGGAAGCCAGCGAACGTGCGGGTTCAGCAATCGTGCGGACGAGCTTGCCAGCCGGAGCCTGCAAAACGCCGAGCAATTGTGCGCGAACCACGGGCAGCGGCGGAAGATCGGCCAATGCTTTCACTTGGGCTGAATTCAAAGCCTGGCCAGCCATGAAGCCGCCTTTGACCTTGATCGAATCCAAGCCTTTGGTCGCGTCTGCCAGCGCTTTGGCAGTCGAGGCCGGATCGGTAAAAGCGAACGAAACAGCCGTGGATTTCTCGAGGTAATCCTCGGGCAGATTCCAGCCGTTATCCGCAAACGCACGGCGAGCAAGCGTGTTCTTGATTACATGGAATTCTCCGCCCGATTCGCGAATCTTGGAGCGGATCGCGTCCATGTTCTTCATGTTCGCGCCGGTGTATTCCACCAGGATCACAGCTTGACTACGCTTCAACCAATCCCGATATGTCTCGAGGATTTCTTCCTTGCGTTCTTTAGTAATAGCCAACGGGAACTCACCTCCTTTCAATCAAAAAGTCTTTGCCACTTTTGTAGGAAATTCACCTACACACGCAGGCAAAGACTTTGGCAAATCCCGTTGAAGGGAAACAACTTTACAGCTGTGATTTGCTTTTAGTCTTCACCTGAGCAGGATATTAAGTCCTTCTATCAAAGGACACCCACCGTCATCGGCGAAGCGGCATATTTCAGGTAACGAGTATTTCTACTCGGCAGCCTCAACAGAAAGAGCCAGGTTCGGATCAACCCTGATTCCAGGCCCCATTGTAGCATTAACAACAATTCGTTTGATATACGCGCCTTTTGCGCCGGAAGGACGCGCTTTGTTGATCGCATCCATCAACGCCGCAAAATTATCGTAAAGTTTATTGGCATCAAAAGACGCTTTGCCGATCACAACATGGATATTGGCAGTCTTATCGAGGCGGAATTCGACACGGCCGGCTTTGGCTTCCTTGATGGCGCGTTCGAGATCTTGCGGTGGAACAACGGTTCCGGCCTTCGGGTTCGGCATTAGCCCACGCGGACCAAGCACGCGGCCCAAGCGACCGACCTTGCCCATCATATCGGGCGTGGCAATCGCGACATCAAAATCAAGCATGCCGCCTTCGATCTTCTTCAGCGACTCGTCATCATCGGCGACCAGATCAGCGCTGGCAGAACGAGCCGCAGCCGCGCCTTCGCCCGAAGCGAAAACAAGCACGCGGACAGTCTTTCCAAGTCCATGAGGAAGGACAACAACGTCGCGCACTTGCTGGTCAGCCTGACGCGGATCAAGCGCGGTACGCATGTGAACTTCCACGCTCGCATCGAATTTGGTGTACGCTGTATCTTTCACCAGTGCCACCGCTTCCTTCGGCGTGTACTGTTTGTTTAGATCAACCTTGGCCAGAGCGGCCTTGTATTTTTTTCCTTGTTTCGGCATTTTATCCTCCGTGGTATTAGCGGACCGGTAAGGCCCTCCCACAACTAATCTACTACATTGATTCCCATCGAACGCGCGGTGCCTTCAACCTGCTTCATTGCGCCTTCGATATCGATCGCGTTCAGGTCTTTCATCTTAAGTTCGGCGATCTCACGGACCTGCTTGCGCGTCACTTTGCCGACCTTGTCCTTGTTCGGTACGCCGGAACCTTTTTCAACACCCGCGGCTTTTCTGAGCAGCACCGCGGCCGGCGGAGTCTTCAACACAAATGTGAAGGAGCCGTCCGTATAAACGGTGATTTCTGCTGGAAGGACTTCGCCCGGGCGGTTTGACGTGCGCGCGTTGTACTCTTTGCAGAAGGCCATGATGTTGATGCCATGACCTGCCAGCGCCGGGCCGACTGGCGGCGCGGGATTGGCCTTTCCAGCTTCAAGCTGGAGACGAACGATTGCTTTTAGTTTCTTTGCCATTCTTTACTCCTTAGTGGTTTTAGCGGGCGATTAAGGGACGCCCTCCCACTCAACATTGAACTCTGCGGTTCAATGTGATTTACAAATTATGATTTCTCGACTTGCAGGAAATCCAATTCAACCGGTGTCTCACGTCCGAAGAACGACACCATCACGCGCACTTTTGTGCGCTCCATATCAATTTCCGAGACCGTGCCGCGGAAATCATTGAACGGTCCATCAATGATACGAACACGTTCGCCAACTTTGAACGTCACTTTGACCGTCGGCGCTTCGGCTTCCATGCGCTTGATGATCTGCGACACTTCCTCTGGCCGCAGCGGTGTAGGCATGTTGCCCATGCCAACGAACCCTGTGACGCCCGGTGTATTGCGAACCACATACCACGATTCTTCCGAGAGCTTCATGTTCACCAAAACATAGCCCGGAAAAATATGGCGCTCCACGGTGCGTCGTTTGCCGTCGCGTACTTCGATCTCCTCCTGCGTCGGGACAACGACATCAAAGATACGATCCTTCATGCCCATTGTCTCGATGCGCTGCTCAAGATTATGTCGAACTTTATTTTCATAACCTGAATAGCAATGGATCACGTACCAGGCTGGTTCAGCCGCTGCTTCGGGTGGAACTTCAACTTGAGCTGTCTCGCCGCCCCGTGATCGAGCCGAAGCGTATTCACGCTTTGGCTGAACAACTGGAGCCTCAGTTTCGACTTCGGATTCGTTATCAGATGAGAGAACAGATTCTGATTCGGAATCGGATTCCAAGTCCGGAGTTGGCGCGAGCGCTTCGTCCTGGGCTGGTGATTCGGATTCCGTTTCTTGGGCAGGAATCTCATCCCGCGCGGAATCAACCGCCGGAGCCTGCGGCTCCTCGGCATTTTCCATTTTCGGTTCGAGCGACTCGTCTTCGAATTGCTCTTCAGGTTCCTGCGCGTCCATCAATTCCTCAACACTGTCAGTCAATTAGATGCCCAACGCAAAGTTCAGCAACCGGTTGACGCCATAATCCACGAGGCCCAAGAACACGCCCATCGCCACCATGACGATAATCACAAGGACGGTCAATTGATAGGCTTCCGGCCAAGTCGGCCACGAAACTTTGCGTAACTCGCCGGCTGTCTCGTTAAAATAACGCTGGATGGCGTTTTGTTTTTTTGCTCGTTCAGCCAAGGCCAAACTCCTTTCGTGATTTGACAACCAAAACGCCGCCTGTTACGACAACGTTTTTGATACAGGCCAGGCAGGAATCGAACCCACAACCGCTCGTTTTGGAGACGAGTGCTCTACCAATTGAGCTACTGGCCTAAGTTAGTTGAGTAGTTATATGGTTTCTTAGTTTGGTAATCTAACTATCAAACTAATGAACTACCCAACTATATAACTACTTCGTTTCGCGATGAAGCGTGTGCTTCCTGCAACGCGGACAATACTTCTTGAATTCAAGTCTGTTCGGATCGTTGCGGCGATTCTTCTCTGTCGTGTAATTCCGTTCCTTGCAATCACTGCATTGCAGCGTGATCACCGGACGGACATCCTTTTTCTTCGAAGCCATCTCTTACTACCTTGCTTTCTCTTATTCCAATATTTTTGTCACGACACCAGCGCCGACGGTCAGACCGCCTTCGCGGATGGCGAACTTCGAGCCCTGCTCCAACGCCACCGGCACGATCAACTCCACCGTCAGGTTCACATCGTCTCCCGGCATCA
>JAKAKJ010000098.1 GCA_021824575.1 Chloroflexota bacterium
CTAAGTACAAACATAAAAATCATGCAGGGTACGCGCCGATAATCGAAAGGACATCCGATGGGTTCTGGTTGTAGCGATCGAAGAAATTGTAGGATGCCTCAATCAAGAGCTTCACGGTTTCAAAGATTTCGCAATGGGTGACTTCTCGTCGGAAGTGACGCCATAACATCTCAATCGGATTCAGCCATGGACTGTAGGTTGGTAAATAAAGTAGGATCAAGCGTCCTGCCGCAGCACGCACCACTGCTTCTATTTCGTCATCTTGATGAGTGCTGGCATTGTCCCAGGCCACATAAATCGTACCAGTCGGATGCTTGTCTACCAGAGCTTGTAGTAATTCAGCCACTTCCGGCCGTCGCTTTCTTCGTCGAATGATGACCACGGTTTCGCCAGTATGATAATTCACAGCACCCAAACCATAATGCACCTTGGGTTGTCCAGGGGTTGGGATCATCACTTGCTGGCCTTTCGGACTCCACATGGCACGTAAGGTCGGCAACCAACTCACATTGAATTCGTCAGCGTAGTAGAACACATCGCCTGGTTTTAGTTGGTCTCGAGCTTCTTCAATCGTCTTTTTTTGACTTGATATTCCGGGTCTGGGCTCGAGATGGTATGTTGCGGTCGGCTGAACACGATATCTTCCTTGGCCAGTGCGCGCCGGATGGTTTCAGTTGAAACACGGATCCCAACCTCTTCGGCCATGAAATCTGCCAGACGTTGTAGGGTCCACATCGAATACTCCAAGTTCAAACTTCTGGGTCGCCTTCGCACAACTTCGAGTAATCGCTTACGAAATTCATCCGTCACCACGGAACCCCGCCCGGACCGTGGAGCATCCAGCAATCCTTGGATGCCTTCCGCAACATACCGATGCAGCCATCGCAGAATCGTGACAGAACTCTCTCGAACCACCTCGGCGATCTCTTCGCTGTTGAGCCTTTTTTCAGCCGATAGTAGTACCATTTGTGCGCGGGTACGCACTCTGGGCAATACTGTTTTGCGGTATAGTTCTTCCAATTCAGCTTTCTGTTCTTTCGATAAAGATGGCACATATAATTTCTTCATGCCGATATTTTATCCTAAAGAACTTTCGTGTTTGTACTTAGCGATTCTTCTGTTGCGCTCCGATCTCCTTGAGAACGTTACGACGCCAGTCGTAGAACGTGGAAGGAGCCATCAATAATATGCCGTCTGGCCCGCAACCAAATTCTTGCTCCAGGAATTCCTCTAACGTTTGCACGGAGAAGGATGGATCACGTCTTTCCCACTTTAAGACTGCTTTGCGGATTTTCTCTACTGGGAAGCGCGGCTGTTTGCCGCGGTGTTTTCTTGGATACGATAGCAATTGCTGAATCTCTTGATCTGAAAATTCAGACTCTGGCTTGGTTCCCGGCATGAGATGTTTATAGTGTAACAACTCCATGCCGAATACTTTGAGTACGATCGGTTTTATGTCGTTCCCAGATTCAGATTTGGCTCTGGACTCGGCTTCCTCACGCAGGATACGATTGATCCGGTGTGCGTGCACGCCGCCTCGAATACCCAAGATCAAAACTACAAATACTGTGATGGTGAGGGCAATTGAAGCCGGGTCGTTTCCCATTTGTTGCTGGACAGTCTTGTAAATCCAATCCAAAGGTAAGACGAGGATCATAAGGATGATGATTAGGGCAATATAAATTCCCCACCTTTTCTTCAAATGTTCCATTAATTGCAAACCTCAAGTACTACTGATGTTTGAATTATTAATTTCCGCTCAAGATGGCTTTTTTACGAGAGAAACTCGCATATTTTAATGGAAATTATTTTTTCAAAATTCAGTAAGAGTATAAAGACGATTATTGTAGGCAAAGGCTTGCGAAAGCGCAAATGACATTCATACCTGTTTAAATGGAATTAACTCATTTTCTGAGATTTGCGATGGCATGGGCATTAGTAAGGCATGTTGCGGATTACAGAGATACCATCGAAGGGAATTGGGCCCTTGTGGTCAGACCAGCGAACTGTTGCGCTGCAAAATGATCATCAGCAAACCGCGTCGTCCTATTTTCCTTTTTCGCTCAATTGATTTTTATTATGAGAGCTAAGGCCGTCAGCGATTGCTACTTTGAGTCCATTAATCCCGGGGATGGGTTGTTTTCGGAACATAGTCAAGAAGTCAGAGAGCTTGCCTAGAATAAGTTTTCTTCAGTGGTGGATGTGAGTTTCAATAACATCGGAGGAATTGTTTGATTGATGGATTCTCTCCAAATGAGAATCCACTGTTAATCGAGGTGGCGATGGTAGGTTGGTGTTTCGCACAGGTCATGAAATTGACAAGTCAGATAAATCAAATTTCTCGATATGGTCTCGATAATTTGCAATAAATACATTTGCTATTGAAGGGTTGTTGCCAGCCATTCAGTAGTGAGACCAATTCCGTAGAAAAACCCGAACTCCAAACCGTAGAGAAACCGTACTCCTAAATGTTAAACCTTCCTCAATGAAGACTAGAGATGCACAAAGTACCGGAAGGTGATCATGAGAAGATTATATGTTAGTCAATGGCAAAGCGCGAAGTACGTGGCTTGCGAGATTAGGCTCGCATGATTTTGCGCAAGGAACTAGAGCGGCGTGGCCTTTTGCCGCCGGAATTTATTGCTGAGGATTCAAAACAAGAGGGAAAACATGTTGCCAGTTAACACTTTTCCACAGAACATCTTAGCGGCGCTTGATTCATTGGTCGAATTGGGCAAGGCAGTATCAAAGCAACAAGAAATACAAACCACCGTTAGCGACAATCCTGGCAGAGTGACACTATCGGCGGTTGAGCGGGACAACAATCAAAAGTCATCCAGCAATGAGCAATTCTATCGCAGATTTGGCGGTTAGTGGCGCATTGGAAATGTACTTTGATCTCGGTATTGATGCCATTCCCCTGAAAGCCGGAGAGAAAGAACCCTTTCAACGTTCCTGGCAAAAGCGATTACCTTTTCTCTTGTGGAAAAATGCTCCCAATGATGCAAATATTGGCGTAAGAAGCGGAGGAATCGCGAAAATCCGCCGGTTGATGTCTGTCAAGCCGGCTGAGCAGGTAAACATTGTCGCGCCAAATGGAAAGCAAGTAAATGTCGCGGTGATCTAGTGAAAAAATAAACTCGGAATAATAACGAGTTGTACTTTTACAATTGAATAAATAGATTTAGGGCGTGTATAATGAATATGGAGAAAAGGTAATGGCGAATCAGAGCAAATGGTTGACCGTCGCTGAAGCATCTAAGTTAAGCGGCTATCATCCCGAACGGATTCGAGAGTTGATAAATGATGGGAAGATCGTTGCTCAAAAGTTTAGTATTGTTTGGCAAGTAGATCGAGATTCGTTAATGGCTTATCTTTCTAAGATGCAAGAGTTGGGCAAAAAACGAGGCCCCAAGCCAAAGAATTGACTTTACCCGATTTCAGTTTTATATTATAATTACTGTAAGTTACAGTATTTCTACCCTTAAAGCGGGCCGTGCAAGTGCGCTAACACTCCCACGACCCTAACCAACCCACCGAACAGGCGGTAGGCAGGCTGAAAACAATTATAGCCTCAATAAACGCCCTGGTGGGATTCCATCTGGGCGTTTCGCTTTTATGCTGGGTGCGATGCGGGATGTCCAAGAAAGGCATATATGGCAACTCAGCTTTTGCTAACGGAAGATCAAGAAGTCCCATCTGTTTCCATTCGATCACAAATGATTGAGTCACTTGCACGCTTTCGCAAGGAATGGGAAGAGGCAGTTAAAGGAGAAAGCTTGGTCAATGTTCAAGCACCGGTCGGCTTATTGATTGCTGATGTAGTCGAACGTCTAAATTTCAATCAGCAAGAAAGATTTGTGGTTATGGGCGTTCGCTTACACCGTGAAGTCGAAACAATCCTATCAGATCACGTACAGGATTTGCAGTAAATCTGGAGGCCGTTCCCAGCGCGGCCTACTTATTAGAAAGGATAAATAATATGAAAAAGAGAGCGGTGATTTATGTGCGAGTAAGTAGAGCATATAAAGAGGGAGATGAAAGAGTAACCATTGCGGCACAATTGGCAGATTGTGAGAAGTATTGTGAAGAGCATGGGTATAGCATTGTTGCGCGCTATATTGATAAGGACAAATATAGGGTAAAGGGAACCCTTCGGAATCCTTCTGGAGCAAATAAGGATCGTCCAGGTTATATCGCTATGCTAAATGCAGCGCAGGATGAGGAGTTTGATATTATCGTTGCATGGAAAGAAGATCGCCTATATCGCGGAATGTATGCCGCTTTACCATTAGCCGAAGTGCTTGATGAACGAAGAAACGATTTAAGGGTTGAGCTAGTCAAGGAAACATTTGATCGTCAAATGTTGGGAATAAAAGCCGCAATAGCAAAGCTGGAACTCGATAACATCCGCGACAGAATGATTATGGGCAGGAAAGTAAGAATAGAGCGCGGCGAGCCGGCAGGCGGGCCCGTCAAGTATGGTTATCTAAAGGATGAAAACAAGCGACTTATCTTACACGAAGCGGAAGCAAGCATAATCAGAAAGATTTTTGATTGGTACATTCAAGGCGAGAATAACATGGAAATTCGTCGGCGACTCAACTCAATGGGAATTGCGCCTCGTATAAACAAGATTTGGTCGAAAGCTACGATTTACAATATTCTCACTTTTGAAGGCTATGCAACTGGTAAATACACGACTGTATTAGAAGGTGAAACATTTACAACTGCTTGCCCTCCAATCATCTCAAAGAATGTTTGGCAAAAGGCTCTTGAAGTACGAGATGCGAACAAGAAATATAGAGGGCGCAACGTCAAAGAAGATTATCTTTGTCGAGGCATGGTAATTTGTCAATGTGGATGGACATGGAATGTAAGAACTAGTCATGGGCCTCACCAACACGGTAAATCCGGCTATTATGGATGTGCCAGAAAAGACCAGCAACCAGAGTATGTACACAAAGATTGCCCAGGCACAATAGGCGCTAAAAAGTTAGATAATTTCGTTTGGAATTTTGTTGTGACTATTTGTAAAAATCCTGAAATAGTTCAAAATGCAATTGATGCCAAAATCGCTTTGTTACAACAGGAACAAGGAAATATTGAGCATGAAGCCGAGCAAATACAACGCGAGTTAGATCACCTCGTAGATGAAAGGCAATGGGTGATTACAACCGCGCGCAAGGGGAGAATTAGCGACGATGATATGGAGAGTCAATTAGCTGCCATAGACTTGCAGGCAATGGGGTTACGAAAAAAACATGATGACAAATTATCTGCTATCGTAGTTCAACAGCAAGCGGAAGGTTTGAAGGAGTGGGCTAATCAATACTTAGCAAATCTAGCGACAGGCTTGCGAGTTCTTGAAACAGATATAATGGAGTTGAACGATAATGAGAGAGATAATCTCTATGAAGTGCTTGGCGCAAATAGGTTTGAAGAAAAATATAATGGTGATAGACTCGCTGCGTTGCGCTGGGCTATTCTTGAAGAAAAACGGAGAACCGTCCGAATGTTAATTAGCAAGGTTCTATTGGTCAAAGATGCCGATGGTAGTAAAAGAATTATTCCCCAATTGGCTTTTGAGATACCGCCAGAGTTAGCAAGTCTGGTATATGGCCATCAAAGCCTGGCGTATGTGGAGCAGGCAAGGGAGTTGGTAGAAAAATGAAACAGGGATTTTCCGTTGATTAACTTGATCGAACTGTTGCACAGTTTTCTTGCTGCTATCAAAAGCGGCGAACTGCCCCAGCTTGGATACTGGACTTATATCTTGCTGGCCGCGCTGGTCGCGGTCGAAGGGCCGATCGCCACTTTACTGGGAGCCGCTGCGGCGTCTGCAGGGTTGATGCGGCCGCTCCTGGTCTTTGTATCCGCGGCCATTGGGAATCTGACCGCCGATTCGCTTTGGTATTCGCTTGGCTATATGGGCAAGAAGGATTGGATCCTGCATTTTGGAAAACGGCTTGGCCTGCGCGATAGCCTGATCGAACATTTGAAACACAACATGGTCAAGCACGCAACGAAGGTTCTCTTCCTCGCCAAGCTGACCGTCAGTTTTGTGATTCCATCTTTGGTTGCCGCCGGTTTGTTGCGCGTTCCGTGGAAGCGCTGGTTTCCGGCGCTCCTCCTCGCCGAAACGTTATGGACCGGGTCGCTTGTGTTGATTGGATATTACACAACCGAGGCGCTCAAACGCGTGGAGCAAAGAGTTGAATATATTGCGTTGGCCGCGTCGGTTGTCTTTGTTATATTGGTCATCGCCGGGGGACGGCGATTGGTCAAGCAATGGGATAAGGATAACCCTGAAACGGACTCTGCTGGAAAATAATGAAATCGGGACAAACCATCTATGCGTATTTTGATTGCGAGCACAACCTATCACCCGGCTTTGAATGGACAGGCGATCTTCGTTGTCAATCTCGCCGAAGGATTGGCGGCCCGCGGCCACGAAGTTCTGGTCGCCTTTCCATTTGGCGAGGCCATTAATAACCAAAGGCACGACGTTCATCTCGAGGGAATAAAATCATTCAGCCTGGGCGCGGTGCACGGGGATTCCTTTGCGCCTTTCTTTCCAAGCAGGACGGTTCGAAAAATCTTTGACAAATTCCAGCCGGATATTGTTCACATTCAGGATCACTATCCGGTCTGCCGCGCAACAGTGTTCGAAGCGCGCCGGCGCAATCTGAAAATCATCGGCACGAATCATTTCATGCCGGAGAATCTCGCGCCGTACGTTCCGGGGTTGTCGAAAATCAAACCGGTCTACAATTGGATTTTGTGGCGCTGGATGCTGGAAGTATATAACCGCGTCGATGTGGCGACCGCACAATCGCGCGTGGCGGCTGAATTGGTTCGCCAGCAAGGATTGCGGATTCCCATTTCGCCGGCTTCCTGCGGAATTGACCTGCGCCGCTTCCATCCGGACCCGAAAACGGATCGCCGCGCCTGCCGCTTGCGCTACGGAATCGACCCCGACAAAGTTATCTTCCTCTTCGTCGGCCGTGTGGATAAGGAAAAGCGCGTGGACGTTTTGCTCCGCGCCATGAGCCTGCTCAAACGCGATGACATCCAACTGGTCATTGCCGGACAGGGCGCCGCATCCGGTGACTTTCAGGAATTGGCAAAAAGTTTGAATTTGGGCAAGCGCGCCCGCTTTACGGGATTCATCCCGAATGAAGACTTGCATGTATTGCTGAACAGCGTGGATGTTTTCGCCATGCCAAGTGAAGCCGAATTATTGAGCATCGCATCGCTCGAGGCGATGGCCTGTGCTCGACCGGTTTTGTTGGCGGACGCTGTCGCGCTTCCCGATTTGGTCACGCCGGGACAAAACGGCTATTTGTTCAAACCGGGCGATGCGAAAGACGCGGCTTGCTATATGGAAATGCTGGCCGATCAACGCGATCGTTGGGAGGAAATGGGCAAAGTCAGTTTGGAGAAAGCCCAATATCACAGCCTGGAAAATACGATCCTAAAGTACGAAACGCTGTACAAGGAGACTTTGGAAAAACATCAGCAGGTCACCTAAAACGTGACCTGCTCTTTTTCGTTCGGTATTGAATGTCATCGTATTTTCCTCTATACTGTTTTAGTAAGAGAGGAGATGAACATGCCCACCGAATATCATTTTGCGTTTTGGAATCTCGAAAACCTTTTCGATATCGAAAACTCGCCGCGCCGCGATCCAAGAGTCGCGCGTATCCTTGGCAAGGATATCAAAGGTTGGACACAGGCCTTGCTCGACCGCAAGATCAGCCAGCTATCATCCATCATTCGCAAGATGAACAACGCCCGCGGCCCCGATCTGCTGGGCATCTGCGAGGTGGAAAACAAATTTGTGGTTGACCTGTTGATACAAAGTCTGGCTCCGCTCGGACGGAATTATCAAATCATTCACCATGATTCACCGGATAAGCGCGGCATTGATGTGGCTTTTATCTACGATGGCGATCTGCTGGAAGTTCCCCTGCCGTTGGAAGAGAATGTGTTCAGTCATTTTGTCATGCGCCGCACAGCCACCCGCGATATTCTACAAGTCACTTTCAAAACAAAAGCGCACCAGCGCGAGTTGATCGTGATGGGGAATCACTGGCCGTCGCGCAGCGGAGGCGAAGCTGAGTCGGACGCATACCGCGCCATGGCAGGCGAGACGCTGGCTTATTTTCACCAGCGCATCTTCGAGGTCAAGGGAGACGCGATGCCCGTCATCGCCATGGGCGATTTCAACGATGAACCATTCAATACGTCCATTGTGGATTATGCTCTCGGTCTGCGCGTGGCCAATATGGTCGCAAGCGGGCGTAATCCCTATTTCCTGAATTTGATGTGGCCCATGATGGGCAAAGGCTTTGGAACGCTTTACTACAACGGGCCAAATCTGCTCGACCAATTTTTAATCAACAAGAATTGGCTTCGCCTCACTTCCACCTTCAAAATCAAACCGGATTCTGTCGCCATCATTAAATTCCCTGAAATGATGAACAAAAAAGGCGAGCCGATCCCGTTTGGAGGAATGGGCAAGCCCGTAAATCAAAACGGGTTCAGCGATCACTTCCCGGTCGAAACTGTCGTGATCGAAGCGGATTGATTTTTTATCCAAACAACGCGATTATCAAAATCCCCGCGAAGATAATCACCGCGCCGATGACGCGCGTTCCGCCGAGCTTCTCGCCCAAAACCAGCGCATGCAATCGGAGCCATGTAGACCATGCTTTCAAGGTTGAGGAGTTGAACTTTCAGCAACCCAACCTTCAGCGTACCACTGCAAATATTCCGAGACATGTGCGCTCCAGTAGTTTTCGCTGTGGTCACCGGCATATAAATGCCACTCATGCGGAACCTGATAGTAGCTCAACAGGCTTTCAAATTGCATGATGGTTCCCAGTTCCTTGTCCTGATCGCCCGCGTCGATCCAGATACGCGGCCACGAATTGGACGGGACGGCGCGGATCCAATCTTCGATGTATGGTGCGTCTTCCACGAAAATGGCGGGCGAGTGCATTCCCAGTGCGCCGAACATTTCATAATGCTGCAAGCCCAGTTCGATGGTCCAACCGCCGCCGCGTGACAAGCCCCCGAGAGCGCGATGATCGCGGTCTGCAAGAGTGCGATAATGCTGGTCCACGTATGGAATGATGAGATTGATGAGACGCTCCCCAAAGGCGGTTCCGGGCGGAAGATTCCAATAACGGTCATCGGGAAAAACGATGATGAACGGCGGCGCTTTGCCGGAATGAATCAATTTGTCCGCAGCGGATGGCGCGCCGAGACGAATCCATTCATTGTCATTGTATGTCTGGCCGTGAAGCAAATATAAAACGGGATAACGTTCACTTGTATTTTGATCGTAACAGGGCGGCAGATAAATCATGAACAATTGCGGAGGTTTGGTCGAGTCAAGTTCGCCGCTGTCCACGCGGCCCGGCTGGGTGAGGCAAGTCAGCGGCGTGGCGGTTGGAATCGGTGTTGGCGTGGCAGAAGGGGCAGTGGTCGCAGTTGGCGGGAAAGTTGTCGGTGTTGGAGTCGGTTGGCTTGACGAGGTGCAGGCTGAAAGTCCAAGAGCGAACGAAAGAATCAAAATGATGCGAAGATAAGTCATTGAAGTCCTGTGCTTGACGGGGGATAATCCTTCGCATTATACTCGCCGTGCCCAGGACGCAGAACCATGCTGTGCTGGCGGTAAAATTTAGTTTTCGGGGTGTAGCGCAGTTGGTAGCGCGCTTGCTTTGGGAGCAAGAGGTCCCGGGTTCAAGTCCCGGCACCCCGACCTGATTTAGACTCATTGTAATATCGATAGCGCGTGGCGCTCTGCGCCAAGACCCTGGGTTTCCTCTGACGAGGACTTCGCAAATCCCGGCACCCCGACCTGATTTAGACTCATTGTAATATCGATAGCGCGTGGCGCTCTGCGCCAAGGCCCTGGGTTTCCTCTGACGAGGACTTCGCAAATCCCGGCACCCCGACCTGATTTCCGTTGCCTATTTGCAGTCAGCGCTTACAACGCCATTGTGTGGGGATATAACGACAGAAACGTTTCATAGCTTTCCCGACTTCAAGCAAAATAAGTTCTTGTTCGCTAATTGTGTGAAATTTTTTAAATCTGTTGCTGGGCGCTCTTGACTCTTTTAGAACAAATATTCTATAATATAAGCAACCTTCGCTTTTCTGGTTTGCAATAAAGGAGAGGTTGCTATGAACGGTTCTTTCCCAATTAAAGTAGTCCCAATCCTGCGCGGCACTGCGCTCAAGCGCGGCGCCATCTTTGGCGCGATCCTGGTCGCGGCGCTGTTGGCTTTCGAAGTCTTTAACTTTTCAACCACCGCTTTTGCCCTGAACGATATCCTTGGTAATTTGAAATCCGGCGGAATTGAGTGGTCAACGATTCTCGCCATCGCATTTTGCGGCATTGACTTTGCCGGGATCGCCCGAATCTTTACTCCCCAACAGGGACGCGACGAACCAACCGAAGTCTGGTACCTGTTTGGCGCGTGGCTGTTGGCGGCTGGCTTCAACGCCGCGCTAACGTGGTGGGGCGTGTCGGTTGCCATGCTTCAACACACATCGGAAGGCAGTGTGTTGATCGGAGAATCCACACTGGTTAAGGTTGTCCCCGTCTTTGTGGCGATCATGGTTTGGATGATCCGCGTGCTGATCATCGGGACGTTTTCGCTGGCTGGCGAAAATATGTTTACATTGGCCGGCGCGCGGCCCGCATCAAGTCAAAGTGTGAAGCCGGGCCTGCGCCCCATCGCATCCGTGCCCGTTGCTTCAACCGTTCGGCCCGCGCCCAAACCGGCTCCCATTTACGGAACAACGCGCGCCATCAACACTGCTGAGCCAACGTATCATCCCATCGGGATGGGCGCAGAGTCCTATCAGGAAAACCCATCCATACGCAGGTAACTTACTGCTCTCTCCACATCCAACCGCTGAGCCGACCTTACAGGGTCGGCTCATGCGTTATGGGTGATGTTGGAGCCTGCTCCTGCTCACTATTTCCATCTTCGGATGATCGCATCAATGACAGTTAAATTGCCTGCCTGATTGAAAGTGTGCGCCGCAATGATTTTTCCCCCGCGCGGCAGAAATGTTGAATCAAGAGTTTCCTCGTACTCGGTTTTGTTCAACTTTGTGATGCGATTGAACTTCAATGCACGTCCATAACGGCGGGATGAATCTTGCGAAGGGCGGATCAATTTTCCGTCCTGCACAAAGATGCGGCCTGCTGGCCGCGCCGAACCTATATCTTTGACAACCGGATTGCGAGGATGCGGCGTCCAATGATCTGCCAGCGGATTATCCGCATAAAACAGATGCAGGGCATCGAGGCTTGAACCGCCTGTTTCTTTTATATTTGCAAACATCCACCATTTTCCATTGTGCTCGAATAAGGTGGCGTCCGCGGCGTAGATGCCGGCTATCAAATTTTTGACGAATTGCCATTCGTTTGGAAATTTTTTACGGCGGTATAACTCGATGTTTAAGCTTTGCGCCGATTCTGGCAGCATGTAAATTTCATCTTTATATTCAAAGACGAACGGATACGAGAGGTGATACGGCCGTTCGAGCACGACCTGATTCGATAATATGTTTCCTTGTTGATCCAGCGTAATGCAAATAATCCGTCCGCGTTTTGTTGCATAGATTTTTTCTTCAGCGAAGATGTAATACAGATTATCTTTTTGAATTACAAAAGGATCAGCCCAATAGCGGTCCTTGTCCGGGACGATGGGCCGGAGCGCTGACCATTGGAGCGAATCGTAAGCCGCGCCTTGCGCCATCATGATGACCCATTGGTCAAGAAAGAAGTAAGAGGACAGTGTCTTGTCAAACTTGCGCAGCGTACGTTGGATAAGGGATGGACGTGTCATTCTTTTTCCCGCGGACGGAGGGCTGTGAAATAAGCCAGCGGACGATAACCGAGGCGGCGGTACATTGGCAGCGCCATGTCAGATGGAATCAAGACCATGTGTTCGAGATGCGTTCTCATGCAATGAAGATGTGCGCGTTCGACGAGGGCGCGTCCGATGCCGCGATTGCGAAATGCATTCATTACGTAAACCTGGTTTAGATAACCAACGCCCGGATAAACTGTCACGAGCTGTGCCCAGCCAACAACCTGCCCATCCGCCTCCGCATAAAAATTGTGGATATGTTTGCCGCGCAAGCCTCGCAATGGCAAATGTTCGTTTTCGGTCGAAAGCGTTTCATTGGCGTGTTGCGCTTCCTGAACTTTGACAGCTTTGTGGATGCAGGAAAGATTGGATCGAATCCGCACGGGAAGCCGCAAGCCGAGAATCGGGCCGGTGCGGACAAATTCATATCCTTCGAGGATGTAATCAGCCTTCAGGTTGCGCGCCGACGGTTCTTCGTGAAAGATGTCAAGCACATAACTTTGCCCGTCCATTGGATAGGCGCGGATCGCTTCGACCACATCTCTGGGGCTGGATGTCAATGCGAGAAATTCGAATTGGTACGGCGCAATCGGCGCATCGCCATAAATGGACACACCGATGATGCCGCGCGTTTCATAAGCTGTTTGATGCACAACCTGATAAACATGATTGTATGAGGCAATCATGGCTTGCACAGCCCACCAGTTTTCGATGCCGGGGCGAGTCATCCTGAAGCGTCCAGTGTGCTTTCACCGTCGGTGAGAATATAAAAACTGCGCGGCAAGTCTTCACTCTTATCGAAAACAAAATCGGTAACGATATAACCTTTTGCAAAAGCAGTCTCGAAAAATTCGCGCGAGAAAAAACGCCAGTCGCGCGCCAGCGAAAAATCGGCGGATTTCAACGCCATGAAATCGGATGGAATCTCGGCGGCGATCAGTTGCGCTTCCAGCGGAGGAACATGCTCGGGCGGGCGCGGTAAATTATCAGCTTTGCCCTGAGCGGCATCGAAGGGTCCGGCCTGAAGCGTGTAAAGCGGATGGACGCCGACGCGCAAAAGATGATTGAGACTCAAAGTCGGGCGCGCCCGCTTGCCCAGTCTGCGTTCGACGCGTTTGGTGTTGATCCACCAATCCACCTGAAAGCGGTCGGAGGGCAGGCCGGCATTCAGTTCATCGCGCATACTGCCGTATTCCGAGCGGTGGTATGTGGAACACACCGCACCGAGGCGCGCAATATTGAAATAAGCGTTGCGGCTTAACAGCGGGTCATACGTCCACGTGATGTGATCAAGCCCCTGATGACGAACCATCTGCCATTGCGCCCGTTTGAGCGCAAAGCCAATGCCGCTGTCGCGATAATCCGGACGGACGCCTGCCATATGCGAGCAATGTTTTGGACGCGGCCCATCTGGCGTAAATTCAAGGCCGGGAAAACCAAAGACGAAACCAACGATTTCTTCGTTCGCTAATGCGCCAAGTACCACACCGCCGTTACGAATGGCGGTGATCAACAAATGTGCTGGCACAATCTCTGTTTCGCTGCCAGGCCAGACCCGGCGTTGAAGTTCTTCAACGGCCAGCATTTCTTCAGGCGTTTCCAAAAGGTGGATGGTCCAGGACGGCATATTTACAGCCGAAAGGTACGCACCGATTCCAAAACCCGGTCGGTGGCTTGGGAGATTCGTTTCGTTATGCGCTGCCACGCGGCGGAATACCACGGCGTCCGCTTGAGATAATCGAGACGATAGGCAAAACGCGCCGGCATCAGGCCGAAGGCGTGCGGCATGTTGTCCACCGGGCAGGTGCGGCTGATGGAAATGTAATCGAGCCAGAACGAAGAGATTGGGTAATGCGGGATGAAAGCCTCGAATGTCACCACCAGCGCCCGCAGGATTACGGGATGCAGTTCGTAAAGGATGTGAGGGCGCTGTGTCACTTGCATGATGATCTCGATGATCTGCCGGACGGTGAAGTATTCGCTTCCGCCAATCTCGTAGGTTTGATTGACCGTTTCATCGTTATCGAGCGACCACAAGATCGCGGTTACCAAATCTTCCACCCACAACGGCTGGATCACCGTCCGCGTGCTGCCGGGAAGCGGGAAGAAAAACGGCGTGATCTGCAAAAGCCGCGACAGGCTTGTGGTGAAATGGTCTTCGGGACCGAACACGATCGAAGTCCGGAGGATCGTATGCGGGACGCCGGAACGGCGGATGTGTTCCTCGGCAATTCCCTTGGCCTTGAAAGCCGGATAGCCCGACGACCGGCTGGCTCCAATATGGCTGACATAGATCATGCGCTTCACGCCCGCGTCCGCCGCGACGCGCGCCAGGTTCTCGGTGCCTTTTATATCCACGGCCAGCAGGTTGGCGCCGCTTCCCTGTGACTCGGTGCCAGCCAGATGGATGATCACATCCACATCTTTGAGCGCGGCGCGAATGGCGCGTTCGTCAGATAGGCTGACCACAGCCACTTCCATCGGGACTCCCTTCGGAAGCCGCGGCGAGCGGCGCGATGGCCGGATCAAAACCCGGACCTCGCGTCCGGCCTCGGACAACTGGCGGATCAACACGCGGCCGATAAATCCAGTCGCGCCTGTAACAAGGATCATGCGATTGATTATAGCAGAGTCAAAAAAGCTAACATTTTTGGCATGAAATTGAAAGCCAATGTAAGCAGGCCATTTGTATTCGCGGGGTAGAATAAATTTGTCTGGCGGTGTTCGCGGACTTTTTTAACACATATCAAGAAAAAAATGAAAATTTCTTCACGAGGCAAACCAGGTTTACGCGCAAAGCAG
Source organism: Chloroflexota bacterium (assembly GCA_021824575.1). Lineage (GTDB taxonomy): Bacteria > Chloroflexota > Anaerolineae > Anaerolineales > Villigracilaceae > Fen-1038. The sequence goes on from JAKAKJ010000098.1 coordinate 14,703, forward strand.
GAAAAGAAAAACGAACAATCTAATCCGCTGTTTCGAGATAGTCCGCTTCCGATGTGGATCTATGATGCCGAAACATCCCGATTTCTGGATGTCAACAGGGCGGCAGTTGAGCATTATGGATACTCGCGCCGGGAGTTTCTTTCGATGTGCCTGTCGGACATTCTCGCGGAAACAGATGTCTCGCCCAAAACCGGGCGGGCGCGTTCCGCCCGGCGAGGCTTCAAGACTTCGGGAAAAACAACACATTGCAGGAAAGACGGCTCCGGAATTGTTGTTGAAGTGACAAATCAAAATTGGATGTTTGGCGGCCGCAAAGCTGTCCTATCCATGATGCGGGAAGTTTCCAATCATAAACATATCAATGAAGTCAAGCAAACTCAATTGGCTGAATTCCATTCGCTGGTTGCGAATGCCATGGACGCAATCATCATGGTGGATGAACGCCAAAATATCACCGCATTCAATTCATCAGCGGAGAAGATGTTCCAGCGGACGGCTTCCGAGGTCATGGGCAAGCCGCTGAATCTTTTAATTCCGAATCGTTTTCACCATAATCACGAAAAGCATGTCGAAGCCTTTATCAGGCATGGTGTGACCCAGCGTTCACCGGGCCATTTGAGCAGGCTTTTGGCGCTGCGGGCCGATGGCACGGAATTTCCGGTTGAGATTTCGATTTCTTCCACTCAAGTTGATGGCCAAAAACACGTTACGGCTGCCATACGCGATATCACCGAACAACAGCGGGCGGAAGATGAACTGCGCCGGGCGGAAGAAAACTATCGGGCATTGGTTGAGCAATTGCCCATGATGGTTTACAGGAACTCGGTCAGCGATATCAGTCTCACCACATACATCAGTCCACAGGTTGAGACCATTCTCGGTTACACGCCAGAAGAATGGGTGGCGGATCTGGGGTTCTGGGAGAAAGCCCTGCGCCCGGAGGATCATGACCGCGTGATGGCAGAAGTCCATCGAGCGCATCGAACCGGCCAGCCATTTGACATTGAATACCGCATCATGGCGCGAGATGGACGCACAGTCTGGTTCCGTGATCAGGCGGCCCTCATCCGCGACCCGGAAGGTCATCCGCTATTCTGGCAGGGCCTGATGGTTGATATCACCAAAAGCAGGGCCGCACAGCAGGCGCTAAGCGAGAGCGAGGATCGTTACCGCGACTTGGTCGAGAGCAGCCGCGTTCTGATCTGCACACATGATTTGCAGGGAAGGGTCCTTTCAGTCAATCCGTGGGCGGCACATTTGGTGGGTTATGAAGAGAAGGATTTGATTGGGAAAAATCTGCGGGACATCCTCATCCCGGAACAGAAGGCGGGCCTCGACAAATATCTGGCGGTCATCCGTAGAAAAGGTTTTGCATCGGGATTGATGACGGTCATGATAGCCTCCGGCGAAAAACGCGTGTGGGAGTATCACAATACGCTGCGGACCGAAGGTGTGGCGGAGCCAATCGTACGCGGCACCGCCTACGACATTACCGAGAGGAAACAGGCAGAGGAGACTTTGCGATTCTCCGAAACCATGTACCGTGGTCTGTTCGATACAGTGCTGGACGGAATCTTCCGCACCACTCCAGACGGCACGATACTCTCGGCCAACCCGGCTTTGGTTCGCATGCTTGGATATCAAACAAAGGAGCAGGTGTTGGCACTCAACATGCGGAATCTTTATCTGCACCCGGAACTTCGCGAACATAACCTTGCCCGATTGGACGAATCCGGCGAAATCCGTGACCGGGAGATCGAGCTAAAGCGCGCCGATGACACGATACTTGTCGTTTTGGAAAATGCCCGCGCGGTCAGGGACTCGAATAACAAACTTCTTTTTTACGAAGGCACGCTGACGGATATTACCGAACGCAAGCGAGCCGAGGAAGCTTTGCGCGCCTCGGAAGCGGAACTTCAGGCATTGCTCGATGCAATCCCGGATGTCATCCTTGTGCTTGATAAGTATGGCCGTTATCTAAAGATCACGCCAACCGAATCCAATCTGTTTTATTTGCCGGATAATGACCTGCTTGGCAAACGACTGCACGATGTCTTCTCGAGGCAAAAAGCAGATGAGTTCGTCAAATACATCCAGCAGGCACTGCAAACACATAAGCCTGTGCGATTTGAATATGCAATGCTGATCCGTGACCGCATTATGTGGTTCTCCGGGGCGACAGCGCCGCTTACTGAAGATTCGGTTGTCTGGGTGGCGCGCGACATCACGCCGCAAAAAACGGCTGAACAGCAGATGCAGCGCCGCCTCGACGAACTGGAAGCCTTGTATGAAAGCGGACTGGCCCTCAGCCAGATTCTCGATCCAAAAGAAATCGGCAGGAAGATTATTCAGATCTTATCGGACCGGCTCAACTGGCATCACGCCGCGGTCCGGCTTCGACGCGAAAACAGCGATGAAGTGGAACTGTTGGCCTTCAGTCAAAGCGACAGCGATCACGAATGGACCAAAGATGATTACGCAAGGGCCAACCGCGCAGTTCCCAGCGTGAATGAAGGCATATCAGGCTGGGTTATCGAGAACGGGCGTATCGTCAACAGCGCGGATTTGGAAATGGATTCACGCTATCACCCCACTTTTGCGGGAATGCGTTCAGGCCTGTATGTCCCCACTTGGGCAGGCGGGCGTGCGATTGGCTGTATTAGCGTCGAGAGCAGCCAGCGGAAAGCGTTTCAGGAGGACGACGAACGTTTTCTGATCACGCTGGCTTCGCAGGCCGCGGCAGCTTTGGAAAATGCGCGCCTGTTCGAATCCGAGCGGAGGCGCCGTCTCGATGCTGAAACGCTTCGGAAAGCGGCGTCCGTTCTCACATCCAGTTTGAACCGGGAGCAGATTCTTGCTTCCCTGCTGAAGGAACTGGTCAAACTAATCCCATTCGGCGTTGCGACCGTCTTTATCGCAGAGGGCGATTACCTGACTGCGGTGGCAGAAGAAGGCCCGCTTGTAATAGAAGAATTGATCGGGCATTCATTCCCACTGAAAGACTCGATGCAAAGATATGTGCTCGAGAAACGCGGGCCGATTATCCTGGCAGACGCGCGGGCAGATCCGCGCTTCCATCAATGGAATAGAACGATCATTGTTCGCGGCTGGCTGGGCGTGCCCTTGTTCATACGCGATGAGATCATAGGTTATCTGGCAATGGGCAGCGACAAGCCCAATGTTTTTAATGAGACGCATGCCGAAATGGTGACAGCGTTCGCCAGCCATGCGGCGGCGGCCTTGGAAAATGCGCGCCTGTTCGATGCCGAACAGCGGCGCCGTCTCGACGCGGAAACGCTGAGGCAGGCCGCGTCTGCCTTATCGTCCAGTCTTGACCTCGAGACGATTCTGAATGAATTGCTGGATGCGCTGGCAAATGTGATCTCCTATAACAGTGCCACAGTCTTTATAAAAGAACATGAATCCCTGCGGGCCATGGCAGCCAAAGGGCTGGCTGTTCCCGAAGATGTCATTGGGCGCAGGTTCCCCAGCAATGACGAAGTATTCGGATTGATTCTCGAAAGCCGAAACCCGGTCATCCTGCCGGATGCTTCTGCGGACCGGCACTTCAAGAATTGGGGGAACGACAAACCCACCCTGGGTTGGATGGGCGTTCCATTGATCGCGCGCGGCGAGATTATTGGCTGCATCACCTTTGACAGTCTCACGGCCAACACATATACGGAAGCTGACGGCAACATGGCAATGACCATTGCCAGTCACGCGGCCATTGCGATCGAGAATTCGCGCTTATATAACGATGCGCTTCTGGCGGCGGAACGCCGCGCGGTTTTACACGAAGTCAGCCAGGAGATTTCCCGTCTCGGACAGGACCTCGAACAGGTTTATGGCTCGATCCACAATGCCGCATCCCGCCTGATGCCAAGCGAGGCTTTTACCATCGCGCTTCTGGATGAAGAACAAAACGAGGTGGAGGGAGTCTATTTATTCGACCGCAACGGACGAAGCCCTTCGATGCGTATTCCATTCGGCAAGGGTTTCTCCAGCCGGGTCATTGCCAGCGGCGGAACCATTTTGATCGCTGATGATCTCGATATGGATGTGGATGCTGTCCATTTTGGCTCCGAAGAAAGGGCGCGTTCGATCCTGGCTGTGCCAATGCGCGTTGGCGGGAAGATTATCGGCGTCATCTCCGCGCAAAGTTATGAGCCGAATGTCTATGGCGATGAAGACCGCCTCTTGTTGGAGATGCTGGCTTCGCAGGCCGCGGTGGCCATCGAGAATGCCCGCCTGTACAATCAGATCAATCGCCGCATGAGCCAGCTTGAATCCCTCAACCGCGCCAGCCAGGCGTTGACCGGCACGCTGGAACTGCGTCCCCTTTTGGAGAATATCTTGCAGGCCGCGTCGCAGGCGATTCCCGGCGCTGAAAAAGGAACGATCCTGCTGCGCGAATACGGACACGATCATCTGCACATGCGCGCACAGATCGGTTATGAGGATGCCCGCCTGACCGACCTGCCTTTCGATGACAGCAAGGGCTATTCGGGACGGGCCTATCGCGAGAACCGCCCGATATTGATCCGGGATTCCAAGGCCGAATATGAGGCCCCCTTCGATGAACAGGTTCAGGAAGTCAATGAGATCCGAAGCGCGATTGTGGCGCCCCTCATCATCAGGAACGAACCGATCGGCGTCATCGCGCTCGACAACGCATCCAGGGAGAACGCATTCACCGAACAGGACCTTGACCTGCTGACAATCTTTGCTTCTTCAGCCGCACAGGTGATAGAAAGCTCGCGTCTCTTCGAGCAGACCCGGCGGCGCGCCAACGAGTTCGAGGCACTGTACGAGACTGCCGCCGAACTTGCGTCGCAAACCGATTTGCCGACGCTGCTGAATTCAGTAATCGAACGCGCCTGGACTTTATCCGGCGCGGCGGGTGCGGGGCTTTACCTGTTCGATCCGGAACGCGGCGACCTTGAGCTGGTCGCGATCAGCGACCCTGCCGTCCATCCAGGAATTCGCATTGCATTGGGTGAGGGACTCTCTGGCCGCGTGGCGCAAACCAAAAAACCGATGACTGTGAACGATTACCAGACATGGGAAAACCGTTCCTCTAAATATGAAGGGATTCCATACTCGTCGGTGATCGCGGTTCCCATGCTTTATAGCGGCGAATTGGTCGGTGTCCTCGATATTTACAACCATGCCATAAAAGACGCGGTTGAGCCGCCCCCTGGCTTCAGTGAGCAGGATTCGGACCTGATCTATTTGTTTGCCAACGCGGTGGCTGGCGCGGTGTACAGCGCCCGGCTACTGGACCAGACGCGCCAGCGATTGAATGAACTGGATACAGTAGCGCGCGTATCTTCCGCTTTGCGTATCGCCTCGACGCGTGCGGAAATGGCTCCAATCATCCTCGCTCAACTGCGGGAAATCCTGCACGCGGATGGCGCTCTCTTTGTCACCCTAAATCCTGTCACCAATGAACTCACGGACGAGTTTGCCCAGGGCAGCTTGGAATCCATCGCCGGCCTGGTCGTTCCCGCCGATCAAGGATTGAGCACACAGGTGATCCAATCCCGCCAGGTGTACACCACAGCCAACTTGCAGGATGACCCGCGCGTGTACGCGAAGGAAAAGATGCCGCATGTTCGCAGCGCGGTCATTGTCCCGCTCGTCTCACAGGATAGCGCGCTGGGCGCGCTGTGGGTCACGCGCGATGAGAAGAACGGGATTCAACCGGCGCCCTTTGCTGATAATGAAATCAGCCTGTTGGTTGCAATTGCGGACATGGCAGCCAATGCCATCCAGCGCACCAGGCTGCACGAAGAGACGGTTGCTTATAACGAACGCCTAATCATTGTGAACCGTCTTGGACGCGCACTGGCCGAGACGCTCGATTTGCCGGCCATTTATCAGCGTCTGGCCCAATTTGCCCTCGACCTTCTCCCAGATACAGCCATCATCTACATCACTGAATTTGACGAGAGCAAACGCGTCGTCCGCGCTGTTCACGCGATTCAGGATGGCAATGCATTGAATGTTTCCGGGATGGCAGAAATACCATTGTCCGAGAACGAACATGGAGCGTTCAGCCATGTCATCCAAAGCGGCGAGCCGATGATCGTCGAGGATTTGAGCGAATATTTTTCTGTCTTGAAAGCCAAACCTGTTTTGGTCGGGCCATCCGGCAAGCGAACAGAATCAGCGCTTTATGTTCCGATGATTTCCGAGGGAAAAGTGATTGGCGTTTTGCAGGCGCAAAGTTATTTGAGTAATCGCTATACGCCTTCCGACGCGAAGCTGTTGAGTTTGGTTGCCAACACAGCCGCCGTTGCCATTCAGAACAGCCGCCTTTTTGCCCAGCTAAAGCGCCGACGGGATCAGCTCTCTGCGCTGCACATGATTGATACCGCCATCAACTCGACCACGGATTTGCGGCTAAGTCTGCAGGCTGTGCTCGATAGCGTCACGCGGCAATTAAGAGTGGATGCCGCCTGCATTCTCCTGTTGAATCCTTCCACGCTCAATCTGCAATATGTGGCGGGCATCGGTTTCTCCACGCTGGAAGTTACCGGCACTTCATTGGCTCTGGGCAGGGATGTCGCTGGCAAGGTTGCGCTGGAACGGCAAATGATAAACATACCTGATCTGGCCGCGGAAGATGCCGGGGTTGTTCATCACCGGATGGCGGCGGCTGAGAAATTTGTCGGCTATTGCGCTGTGCCGCTGGTGGCCAAAGGCGAGGTCAAAGGCGTGATGGAATTATTCCACCGCGCCCGGCTAGACCTGGACGATGAGCGCGCGTCGTTCCTGGATATGCTGGCGAGTCAGGCTGCACTGGCAGTTGATAATGCGCTCTTGTTCGAGAGTTTGGAGAAGGCCAATATCGAATTGACCATGGCGTATGACGCCACCATCGAAGGCTGGTCGCAGGCGCTCGAATTGCGCGACCAGGAAACGCAGGGACATTCCGCCCGTGTGCTGGATTTGGCCCTGCAGCTCGGCGCGGCTTTGGGACTTTCTGACAGGGACCTGCATGACATCCGCCGCGGAGTACTTTTGCACGACATTGGCAAGATGGGCATTCCCGATTCCATTCTCCATAAGCCGGGACCGCTGACCCGGGAGGAATGGACGATCATGCGAAAACATCCACAGTACGCCTATGACATGCTGGCGCCCATCGCGTATCTCCGCAGCGCGCTGGATATTCCTTATTGTCATCACGAAAAATGGGACGGCTCAGGTTATCCGCGCGGATTGAAAGGCGAGACGATTCCGTTGGCCGCGCGTTTGTTCGCTGTTGTGGATGTTTATGACGCGTTGACCACCGACCGGGCTTATCGGAAGGCATGGTCGAGGGAAAAAACCATCGAATACATCATCTCCGAGTCTGGCAAACATTTCGATCCCGCCATTGTTGACATCTTTCTGAAAATGATTCACGAATAGGATTTTTGCGGGCCGGGTCAGGTGACAGTCATCCATGATGTGACTGTCAATTTTTGTGTTGAGACGCACTTGGTCATGACCCATATCCCATAATCGAACACGGAACAAATAGTAGACTTTGGGTGTCCTTGAGGAAGATCAAAAAGGAGAGGTGATTTCATGTCCGCTCGAATCTTCAAATATATTTGGTTCGCTTCGCTCACACTGACCTTCTTTACTTGCTCCATTTTCACACCGACCACCCCGAAGCCAGGTGCTGTCGACATCGAAAGGGAAGAACAAGCTGTTTATGCCACTTTTTTAAGCGGCAGCCGCGGCCTGGTATTGATCTTGCAGGATACTTCGACCAGCATGGGCGACGACCCGCAAAGGACAATAGATTACATCAGGTCTGGCTTGAAGAATATGTCAACCGAAACGCTCGAAAACTTCCTGGAACGCAACAAACAACCCAGTCAACTCTCGCCGGACATGGACTTGGGGGCGCCATACACGCTGATCAGCCGCGATGACCTTCATAAAATCACAAGCCAATCAAATTGGGAAGATGTTTTAAACGAAACGTATCCCGGCTCGCATGGCTATATGATGTTCTCGCGCGTGGGATTCAACGATACGCTCGGTCAAGCGCTGGTTTATGTCGGTCAGGTTGCAAGACCGTTGATGGGCGCCGGATATTATTATCTGATGGAAAAACGAAAGGGGCAGTGGACAATCAAAGGTCAAGTCATGGTTTGGATCTCATAGAAAGAAGTGGCTGTCACATCGAATGTGACAGCCACTTCTCTTATCCTTACACCACCGCCGCTTCTACGGATTGAATGGGCGGCAGGAAGTCCGCCATCAATTCCCAGTTGTCGCCTGAGTCGCGGGAGTAAAAAAGCTGTCCGGTGTTCGTGCCGACGTAAATCCCGGCGTCTTCGAAAGTGTCCGTTGCCATCGCCTCGCGCAGGACGACCAGATGTGCTTTATCGGGCAGGCCTTTTGACATCCTCGTCCACGACTCACCGGCATCCTGGCTGCGCCACACGGAAAATTTTCCGTCCACGCTCATGCGATATTCATCGCTTTCTTCGAGCACGATGTAAATCGTTTTGGGTTCGGTCGGATGGACGGCAATCGGAAATCCAAAACGCGCCGGCAGTTGGCCCTCACCGATATCGATCCAATCTGCTCCAGCGTTGTCGCTGCGATACACACCGCAATGATTTTGCTGGAACAATACATTTGGGTTCGACGGGTGCATTGTCATCTTGTGGACGCATTGCCCGTATTCGGGGAATTCATCCGGCCTGAAGCACGCGTGAACATTTTTGTTGTAGGGAGACCAGGTCACACCGTCGTCATCGGTGCGATAACAACCCGCGGCGGAGACGGCGATATACATCCGGTTGGGATTCATCGGGTCCAGTAGGATCGTATGCAAAGTCAAACCGCCAGCGCCCGGACCCCAGTTGCCGCGATGAGGATGATCGAAGAGCGGTTCGTTGAGAGTCCATGTTTCACCGCAATCTTTGGATATAAACAAAGAGGCGGGCTGTGCTCCGGCATACAAAACGTTCGGCTCATCCGCGCGTCCCGGGGTGATGTTCCATACCTTGATCATCTTCTCCGGCTTATCTTTGATGTTCTCTCCAGACTCGGATCGGAATGCTTCATCTACGGTGCTGGCCGGCCGCCCAGATTTTGACGCACGCGTGATCGTCGGCACCTGCCTTGCTTGCGTCCATGTTTTTCCAAAGTCGTCGGAGTAATGCGTCGTTGGGCCGTAGACGAAATGATCGGTCGCCGCGTGAAAGCGCTGGTTACGTGGGTCCATTTGTATGTGCATCACGTTCCAACTCTTGAATTGAATGTCACTGACCTGCCACTTTTTACGCGCGGCATCGCTTTCGAAAATAAAGCCGCCCTTGCTGGTTCCAACCAGCACGTTGACCTTGTTTTTCATCTCTGCCTCCGTCTTGGCTGCTGCCAGAATAAATGTTCTAAAAATTATACCATAATTGTCCAGTTTGCGGACGAGAAGCTTGATAACAAAAAGCGCAGGGGCAGGCTTACAGCCTGCCCCTGCGAATGGAGAGGGCGATTGCGATTTTATGAAACTGTTAACCCTTTGGATTATTTTCTTCAGTTGGAACCGGTGCGGGACTCGCCGGAGGCGTTGCAACAGTTGCCATTCCATTGCGTTTCCCGATCTGATAGAAGATGAACGCCACCAGAACCAGCACGCCGATTGGAATTAGCAAACGCAACAGGCCGCCAAGGAAAAACATTCCAAACGGCATGAACATTCCAAATGGCCCAAAGCCGCCGTATGGCATGACGCCGCGTCCGCCAAAGCGCTGTGTCCAATTGTAGCCGCGGCCCGGTCCAAATCCGAAGCCCGGACGCGTCCCGCGCGGCCCGTTCGGATTCGCCGGCATGGTTTGACCGTTCGGTGCATTGGGAACAGTCTGTCCATTTGGCGCGTTGAAGCGACTAACGAACCGCGGTCCGAAAGCGAACGTCGGATTGGTGCGTAACACAAACACAACCCCGGCAACGATAGCGGCTATCACAACCAATGCAATCACGATTCCCAGAATCCATTTCCAAACTCTGCTCATACTTGAACTCCTTGATTTATCGGTTGTATCATAATCCCCCACTGCAAAAAACGTATTAGAAAACTGTATAGCCATTATGTAGGCTGCGAGGCGGATTCCTCCCTGAGAATCACGGAACAAAATCAGCCAAATTTATGACATTTTGGGAAAGCCAAAACAGCCTCTTTGATTGTGGACTTGATAAAATCCGTCCATGCCAAAGTCGAAACGCAATTCGCTTATTTTCTTTTTCATCACCGTTTTGATCATCGCCATCGTCGCCTTATTCGGTCCTTCGGATCAGACGCTTGGATCGAATGTCCGCGTAGTGTATTTGCACGGCGCGTGGGTGCTGACGGCGGAGATTGCCTTTGCTCTCGCGGGACTGGCGGGCTTGGTCGGCCTCATCACGCGTCGGGATTCGTTCCATGGCTGGTCTGCCGCACTGGGACGCGCCGGAATCTTTTTCTGGATCACGTACATTCCGCTTTCGCTGTGGGCGATGGAAGCCAACTGGAACGGACTCTTCCTCGCCGAGCCGCGCTTTCGCCTCGCGGTGACATTTGCAGTCGTCGGCTTGTTATTGCAAATTGGCCTGTGGGTTATCAACATCAATTGGCTGACTTCGCTTGCGAATCTGATTTTCATCGTTGTCTTGCGGGTCGTGTTTTCAGCGGCGCAATATGTGATGCACCCGCCGCCCTCGCCGATCTTCAATTCGGGCGATTGGCGTATTATTGGATTCTTCGCGGCGCTCAATGTGTTATCGTGGGTTGCAGGATATTTTCTTATGGTGGTTTTTCTGTCTTACAAGTCTAATAAGTCGGACAGGTCTTAAAGCTCATGCCAACTTTCAAAAGATTTGAGGATATGCGGTCGTGGCAATCAGCGCGGGAGTTGGTTGGGATGATTTATAGCCTGACCAACCTGCCGAACTTTAGTCACGACTTTGCATTGCGCGATCAGATTTGCCGCGCAGTCATCTCAGTGATGAGTAATATCGCTGAAGGTTTTGGCACTGGTTCGGATGCAGAGTTCGTTCGTTTCTTGGGTTACGCGCGGCGCTCTGTTTCCGAGGCTCAATCGCAGTTGTATGCAGCTCTCGATCAGAATTACATTTCTAATGATCAATTTGAAAAAGCATATGCTAAGGCCAATGAAACTGAACGCCAAATCAACGCGCTTATAAGATATTTGAGTGACTCAAAGAAAGCACATTACTCAACAAAAGAAGAATCGGGGGAATACTCTGTTGATTTACCAGACGATTTCATTTAAAAATCGAATATTCAATCTGCACATCGACTCGCTGGACTTGTAAGACTTTTGAGACTTATTCGACCTGCCAGACCTGTTAAACTTCTGGACGTATGAGACTCAAAGTCCAACTCGTCGTCATCACTTGCCTCCGTATTATTTTGAATACGATGCATCGGATGGTCTATCCATTCCTGACGATTTTTGCGCGCGGCCTCGGCGTGGACGTGACCGCCATTTCCTTTGCATTGGCGGGACGTAATGTGGCAAGCATCTTCAGCCCGGTGTTTGCGCCGGTCGCCGATCAGCGCGGGCGCAAATTCGGGATGCTGGCCGGAGCTGTCACATTCACGGCTGGTGTTGGACTGGTTGCCATCCATCCGAGTCTCATCACGCTAACGATTGCATTGATTCTAGCTGTCACCAGTAAATCATTGTTCGACCCGGCTATTCAAGCATACTTTGGCGACCGCGTGGCGTATGAACAGCGCGGTACCGCGCTTGCCATTACCGAAATGTCGTGGTCGCTGGCGTTCATCGCGGGCGTCCCGTTGATGGGATTTTTGATCGCGCACTTTGGATGGTCCGCGCCGTTCCCGGTTTTGACGGCATTGGGCATCAGCATGTTCGTGGTCGTCTGGTGGATGATTCCGCGCAATGATCCGCATCACGAGCCGAACAACGACACGCTCAAAAATGTCCGCATTGTGCTGGCGTCCATCCCCGCGCTGGCCGGGATTTCAATTGCATTATGGTCCAGCGCCGCGAATGAAATGGTCAACATTGTTTTTGGCGTCTGGCTCTCCGACTCGTTTGGATTGCAGATCGCGGCTCTGGCCGGCGCGTCCGCCGTCATTGGGCTGGCCGAATTGAGCGGAGAAGGACTCGTCGCCCTTGTCACCGATCGGATTGGCAAGCCGCGCGCCGTCATGATCGGATTGAGCGCCAACATCCTGGCGTCCGTTCTTTTGCCTTTCATCGGCCGGACAGAGATCGGCGCGCTCATCGGCCTGTTCTTCTTTTACATTTCGTTCGAATACATGGTGGTCAGCCAATTGCCGATGATGAATGAAGTTGTGCCGCATGCCCGCGCCACGACGATGGCATTCAATCTCGTTGGTTTCGGCATCGGGCGCTCGCTCGGCGCGTTGCTTTCAACATTGGTTTATCAACGGTTTGGATTTTTGACTGTCACGATGGTCGCTGCCGTGTTCAACATTTTTGCAATGATTGCGCTGGCTGAAATGCAGCAAAAGATTATCATCCTGCCGCGGTTCATAACATGGTTTAAACGGACGTTCCCACGAGGCTGATATAATTTCATGTCAACGCCCTGCGCCCTTTCAGGGTTGCGAAGGCGCGGAGCGCCTGTGGCAATCTCAACTAACTTGCAAACAGGAGATTGCCACGCTTGGTCTCGATACGTCGCTTCGCTCCTACTCGACCTTCGCTGGCAATGACATCATAAATTCACCAAAGGATACCATGTCACAATCTTCAACTCACTTGACGCGCGGCAAAGGATTGCTCGAACCAATGCTGGCGCGTTTGCGGACTCAACGCGCGAATCACCTTATCCCTGCGGACCTTCGAGCGGGCCGCATTCTCGACGTCGGGTGCGGCTCTTATCCGTATTTCCTCGCCCATACCGCGTTCCAGGAAAAGTTCGCGGTGGACCAGTTGCCGATGTCGGAAGACATTGCGGTCAACCATCACATTGAGTTCTTCACGCTCGATCTCAACAAGGAACCGCACCTGCCTTTCGACGATAACTTCTTTAGCGCGGTGACGTTGCTGGCAGTCGTCGAACATCTCAACCCGGACAGCATGGCTTTGTTATTCAAAGAAAGCCGACGCGTGTTGAAACCCGGCGGACAAGTCATCATGACCACACCCGCCGCCTGGTCGGATGGATTGCTGAAGTTCATGGCGCGCATCAATTTGGTCAGCGCCGAAGAGATTCATGAACACGCCTTTGCTTATACCTTGCCGCTGATTGGCTGGCATTTCGGTCAGGCAGGTTTTGAAATGAGCAAGGTCAAATTTGGTTATTTCGAATTCATGCTCAATATGTGGGCCATCGCACAGAAGTAATCCAACGGCCGCTCCGAAAGAGCGGCTGTTTTTTATATGATTGCGTGATGTATAATCTCATCACGGAGACAAATATGGCTAAGCAAAAGCGGGAACAACTCAAAATAGAATTTAAGCAAGTATTGACTGAGTTTGTTGAAACGCTCAAAGGCCATGTTTCTACGCCTGACGATCAATGGACAGTCAAAGGCTTTATTGATGCCTTCCGCAATATTTACACGATTTCTGCTGACACAAAAATAGTCTCCAAGATTCTTGAAATTCATCTTTTTCCAAAACTTCTTGAATTTGCCAACCAACACGACTATCGTATTGTTCTAGCTGAACAGCAGAACTATTATCCCGATTTGTCTTTCGTAAAAGCGGATGATGAGAGCGTGAAGTTCGCTGTGGATTTGAAAACTACTTATCGTTTGCCTGATAATCCCGAATTCTGTAACGGATTTACTCTTGGTTCACATGGCGAATATTTCATAAATCGTACGAGCAATAAGAATATTCAATTTCCATACAATGAATATCTGGGTCATTTCTGCCTTGGCATTATTTACTCGCGTACTGGTCCTGAAAGAACCGATGAAACTAAAACATATGGATTGGAAGAACTGAAATCCATCACATCAGTGATTAGTGATTTTCAGTTTTTCGTACATGAGAAATGGGAAATTGCCAGTGACTATCAAGGCAGTTCCAATACAGCTAATATTGGAAGTATCACAAAAATCAGCGACATTCTGACTGGCAATGGGGTTTTTAAACAACTTGGCGAAAAATGGTTTGACGAATATTGGATGAATTACGGCAAAAACCAAATTACCACGCCGGACGGTAAGGTAAAGAAGATAACGCTGCTCAAAGAGTATTTGGCTTATCGCGGCAAAGATTTAAAACTTGCTAATCCAATGTCGAGAAAACCTGCTCGCAAGAATAACAGACGAGCAAAGAAATGACAGTAAATGTTCCGCCCCTGAAATGTCAGGGAATCAAAACTAAGTTAGTCGAATGGATTAAAGATCACGCCATCCTTGAAAAAGATGGAACATGGATTGAGCCATTTATGGGTTCAGGCGTGGTTGGATTCAACGTACGCCCCAACCGCGCTGTCTTTGCGGACGCAAATCCCCACATTGTCAATTTCTATAATGCAATCAAAAGCGGCAAGATTACAGCAGGTATTGCCAAAGAGTTTCTGGAAAAAGAAGGTGCTTTACTTCAGGCAAAGGGTGGAGATCATTATTACGAAGTGCGAGAGCGTTTCAACAAGGATGGCAGCTCGTTAGATATGCTCTTTTTGAACCGCGCCTGTTTTAACGGCGTAATGCGTTTCAATAAAAAAGGTGAGTTCAACGTTCCGTTTGGACATAAGCCTGAACGTTTTGCCAAAGCATACATCACGAAAATTGCTAATCAAATCAAGTATGTGACTCAAGCTGTTAGTCAATATGACTGGCAGTTTGTCTGCGCTGATTTTAGAAAAACAATTGGCTCTGCTTCACAAAACGATTTTGTTTATTGCGACCCACCATATATTGGCAGGCATGTAGATTATTTCAACTCATGGTCCGAAAATGATGAGCAGGAACTTTACGACTTGCTTGCCGCCGTGTCTGCAAAATTCATCCTTTCAACATGGCATAGCAATCAGTATCGCACAAATTCTGCTGTTGAAAAATATGCTTATCGTTTTACCGTTTTGACGCGCGAACATTTTTATCATGTGGGTGCAAGCGAGAAGAATCGTAACCCAATGCTTGAAGCAATTGTTCTGAATTACAATCCCATGCCGAAAATCGAAGTCCAACTGGAAAAACAAATGGCTTTATTTGAAAGGCCGCATAAAAGTGATTATGTAATTTACACGCCGACCACTGATAACTGATTACTAACCACTGGATACTGAAATGCTCATCCATTCTGCATCTCAACTTCTGACTCTCAAAGGTGGCCCACAGCGCGGACGCGCGCTCGGCGCGCTCGGCATCATCGAAAACGGCGCGGTCATCCTCCGCGATGAAAAGATCATCGCGGTTGGCACGACGGATGAATTACGCGCGTCTTATAAAGATGAACCGACTCTGGATGCCAGCGGATGCGTGGTGATGCCCGGCTTTGTTGATCCGCACACGCATCTCATCTGGGCTGGCGACCGCGCCAACGAGTTCGAGATGAAGATGGCGGGCAAACCATATCTCGATATTCTTGCGGCGGGCGGCGGAATTATTTCAACAGTCAGGCAGACACGCGCGGCTTCGATTGAATCGCTGATCGCACAGACGCGTCCGCGCCTGTTTCGGATGTTTGCACACGGCACGACCACCGTCGAAGCCAAGACCGGCTACGGCCTGCAAACGGCCACTGAACTTCGCCTGCTCAAAGCATTGCTGGCGCTCGAAGATGAATGTCCGATTGACCTCGCCATCACGTTCCTCGGCGCGCACGCCATCGCACCGGAATACAAGGACAATCCGCAAGGCTACACTGATTTAGTTTGCGACACGATGCTTCCGACCGTCCAGCAATGGTGGCAGACTCACGCGCCGCGGCTGCCTCTTCCATTTGTGGATGTCTTCTGCGAAGACCGCGCCTTCACGCTCGAGCAATCGCGTCAAATCCTGACCCAGGCGCGGAGCCTCGGATTCCCGTTGAAGATCCACGCTGACGAGTTCGACAACCTCGGCGGCGCATCGCTGGCAGTCGAGTTGGGCGCGGCTTCGGCGGATCATCTCGTCAAAACCTCCGATGCAGATATTGCCGCGCTTGCCAAATCAGACACGGTCGCAGTTTCGCTTCCGTGCACGCCGTTTGGATTAGCTGAACACGAATATACTCCTGCAAAAAAGATTATCGAAGCTGGCGGCATGTTGGCTCTCGCCACCGATTGCAATCCGGGAACGAGTTGGAATGAATCCATGCAATTTGCCATCGCATTGGCTTGCCGCTATATGGGCTTGACTCCCGCGCAAGCCATCGCCGCCGCGACGATCAATGCCGCGCACGCCATTCGCAGGTCCGAAATGATCGGTTCGATTGAAGAAGGCAAACAAGCGGACTTGTTGATTCTGTCTGTGCCGGATTATCGTCATGTCGGTTATCGTTATGGGACGAATCTCGTTAAACAGATCGTCAAACGCGGCCACGTTTATTCGGTGGATGTAGGTTATTATCGAACTGCATAGTATTACAGCGCAAGGTCATGAGAAAAAGCTGCTAATTGAGCCAATTTTGTTTTGCGATGAGATTGATAGGCGACAAAGTTCCGTTTTTGATAATAGCGCACTCGGTCCAAAGCTGTTGGAATAT
>JAKAKJ010000045.1 GCA_021824575.1 Chloroflexota bacterium
AATTGGTTTCATTTAGCAAAATTTTTTCACGCATCGAAAATCCGCCGCGCAGAAATCAGATTCAATTTTCAAAAGAGCGCTTTATCAAATCGAGCATCAACGACAGCAGCGGCAAAGCAAAGTGCCGAATATCAAGTTGCCCGATTCAAATGAACCATCATGATGTATGTCACCGCTTCTTGTGCAAATCATTCCTTGACGCGCTTGTTTTCAAGGATTATACTACAATCCTACGAATTATCGGATTAATCAGACAGTATGCTTCGCGAACGCCTTTCCTTCGATATTTCAGAATTCCTTCACTATCTCGCTTCACATAAAGAAGCGGATGGCGGCTTGCCCCCTTTAGCTGAACTTGCAGCCGAGCTTGGCATCAGCGTGGCCGCATTGCGGGAACAGCTCGAAGTGGCGCGCGCGCTCGGTTTAGTGGAAGTCCGGCCGCGCACCGGAACGAGGCGACTTTCCTACACGTTCACTCCGGCCGTCCGGCAAAGTCTGCGCTATGCGCTGGCGCTCAATGACAGCCACTTCCAAAAGTTTTCCGAACTACGCAACCATATTGAGTCTGCTTACTGGAATGAAGCCGTCCAGAAACTGAACAAGGAAGATAAACAAGAACTCCAGACATTGATCGCGCGCGCAAAAGAAAAACTGCGCGGCATGCCTGTGCAAGTTCCGCATGAAGAGCATCGCAACCTGCATTTATTGATCTACAGCCGCCTCGACAATCCATTCGTAACAGGCATTCTCGAAGCCTATTGGGACGCGTATGAAGCCGTCGGATTGAATATGTATGCCGGCAGCATTGATTATCTAAACGAAGTCTGGGATTACCACGCCCAGATGGTTGAAAGTATTTGCACTGGAGACTATGAGACCGGACTCGATGCGCTGATCAAGCACATTGATCTGCTCGCCCAGCGTCCGTCTTAAATCCAAAGGAGAATCATGGCTAGTAAAGTTGTGAACGATTTTTCGATCATCGTTGGCACCGTGAACGGCTCCGGCAGTTCCACTGCCAACAACACCATCTTGCGCGCGCTTTTCAAGATGGGCATTCCTGTTTCGGGAAAGAATCTTTTCCCATCGAACATTCAAGGCCTGCCGACGTGGTATACGATCCGCGTGAGCAAGGACGGATTCACGGCCCGGCGCGACGAGCAGGAAATTGTGGTGGCGATGAACCCCGCCTCGTTCGCGCGGGACCTGGCATCGGTTGTGCCCGGCGGAGCTTTTTTCTACGCTGACGATATCAAGCAGCCTGTTACGCGCACGGACATTGCCGTCTACCCAATGCCCGTCAAACAGATTGTAAAAAGCGACCCGAATATCCCATCGGATTATCGCGATCTGGTTGGCAACATGGTTTATGTCGGTGTGCTGGCTCAAATGCTCGGCATTGACATCAACACCATCCAGGCCGCGCTGAATTTCCATTTCAAAGGCAAACAAAAACCGATTGCCATGAACTTCAACACAGTCAAAGCCGCGGCGGAATGGGCAAAAGCCAATCTCGAAAAGAAAGACCCGTTCTACGTCGAGCCGATGAATAAAACCGAAGGCATGATCATGGCCGACGGCAACACCGCCGCCGCCATCGGTTCGATCTTCGGAGGCATTCAATTTGCAGCATGGTATCCGATCACGCCCGCATCTTCATTGGCCGAATCGTTGAATGAATACCTGCCCGAACTTCGCAAGCGTGAAGATGGCAAGCACACGTATGCCGTTGTGCAGGCGGAGGACGAACTGGCTGCGATCGGCATGGCCATCGGCGCAGGCTGGAGCGGACTTCGCTCCATGACATCCACGTCCGGGCCGGGCTTGAGCCTCATGACCGAATTCGCTGGATTGGCCTATTACACGGAAATCCCGATTGTGGTTTGGGATGTGCAGCGCATTGGCCCGTCCACCGGTTTGCCGACGCGCACATCGCAAGGCGATTTGACTTTTGTCAACTTCATGGGCCACGGCGACACACAACAGATCATCCTGCTGCCCGGCAATGTCAACGAATGCTTCGAGTTTGGCTGGCGCGCCTTCGACGTTGCCGAGCACATGCAAACGCCGGTGTTCGTTTTGAGCGACCTCGACATGGGCATGAACCAATGGATGAGCAAACCTTTCGAATACCCGAAAACGCCAATGGATCGCGGCAAGATAATTTGGGAAAAGGATCTGGAAGAGCTTAAAGGTAACTGGGGCCGTTATCTCGACAAAGACGGCGACGGCATTCCCTATCGAACCGTGCCGGGCAACAAAAGCCCATTGAGCGCTTATTTCACGCGCGGCACGGGCCATGACGAATATGCAAAATACAGCGAGGAAGCGCCCGTCTGGCATCGCAATATGGAACGCCTCAAGAAAAAATATGAGACCGCCAAACAATATGTCCCCAAGCCGGTGCTTCATTCGCTGAAAGGCGCGACTGTGGGCATCATTGGATTCGGTTCGACAGAAGCCGCAATCCTCGAGGCGCAGCATCAATTGGCGGCAGAACACAATATCAAGGCCGATTTCCTGCGCGTCCGCGCGGTGCCGTTCACGAAAGAAGTCGAGGCGTTTATCAAGCAGTACGATGAAGTCTTCATCGTCGAAATGGACCGGGATGGACAATTGAATCAACTGCTTACGATTGAATATCCGGAATATGCCATGCGATTAAAATCGGTCGCGTTCGGCGACGGCATGCCTGCGTCGGCCAAATGGGTACGCGAAGGGATTTTGGCGAAGCATGGAACGGTCAAGCCGTCAGCGGCAAAGAAAGCCGCGAAAACGGCAGCCGCTGCCAAACCCAGGAAAGAAGCGAAGCCGAAGAAAGTCGCGGCAAAAACAAAGCCCGCGGGCAAAACGTCCAAAGGTAAGAAGTGAGAAGTAAGAAGGAGTAGATGAACATGGCTACAACACTCCCCATGGCTGGAACGACTGCCCAGATTAACCTGGCAGGACTCGCTAAAAATGATTATCGAGGCGCGCCGACAACGCTGTGCCAGGGCTGCGGACATAACTCGATTGCGAATCAAATCATCAGCGCGTTGTTCGAAATGAATGTGGTGCCGGAAAATGTCGTGAAATTCAGCGGCATCGGCTGTTCGAGCAAATCGCCAACCTATTTTCTGAACCGCTCGTTCGGATTCAACGGCCTGCACGGACGTATGCCGTCCGTCGCAACAGGCGCATTGTTCGGTGATCAGTTTCTTAAAGGCATCGGCGTTTCAGGCGACGGCGATTCGGCCAGTATCGGCATGGGACAGTTCAAACATATTGTCCGCCGCAACGTCAACATGGTGTACATCATCGAGAACAACGGCGTGTACGGCTTGACGAAGGGCCAGTTCTCCGCAACCGCCGAAGTTGGCCTGCAGCTCAAGAAACAAGGGACCAACCAGTATATGCCGGTTGATATCTGCATGGAAGCACTTGCATCCAACGCGACATTCGTAGCGCGTTCCTTTGCGGGCAATCCGAAACAGGTCAAGGAATTGTTGAAGGCTGCGCTGTCGCATAACGGCCTGGCTGTGCTCGACATCGTCAGCCCATGTGTGACCTTCAACAATCAGACCAGTGCTTACCATTCCTATACGTGGGGCAAGGATCACGAAGAACCGCTTCACGATATTACGTACGTCGCCCCGCGCAACGAGATCATTCTCGAAGAGGAAATGAAGGCAGGCGAGGTGCGCGAAGTGACCATGCACGACGGTTCGGTTGTCATCCTGAAAAATCTGGATAAAGATTATGATCCGACCAGCCGCTTCGAGGCTTTGCGTGTGATGGAGGAAGCCGAGCGCAATAACTGGCTGGTGACCGGATTGCTCTACGTGGACACGGATAAGCCGTCGTTGACCGAAATGTACGATCTGGTGGATACCCCGCTCAACCGCCTCGGCGACGCGGACCTTCGGCCGACCCCCGATATGATAGACAAAGTCAACGCCTTGATGTTCTAGGCGTCAATAAAAAACGAAGCGCACTGTTCAAGTGCGCTTCGTTTTTTTAAAGTTCACGGTGTCGATGATGGAATAATGGTAGGCGTCATTGTAAAGGTTGGCGTGGGAGTCGGCGGCGGATTGAAGATCTGCAGGTTCGATAAATCATAGTTCGAATCAATCTGCAAATCCTGCTGGTAAATCCAGCATGGATCGTGATAGATTGGGTCGTTGACAATCCACCAGCCGGGGACGCTTCCCCTGCCAAGCAGTGTGACGCGTGTGCCCGCATGAATGGCGCTGGACACCTCATACACCGATCCAGGCCCAAGCCAGCACAAGGTATCGTGGATCACCAGCGGATTCTGCGCGGTGGCTGCCGGACTCGGTATTGTCGTATCAGTCGGAGAAGGCGCAAAAGTTTCTGTCGGAGTGATGGCTGCCTGAGAAGTCGCGGCCTCTGCCGTTAACGCGGTGAAGGTTTCAAGCACCATTGTCGCGGCAGTCACGGGGCCATTGGTTTGCGCTCCAATATTGCAAGCCAGGATTGTTATCAAGAAGAAACCGCAAGCAGGCAAATACAGTTTTCGGGTTTTCATCCTGCCTCCAACTCAAAATCAACAATAAAATTATTATACCAACGCCCGCGCACCGAGGCACAGATATTGCTTTATACTTGCGGCGTGATTCGAATAACACCTTTACTTTCCGTTGACGAACGTGAATTGACTTTTGATTTTGTCCGCGCCAGTGGGCCGGGCGGACAAAATGTCAACAAGGTGGCAACAGCCGTACAATTGCGATTCGATATCGCGCGCTCTGGATCGTTGTCCGCAGAAGTAAAAGCGCGATTACTCAAGATCGCGGGTCAGCGCGTCACAACAGATGGAATCTTGGTCATCGAAGCAAAGCGCCATCGGACGCAGGAGCAAAACCGCGAAGACGCCATCCAACGATTCAGCGAGCTGGTGCGGAAAGCGTCAGCGAAGCCAAAGCCCCGGCGAAAAACGAAGCCGACCGCGGCGTCCAGAGAGAAGCGGCTGCAAATCAAAAAACGCAGAGGAGAGATCAAGCGGACGCGATCCAATGTGCATGAGAGTGACTGATCCCATTTTCCAGTACGACCAGCTCGATCTCAAAATGTGTCAGATATACCGCACTCGGTCAAAAATTGCGCCTTTTTAGAAGGCGGAATGCGCAATTTGTGACCGTGGGTATTATATAATCGGGCGGATGACGAACACACAATTTCTTCGCGGACTCTTTTCTGGATTGGCAGCGGCTTCGATTTGGGGCGGCATGTATGTGGTAAGCAAAGTTGTGCTTGATGTAATTCCCCCATTCTCATTGTTGACTTTGCGTCTATTGCTCGGCATTCTTGCGCTTGGAATCGTGATTGTGTTTCGCCCCAAACCCATTTTTGCAAAACAACAAGTCTGGAGTATTTTTCTCGTTGGCGTGGTGGGATACGGAATCTCGCTCGGATTTCAATTCGTCGGCACGAAACTTTCGAGCGCATCCAACGGCTCGCTTGTGACTTCAGCCACACCCGCTTTCGTTTTACTTTTCGCTCCCTCTCTGCTGAACGAAAGGCCAACAATGCACCGCGTGATTGCATTGATTATTTCCACGTTGGGCGTGGTCGCAGTGATTGACCCGCGCACCGCCGAATTATCGCCGACTTTATTTTGGGGAAACATGTCGCTGTTGGCCGCCGCGCTGACATGGGCATTGTATTCGGTGCTGGTTCGCAAAGTCACGCAGACTGCAGACGTTTTCACGCCGACCGCGATTATGCTGGCTGGCGGTTTGCCTTCCAGCATTTTGTTCAGCGCATGGGAAATCAAAACGCAAGGAATCGGTTCGATCACGCCGGGCATCATCGGTGGGATTCTGTTTTTGGGAATCATCTCCACCGCCATCGCGATGTTCCTTTGGAATTACGCGTTTGCGGAATTGCCCGCGGCGGTCGCCTCGCTGACTTTTTTCGCACAGCCCGTTGTCGGGATTTTGTTGGGAGCAATTTTTCTGGGGGAAAAAATCACGCCGCTGTTTTTGTTCGGCGGCGTGCTGATCGGGATCGGGTTGATAATTGCAAGTCGAGAAAGTTAGATTCAAATGTCGTCGCGAGCGGTGCTTTATGCCGCGAAGCAATCTCCTCTTATGTCAAACTGTTCACAAGATAAAAACGTGAGATTGCTTCGTCGCTCTGCTCCTCGCAACGACATAATTATAACTGTCCGCTCTCACCCCAAGTTTCGAGTTGTTTTTGATATTCGGGATCATCATAACGCGCCAATGAAAACGCGGACGCGTACGATGGCAATTTTGCCCCCGCAACATGAGCCGCGAGCAAATCCCCTGCCCCACACGCCGACATAATTCCATAACCGGATGCCGCGCCGATCACATACGCGCCTTCAACTGGCAATGGTCCAACCAGCAGACGATTCTCGCGCGTTCGGGTGTAATAACCGCCGTCAAGTTGCGGCTTCGGCATTTTGTTGAAATATCCTTTCAGCGCGGGCAGCATCGTTGACATGCCGCGCATGGCAATCTCTGGATATTGATCGTCGAGCGGCACAGGAAAAGTCGGTTCGATGACACGCGTCTTGTATTCCCACAGCATCAAAACTGTTTGACTTTCGCCCGCGCCTTCAGGACGCGTGTGCGCGCCCGCGGGAAACGGCTCGGTTAGCCATTTTGTTTCGTCATCGCCGGCAAGCGCTTCGCGTTCATCATCCGCCCACGGCAGCGATTGCGGATCATCCCAAATCAAAAGCGGCGCGTCTCGCCCGACAATTCCGAGCAAATCTCTGAATGCGACTTTCAAATGCAATTCGGTATAAACGGGAATATCAATGCCAAGCATCTGACCAACTTGTTTGAGATACGGCCCCGCGGCATTAACAAAGATAGGGCTTTCGACGCGTTCGCCATTGCTCAACTTGACTCCGTTGACGCGATTACTTTTTACATCCACGCTGTCCACGCGCGCCGATTCAAACTGGACACCGAGGCGGCGCGCCGTTTCGAGGAGAACCATTCCCATCTGTTGGGCGCTCAGCCAACCTGCGCGCCGGACATGTAACCCGGCAACGGCTTGATCGGTCAAATAAGGAAAATATTTTCGGATGAGTTCATTGCCGAGCAGAATATCCGCGCCGGGTGGTTCGTCGCGGAATCCTTCAGGATGCGCAGGTTGGTAGGATGAATTATCAGACGAATGAATTCTCAATTGCCCCGCGCCTAAAGCTGAAGTCCGGTTTGAACGCTCGATCAATTCGGGAATTTTGCTTTCGTCCGCGGTTACATATAAATAGCCGCGACGATTCATGTGGAAGGCATTCCCGCTTTCATCCGCGAGCTGTTCCATCAAATCAATCGAGCGATTCATCAACGCCAGCATCTCGGCGTCGGGCCACCAGTTGCGATAACATTCCGTGGAACGATCGCTGGTAAGCGTGAGCGGCGCGCATTCATCCACCAACAGAATATCTTTGATACCAGCCTTGCCAAGGTAATATGCGGCGCTGACCCCGAGAATGCCCGCGCCGCAAATGACGATTTGATGCTTACGCGTCATGGAAGAAATTTTGCTTCGAGTTCGCCCGAAGATGGCTCGACCATTTTCGAGCCATCTGGAAATAAAATGGTTGGCACGCTGCGAAAACCGTCATTCAGATGTTTGACGAATTCGGCAGCTTGGGGATTGTCATCAACATCAATGTTGACGTGGGGAATCTGATTCTGCGCGAGGAATGCTTTGGCGCGTTTGCAATCAGGGCACCACTTTACGGAATAGACAACGATCTGAGATGGACGATCAGTGCAGCAATCTGTCATATTAACCTCGTTGAATGAATTATCACATGAGCGACCGGTGAAGACAAAAACAAATGGCATGATTTGATTCGTGCCATTTGTCATTGTTTGATTCTATTCGCCGAGCGACTTCAGATATTCGCGCACCGCCAGCGCCGCCGACGAAAGCGAAACCGCTTTGCTATGATGATGCATATCCGAGCCGGTTTCCGCAAAATGATATTGACCATCATGATCAATCGCATGGACTTCCTGCGCCTGTAAAATTTCCACGCCGAACTTGCGCGCCTGGCGTCCAAGACGCTCTGCAAATTCTCCACCGGAGATTCCCTTCGTCGAAGCCGGGAAAATTGTCCAGCGTTTGCGTGATGCCTGCCTGACCGCCGAGTCCGGCTCTTTCGATCACCAGCACATCGAGTCCTTCACGCGCCAAATATAAAGCGGAGGTCAAACCCGCCGGTCCGCCGCCAATCACAATCGTGTCGTAATAAGATCGCTGCGCGCTGGTTTTCAATCCGAGCTTTTGCGCGAGTTGCGCGTTCGACGGCTCGACTAAAATTTCACCGTCGGGAAAAATAATGGTCGGGATGATTCGCTTTCCATC
This sequence comes from Chloroflexota bacterium, assembly GCA_021824575.1. Lineage (GTDB taxonomy): Bacteria > Chloroflexota > Anaerolineae > Anaerolineales > Villigracilaceae > Fen-1038. Next base: position 8,359 of record JAKAKJ010000045.1, read on the forward strand.
ATTGATCGTTTCAACAAACGCAATGCCCTTCGGGTCTTCGTCAATGTCCACGTTGTTGTATTGAACACACTGCTCGCCAAAAAATTGCTTGGCGCGTTTGCAGTCCGGGCACCAGACTGCGCCGTAAACCATAATGGATGAAGGCTTCAAATTATAAAGATCGCCATTTGTTTTCCGCGCCATCATTTCTCTCCTTTGCAGGCAAAGATAACAGAAAACGATTGACTCTTACATTCAAAAGCCAAACGCGAATCCATCGAATGGTGCGAATTTTGTTTTGGATTTATTTGACTCGTTCTCTTGCGGCGCGCTCGAGGATTTGGAATCCATCATTCATCAGCCGCTTCAACGCGGACCCGTCAACGGCCTGCCCCGCTTCGACTTTTTCCAGCGCCCGAAGCAGTGACCCGCGTATTCCGCTGGCGCGGTGCGCCCAATATGAGTCAACAGAGACGCGCTCGAGACGTGAAAGCAAAAGTCGGATGAGTTGATTTTGTTCAGGGGATTGCATAAAAATCTGGCGCCCCCGGAGAGGCTCGAACTCTCAACCTACTGATTCGAAGTCAGGCACTCTGTCCATTGAGCTACGGGGGCGTGTTTGGGATTATACACGAAAAGACAATCGCCCTGCCCGCCTCGCAATTTGCAAGGTAGAATCAACCCATCCAATTTCAGAGGACAAACATGGCAGATATTCAGGCGTTTGGCGAGCAGTTGATTAACAATCTTGAAAAAGTCATCGTTGGCAAGCGGGATGCAATCGAGTTAATTGTGATCGGCCTGCTGTGCCAGGGACATGTTCTGATCGAAGACGTTCCGGGCGTGGGAAAAACAATGCTGGCGCGCAGCCTCGCAAAATCACTGGCCTGCACCTTCAGCAGAATCCAATTTACGCCCGATATGCTTCCCAGCGATGTGACCGGCGTCTCGATTTACAACCAGCAGAAAGGCAAATTCGAATTCCGCGCCGGACCGATTATCGGGCAAATCATTCTGGCAGATGAGATCAACCGCGCCACGCCAAAGACACAGGCGGCCCTGCTCGAAGCAATGGAAGAACATCAGGTCACGGTAGATGGTTCCACCCACATTTTGCCGCGCCCGTTCATGGTCCTCGCCACACAAAACCCAATCGAATACGAAGGGACATTTCCCCTGCCCGAAGCTCAACTCGACCGTTTCTTTTTGCGCGTCCGGCTCGGCTACCCTGATTTTCTGGATGAGATCAGAATCCTGGATGAACAGCGGCTGAGGCATCCGATTGAAACGCTCAAGCCGGTTGCCAAAGCAAAGGAAGTGCTGGCCGCCGCGGAGGCGATCAAGGCTGTATATGTTTCACCTGCCGTCAAACGTTACGTTACGGATATGACACGGCGGACGCGTCAAAGCGCCGATATTTACCTCGGAGCCAGTCCACGCGGCACATTGGCTTTGTCGCGCGCATCGCAAGCGCGCGCGGCCCTGAATGGACGCGATCATGTTCTGCCAGACGACGTCAAGGAAGTGGCGATGCCCGTGCTGGCGCATCGCATCATCGTCAGCCCGGCTGCGCGCTTGCGCGAATTGAGCGCCGACCGTATCGTTCAGGAAATTGTCCGCAATACTCCGGCACCGGGTGGGGATTTCCGCCAAGCGTCTGCGGAAAAGAAGAAAACAAAATGAATGTCGGGCGCGTCGTCGTTGCCCTTTTGATTTTTACCGGCCTTTTAGGATCTGCCATCACCGGCGCGGCATTCTATTCCCATATTTTGTACCTCGGCTTGATCCTGCTCATCGGCGCATGGATTTGGGTACAAATCGTGGCGCATTCCCTGCGCCTGACCCGCAAAGGCGATTTTGCGCGTTCCAGCGTTGGCGATATTTTCAAGGAACGATTCGAAGTCCTGAACAACAGTCGGCTGCCGGGGCTTTGGGTGGAGTTGTATAACGAGATGCCGCTGCCAACCGCAGCCGGTTCGCGTCTATTGACCCATCTTCGCGCGCGCGAAAAACAATCCTACGTCGCGCGCACGTGGCTCACGTGGCGCGGAGCATTCCCGCTTGGGCCTACCACGCTCCTCGTATCTGATCCACTTGGCCTGTTTCGCGTCAAAAGAAAATTCCCGGCTGAGAAAACGCTGGTCATCCTTCCGCTGGTTTACCCGATCACATCGTTCCTGTCGCCGCCCGGATTGCTGCCCGGCGGTCACGTGATCCGCCGCAAAGCAATGGACGTGACGCCGCACGCAGCCGGGATCCGCGAATACATTCCCGGCGACCCAATGAAACGGATCCACTGGCCCACATCGGTGCGGCGCGGACAACTGATGGTCAAGGAATTTGAATTGGACCCGCAGTCAGAAGTCTGGTTGTTTTTGGATGCCCAAAAAGAAGCGCAGGCGCACAAGCCATTTGAGATGCCGGAAATCCCAATTGAAAAGCTGCTCTTCAGCCGCCGGCCCAAATTGGCACTGCCGCCATCCACGCTGGAATACAGCATCAGTATCACAGCTTCACTGGCGCATTATTTCATCGCGCAAAAGCGCGCCGTCGGGCTTGTGACCAGGGACATCGCCTACACAATGATTTCCGCCGAGCGAAGCGAGCGGCAGGAAAATAAAATCCTTGAAACGCTGGCATATCTCGAAGGCAAAGGCGATCTCTCCATCGCGGCGCTGGTCGGCGCGCAGCTGAAACAGTTTCCGCAAGGCTCGAGCGTGATCCTCGTCACGCCGACCGTCTCGCCTGACCTGCTGGTAGCTGCTGATGATCTCAAACGCCGGAACCTGCGGCCGGTGGTCATCTTGCTGGCCGCTGAGAGTTTTGGAGGCGCACAAGGCACAGATATGCTCGTCCGGCAATTGATGGAACAGCGTGTTCCCGTGTGCCTCGTTTATTGCGATACCGATATCGGACAAACGCTTTCGACATTTTCATCAAATAATATTTTACAGGATGTGACCCCATGGCAAAGACCAACGTTATCACACTTGACTTGAATTTTCAGGGCAAGACTCAGGCGATTGCATCGTATTTAATTCGACATTCGAGCGGCGCGGTGCTGATCGAATCCGGTCCCGGCTCGACTCTCGCGGGACTTCAAGCGGGACTCGCAGCAAATGGCTTGCGCGTCTCTGATGTCACTCACGTTCTGCTGACGCACATTCACCTCGACCACGCGGGTGCGGCGGGATGGCTGGCACAACAGGGCGCGCAGATTTACGTTCATCCAGTCGGGGCGCCGCACATGTTGAACCCGGAAAAACTTCTCGCCAGCGCGGCTCGCATCTACGGCGACAAGATGGATTCGCTGTGGGGTGAGTTCCTGCCCGTGCCGGAGAATCAACTCCACGTCGCGAACGACGCGGAAGAAATTGTCATCGGCAATTTGAGATTTCTTCCAATTAATACGCCCGGTCATGCTGAACATCATTATGCATATTTATTTGAAGATATTTGTTTCAGCGGTGATGTCGGCGGTGTCCGTATTCCGGGTTATCCCTATTTGCGCGTCCCAATGCCGCCGCCCGAATTACATTTTGGAAAATGGCGCGAGTCAATCGCGCGCCTGCGAAAAGAACAGTTCGCGCACATCGCGCCGACTCACTTTGGCATGTTCGACGATCCCAAATGGCATTTGAATGAAGTCCAGAAGGAATTGGATTCGGCGGAACACTGGCTCGAAGCCGCGATGGCGAAAGAACCGCCCGTCGAAGAATTGCGCCAGATGTTTACCGATTGGGCGAACGAGGAAGGCCAAAAACAAAACTTGAGCGCGGACGTTGTGAAGGCTTACGAGTTGGCGAACCCGCTTGGCATGTCCGCGGACGGAATGTACCGCTATTGGAAGAAAGTCAGGATGGCAGCCTGATGCGATATTCGTAATTCGATTCTCGAACGTCGGATTCGGATAACGAATATCGAATATCTGCTTTGTCAGACAGATGTCACACATAAGCTGTGATGCTTGAAACGTGGCAGAAATGCGCCTTCAAGATATACTCAAATTGAAGGAGATGTTATGAATCACTTTATCGCCGTTTCGGATTTATCTTCAGGGGAAGTTCAGGATTTGTTAGACCTGGCGATTCGTTTAAAAAAGGAATATTTTGAGAAAGGCAATCCCCCACTCTTCAAAGGCAAGGTGCTGGGGATGATCTTCCAGAAGCCCAGCCTGCGGACGCGTGTTTCGTTCGACATGGCAATGCGTCACATGGGCGGCGACGCGCTGTATCTTTCGCCGAACGAGATCGGACTCGGCCAGCGCGAGTCGATTGCAGACGTGGCGCGCGTGCTTTCGGGTTACGTCCACGCGCTGATGGCGCGCGTCTTCCAGCATGAGCACATCCTGGAATTGGCGAAGTGGTCGAGCATCCCGGTGGTCAACGCCTTGAGCGATTACAACCATCCTTGTCAGGCAATGGGCGACGCGCTGACCATCCAGGAAAAATTCGGCAAAGCCAAAGGCTTGAATGTCACATTCGTCGGCGATGGGAATAACGTTGCAGTTTCGATGATGCATATCTCGGCGAAACTTGGTTGGAATTTTACAATCGCGAATCCCGAAGGTTATGACTTGAATCCAAAGGCAGTTGAAATTGCAAAAAGCATTGCCAAGGAAACCGGGAGCAGATTGAATTTCCTGCGCGACCCGCACGAAGCTGTCAAAGGCGCGCAAGTGATTTACACCGACACATGGACCAGCATGGGGCAGGAAGAAGAAACCGCCAAGCGCGAGAAAGTCTTCCCGCCATATCAGGTCAACGCAAAACTGGTCGGCGAAGCAGACAAAGATGTGATCGTGATGCACTGCCTGCCCGCGCATCGCAACCACGAATTGACCGATGATGTGGCAGATGGCCCGCATTCGATGATCTTCCCGCAGGCGCACAATCGTCTGCATGCACAAAAGGCGATACTCGCAAGATTGTTTGATGTAGCGTAAAGAGAAACGTGTCATTGCGAGGAGCCGCAAGCGGTGACGTGGCAATCCCATGATCAGTGGAGATTGCTTCGGGCAAAGAACGTCGCCTTCGGCGTGCTTCACGACCTCGCAACGACATCAATAACTTATGAGGATAAATTCATGAATTCAAAAGATTACATCGCTTTAGAAGACGAGTATGGCGCACACAATTATCATCCGCTGGATGTGGTGATCGAACGCGGTGAAGGCGTTTGGGTTTACGACGTGGATGGGAAAAAATATTTGGATTGTTTGTCCGCCTATTCCGCACTCAATCAGGGACACGTTCATCCAAAAATTTTAGACGCCATGCTCGAGCAAGCCAAAAAACTCACACTGACGTCGCGCGCGTTCCGTAACGACCAGCTTCCGCTTTTCTATAAAGAGCTTTCCGAAATGACCGGTTATGAAATGTCACTGCCGATGAATTCGGGCGCAGAAGCCGTTGAGACGGCGATCAAGCTGGCGCGCAAATGGGCGTATCAAGTGAAAGGTGTGCCGCGCCATCGAGCGGAGATCATCACCGCACAGGGAAATTTTCACGGGCGCACGACAACCATCATCTCGTTCTCGACCGAGCCATCGTACCGTGATGACTTTGGCCCGTTCACGCCCGGATTTGTCACCGTGCCATACGGCGACGCATCCGCGGTGGAAAAGGCCATCAATAAAAACACGGCGGCAGTAATGCTCGAACCGATTCAAGGTGAAGGCGGAGTCATCATTCCGCCTGCGGGTTATCTCAAGAAAGTTTCCGAACTTTGCAAAAAGAATAATGTCTTGTTCATTGCCGATGAAATCCAAACCGGATTGGCACGCACCGGAAAATTATTCGCATGTGACCACGAAAGCGTGCGGCCCGATGTGATGATTATCGGCAAGGCATTGGCGGGAGGTTTCTATCCGGTATCTGCAATTTTGGCGGACAAATCCATTCTCGGTTTATTCATGCCCGGCGAACACGGCTCGACGTTTGGCGGGAATCCATTGGCCGCGGCCGTTGCGCGCGCAGCGCTGGCTGTCATCCGCGATGAAAAGCTGGCAGATCGCGCCGAATCACTTGGCACATATTTCATGAAACAATTGGCAGAGATTCCGAGTCCGCACGTGAAAGAAGTGCGCGGTAAGGGGTTGCTGATCGGTGTCGAGCTGAAACCATCCGCAGGCGGAGCGCGGCGTTTCTGCGAAGCGATGCAGCAAAAAGGCATCCTTGCCAAAGAGACGCACGAAAATGTGATCCGCTTTGCGCCGCCGCTTGTCATAGAAAAAGAGACGATTGACTGGGCGCTTCCGCTTATCAAAGAAGCTCTTAACATGAATTAGACTCAAAGCCCTAAAGGTCGTGACTTTAGGGCTTTATTTTCGGAGGTCCTAATGAACATAGGAATACCAAAAGAAAGGCGTCCGTTTGAATGCCGCGTGGGCCTATCGCCCGCAGGCGCGGAAATTCTCACTCAAAACGGGCACAAGGTTTTTGTCGAGCATGAAGCGGGACTCGAAGCCGGCTTCAGTGACGCGGATTACGAAAGGGCCGGAGCGCATCTCGTCTATTCGACGGAGGAGGCCTTTGGCCGCGCGGACCTGGTCCTGAAAGTTTCGCGTCCGCTCAAGGAAGAATTGGATTGGCTGCGGCCCGGCACAATCCTATCCGGATTTCTGCACCTGGCTTCGGCGCGGCAGGATAAGATTGACATCCTGCTCAAGAAAAAGATCGCATCTGTCGCGTACGAGCAAATCCAGGCACCGGATGGATCGCTGCCCGTGCTGTTCCCGTTCAGCCAGATCGGTGGCGCGATGGCCGCCCAGATCGCGGCGCGCCTGCTCCAGAATAATTGGGGCGGCAAGGGAATTTTGATGGGCGGCGTGCCGGGTGTCCCACCTGCGGAAGCTGTGGTTTTAGGCGCAGGTGTTGTTGGCACGTATGCCACAGGAATGTTCCTTGGCATGGGTGCGCATGTCACAGTAATTGACAGGAATCTCGCCGCGCTTCAGCGCATTTGGGACCGTTTCCCCAACATTGTCACCATGCTTTCGACCAAACGCAACATCGAACGCTCGGTCGCATACGCGGATGTTGTGGTCGGCGCGGTGCTTGTTTCGGGCCAGCGTGCGCCGATCCTCGTCACGCGTGAAATGGTGCGCTCGATGAAGCCGCGCTCCGTCATCATGGATGTCAGCATTGACGAAGGCGGATGCATCGAAACATCGCGTCCGACAACGCATGATCATCCGGTTTACATCGAGGAAGGTATCCTGCATTACTGCGTGCCAAACATGCCCGGCGCGGTGGCGCGCACAGCCACACACGCTTTTGTCAATGCGGCGATGTCGTATGTTACGCAAATCGCGGCGCTTGGCGTAGACGGACTCCTGAACGACCCGTCTCTCGAACCCGCGGTAAACACGTATAACGGCGAGACGCGCCATCTTTCGCGGCTCACGAACCACCGGGAGGCGGACGATGGACTGGACTAGCAATTACCAATCGCGCATTGTCAGCGCGCAGGAAGCGGTCAAGGTCGTCAAATCGGGGAACCGCATCTTCATGACCGGGAACGTATCGGTGCCGCAGGAGACGCTCGCGGCGCTGGTAAATTACGCGCCCAAACTCAAAGATGTTGAGATTTGCCAGGCGTTGACAATTGGCTCAGCTGATTATGTAAAGCCAGAGATGGAAGGACATCTGCGCGTCAACACCATGTTCATCAGCCCGAATGTTCGCAAAGCGGTGCAGGAGGGCCATGCGGATTTCACGCCCGTGTTGCTTTCGGAGTATCCCCTATTGTTCAAGCGCGGCACTCTGCCCGTTGACGTGGCATTCATTCATGTATCGCGGCCAGACGAGCACGGATTTTGCAGCCTTGGCGTTGAAGTAGGGCTTACAAAGTCGCCGGCGGAATCGGCCAAGATCATCATTGCAGAAGTCAATGACCAGATGCCTCGCACGCTTGGCGATTCGTTTATCCACGTTAGCCGCTTAAATTACATCGTGCCAGTCAATTATCCAATCCCGGAAATGCCGATGGGAGAAGACGGCAATAACGAAGTCGTGGAAAAGATCGCAGGCCACATTGCCGAACTGATTCCCGATGGCGCAACGATGCAAATGGGCATCGGCGCGATCCCGGATGCAGTGTTGAAATATCTCTACAACAAGAAAGACCTTGGTGTTCACAGCGAACTCTTCTCCGATGGCGTAATCGAGCTTGTGGAACGCGGCGTGCTGACCAGTGCGCGCAAGAGTCTGCATCCAGGCAAGATCGTGGCCGGATTCATCCTTGGCACCAAGAAACTCTACGACTGGGTGGACGATAACGCGCTCATCGAATTACATCGCACAGAATACATCAACGACCCATTTGTGATCGCACAGAACGAGCGCATGGTTGCCATCAACTCCGCCATCGAAGTTGATCTTACCGGCCAGGTTTGCGCTGACAGCATCGGGCCAAAATTCTACAGCGGCATCGGCGGCCAGCTCGATTTCATCTATGGCGCTTCCCGCTCGAAAGGCGGTGTGCCGATCATCGCATTGCCCAGCACAACGACTCTGCGAGATGGCACAATGGTCAGCCGTATCGTTGCCATGTTGAAACAAGGCGCGGGCGTTGTGACTGGCCGCAACCATGTTCACTACATCGTGACTGAATATGGCGTTGCGGATTTGTATGGCAAGACGATTCGCCAGCGCACAAAGCAACTGATCGGAATCGCTCATCCAGATTTTCGCAAGGAGTTGGGAAAGCAAGCCACAGAGTTACATTACATTTAACTGTGACACCAACACTCGATCAAAAGCCCGGCGATATGTCGGGCTTTTCGCTGAAAGTATGTCTACAACTTTTATCGAGATCATGTGTTCTTTCGTGATATAAATATTGCGAAAGGAAATTATGGATCGTAAAGCTAAAATTGTTGCAACCATTGGGCCGGCCAGCGAGGATGAATCCATTCTCGAAAAATTGATTCAATCAGGTGTGAACGTTGCGCGCATGAATTTTTCACACGGCACACATGAAGAGCACGCGGCGCGCATCGCGACCATCCGCCGCGTATCAGAGAAGTTGGGAATCGCGGTCGGTATTTTGCAGGACTTGCAAGGGCCCAAGATTCGCGTGGGCGAATTGCCGTCACCGCTTCAATTATCGGAAGGCGAAACGGTTTGCTTATATGCGACCGGCACCGAACTACCAGACGATACCGGCAAACAAATTCCTGTGGACTTTTGGCAACTGTTCGATTCAGTTCGGACTTCGGATCGACTCCTGCTCGATGACGGTCGTCTCACCCTGGAAGTTGTCTCCGTTCAAGAGCGGGCGCTGAAAGCACGCGTCGTGGTCGGCGGGCCGCTGACATCCCATAAAGGAATTAATTTACCGGGCGTTCGATTACGAATTGCGGGCTTCACCGAAAAAGATGAAGCTGATCTTTCATTTGGCATTTTCCACAATGTGGACGCGGTCGCCATTTCGTTTGTCCGCACGGCGGATGATGTGAAGAAAGTCCGTTATGCAATGGAGCGGTTCTCGAACGGAAAACGCCAGCCGCTGTTGATCGCCAAACTCGAAAAGCCGGAAGCGATTGATAACCTGAATGCCATCCTCGATAACGTGGATGGTGTGATGGTGGCGCGCGGCGACCTCGGTGTAGAACTTCCGCCAGAGCGCGTGCCTGCCCTGCAAAAGCAGATCATCCGCGCCGCGAACGCGCGCGCAAAACTGGTCATCACTGCCACACAAATGCTCGAGTCGATGATTACGAATCCGCTCCCCACGCGCGCGGAGGCGTCGGATGTAGCCAATGCCATCTTTGACGGCACCGACGCGGTCATGTTATCCGCCGAATCGGCATCGGGAAAATATCCGGTGGAGTCCGTCCAGATGATGGATCGCATCGTGCGCGAAGCAGAATGCAATTTTGCAGAATGGGGCAAGGAATCCGGCGCCGCTCACGGATTTGAAACAAGCGACACCGCTTCGATGGTACGCGCCGCGCAAGTGCTGGCGAGCGATCAAAATGTCACCGCAGTGGCAACATTTACAACGCAGGGACAGACCGCCTGGCTGATGTCGAAGATTCGGCCGCGCGTGCCAATCCTGGGTTTTACGCCGAACAATGAAACATATCGTCAATTGACATTTTTATGGGGAGTGAAGCCGCACCGCGTTCCGTTTGCGCATTCATTGGAAGAAATGCTTCAACTGGTTGATACCGCGTTGATGCGATCTGAAATCGTGCAATCGGGCGATCAAGTCGTTTTGGTATGCGGCTACCCCGTTGGCTCTGTCCGTGCGCCGAACATGGCTTTATTGCACACGGTCGGTGAATAATTTTGGGCAGGGACGACTGGCCTGTCGCCCCTGCGTTTTTTTGTTAACCAAATAATTCATCCCTCGAGCCAGAGGTATTCGTATGGCTGCAAACTGATTTGAAGCTGCCCATTGACAGCTTCAAATTTTTTGTTTTTCAAAACATCCGTAAAAGTTTGCCCGGAAATTTTTATATTTACCGATTGCTGGCTATCACTCAAGTTATTCAAGATCACCAGCCGTTCCCGCCGAAATGCGCGTGAATACGCCGCCACACTGCGCGTGCCGCAGTCGAGCCATTCCAGATTTCCGCACCCAAGTGTGAGATGTTTTTTGCGGGCGGCGATCATGCGCTGCATGGTTTGCAGAAGCGAACTGGGATCGCCGTGCTGCGTCTCGACATTTACTTCACGTAATTTGAATACCGAATTATCAATCACCGGCGCGTAAATTTCCCCGGCATTTGAAAAACCGGCATTGAAGCCGATATTCCACTGCATCGGCGTGCGGACGCCGTTCCGGTCGTGCAGCAAAATGTTGTCCCCCATTCCGATTTCGTCGCCGTAATAAACGATGGGTGAACCCGGCATGGTGAAAAGCAGTGAATTCGCCAATTCGATTCTGCGACGGTCATTATCGAGCAGGGGAGCGAGTCTGCGGCGGATGCCGAGATTCAATCTCATGCGCGGATCGGGCGCGTACTCGTTCCACATCCACTGCCGGTCTTCTTCGCTGACCATTTCGAGTGTCAACTCATCGTGGTTGCGAAGAAACGTACACCATTGCGTATTGTTGGGAATCGAAGGCGTCTGCTCCAGCACCCAGCGGATCGGTTCCGCGTCGCCGCGTCGAATGGACATGAAGATGCGCGGCATCAACGGAAAATGGAACGCCATGTGAAATTCGTCATCGTTGCCAAAGTACGGGCGAACCTCGCGCGGCCATTGATTCGCTTCGCAGAGCAAAATGCGGCCCGGATAATTTTCGTCAATGAACTGGCGGAGTCTTTTCAGGAGCACATGCGTCTCGGGGAGATTCTCGCAATTCGTCCCTTCGCGCTCGAAAAGATAAGGCACGGCGTCCGCGCGGAATCCATCCACGCCCATGTCGAGCCAGAAGCTGATCACGTTCAGGATTTCTTCCTGCACCGCGGGGTTGTCGTAATTCAAATCGGGCTGGGATGAATAAAAGCGATGCCAGAAAAATTGACCCGCGACCGGATCCCATGTCCAGTTGGATTTCTCAGTGTCAACAAAGATGATTCGGGCGCCGCGATATTTGTCATCCGTGTCGCTCCAGACATAATAGTCACGGTACGGCGAATTGCGGTCCGCGCGGGCGGCCTGGAACCAGGGGTGCTGATCGGAGGTGTGATTCAGCACGAGGTCCATGATGATGCGGATATTCCGGGCATGGGCGGCGTCGAGCAGGGATTTGAAATCATCCAGCGTGCCATAGCTGGGATGAATCCCGCAATAATCTGCAATGTCGTATCCGTCATCCTTGAGCGGCGATGGATAAGTCGGCATCAACCACAAACAGTCAACACCGAGGTCTTGCAGGTAGTCCAGTTTTTGGGTCAGCCCTCGCAAGTCGCCATGTCCGTCACCGCTGCTATCATAAAAGGCGCGGACATAAACTTCATAGAAAACCGCATTTTTATACCAATGTGGGACATTCATTATTTTTCAAAATCTTATCCTTTTACAGAGCCAGCCAGCAGACCGCGCACGAAGTAACGCTGAAAGGCGAAGAATACGAGCATGGGAATGATGAATGACAAAAACGCTGCGCCAGTCAAAATATTCCAGTTACCGCCGCGCGGGTCAATCAGGTTGGTAATCTGGACTGTTAGAACCGGGTGGGTCGTCAAGAAAATCTTTGCCACAAGAAAATCATTCCACACCCAAATGAACTGGAAGATTCCGAGTGATGCAATCGCCGGCATGGCTAAGGGCAAGGCCAGAACGCGAAAGGCCGCCCAATGATTTGCGCCGTCCAGATAGGCCGATTCGAAAATATCCCGCGGCAACGAGCCGATGAAGTTGCGGATCAAGTAGATGGCGTACGGCAAACCGAACCCGGTATGAAACAGCCAGATACCAAGGAATGAACTTTGGATGCCAAGCTTTACGTAAAGCTGCGCGATCGGAACCAGCGACATCTGCAAAGGAACAATTTGCAATCCGATCAGCAACGCAAATATCCACTGGCGTCCTTTGAAATCGAGCCAGGCAAAGGCATACGCGGCCAGCGCTGCAAAGACGATCACAAAGAGTGTCACCGGAATCACCACGAGGATCGTGTTGATGAATGCCACACCCATGCCAGCAGGGTTTGCCAGATCGCTGATGTTGCAATTGAACTGGACCAATGTGCTGGCAACTTTTTGCTGGCAATCGGAGAGGTAATTGCGCGTGCCTTTATAACCGACCAGCGCATCAACATAACTGCTCAAAGTAAACCGCCCGGTGGATTGATTCTGCCCGGATAGCGTTTGCAGGTAGCTGATCAACGGCGTCAGTGTATTCAACGCGTCCCTGGGCGCGCTGGGAAGCGTCGGGTTGATCAAGTGAGGCTTCCCGTTGATCGGTTTGCGTAACATAACCAGCAAACTGGCCGCGCTTGGAAACTGGTTGACCAGGTTCGGATCAGAAAAATTGGCTGTCGGGATGGCCTTGCCATCCGCGCCATGGCAGGAAGCGCAATATTGAGTGTATTCGGGAAGGCCAACTGCTTTTGGCTGCGGAAGAAAGACAGTCCACCAACCCGAATCGTTTACAGCTTGCCGGGTGCGAAAGGAGGTGACAAATAACCCCAGAGTGGGAATGATCCATAAAACGCACATGAGAATCACGGCAAGATGAACGGGCAGCTTGCCCAGGAAGCGATTCAAACGCGCCAGCGGGTTCATCGGGCAGCCTCCTCTTTGCGGAACCGGTCTATATTGAAAACCATGATGGGGATCGTAAGCACAATCAACAAAACGGCGATGGCAGTGGAACGGCCAGCGTTGGTGACGATCAGGTTAAACATCCGGTTGGCAATCACTTCGGTCCCAAAATCTCCGCCAGTCATCACGAAGACAATGTCGAAGATCTTCAGGATGATGATGGCCATGGTTGTCGTGGTGACCACGATGGTTGGCATGATCGTGGGCAGCATAATTTTCGAGAACACGTGCCACTCGTTGGCGCCATCCACCCGCGCAGCCTCCAGCATTTCCGCCGGCACCCCCTTGATCGCCGCGGAAAGAATGGTCATACAGAATCCGGCCCACAGCCACACGCCGACAAGCATAAGGGAAAAGTTGTTAATGAGCGGGTTACTCAACCAGGCGATCGGCTGGCCGCCAAAGCCAACGACGATGGCGTTCAGAAGACCAATTTGGGGGCCGCCGCCCGCTTCGATATCATATACAAAACGCCAGATCACGCCAGCGCCAATGAAGGAAATGGCCATGGGCATGAAGACGATTGACTTAGCTACACTCTCGTATCGGACGCGGTCAGCCAGGAGCGCAAAGAACAATCCGCCGGCGACCGTACCGGGGACCATCAGCAACAGCCACAGCGCGTTGTTGCGCAAAGCGGTGAGCATGGCCGGGTCCGTAAGCGCATAGCGATAATTCTCGAAGACGCCCCAGCAAGGTTGGTTTGGGATACAGGTTGTGGCGGCAGAGTGTGTGCTGGTCTCGTCCAGAAGGCTTAAGCGAATGGTGCCGATGGTAGGATAGACAATGAAAACGAGCATGATGATAAGCGCTGGAGCCAAATACAACCACGGCGCCCAACGCCCCTGCTTCATAATTTTTGGAACCATTGCTCCTCCTGTAATCTCGCGCGAGGTGTAAGCAGGCTGGAGCATGCAAATGCATGCTCCAGCTTATGTGGCCTAAATGATTATTTTACTGTTTGGGCTTGAGCAGCCGCAATGGTGTCAAGCGTGGTCTTGATATCAGCGCCTTGGACAACATCAACAACGCCTTTGAACTCGGCTGTGGAGAATGGATCGCCGAGAGCATCACCAATATCGAAGGTGAAAGCGGGGGCATTGGCCAGCATATCACTTAGCTTGCTAAGCTGAGGATCATAGTATTGGCCTGATGCTGCCTTGTTCGGTGAAATGCCAAAGCCAGCCTTGGCCCAGTTCTGTCCGCCGGTCGTACCAGTGACATAAGCAACTACAGCCTGGGCAGCCGGTGAGCTGCTGAAAGCATACATGAAGTCAGCGCTGCCTTGCACGCCCTGAACTCCAGGGAATTCGAAGAAATCGTAGTCCGTGGGGTATTTCAGGTTTGGATATTGTGCGGCGATGGCACCGCCAGCGAAGCCGGAGATTTTGACCATCATGGCTTTCGGCGGATTCGAGAAAACGTCGTAGATGGCATTCAAGAACGGTGTATTGACTGTGCCCGTAGCGCCGCCCGGGGTGTATTTGGGATCCGAAGCCCACTTGTAGTAAGTCTGATATGCAGCGAGGACTGCCGGGTCATTATATGGAACTGTTCCAGCAATAATCCCGTTAACGAAATCCGGGCCCTTGCTGACCAGCAGCAGATCCTGGATGAAGTCCGTTCCTGCCCAACCGTTGCCGGCACCGCCGTTGTTATTGCCCATACTCCACGGTACATTGCCATCAGCAACCATTTTGTCAACCAGGGCCTGTAGATCGGCGAAAGTTTTTGGAACCGTATAGCCAAAGGCCTGGAACTGAGTCGGGCTGTACCAAATGATGGACTTCATGTCGGCCTTTGCCGGGATAGCCACCCACTTGCCGTTGACAGTGCCCATGGTAACCCAGTAGGCAGGATAGTTATCTTTATTGCCGCCAACAGTATCGAGTGCGACCAGCTTGTCAGCGTAAAGTTTCGTGGGTGACAGGCTGGGCCAGAACAAAATGTCAGGCGGTGTACTCTTGACCATCGTATCCAGCACAGCGGGATCACGCGTTGACTGGGCGTTGATCTTGATGCCACAGGCATCCACCAATGGTTTAATCAGGGAATTGAAACTGGCCTCCTCCGACCCGGACCATTGATAGACAATAGTGACCTGGTCGCCAGACTTTGCGCCTTTGCAGTCAATACCAGTCGTAGTATATGGCACAGCAGTTGGAGCTACGGTTGCGGTTGGGCCTGCAGTCGCGGCGGGAGCTTGTGTGGCCGGTGCCTGTGTTGCCGGGGCTTGAGTTGGCGCAGGCGGCTGCGTCGCCGGGGCTGCGGTGGGGGTTGCTGGGGCGCACGAAGCCAGGAATAACGCAGCAAGCAATGCGAGGCCAAGTATCTTGCTAAACTTATTCATCTTTCTTCTCCTTTTGAGGATTATCAGAGTCGGGAGTTCATGTAGCGCAGGTCAAAAAGATTAAGGCAGATCACCTCCTTTCGTTATTAACACGTGTTACCTTGTGGGTGTAAAAAAGCATCTTAAGCATGTGTCAAATTTCTAACGGTCGACTCACGCACAATGAGTTCCGTTTCCATCAGGACCTCGTTGCTATCGAGGTTCTTTCCCTGGATCAGCTGGATCACTCTTTCAGCGGCAGCCAATCCCAATCCGAATGCGGGAAGACGGATGGTGGTCAGCGGCGGATCAAAATATTCGGCCAAAGGAATGTCATCGAAGCCAACCATCGCTACATCATCCGGGAGCTGCAGCCCAGCGCGGCGGACTGCAAGGATGGCCCCCATCGCGACCACATCACTGGCAATGAAAACTGCCGTTGGGCGAGGAGATGCGTTCAGCAGTTCGCTCATGGCTTGATAGCCGCTGGCCGGGGTGTAATTCCCCTCTTTGATTAAACGGGGATCCGCTTTCAGGTCCGCGTTGCGAAGCGCCTGCAGATATCCATCCCGGCGCTGTTGCGAAGAAGTGTATGAAAGCGGCGCGTTCGTGATCATCGCGATTCGCTGGTGTCCCATTTCAATAAGATGATTTACAGCGATCTGCGCGCCGCTGGCCGCGTTGACATCCACAAACGGAAGGTTGCTGTCCGGCAACTGACCAAGCAGCATGACCGGCACGCCTTCGCGGTGAAGCCGGACAATTTCCTCGTCATCTTGCATTGGACCAGAGAGGATAATGCCGTCCACATGATTCTCACGAATCAGCCGGGCATAACCGTTTTTGTCCTTCGGATCAACCTGCGTAAGCAGAACGTGAAATCCGAGCTGCATGGCCGCTTGTTCCACGCCTAAAATCACGCGCGGCAGAAAGGCATCCGCGAAAACCTGTTCAGGCGATTGATGCAATACGAGGCCAAGCGTATCCGATTTCCCGCTGACAAGTTTTCGCCCTGCTGCATTGGGATGGTAGTTCAGCTTTTTGGCAGCCTTCAAAACACGCTGGCGCGTGGCTTTGCTGATACTGACGCCCTCGTTTTGGTTCAGCACAAAGGAGACGGTTGTTCGAGAGACGCCAGCCAACTTTGCAACATCGCGGCTGGTGGAGCGTTTGGCGGGTGACATTTTTCGGGGCTATTTTACTAACACGTGTTAGTAAAAACAGTATAGGGAATTTGGATGCATTTGTCAAGTAGGAATTTTTTCGGGATCAGGTAATGTCAGACAAATTTTTCCGGTTGGGTCTTGTCTTACGTTCAAGAACAGATAAAATGAAAGCAACGCAAGGAATTGGCCATGAAAGCTTTTCTATTCTCATGCATTGTGTTGATAATGACTCTCTCCGGATGCTCCGGCTGGGCGGTCGAACCCTTGCCATACACCCCGCCTCCGACACCTTTTCTAACGCCGACAGCATTCCCCAACTCGCCCACACCTGTCGTTCTGCCCCCGCCGATTACTGCGACCGTTCTTGCTTCAGCAACCAATACGCAAATCACGCCGACTCAGTCAACCGGAACGCCGACGCTAACTCCTTCTCCCACTCTTACGTCCACTCTCACCGCGGCAGCCGCAACAGCCACCGTTACAAACACAATCACACCGACGCCAATTGCGACGATCACAATTCCAAGCGCGCTGCCGCCTTCCGCGCAGGTAAACACCACGATTCTTTCCTGCAACACAAGCTTTGATATTCTTCATGGCATGGGCGAAGTGACCAATGCTTATGTGACAGTTGCGAACATCGGCTCATCAGAAATTGACAACATGTGCGCGACGCTCAATGGCCTGGACGAAGGCCGGCCTCACCCCGATAAAACCAAATGTATCCCTGCCCTCCCTGCGGGTTATCAAGTGACCTTCAAGCTGACGGTTGATACGACCTTCAAACAAGGCACGCCCATTCAAGTGGATGTGACCTCCAAGAATATTGGACTATTACAGCGCGTTGGAAAAGATTCTTGCAGCGATGTAGATATCGTTCCACCCGATTATGATGGCTTGGGGAAAGTCACACCAATACCATAAACAAAAAACTCCTCCGCATAACGGAGGAGTTTCGTTATCAGCATTTTATTTTGCGATTGGTAATGTAAAAGTAAACGTACTGCCCTTTCCCTCCCCAGCGCTTTCAACCCAAATGCGTCCACCTTGCGCCTCGACGAGGGCGCGCGCAATTGTCAAACCAATGCCGCTTCCGCCGCCGGCGCGACGTGAGCGCGATTTATCAACGCGATAGAAGCGGTCGAAGATATGCTGCAGATGCTCCGAAGAAATTCCAATACCAGTATCGCGAACAGTAAATTGAATTTCGTTGTCACGCCGCGTCACAGAAACCGTCACCGCACCGCCTTCGGGCGTGTATCGCAGCGCATTGCCGACCAAATTCGTCAGCACCTGGATGGCGCGATCCTCGTCGGCGAGAAGAGGCGGAAGGTCAGGAGCCAACTTTAAGTCCAGAGAGACGCGTTTGGAATCGAATTGAGAGCCAAGCCGTTTCATCACAGTTTGCGTCAGAGTCGAAACATCCACAGATTGAATATTCAATTGGTACGCGCCGGCTTCGACGCGGCTGAGTTCCTGCAAATCATCCACAAGTCTATTTAAGCGATCCGCTTCGGAATAAAGATCGCGGTACGTTTCCTCGGTCGCAGGCAAAATGCCGTCCATCAAACCTTCCATCGAACCTTTGATGGCCGTGAGCGGCGTGCGAAGTTCATGACTCACGTCGCCAATCAAACGCATGCGGGTCGTTTCGATTTGTTCGAGTTTTTCCGCCATTTGATTAAAGCGCGCGGCAAGCTGCGAAAGTTCATCGGAGCCTTGCACACGAACGCGCTCATCGTAATGTCCATCGGCAATGCGCTGGCTGGCATTCATCACCGCGCGTAACGGCGAGACTACGCTGCGGCTAAAAATAATACTGACAATCACGGCGATCACAATCGCCGCAATCACCGCGTAGGTGAGCGCATCGTTGAAACTGGCGCGGAAATCGTTATAGAACTGCTGCATCATTCCCGGGCCCAAGCCTTGTCCGAAGCCCTGACCCTGCCCAAATCCCGGGCCACCGCCCATCATGCCGCCGGGCTGCTCCATTTGAGCCAGATGACGATTGAACGCAGTCGGCGCGCTCAATTGGCTCGCGACGATCACAACAAAAAAACTAATCGCAATGATGATCAAATAGGAAAGCAGCAATTTCGCGCTGAGATGACTGCGAAGATAATCCATCATAAAACTTCGTCCTCGAAACGGTAGCCCACGCCGCGCACGGTGACGATCAAATCGTCGCGCCCAAGTTTCTGCCGGACGTGCCCGAGATGAACATCCACGACGCGCATCTCGCCAAAATATTCGCCACCCCAAACTTTTTCCATCAGTTGTTCGCGCGTCAGCACGCGCCCGCGATTTTCAGCAAGCGCCTTGAGCAAATCGAATTCAATCGCAGTCAGATCAATTGGATTCTCGTCCACATGGACGGTGCGCGCACCGTTATCCAAACGCAGGTGACGAAACGCCAGCACGTTCGTCCCGGACCCCGAAGCGGCTCCCGTTTGGACGCGTCGCAGCGCGGCTTTGACTCGTGCCGTCAACTCGCGCGGACTGAATGGCTTCGTCACGTAGTCGTCCGCGCCCATGCTCAAGCCGACGACTTTATCAGTCTCTTCTGTTTTGGCGGTGAGCATGATAACGTACACATCTGATTCGCGGCGCAAACGCGCTAGCAATTCCATGCCGTCCATGCCGGGAAGCATCACGTCGAGGATGACGAGATCGGGTTTGAATACCTGTGCAGACTTCAATCCTGACGGGCCATCAGGCGCAGTGAGAACTTCGTAACCTTCAGGCTTTAGATAAGCAGCCACCAGTTTCGTGATGCTCGGCTCATCGTCAATGACAAGAATCTTGGCGTTGGACATAATTCCATTTTACCTGCAATGACCCAACTATAAAATCAGGGATTAAAGTCGGATTGAAGCAAGTATAAAGATTTGGTAAAGAAATTCCCCGCCAAATAGCGGGGAATTCACATCATTTTTATGCCATGTGAAGTTTGTTTTCGTTACCTTGCTCCTCGTTCAAGTATTTCTCCGGGTCTTTTTCGAACGAGCGCTTGCAACCGGGTGCACAGAAATAGTACGTTTTACCTTTATATTCTGCCTTCCATTCGGCGGTGGCTGGGTCTACTTCCATTTTGCAAACAGGATCAATTTCCATTTTAGCCTCCAGACAAAGTATAATCCTTGTTATGACAGATGAACAAATCACAAACTTACCCCGGCACAAAATCGCGATGCTGATTGACGGCGACAATGCCCAGGCGGGGTTGCTCGCCCAAATGCTGGTCGAGGCCGCGCGCTATGGACAGGTCACCGTCAGACGAATCTACGGCGATTGGACGACGGCCAACATGAATTCCTGGAAAGAGACGTTGAACTTTCACGCCTTTCAGCCCATCCAGCAATTCCGTTACACGATTGGCAAGAATGCTACCGACAGCGCCATGATCATAGATGCGATGGACATCCTGCATTCGAATGTGGTGGACGGATTCTGCCTCGTCTCGTCCGACAGCGATTACACGCGTCTCGCCACCCGCATCCGCGAGACGGGAATTTTTGTGGTGGGCATCGGGGAGAAGAAAACGCCCAAGCCTTTCATCAACGCCTGCGACGTGTTCGTTTACACCGAAAACCTGGTGGCCGAGACCAAAGCTGCCAAGGCACGCTCGTCACAACGGCGCTCTTCTTCCAAAGCCAAACCAAAGAGCGAAGCCGACCCAATGCCTTTGCTCGAGCAGGCCTTTGACATGGCTGTGCAGGAAGACGGCTGGGCGCGGCTCGACTTGATGGGCAACGCGCTCTATCAACTCGACCCCGGCTTCGACCCGCGCACGTATGGACAGCGCCAGCTCTCGCGGCTGCTCAAGAGTCTGAAAGATCAATTCGAAATGCGCTCGCAAGAGTCGGATGGGTTTACACTGTTTTTGGTGAAGATGAAGGAATAGAGAGTAGCTGTCTATAAGCTATCATGCAGAATGATTCTGCATGATAGCTCAAATTGGGGGAATAGAAAGAATCGTTTTGTACAACATATGATTGGGCGGCAACTCAACCGCTCAATGCATAAAATTGAAGGGACGAAAATGATGAATCAGTTAACTAATACCGAAACTTCCACAACCAATTGGAAGAGTCTTTACAGAGTCGGTGGAGCGGCAGCCTTGCTCATGTTTGCGTTAACTCTGGTTCAGAGTTTCATCTTCATCACAAATCCGCCGCCCAGCACAGTCATTGACTATTTCACACTTTTTCAGAAAAACAAGATTCTGGGGCTGCTGGACCTCGATCTCTTATTAATCGTTATCAATATCCTCTTGATTTTGATCTATCTCGCCCTCTACATCGCCCTTAGCCGATTCAACAAATCATATACGGCAATTGCACTGACCCTCGGCTTGGTAGGAGCGACTCTCTTTTTTGCGTCACGAGAAGCGACATTTGGTATGCTTTCGCTCAGTAACCAATATAATGCTGCGACTACGGATGTTCAAAGAGCTGCGCTTCTTGCGGCAGGGCAGGCATTACTTACCATCTACAATGGTACTGCTTTCGACCTCAGTTACATTCTTGGCGGGGTAGTCATCCTAATATTCTCCGCTGTCATGCTGCAGAGTAACGTATTCAGCAAGGCAACAATCTATGTCGGAATTGTGATGGGAGTATTGATGTTAGTACCGCCCACAGTCGGAACCATAGGACTTTTTCTTTCGCTCATTTCCCTTCTCCCAACACTTATTTGGCTGATTCTGATTGTGCGAAGATTCTTCCAGATGAAATGAATGCCACCCGACACAGCATACACGCGGCGGCCACTTTGTGGGTCGGAACGAGCGAAGGCACACCATCTGGCATTTGATATACTGTGCCAATGGCCGTCGAGTTTATCGGTAAAATTTGGTTCTGGCGCGACCCCGCCCCATGGTTCTTCGTGACTGTACCGGCAAAGCAGAGCCGCGATATAAAAGAGATATCAAGAATCGTGACGTATGGCTGGGGCGTGATTCCAGTTCACGTTCGCATCGGCAAAACCGAGTGGAAAACTTCCTTGTTTCCCAAAGATGGCCGCTATCTTGTACCTATCAAAGCGAGTGTGCGAGAAGCAGAAAATCTTGACGTGGGCAACAAAGTAACCATACGACTCGAAGTCCGTTGATGAATAGAGTGACTTGACAAAAAATACAGGAGGGCTTCAATGAATTTCCTGGAACTAAAAAACATCTCCGAACGCTATTTGGATTTGGTGAATCCCACCAATCCTGAAAAAATTCTGACAGCAGGCCGAGTAGCGGGAATGAAAAAAGATTCCCGCGTCATTGACTTTGGATGTGGATATGCCGAGCCTTTGATTCTTTGGGTCAAAGAGTTTGGCATCACCGGCATTGGGATTGACATCCGCCCTGCCGCGTGCGAACGAGC
>JAKAKJ010000038.1 GCA_021824575.1 Chloroflexota bacterium
GGATCGAATCCATCTACAATGGAGGAGATTTCTTCAGTGGTGAGAGATCGTTTCGCTTCCACAAACTTATTTTATCTCTTTTAGAATCTCTTCCGCTCGATCAATTCTCACAACTTTCTCTGCTACCATTTGCGCGGCGACTTTTTCAATCATATCACCCGTTGCTCCGGCGGCGATGGCAACCTGCCGCGCATGCAGGGACATGTGTCCGCGCTGGATGCCTTCGGTGGCAAGAGCGCGCAAGGCCGCCATATTTTGTGCGAGTCCCACCGAGACGATGATTTCCGCGAGTTCCGAGGCGGTTTTCACGCCCATTAACTTGATCGCGGCTTGCGCGGCGGGATGAACTTTTGTCGCGCCGCCGATGGTTCCGACCGCCATTGGCATTTCGAGCGTGCCAACTAGGTTGCCATCTTTATCTTTATTCCACGTTGACAATGAAGTGTATTTGCCTGAACGCGCCGCGTACGCATGTGCGCCTGCTTCGATGGCGCGCCAATCATTGCCTGTGGCGATAACGACCGCGTCCACGCCGTTCATGATGCCTTTGTTATGTGTGGCGGCGCGATATGGATCGGCAGCAGCGAAGGCGTACGCGGCAATGATTCCATCGCGGACTTCCTCGCCCTTGTAATTATCAAATGCCAATTCCTTATTTGGAATCATACAGCGCACGCGCGCAATTCGTCTATCAGCCAAATTTGAAAGGATTCGCAAATGAACATGTCCGCCGGTGATTGATTCGATGTGCGGCGCAAGCTTTTCGCACGCTGTGTTGACTGCGTTCGCACCCATTGCGTCGCGCACATCATAAATGAGATGGACGACGAGAAATGCGTCGATGGGAGAATTTTCGATGATTCGAACTTCGATATCACGCGCACCACCGCCGAATTTTTTCAGAACAGGATCGATTGCGTCCGCTTCAGCTAATAATTCGGCTTTGTGTTCATATAGTTTCAGCTTGGCTTCTTCCAAGTTGACGACGTTGATGACTTGCATCTGTCCGATCATCAATGGTTCGGTGGCGGTTGCGATGAATCCGCCGCCCGCGCGGGCAAGTTTTGCCATGAACGACGCACCCGCGACAACAGATGGCTCTTCGATTGCCATCGGAACTAAAACGTCTTTGCCGTTGACTTGAAAATTCAGTCCGATTCCGAGCGGCAGGGCATGTGTCCCAATGGCGTTCTCGATCATGTGGTCAGCGGCATCAGCGTTGAGTCCGCCATTTGAAACGTACGCTGCCAAATCGTCCGGGGAAAGAGCCGCCGATTCGGCCAATTTGGCGCGGCGTTCATCCAAAGTCAGGTTATAAAAGCCGGAAATGCGGGATGTGGTCATTATTGTCCTTTCGATGGCAGTTTACAATTCTAAAGGGTGCATCTGCCAAAATCTATCAGGTTTTGTGGTTTATAATTATATTGAGGTGTCTTTGAATGCTCCTGACTCGTGAACAATTACAGGAACGCTTAATTGCGTTGCATCGTGCCAGCTTGGAACTGGTCAAAGATGTTTCGCTGGAACATCTTCTGGAACGGATTGCAACCTTGGCGCGTGAGCAGGTCGAAGCGCGCTATGCGGCGGTTGGGGTGTTGGATGATGACGGGAAACTTGAGAAGTTCATTCCCATTGGAATGACGGAAGAAGAAACCAGGAAAATAGCGCATCTGCCGTGCGGCGAAGGATTGATCGGCGTGCTGATGGATGCTGAAGAGCCGCTGCGCGTGCCGGTGATTCAAAATCATCCGCGCTCGGTTGGCTTTCCATTGCACCATCCGCACATGACTTCATTTTTGGGTGTCCCGATTCGGGCTGGCGACCGCCAATTAGGTCAAATCTATTTGACGGATAAGATTGACGCGCCCGAATTCACCGCTGACGATGAAAAAATCATCCAAATGCTGGCCGCGTATGCCGCGGCAGCCATCCAAAACGCCCGGTTCGTTAAAGAGATGAGGGAACGCGACACGGCGTTGACGCGTCGAAGTGAAGACCTGACTCTGCTTAATGAAATTGCCACAGCACTGACTTCCTCGCTGGAATTGGATGAAATTCTGAATAAAACGCTCGCCTCCGTGATGGGATATATGAAAGTGGAGGCGGGCGAAATCTTTTTGCTCGAAGATGACAAGCAGACTTTGCGAATGGTCCTGCATCGCGGACAGGCCGCCGAAGCTTTCTGGACCCGGAACCGGTTCCAATTAGGCGAGGGGATCATCGGCAATGTGGCTGAATCGGGCCGCCCGGTGCTTGCGGATCTTACCCAGGATTCGGAATTCCTGCGCCCGGCTGTCGCGAAAGCCGGATTCCGGCAAATTGCCTATTTGCCGATGAAGGCTGGCGAAAACCTCATGGGCGTGATGAGCGTGGCGACCCGTTCGATTGAACCGCTCGATGACAGCGGCCTGCAAATGCTGGGCGCGGTGGCGAACTGGGCTGGCTTGGCAGTTGATAATGCCCACTTGCATCAAAATTCGCGGCGTCTGGCTGTGCTTGAGGAGCGCGACCGCATCGGCATGGATTTACACGACGGCATCATTCAATCCATCTACGGTGTGGGATTGTCGCTGGAAAACGCATTGCACACTCTGGATGAAGATAAAGACCTTGCGAGAGTGCGTATCAAAGAGTCAATTGATGGTTTGAATCAGGCGATTCGCGACATTCGCGCATACATTCTCGATTTGCGTCCGCGCCAAATGGGAAATGATGGCCTGATGAGCGGTTTGAAGCGCCTTGCAACCGAATATCGCGCCAATACTTTTTCTGAAGTCTCATTGAAGGGGCCGCAAAAAGGCCTGGATGATATTCCACAGATCAACGCGTTGGCTTTATTCCACATTTGCCAGGAAACGCTGGCGAATGCAGCTAAACATGCCGCGGCCAAAAAGGTGGATGTCAATGTTTGGACTACGTCTGATCGCGTTCTGATGGAAATTCATGATGATGGCAAGGGCTTTGTCATTGAAAAAATGAGCACAACGATTGGTCATGGCTTGTCCAATATGCAAACGCGTGCGCGCGGAGTCGGCGGCGATGTTGATATTTCATCAGCCCCAGGCGAAGGCACGACCATTCTTGCGTGGGTTCCGCGCGGTATCAAACACTAAACGCACCTGGCATAAAATTCTTTAACATTTGAATCACTGGTTTCGGATGTTCGCATGCCGCGAACATAAAAAAAATCCGCAGTGCGTTTTTTAACACGCGTTCGCGTATATGTGCCCAAAAAGGACGCGCAGTCCCAAATATGGGGGGTGACTCCGGACTCCATCGGGTCTCTGGCTGAAACGCCAGTTCTATAAATGTCATATCATTCGACGCATTGCCTAATGATTCTTTAACGTTGATCAATCTTAAAAAAACAGAAGTTTTTAACTTGTCGTAGGTGAAAAGTGTTGTTTTTTATGAAGTGTTTCTGCTAGAATAGGCTCGACGCTGAGAGATGGATGTGACACAAGTTCACATCTTAAATCCCTGAAAGTTAAATTGGCCTCAACATCATATTTTTCTCATCGCTAAGCCGCGGAAATAAGGCGGGTTAGTTTTACTTACCCTACTATTATGCCAGGAAGTGAATCATGAATGCAAAACAGGCGTGGCAGTCAGTGCTCGGGCAACTCCAAATAGAAATGCCAAAGGCATCATTTGATACATGGGTGCGCGACACGTACCCGCTTTCTTACGAAAATGGTGCGCTCACGGTGGGAGTACCGAATGCCTATGCCCGCGATTGGCTTGACAGCCGCCTCGCAAGCACAGTAAGCCGGCTTCTCGTTGGCGTTCTGGATGCCAATGTTGCGGTTAACTTCGTGGTATCGCAGGGTGAAGAAGCAGAAGTCGTCGAAACGGATGCCTCTTCTGCAGTCCAGGATGAACCGCGCGCCCGCAATGCGTCGCTTAATACGCGCTATACGTTCGAGACATTTGTCGTGGGTTCGGGGAATCGTCTTGCACATGCGGCGTGCCAGGCCGTTGCGGAAAAGCCCGCGCGCGCCTACAATCCGCTTTTCCTGTATGGGGGAGTCGGGTTGGGAAAAACCCATCTGCTCCATGCCATTGGTAATGCCTGTTACGCACGCGGGTTGAATGTGCTGTATGTCTCATCTGAAGAATTCACAAACGACATGGTCAACGCCATTCGCACTCATACTACGCAGGCTTTCCGGGATAAATATCGCCTGGCAGATGTTTTGCTGGTTGACGATATTCAATTCATCGCGGGCAAGGAAAGCACGCAGGAAGAATTTTTCCATACATTCAATACACTGCACGGGCAGGATAAGCAAATCATTGTTTCGTCGGACCGCCCGCCCAAGGCGCTGGTCACACTGGAAGAGCGCCTGCGCTCCCGCTTCGAATGGGGACTGGCGGCGGATATCCAGCCGCCTGACCTTGAGACTCGTCTGGCGATTTTACGCGCCAAAGCCGAACGCACCGGACGCTTCATCCCGGACGAAATTCTGGATACCATTGCTCGACGCGTTCAATCCAACATCCGCGAATTGGAAGGCGCGTTGAATCGAATTATTGCTTATGCTGATTTAAGCGGCCAATCCTTGACGCCGCAGCTTGTGGAAGTGGCGCTTGCTGATCTTTTGCCGCAGCGCCAAAATGTTGTGCCTGAAAAAGTTATCGAGCTGGTTGCCCGCGAATGGCAGACGACGGTGGACGCTTTGCTCGGCCGCGATCGCTCCCAGAAAATTGCCGAGCCTCGACAAGTCGCCATGTATCTATTGCGTAAGGAAACTGATTCATCGCTCCCGCAAATCGGCGAAGTGTTGGGCGGACGCGATCACACAACTGTGATGTATGCAATCGAGAAGATCAGCAACGAGATCGAGACCAAGCCCGACTTACGCAAAAGAATCATCAATGTAAAACAGCAGCTATATGGCCAGGCTGCGGTTGTTTGAAGAAGCGAACAGTCCCGAAAAAATCGGGACTGTTTTTATACATGTTGCTTGATGGTCAGCGGAAAATGGCGTGATTGCGCCTGCCAATGCTGGATGAGATTCAAACCAGCGATATAAAAATAGCCAAGCGAATAGATGGACATCCAGGGAATGATTTTCCAGCCCATATATGGTTCGAGACTGAAAATGGTAAGAAGGGCGTAGAGTCCCAGCCCGATTTCGCCGATGATAATGGGGCTGACGCGAGGCAGGTATGTGCCGTCCAACGCGGACTTGTCCCCGCTTTGGTTGCCCAGATTGAACTTGGGCGTTCGGACAAAGTCACCACCCGTGCCGAATAAACCTTCCATCACGCCGATGGCTGTATTGAGAGAAATCCCAAAGCCCAGAATAGTCAACAAAGGCAGTATCTTGAGCCGCTCTTTCAATGAGGGCGTGTCTGAGGATTCCGCCACAGCATACAAAAGCGGCGGACCAAACATCGCGATCATGGATATTGGCAATAGATCGAAGAAACGTGGAGCGAATAATCCCACTGGCAGCGTGACCAGCAGCAAGGCGACCATCAATGGATGGACAAAATAACCGGTGAGATGCAGGAACGCGGCAGTCTTTACATACCAAGGCAAATCTGACTGTTCAAAAATTTCGGGAAGGATTTTTCTGACAACTTGAAATGTTCCTTTTGCCCAGCGGAATTGCTGCCGCTTGAAAGCTTCCACATAACCTGGCAATTCGGCGCGGACGATAACATCAGGCAAATAACCGATCCGCCAGCCGCGTAATTGTGCGCGATAACTCAAATCGAGGTCTTCGGTCAGCGTATCGGATTGCCAGCCGCCCGCGTCTTCGATGCAGGATCGCCGCCAGAGACCGGCAGTTCCGTTGAAGTTGAGAAATAATCCACTCCGCGAACGGACGGTTTGTTCGACAATAAAGTGACCGTCAATGGCAAGTGATTGAGCAATTGTTAGAGAGTTGTATTCCCGGTTTGTGTGTCCCCAGCGGGTTTGCAGACAACCTAATTTTGCGTCTTGAAAATATGGAACTGTCTTTTTTAGCCAGTCTGGTTCGGGGAGGAAATCCGCGTCGAAGATGGCGATGATGTCGCCGTCAGCGGAGGCGAGACCTTGTTCGAGCGCGCCCGCTTTGTATCCGGTGCGATCCGTTCGATGCAGCCATTGGATGTCAATCCCGCGGGCGCGGCCTTCTTCCGCCAAACGCGCAGAGAGCGACGAGGTGTTGTCAGTCGAATCGTCCAATACCTGGATTTGAAGGCGGTCGCGCGGATAATCCAAATGGGTGACTGCCTGCAGCAAGCGCTCCATCGTGTACTTTTCGTTAAACACAGGAAGCTGCACGGTAACGCGCGGCCATTCCCGCGTCTCTGGCGCTGCAGGTTCATTGCCCAATCTTCTTTTAACGTCCAAGAAGAGACCGGCTGTCACAAGGCTGTTAATGCCATAAAATGCCAGCCCGAGAAGGATTGCAAGATACACAACTCCTAAAGTTTCGGCCAGATAGTTCATAACACATCCCTGTAGGTTGACGATAAACCTCCCTGCTTGTTATGCAGGGAGGCCGGATTCGGTGCGGATTATATATTTGTTCTCGCTTAAGGCAAGGATTGCCTTAAGTCAGGATGAGAACAGAGGGCCTCGATGCCTAATAAAATCTATTTATTGTTACGTCGGATTTGGCCCAAGTGGAGGGAAGGATTTTGAATTCCACAAAACTGGAAATGGATTAAATTTCTATGGTATACTCTCCCGCCGCGACGTAAAAGCGTCGCACATCTTGCCCGGGATGGGCATCAAGCATCCCTGAGCGGGTATCTATCCCCGCTAAACTCACTCCGTTCCACGCTGGCGCCATGGCGCCACGCATTTGGAGAACGGAAATTGCAGGAGAAATATGTCCGTTATTTCAATGAAAGCTCTGCTCGAAAGTGGCGTCCACTTCGGTCATCGTACCAACAAGTGGGATCCACGCATGAGGCCGTACATCTTCACCGAGCGCAATGGCATCCATATCATTGACTTGCAGCAAACGGTGAAACTGTTGAATCAGGCGTATAACGTTGTCCGCGACACGGTCGCGAACGGCGGAACCGTGTTGTTTGTCGGCACCAAGCGCCAGGCGCAGGAAACCGTCAAGGAAGAAGCGATGCGCGCGGGAATGCCATACGTCACGGAACGCTGGCTGGGCGGCATGTTGACCAACTGGTCAACGATGTATGCCCGTATTCAGGAACTTGAACATCTTGAACAGCTGCGCGACAGCGGCGACATCAACAAGCTGACCAAGAAGGAAGGCTTGCTGATTCAGCGCGAGATTGACCGTCTGGAGATTCGGCTTTCAGGTGTCCGAAATATGAAGCGCGCGCCGGATTTGCTCTTCGTTGTTGACGTTGGCCGCGAAGATGCAGCGGTACATGAGGCCAATCTGTTGAATATTCCGGTGGTTGCGCTCGTGGATACGAACTGCAGCCCGTTTGGAATTGACTATGTGATTCCATCGAACGATGATGCCATCCGCGCCATCAAACTTCTGGTTGCAAAAGTTGCCGACGCTGTCCTGGAAGGCAAGGCCATGCGTAAGGACGAAGAACTCGTCGAATCCAAACCGGCTGAGGCGGAAGCCAAACAGGAAAAACAGCGAACGCGCAAAGCGCCGAAGGTGGTGGACGTTGATGAAGAGGTCAATGAGGATGCGCTGCTCGGCGAGGCCACGTTGGCCAAGTTGAGCGCGACTCGTAAGTCTGAGGAGCCAGCGGCTCCCGAAGCTGGAAAGCTCGAGGAAAAGGCGGACGAGAGCGCAGCCGTTGAAGAGACAAAACCAGAAGCCGACTCCAACTAAGAGCCTGCGTTTTCGACTGAGGATGGAAAATGGAAATTACTGCTGATATGATCAAGGAATTGCGCGCCGCAACCGGTGCGGGAGTTCTGGATTGCCGCAAGGCGCTTCAGGAATCGAATGGAGATTTTCAAAAGGCTGTGGATTGGCTGCGCGAAAAGGGAATGGCTACCGCGGCCAAGCGCGCCGACCGCGACGCGTCAAATGGAATGGTTGAGTTGTATTCTCACGGCGGCGGACGCGTGGGCGTGATGGTCGAGGTCAATTGCGAGACGGATTTCGTCGCGCGCTCTGAGCAGTTCCGCACATTGGCACACGAGATCGCATTGCAGATCGCAGCCAGCGCGCCGAAGTATGTCAAGGCCGAAGATATTCCTGCTTCGGAATTGGATCACGAAGCCGAGATCGCCCGTACGCGCGCAAAAGAGGAAGGCAAGTCTGGCGCGGTCGTTGATAAAATTGTCGAGGGCCGGCTCGAGAAGTTCAAGGATGAAGTCTGCCTTTTGCGCCAAACGTACATTCGCGATGAGGGCACAACCATCGAGAAACTCATCATGCAGAACGTTGCCGCCATCGGTGAGAATGTGATTGTTCGCCGATTCCAGCGCTGGGAATTGGGTGAGAGCGCGAGTCAAGCTTAGTTATTTGGAAAGGCCAGCCATTCGGTTGGCCTTTTTTCTACCCTCCCTCGGCGAGTTTTTGGAAGGGTATACTTTATTCGGAGGAGACCAACATGTCCGATCTTAAATACAAGCGCGTTCTGCTCAAACTCAGCGGCGAAGCGCTGGGTGGAAAATCCGGTTACGGCATTGATGTGGACGAGGCCGAGTCAATTGCCAGCCGCGTGAAGGAAGTTTACAACATGGGTGTGCAGGTGGCGATTGTCATTGGCGCTGGCAATTTGTGGCGCGGCAAGCAGGGGCTTGAACACGGCATGGATCGTTCGACGGCAGATTATATGGGCATGTTGGCCACGGTGATGAACTCAATGGTCTTGATGGACGCGCTCGAAAGGATCGGCGTGTTCACGCGCGTGATGTCGGCGGTCGAAATGCGGGCGGTGGCCGAGCCGTACATTCGGCGGCGCGCCATTCGTCATCTTGAAAAAGGGCGCGTGGTCATCTTCGGCGCGGGGACAGGCAACCCGTTCTTCTCGACGGATACCGCCGCGGCGCTGCGCGCCTCCGAGATCGACGCGGACGTGGTCATCAAAGCCACCAAAGTGGATGGCGTTTACGATGCCGATCCGAATAAAAATCCGAATGCCAAGAAGTTCGCGGCATTGAGTTACATCGAAGTGCTCAACCGCCGCCTCGAAGTGATGGACAGCACTGCCGTCACACTGTGCATGGAAAATAACCTCCCAATCCTGGTTCTCAACTTGTGGGATTCGAAAGCGTTGATCGACGCGCTGCGCGGCGAAAAAGTTGGGACGCTCGTGGCCGCATAAAAACATTCAATCCATTCAATCATAAATTACTGCGCGGACAGAATATATTTTTATCCGCGTTTTGAGAGTCTATCTTTTCACTGACAATTACTCTCCTGCTCCGCTTCTCCCATAGCATATTTTCATGTTTTAGAGTATCCTTAACCACGACCAATTTCCCCGGAGGCCGCTGTGATAAAAGACCTTCTGAAAGACGCAGAACATCGCATGCAGGGCGCGATCAAAAATTTAAGCGATGACCTCGCCGCTATCCGAACCGGACGCGCCAACCCCGCCCTCGTTGAACGTTTGGCAATCAGTTATTATGGTTCGCCGACTCCGCTTATGCAGTTGGCTTCGATCAGCGTGCCTGAACCGCGCTCGCTGATGATCAAGCCATTCGACGCGGGCACACTCAAGGAAATCGAGAAGGCGATTCAGGCCTCGGACCTGGGATTGACTCCCAATACCGACGGCAAAGTCATCCACCTGAACTTGCCTCCGCTGACTGAAGAGCGGCGCCGTGACCTGGCCAAACAAGTCCATGCGCGGCTCGAAGAAACGCGCGTAGCCATCCGCAACATCCGCCGCGATTCGCACAACGATATGCGCGATTTCGAAAAAGAAAAATTGATCTCCGAAGACGATTTGAAGAATGGAGAAGAAGAACTCCAAAAACTGACCGACAAGTTTATTGAAGAAGTCGGTGAGCTTGGCAGGAAAAAAGAAGCGGAGATCATGGAAGTGTAATTGATCTGGCAGGTCTTATGGTCTTAAGTTCGAATATGCCGGGAAACAAGACGCGTAAGACTCGTAAAGGCCAATCGGACTCGTTGACTTTAATCATGCCTGATAAACCTCTCGCTCTGCCCGCCGAAAAGATTCCCCGCCACATTGCCATCATCATGGATGGCAATGGGCGTTGGGCTATTTCACGCGGCCTGCCGCGCCTCGCGGGCCATAAAGCGGGTACGGAAAATCTCCGGCGCGTAATCCGCGCCACGGCCGAGTTCGGGATCAAATACCTGACGATTTATGCGTTCTCCACTGAAAATTGGGGACGCCCCCCGGAAGAGGTTCAGGGCCTGCTGCACATCCTCGAAGATGTTATTGACAAGGAACTTGATGAGCTTCATGCCGAGGGCGTGCAATTGCGTCATATCGGCCGGCTGGAAAAGCTGGCGCCCAAGCTTCAGGAAAAAGTTTTGCACGCAATGGAATTGACGAAAAACAATGATCGTCTCATTCTGAATATTGCGTGGAATTATGGTGGCCGCGATGAGATCGTCCAGGCTATTCAGCGGATCATCAAAGATGGCGTGGAGCCGGATAAAGTCACGGATGAACTGGTCAGTCAGTATATGTACACAGTCGGAGTGCCCGACCCCGATTTGATCATCCGCACATCGGGCGAGCTGCGTATCAGCAATTTCTTGATCTGGCAGGCGGCCTACTCGGAGTGGTATATCACGCCGACGTATTGGCCTGATTTTGACAAGGAGGAATACCGCCGCGCGCTCGAAACGTTTGCCCAGCGGGATCGCCGCTACGGAGGCGTTACAGAGGCGGTGGCGCACAAGACTCATGGGTAGAAGAACCGTTACGGCTCTGCTCCTGCTCGTGCCCGTTGTCCTTGCAGTGCTTTTCGGGGGAATCCTTTATTTTCTTGTGATTGCTTTTTTCCTCGGATTGTCATCCTGGGAATACATTCAGATGTTTCGCGGCGCGAAGTACGAACCATCCGTTTTGGTCACCATTGGCGGCACGCTGGCGATTTTGGCTGGCCGGGCCTTTGCGCCCGATTGGGCCATTTCCATTTTTACGGCATTGATCTTATTGGCAATGACCGTTCATCTTTTTGCCTACGAGCGCGGCCGCGATCAGGCCGCGCTTGATTTTACGATCACGGTTGGCGGCTTCGCCTATTTGGGCTGGATCGGCTCGTATCTTTATGATCTGCGTACATTGGCAAACGGCGGATGGTGGGTGATGTTCGCGCTTCCCATTGTATGGCTTGCTGATTCAGGCGCGTATTCCATCGGCGCGAGATATGGAAAACACAAAATGACGACGCGCCTGAGCCCCAAAAAATCCTGGGAAGGATATTGGGCCGGCGTATTTGCGGGGACGTTATATGGCGCTTTCTTTGCTTATGCTTATTCGACGTATGGCCCGCTTCACGTGAGTATCTGGCAGGGACTCGAACTCGGGTTTATCCTCAGCACGGTCACCACGCTGGGCGATTTGGGCGAAAGCCTGTTCAAGCGTTTTGGCTCCGAGAAGGACTCCGGCGGTCTTTTTCCCGGCCATGGCGGCGCATTCGATCGCATCGATTCCCTCATCTGGGGTGCGGTCATTGGTTTCTACTGGATCCGTTTTTTCATCATCAAATAACTTTCGGAGGGAGCATGGGCAATAGTGAACCTACTCGTAACCTTGCGCTGGAACTGGCGCGTGTAACCGAAGCCGCGGCGCTCGCGGCTGGACGTTTCATGGGACGCGGAGATAAAGAAGCCGCCGACGCCGCCGCGGTCAACGCGATGCGGATGGTCCTGGAAACGGTTGATATCAACGGTGTCATTGTCATTGGCGAAGGCGAAAAGGATCACGCACCGATGCTTTACAACGGCGAGATCGTGGGCAACGGTTCAGCCCCCGACGTGGATGTGGCGGTGGACCCAATTGACGGGACCCGCCCGTTGGCTTTTGGCCGCACCAACTCGCTGGCGACGGTTGCCATCGCGCCGCGCGGCACGATGTTCAATCCTGGGCCGTTCGTTTACATGAACAAGCTGGCGGTCGGGCCCGAAGCGAAGGGCAAGATCAATATCGAGAAATCCATCACCGAGAATCTTCAAGCGATTGCAAAAGCCAAACATAACGAAGTCGAAGATTTGACAACGATCATTCTGGATCGTCCGCGCCACGATGCGATGATCGCGGAGATTCGCAAAGCGGGCGCGCGCATCCGCATCATTCCGGACGGCGATGTGGCCGCGGCGTTGATGACGGCTTGGCCTGATTCCGGTGTGGATGTATTGATCGGCATCGGTGGGACGCCCGAAGGTGTGCTGGCCGCCTGCGCGCTGCGCGCCATGGGTGGAGAAATCCAGGGCAAACTTTATGCGCGCGATGAGAACGAATTGCGCCGCGGCCGCGAGGCTGGATACGACTTTGACAAAATCCTGACGATGGACGATCTTGTTTCATCTGAAGATGTGTTCTTTGCGGCCACTGGAATCACGGACGGCGAACTACTGCATGGCGTCCGTTACTTCGGCGATGGTGCGAAGACTGACAGCCTCGTTGTTCGCGGCCTTACCGGCACGGTTCGTCAAATTACGGCCACGCATCGCATGGATAAGCTGCATCAACTTAGCGCCATCAAGTATTAGATCAAATTCCGGGTCATAGTCAATTCGATTCTCGTTTCCGTCTCTGGATAAAAACATTCGACTGCGGCAATTTCTGTAAATTATGAAATAAATTAATCGTCCAAAAAGACTTGTCAACGTTGTATAATCCCCCTACAGAGAAATGGTTTTGGGTGATATAGCTTTTTGTAAAAGCGAGCCATGGAAAAACCAGTTGCACTAATTATCGAAGATGAACGCGACATTGCCGCTTTGTTCCGGCATGTGCTTGACATTGCTGGCTATCACACTGAAATTGTGATGGATGGGCGGGAGGCTGTGAAACGGCTCGAATTGGCGCGGCCGGATATCGTCCTGTTGGATTTGAATCTTCCGGGCGTTTCGGGATCAAAGATTTTGACGCAGATGCGCGCTGACCAGCGCCTCAGCGCCGTCCCGGTGGTGGTCATCACCGGCCACTCGGAAGTTGCTGTCAGCCTCCCGGTCGAACCGGACCTCATTCTGTTCAAGCCGGTAAATCTGGATCAACTCAGCAATCTCGTCCAGCGCCTGCGCAACACACCCGGTTCCATGCGCGAGCCGCCGTGGGACGAGCCGACTCATCTTTACAATCGCTCCTTTTTTGATGTCCGCCTGACATATTCGTTGGAACGAACAAAACAAATCGAAGGAATTCGTTTCGGCGTTCTTTTCATTGACCTTGTTCCGTTTTCATCCTTGCGCCGCAATTTGTATGAAAGCCAGTTGAATGTCTTTCTGCGTCAGGTAGCGGAGCGCTTGAAAGCGGCCCTGCGTCCCACTGACACCATTGCACGCATCGAGGATGGTTTTTTCCTGATCTTGCTCGATGACATTGTCAAGGAAGATGTACCGTGCAAGATTGCGGCGCGTCTGCAACTCGATCTTGGAAATTATCTTTCGCAACAACAACCCGGTGCTAACCTTCAGGCTTCTGTAGGTGTTCTGTTGTGCGACTCTGCTTATGAGAGTGTGATGGAGATCATGCGTGATGTGGAACTGGCTCGCCAACTGAATCGTTCCGAAGGCGAAAACGTGCTTTATGATAAAAAAATTCTTCGCCGCCGCCGCACAGCGCCTGGAAAATTCTGAGCTATTCATAAATCTGTACTTTTTTTAAACGACGTAGATCACAAATTTGATTTGCCCTTGATAATTTGCCGATGGCAAATTGGCGATGCTGCAATTTTTGTCTGGATATGCAAGAAGTCTTACTGGTATATGACCATCAATGTTTTGTCTGCGATGCGTATTGTCGCAGGGCACACATCCGTGAGGATATCGGTATGTTGCAACGAGTGAATGCGCGCGAAGCCAGCCCCGTCATGGATGAACTTAATGCAAAAGGTTTCGATATTGACAAAGGATTGGTGCTCAAAGTCGGCGATGATATTTATTGCGGCTCGGACGCCATCCATGAATTATCCTTGTTGAGTAATCGGGGAAATTTTTTCAACCGCCTGACGTATTGGACATTCTGCTCGAAGAGATTGTCGCATATTATCTATCCCATTCTACGCTTTTTCCACGATCTGATTTTGAAAATTCTCCGCAAGCCAAAAATTAACAATTTGAGTTTGCCAGACAACGATTGGTTTTGAATCCATGCACAAGGGACGATTGGAAGCATTCAGCGATGGCGTGATTGCCATCATCATTACCGTCATGGTTTTGGAATTAAGGCCGCCTCCAAGCGCGGACCCGGCGGCGTTGCGCGCGTTGATTCCGGTTTTCCTCAGCTATGTGCTGAGTTTTGTTAATCTC
Organism: Chloroflexota bacterium; assembly: GCA_021824575.1. Classification (GTDB taxonomy): domain Bacteria; phylum Chloroflexota; class Anaerolineae; order Anaerolineales; family Villigracilaceae; genus Fen-1038. Next base: position 14,361 of record JAKAKJ010000038.1, read on the forward strand.
GGCATCTATTGGAACAATCACCATCATTTGTTTCAAGCCGTCCAGCATGTAAATGGAAATGTATTATGGGCCAATTTGCTTTTGCTATTCTGGCTGTCGCTTTTCCCGTTCGGAACGGCCTGGATGGGTGAGAACAGGTTTGCGGTCTGGCCGGTTGTGTTTTACGGAGCGGATTTATTGCTCGCTGCCGTTGCTTATTTCATTCTTGTACGCGTTCTGCTTTCGCTTCATGGAGCGCACTCTACTTTGGCTGTTGCGTTGGGCAGCGACTTCAAGGGAAAAATCTCCATTGTGATTTACGCGATCGCGATCTTGCTCGCATTCCTGAATTCGTGGCTGGCGTGTGCTTTATATGTTTTAGTCGCGGCGATGTGGCTGATCCCTGACCCGCGCATCGAGAAAAGACTTGCCCATAAAGACTGATTGCAACCATGACAAAATATATCGCATTCCTTCGAGCAATCAACGTGGGTGGTCACACCGTCAAGATGGACGACCTGCGTCAACTTTTCGAGACAATGGGATTTTCAAATGTCGAAACATTCATTGCCAGCGGGAATGTTCTCTTTGATTCGAAACCGAGGAGCGTTGCTGTTCTTGAAGATCAAATCGAAACAAAGTTGAAAGATGTGCTTGGTTACAGAGTCGCCGCGTTCATCCGCACCGGCGCAGAATTGAAAGAGATCGCAAATTACGAATCGTTTCCGCAATCCAGGCTTGGCGCGGCGACTGCATTTAACATTGCATTTCTCAAAGAGTCGCTTGATGAAACATCGAAGCAAAAGGTTATGGCTTTACGCACCGATATTGATGACTTTCATGTTCATGGACGCGAACTTTATTGGTTGTGTCAGAAGAAGCAGAGTGAATCGACTTTTTCGAATGCGGTTCTGGAAAAAACACTTGGCAAACCCTCAACAATTCGCGGAGTTGCCACGATCCAAAAGATTGCCGCGAAATATTGGACGACAATTCTTGGCAATGCATAACTGAACCGGTTTTCTCTTTGTGACTTTGCGTCTCTGCGTTAAATCTTTCCGCAAGCTCTGCAAAACAACAACTTGTGCAAAGCGCCTTTGTCATGCAGCGGCGAAAACGCCTTGCCCGCATGATAAAATAGCGGGGTTTTGCTGGCCGGTCCGCTCCAGTTCAAAGGTCCCCGAAGAGAATGAACAAAGATTCCCTGTTCAATAAAATAAGATCCCTGTTCAGCTATGATGGCAGATTGGACATTGGCGTAATTATCCTCTTTCTTGTTATTAATGCGCTTGTCCTCACCAATTCGATTCTGCACCACCCGAAGATTGGCTATGACGTTACAGGGAACATCAATTACATTCAGATTCTTTTGCACAGGTGGCCCGGGCCAAAGGACAGCAACGAGTTTTTTTCGCCTCCGCTACCCTATTTTCTGCCGTCCGTCTATGACGCGATCTGCAATAAACTTGTGCCGGGTACTCCTGACAACCTATATGGAATTCCAGTGATCTGGGCATGCCGGACGTATGATGGAAAATTTGCCCAAGCCCTCAATTTTTTTCTCTCGCTGGGACTCACCCTGCTTTTGCTCATGATCTCGGAGCAGATCAAACCGGGGAATCGTTTTTTCAAAATGTCTGTTCTGATGTTCCTGGCATTGTTGACGGTTTACTACAAGACATTCTCTCAAGTCCGGGCCGAACCTTACGTTGCCTTTTTTGCCACGCTTTCCATCTATTTTCTAATTCGGATTTTGAAGAGCATTTCCTTCAATATAAAATACACTGTGTTTCTTGGAATTTCGCTGGGCTTGTTGGTGCTAAGCCGCCAATGGGGTTTTTTCTTTTTCCCGGCAATCCTGCTGTTTCTTGCGTTTGTTTTCCTGCAGAATCGTCCGGCAGCGATGAATTATGCGAGGATGATCGCGGTCAGCTTTGTGATCAGTGCGCTGGTGGGCGGATGGTTTTACATCCATCTTTATCTTGACTATGGATCGTTCACGGCGTTCAATATGGAACCGCAGGGGTTCTCACTAGCCAACCTGCCGTCAGGGTTCTTTCGTACAAGCGGTCTAAAGGATTTCCAGATTTTCAGGAATCCCGTGCGCCCTTTTTTTGATAATGGTTTATTCCCGATTTTTTATTCTGATACCTGGGGCGATTATTGGGGATTTTTCACCTATCACAAACAGATTCTGGGTTTTGAAGATAATTCCGCGACCGTCGCTCCGTATCTGGGACAGGTAAATTTGTTTTCCGTTATTCCAAGCATTCTTTTGTTGCTCGGCGCGGGCTTCGGCTTGTTGCAGTTGTTTAGGCGGAGCGCTTTTCTTGCCCCCGAAAGCCTTGCATTGGTGCTGATAACTTTGATTGCATTTGCATCTTTTGCAGGATTCATGTGGTTCGTGATCAGCTATTTTTCGGCGGACCCGTCTGTACTCAAAGCCACTTACATTATTCAATTATTCATTGCATCGCTGTTTCCCGCGGCCTCATTCCTCGAACTTGTCAGGTTGAAGAGCCGGTTTGGTTACTGGGCAATTATGGGCGCGCTTGCGATTGTTTTCGTTCATAATGTTCCGGCAATGATCACAAACTTCAAGATGTTTTGAGTTTGTCGCCCGCAGGGATAAGAAAAAAGACGGAGCAAATGGCTCCGTCTTTTGATTCTTATTCGCTCTTGTCGCTTGATTTGCTTTCTGCGGTCTTGCTTTCCTTCTTCTCTGCCTTTTTGGCCGGCTTGGGCGTATCTCCGGAAGGAGACTTGTGATCCGTGGCATAGAATCCAGAGCCTTTGAATACCACGCGCACCGGCGAGATGACTTTTTTCAAGCTCTTCTTGCGGCATTCGGGGCAGATTTTGAGCGGTTCATCAGTGAAAGATTGTTGGCGTTCGAATTGCACACCACAGTTTTCACAACGATACGTATAGACGGGCATGACTTTCTCCTTGCTTTTGTACCGGATAACGTGCCGCATTATAGCGCGGCATTCGTATAATGCCTAGTATTGGATGCCGCATGTTATAATTTTCTAACACTATTGTCACGTCGTTGCGAGGAGCGAAGCGTGCTGCTGGCAAGCAATCTCCTCGTTCGGGGCGGAGGTTACCACGCCCACCCGCAATGACAGACAAACCAGAGGTCTCATGCTCAAAATTGAGATTGTTTACTGTGCGGTCTGACATTACACCAACCGGGCCGTGAGCCTGGCGGATGATTTGCTCAAGCAATTCGAGCACCTGATCGAAAGCGTCGCGCTCATTCCCTCGGACGGGGGCCGCTTCGAGGTCTGCGTGAACGGGAAGTTGATTTATTCCAAGCTCCAGACCAAGCGCCACGCTGAACCCGGCGAAGTCGTAGGGCTGATTAATAAGATGGTTGAAAATAATTAACGGAGTGCGGCGACCTCGGTCGTTGCAACTTCGAATTTTTGTGAGGTTGAATGGCAAAAAAAGGACGCGTCTTTTCGGGTATCCGCCCAACAGGTCGGGCGCACTTGGGCAATTATCTGGGAGCTATCCAGAACTATGTTGCGCTGCAGGATGACTACGAATGTGTGTACTGCATCGTGGATCTTCACGCGCTCACCACGGTCGAAGATACCGAAAACCTTCGACAGAACACGCATGAAATGGCGCTGGATTTGCTCGCCGCCGGCATCCGTCCGCAGGAGACGATTTTGTTTGTCCAGTCACATGTCCCTGAGGTGACCGAACTGCATATGATCCTTTCGATGGTCACACCGCTTGGCAAGTTGACTGACTTGCCGACGTTTAAAGAGAAAGTTCGGCAGCAGCCCGATAATGTGAATTATGGATTGGTTGGTTATCCCGTTTTAATGACGGCGGACATCGTTCTCTACAAGGCGGATGTTGTTCCGGTCGGCATAGACCAGGCCCCACACATCGAGTTTGCGCGCGAGACCGTGCGTTCGTTCAACTATCGCTATAACACGCATGTCTTGATCGAACCGCAAATGAAGAACACACCTGTTCTCAAAGTGCTTGGCATTGACGGCAAGGAGAAAATGAGCAAGAGTCTGAACAATCATATCGAGCTTGCTGCCACACCCGAAGAGACGACGAAGCGCGTGCGCGAAATGGTTACAGACCCGGCGCGCATCAAACGCACCGATCCCGGCAACCCGGATATCTGCAATGTGTTCACGATGCACAAGATTTTTTCGCCGCAAAGCGATGTGGACATGGTCAACGTCGAGTGCCGCCGCGCGGGAATTGGATGCGTGGAATGCAAGGTGCTCCTTGCCAAAAATCTGAACAAGCATCTGGAGCCGCTCCGCGCCAAGCGGGCCGAATACGCGTCAAAACCTGACCTGGTAATGGACATCCTGAACGATGGAGCCAAACGCGCCCGCGTCATCGCACAGAAGACGATGGAAGAAGTTCGCGCCGCGGTGCAATTACCATAGAGCAATATTCGTAGTTCGATATTTGATCATCAAATATCGAGGGTCGAACATTACATATCGAATTTCTTGTGCGAGTTCTGATACAGCGAGTTAGTAAGGCTAGTGTTACTGTAAACGGACAGGTCATTTCCAAAATTGGAAAGGGCCTGTTGATTTTATTGGGCATTGGTCATGGAGATGGGGAAGAGCAGGTTCAATTCCTTGCCGAGAAAGTTGCCAACTTGCGAATCTTTGAAGATGAACAGGGTAAAACAAATTTATCCGTGTTGGATTTAAAAGGCGAGGCGATTGTCGTTTCGCAATTTACGCTTTACGCGGATGCGCGCAAAGGGCGCCGTCCTTCATTCACCGACGCGGCATTGCCCGAGGTCGCCGCGCCCCTGGTGGATCGCTTTGTCGAATTGCTGAGCCGCCGCGGTGTCCCGACCCAGACCGGGAAATTTGGCGAGCACATGCTGGTGGAAATCCATAACGATGGGCCAGTGACTATCTGGCTTGAGAGATAATTGCATCATCCCTTGAATAAAAGGAGCAAGGGATTGGTGAAGAGACAAGATTTTCAGCAGACAAGACTGGAACTAAAGGTTTGTTCTTTCAGCAAGTAATTCCAGAATTTTGGTTTGCTGTTCCGCAATGGTGTGGACTTCAGAAGTCAGGGTGTGAATGGAAATGAGCGTTTCGTGATCGCTTTCGGCTCGCGCGTCACTTGCGGCTGCCTGAACGTTTTGACCGACAATAATGATCGGCAGCAAAACCAACTGCAAGAAAGTCTGAGCAATCCAGCTAATGATGATGATCGAATTGCCTGATTGAATGGCGGATGGCAGCGAGATAAGCGCGAGCGCTGCGAACGCGTACGCACACCACATCGAGCCAACGGACTTTGTAATCGCCACGGCCACCCGCGTGTTTAAACGACCAATTGCGTTGTCGCCATGCACAATTGTTTGAGCATGATGACGTGAGACCAGCTTTGGTGTGTGAGCTTTTGAATTCGCAATTGCCAATTTGTGCTCCATAATCGCCTCTTTAAAGAATTGGATTTTGAAAGATTATAACCCTGCGAGTTATTTGACGTGTCGCTCATCACAGCCCGGGCAATGAGATGTTGCTCTTGCGCTGTTGTAAAAATCAGTGCTTGACTCATTTCATTTTCCCTGTTACAGTTACGCCCTGTAGGATGCAAGTAGGTTTTCGTTGGAAGTGAAGGCGACGGCTCAAAGCAGGACTGCTCTGAGCCGTTTTTGTTTGACCGCCGATGAAAGACATACTACATCACCCAATTTTTTTATTTGCCATAAGGAGGCAAAATGTCAGAACGTGTCGTCGGTACGGTCAAATGGTTCAATGGAGCCAAAGGCTATGGTTTCCTCGCCCGTGAGGGTGGAGAAGATGTGTTCGTTCACTTCTCAGCCATCGAAGGCGAAGGTTTCCGCAACCTCGAGGAAGGCCAGAAGGTGGAGTTCTCCATCGAAAAGGGCCCCAAGGGTTTGCAGGCTGCCAGCGTCAAAGTGATTTAATCAAGCGACTCGACACAAAAGGAACCTCGTCATGCGACGAGGTTCCTTTTATTTTCGGGCAGCCACAGGCTTGCATCCATTTGAACTGCCAGCGCGCCGGCGGAGAGCATTGCAGTGGCATTTTCTTTGGAATACACGCCTCCCGCACCGATGACTGGGAGTCCAATTTTGGCGGCGGAGCGAACGAATTCAAGCGATTGGGGAAATAAAGATGGACCGTAGATGCGGCCGGTGATCAGTTCGTCAGCGTTCAGCAGATCAATGCCTGGTGAAGAAGTGGGCAATGATCCGCGCGGCGGGGAAATGCTGACTGCGTTTGCGCCCGCGTCCATCAAACGTGGACCGAGCGATAGGATTTGTTCTGCTGGCACGGAAAAGATCAGCGGTAATTCTCCGATGCACATTTCCAGCGTGAGCAGGAAAATGTCATGGGCTAAAAGCGGCGCAAAACCAAGTTCGGCTGCCATGACATTTTCCAAGCCTTCCAGTTTCTGTACCATTTGTTTTGTTTCTTCGGGACGGTCAGCCATCAGATGAACGATGATTGGTAAGGATGAATCAGCCCAGCGACGCGAATATTTTTTGATGACCGATTCGAATCCGGGATTAGGCAAGCCGGTGTGGAGTAGGAATCCGCCAGGGAATTCGATCAAGGCTGGTTTCGCCGCGGCCGTTCGCGGTCGGAGGGAGACTGGGTTGGTCACAAATGCGCCGAAGTTCTCAAGAACCCCGATCTCTTCAAGAACGCGGAAATCCGGCGCGAATCCTAATGATCCAGCGACGTTCATCAAGGGTCTGCGAAACATCAAGTCTTGCTTTGGCATTATTTATGGCAATGCTATTTTACGCTGGTTTTCAGAATTAGTTCCAAAGAACGATTTGCAAAGACGGGCCTTGACGGTACGATTTTGGGAAGAAACGAGAGGAGTATTTTATGGATACTGTTGTTTATAGTACCAGTCCGCTGCAAGCCTTTTGGGGGCTGCTGGTGACGATGCTCTTCATTTTCGGAATGGGCGTGATCGGTGTCGGCATAGCAGTCTTTCGCCACAATGATGGCCGGGGCGTACGCATGCTCACTGGCGCTCTTGGTGTTTTTCTTGTGATCGTCAGTCTGGTTTATGGAGGTCTGATGTTGGCCTCTGTTTTGAGCGGCGTCCAGACGGTTGTAGTGCGCCTCAACAATAAGATGGTTGCCGAGGATAATTGCGGCAATGGAGGAACCTGCATCCGGTATGTTCTCGAAACCGGTACGGGCAATGTTTTGTATGATTTCAATGTCCCAGCCGAGGCGTATGCCCACGCTCAGGTGAACAACTGTTATCAGGTGACGTATTACACGAGCCGCAGCCCGTTTAACGTTGTGGCTGATACGGACTCCTATCACCAAATTGACGCCGTTACGCGCATCGAGACGGCGGATACGGCAGCCTGTCCGTGAAATCCGGCGCCCTCGTTCAACACCGAAGAGCCACCAAATCACGTTTTGGTATGAGTCCGTTCAGGCTTTTTGACAATGAAAGATTGTCAAAAGAGGCGTCCATTGTTTATGGGTGATATTCAGGCCGCGCGATTGCAAATATGTTTCCAGCGCTTTCAAACCAAAATCCGAATCCGGGTGTCCCCAGCGGAAAAAGAAATCAAAAAACTTTATGTCAATGCCGCGCGGCTCTTCGATGAACAAACTGCCATTTGGTTTTAACACACGCGCAATCTCATCAATGGTTTTTTGCCAATCGGTGATGTGATGCAGAACACCGAAGATGACGATTACATCTTTGCTTGCCTCTGCAAATTGGCTCAAGTCTGTTGCATCTTGAACAATGAATTGATAATGCGGATATTTCTCCCGCGCCAGTTTGATTTGTTCCTCCATCAAATCGAGGCCGATGTAACTTTTGGGATTCAGTTGGTTGAGCAGGAACGCGCCGTAACCGGAACCGCAGCCGATTTCCAAAATATCTTTGCCGCGAATGTCCAATCCCATGCGCTGAAAGAGCGGAAGCTCGAAATATTTTTGTCCCCACTTGCGCCAAAAGGATTGCATTGCCCGGAATTCAACGTCAGAAAGTTTCATTGATGGGAATTTTAACGCGAAGTCACAAAGACGCGGAGAAGACTTTTGCGCCCTTGCGACTTTGGATTTTATTTGAAGTGAAAATTACGCTGTGATCGTTGCGCCGATGGCTTGGAGCATTTCTTCGTTGGTGGCGAATTTGAATTCTTCCAACCCGCGCTTTTGCGCCTCAGCCGCCTCGAGTGCCTCGAGCTTTTGAATATCTTCCTTTGTGACGATCTGCTTGCCGAGACTCTTTATCTTTTCGGCAACTGCTTCGAGGTTTGGAACGACTGGCTGTTTTGTCTGCAAATACTGCCAGACGGCTTTGGACGCATTCGTGCCGTCCTTGCGCGCCACGCCGACGAGTCCTTCGCTGGCTTTGCGCGCCCATCCACCAACGAACACATCCGGGATCGGAGCATTGGCTTTGGGATCAAAGGCTTCGTATGAAGTTCCTTCTATTGGAAAACGCGGCGATGGGCTTTTGATGAATTCATTTGAGTCAGACGGAAGACCGAACGAATCATCAATCCGGTCGCCGATGGCGAAGATTACTGTATCCACATCCAGTGTGCGCTTGTTGCCGGTGCCGCGCGATTTCAGACTGCCATCCTTGGCAACGAGGATATTGTCCTCGACTTCGAGTTTGGTCAGCACCCCATTTTCGCCGAGCATCTGAATGGGCGAGGTCAGAAATTCAAAACGGAAACGCGTACTGCCAAATCTGGGTTCCGCTCTGGACAGCGCATCCAGCACTTTGTGGCGGCCCAGTTCCGGGTCCTGATTGACCGCCTGCAATGCGGGCAGGACGCGCTGCATCTCAGCCTCGAATGCAGCGAGATCCAGATTGGCAATCGTGCGCGTCATCTCTTCTTTTGTAAAGTTCACTTCTCCGGGGCCGCGCCGCACAACCGCGATGACTTCCTCTGCTTTTACATCGTGGATCATGTAATATGCGATGTCGAGCATTACATTGCCGGCTCCGATGATCGCGCAGCGCTTTCCCAGCCGGAATTTTTTTTCGCTGAAAGGCGGGAGCTTGTTATAGTGATAGACCAAGTCCTTGGCGTGATAAACGCCCTCGAGATCTTCTCCGGGCAATCCAAGCCATTTGGTTCCTTGCGCGCCGACTGTGACCAGAATTGCCTGAAAACCCAGCGAGCGCAGGTCATCCAGAGTGAGATCACCCTGCGCACCAACTTTCAGGTTTCCGTAATAGGTGATGTTTGGGTTTGTCAGCGCCTGCCGGAATTGCTTGCGGAAGCCTTCCTTCATTTTATGTTTGTTGGGATAGACGCCGTATTCGGCCAGCCCGCCTGGTTTGATATCACGATTGAAGATGACTACGCGCGCGCCCTGAGTGGCTAATTCTCGCGCGCCGAATATCCCCGATGGCCCGGCTCCCACCACGGCCACGAAATAGGCATTCGTTTCAGACATGGTTTCTCCTCGCTCCAGTTGGATATGACTGAGCAATTATACTTAGAAAAGTTAACCCCGGATAAGCAAAGGTTATCCCGAACATAAAATCATAGTAAAAGTCGCCATCCTGCCTGGTAAGTTACTTTTCGTCTGCGAAAGTTTTTGGCAATCTGGATGGCCCTCAGGCCGATATTTTCCAACATCTATGCTAAGATAGGGCTGCATTTGCGAGGAGGCCTTATGACAATGCCCGATGATGACAAGAAAAATCCCGGGGATCGATTCCGGAACATCCTCTCCGCGGCTGGATCCAAAAAAGAAAATGTACCGGAGGCCCAAAATTCTCCGATTGGAAAACTGCCGAGGCTTAAGCCAAAGCCAGAGACTCCAACTGCGAATGCGGAAAATCCTGCGCCTCCTCCCGCACCTCAAGCTGGGCGCGGCAACAAAACGGAACACTACCTTCGCGCCTTCTGGACAGTCGCCAGCATTATTTCTTTGTTGTTCAATGTCATCCTGGTCGGTGGAGCGATCTTTGCCCTGCGAGGCATCGGCGGATTGAATATCATGGGCCTTGGCACTGGCCTTCTCGGCGGGCTGTATTCCAATTTTGAACGGATGGACGCGTCCCACATCAAGACGACCATTCCAATTCAGAAGGATATCCCTGTCAGCTTGAATGTCTGCATCAAAACAGGGACCAATGTTGTGATCAATCAGGACACCACCATTCCCAATGCAAGAGTGACTGTCCAGACTGGCGGGTTGAATATTCAAAACGCGTCCACGGCCATCATTTTGCCCGCCAATACGAATTTGCCGGTCAACCTGGATTTGTGCGTGCCGGTTGATACGACTGTCACGGTTTCCATGAATGTCAACGTGGATATTCCGCTGGCAGCCACTGATTTGCATCCTGCGATTGTGGGACTTGAGAAGACGATCCAACCCTTATATTGTCTGGTGAATCCGTCAGCGCTTTCCATAAACGGCTCGCCGGTTTGTTCTTCGCAGTGACGCCGGCAGTGTATAATCCCAGCCTATGCCCAACAACCTGACCAAAACCAAACTTTCAAACGGCCTGACCGTTCTTCTAAAGGAAATTCATTCTGCGCCACTGATCTCTTCGTGGGCGTGGTATCGCGTCGGTTCGCGCGATGAAGTGCCGCCGCTTACCGGGATTTCGCATCTTGTCGAGCACATGCAGTTCAAAGGTACGCCGAATTATCCCGCCTCACTGATGGAAAGGGCAGTGGCGCGCGACGGCGGTATGTGGAACGCGTTCACCTTCCTCGATTGGACGACTTTCTTCGAGACCATGCCTGCCGACAAAATTGATCTTGCTCTGCGCCTCGAAGCAGATCGCATGCTCAACAGCATTTTCGATGAAAAGGAATTTTTATCGGAGCGAACCGTTGTGATTTCTGAACGCGAAGGCAATGAGAACGAACCGATGTTCCTGTTGAACGAAGCGATCCAACAAGCGGCCTTCCGTGTTCATTCATATCATCACGAAGTCATCGGCGACCTGGCTGATCTGAAAACCATGACGCGTGATGACCTTTACCGGCACTATAAAACGTATTATGTACCGAATAACGCGGTCATCGGGCTTGCCGGTGATTTTGAAACAGAAGCCATGCTGGCGCGCATCCGCGAATTATTCGAATCCATTCCCGCCGGCGCGACTCCGCCGCGCCTCGCACGCCCGGAGCCGGAATCACGCGGCGAAACGCGCGTCACGGTTGAGGGTCCGGGTGAGACCGTTTATCTCGAAGCCGTGTATCACATCCCAGCCGCCTCGCATCCAGACTTTATCCCGCTTTCCGTTTTGGATAGTCTACTGGCTGGCCCATCAAATCTGAACATGTTTGGTGGTGGCGGCATTTCAAATAAAACGTCGCGGCTTTATCGCGCACTCGTGGATAAGGAATTTGCAGTCGGCCTTTCTGCCGGGTCGAACACGACTGTTGATCCATTTCTTTACAGCATTTCGCTGACAGTTCATCCGGGGCGCAAACCGGAGGAGACTCTCGCGGCCCTGGATGCCGAGATCGAGCGCGTGCAGGATAAGCTCGTATCGAGACAGGAGATCAAACGCGCAATCAAACAGGCGCGCGCCAATTTTGCGTATGGAACTGATAACATCACGAACCAGGCATTCTGGCTCGGGCACGCAGAGATGTTCGCCAGCTACGATTGGTTCGAGTCTTATTTGGAAAAATTGGAAAAGGTAACCCCCAAAGATGTTCTGCGTGTGGCCCGCCAGTATTTTCGTCCGCAGTCACGCGTGGTTGGAACGTATATTCCCACAGGTAAGGAAAAGAAATGATCATACACATTTCCAATTCCGCAAGTCATTCTCTTCCTGGCCCAGAAGATATTCATCGTGAGGTCCTTTCGAACGGGATTACTGTATTGACGCGCTCCAACTTCAATAGTCCATCTGTTTCCATTAGCGGATACATTCAAACGGGCAGTTTGTTCGACCCGGATGAGAAGCTGGGTCTCGCTGATTTTGCCGCGTCTGCGCTGATGCGCGGTACCGTTAAATATTCCTTTGACGAGCTTTATAACGACCTCGAATCGGTTGGTGCCAGCCTCGGCTTTGACGCCGGACTCCACACAACGAGCTTCAGCGGACGTGCGCTCGCCGAGGATTTGTCTTTATTGCTTGGCCTGCTTTCGGAAATTCTCCGGCAGCCCACGTTCCCAAAGGTTGAAGTTGAAAAACTTCGACATCAATTATTGACCGGCCTGGCGATCCGCGCACAGGATACCGCGGATATGGCCGATCTTGCTTTCGATAAAACCCTGTTCCGCAACCATCCATATTCGCGGCCGGAAGATGGTGACCCCGAAACAGTCAAAGCGATCACGCGTGCCGACCTTGTAAAATATCACAAACAGAATTTCGGTCCGCGCGGCATGGCAATTGCCATTGTTGGTGCGGTCGAACCGGAACGGGCAGTGGATCTCGTTAAACATGCCCTGCTCAGTTGGAAGAATCCCGCACAGCCTGAAGTGCCGCCGGTTCCCAATCCCAAACCTTTAACCGCTGCTGCAAATCGCCATCACAAAATCACTGGCAAGTCGCAAGCCGATATTGTCATCGGGAGTTATGGCCCGCGCCGCAAAGATGATGATTATATGGCTGCCTCGCTTGGCAATTCCGTGCTTGGTCAGTTCGGGATGATGGGACGCATTGGCGAATCGGTCCGCGAGAAATCCGGGCTGGCTTATTATGCTTATTCGAGTCTGAGCGCGGGAGTAGGCCCCGGTTCATGGACGGTCAGCGCGGGCGTCAATCCTGGAAATGTAAAGAAGGCAACTGAATTAATCGTCAAGGAATTGAAGCGCTTTGTCGTGGATGGCGTGACTAAAGAGGAGTTAACTGATAGCAAGGCCAATTTCATTGGACGGCTTCCGCTCTCGCTTGAATCCAATGGCGGCGTGGCAAATGCGCTATTGACGATTGAACGCTACGACCTCGGCTTGGATTATTATCGCCGCTATCCAAACATCGTTAATGCTGTAAAGCAGGATGACGTTGTTGCTGTAGCGCGCAAATATATCGATCCCGAACGACTTGTCATTGCAACAGCTGGGCCGTAATTGTTGGTGCGTTTGATCCGTCAAAAAATGATTTTGCGAACTGGCGTTGATTTGATCGAAACAGCCCGCATCGAAGAAGTGATTGCGCGGCATGGCAAGCGTTATCTTGAACGAATCTATACGTCTGCTGAATTGGAGCAGTGTGGGAAATCAAACGAGTCCTTGGCTGGACGATTCGCCGCGAAGGAAGCTGTCGCTAAAGCGCTGGGAACTGGCATCGGCGATGTGACGTGGAAAGATATCGAAATCCTCGGTGACGAACAACACGCACCGGCGCTTACTTTGTACGGCGCGGCAGATCAGAAAGCAAAAGAACTTGGATTACAAAACTGGTCTGTCAGCATCAGCCACAGCATGACTCATGCTGTGGCTGTTGCCGTAGCCATTGGTGTCTAATCCCCGCATCATTGTTTACGCAATTGCCGCTTTGCATAATCTGCCTAAAAACGAATGCAAAGGTGCCAAGATTAAAATTTCACATCTTGGCACCTTTGCATTTAAGATTTGTTGAAAGTAGCCTGATGAACAGAGGGCAGGTCGGGTCAATTATTATCTTCGATTCCAATCCACAAATGCCCGGGCAAGACGGGCTGGTATGGACGAATCGTCATCGAATCCATTTCGGGCTTTTCATCTTCGATCATGTTCGGATGGATCAGGCATAGATTCGGTTCACGATGGTATTTTTGACGATAATATTTGACCGCTTTTTCGATTTTCATCTTCAGGGAGATGTTCGGCGTATTGTCAAACCACAACATTCCGACATGCATACGGCCTCCTAATCTAATCGGGGAATCCAGAACGGCAGCCAGGATTCGCCCTCACGCATTGCAAACTGGGAACCGGCGATCAAATCGCCAATAAGATTTCCGTTGCGGCCCGCGAGACTTTCGCTGATTTGCGAATCTTCGATGTGACCAAATAAACGCGTGCGAAATTCTCCCAGCCATGAAGCCAGATGCTCGCCGCGTCCTGAATTCAATGTAATGAAAGGCCAGATTTGGTGCGCTGGTCCGCGTAAAAGCAGCCAGCGCAGGTATTGTCGAATTTCATTGAACGATAATACGGATTCGAAATCATCAATCAACAATATGACCATCTGTTGGTTATCTTGCTTGCCATGCGCCCACTCCACCAGCCCGGCTAAATAACCTGCGCTTTCTGAATCGGCGATTGGCAAAATCCCTTCGCAATTTTGATTTTGAAGCGCATTCCATTCGTCTGCGTAATTGGTAAAGGCAACATATCGGACGTTATGATTTGCTGGCATGTGAGAAATACTTTGAGCAACGATTTGAAGCAGCTTTGTTTTTCCACTTCCCCGATCTCCAGCAATCAAAATTGGACCCGGACGGGGATCCAGCATGTTCAATAAGATGGGCAGCCCGTCATTTGCCATGCCAAGGAATAAGGCGCCGCGCGGCAGAGGAGAAATCTCAGCCAGGACTTCGCTCAATTTTGGCAGAGCCGGTGCGGGGTCCGCGTGAGCCGAACGAATCTCCGTTGAGAGTTCTGCTAAAGTTTCAAACGTCAGAGCATATTTATTAGTCTGTGTCATATCAAACTTGCTTTCTGAACATTTGTTCTAATTATAATCAAATTGAAGTTCGTGTCAAGAGGTGTCTTTTGATTTCTTTCTCAAAGAAGAAAAACATTGACGCACCCTTTGAATTTGGTATAATTCGCCTGCTTAATTGCCGACGTAGCTCAATCGGCAGAGCACCCGCCTTGTAAGCGGGCGGTTACGAGTTCGATTCTCGTCGTCGGCTCCACATTGATCTGTTAGTCGGTTCGTCTCTCGCATAAAGGGACGAAGCGACTAGTAGATAAATGAGCTACCAGTCGAATAAGCGGGCGGTTACCCAAGTGGCCAAAGGGGACTGACTGTAAATCAGTTGGCAGATGCCTTCGGAGGTTCGAATCCTTCACCGCCCACAAGCCGGGATTTGCCCGGTAACAGCAGTATAAGCCCATGTAGCTCAGTCGGTAGAGCACACCCTTGGTAAGGGTGTGGTCGTGGGTTCAATTCCCACCATGGGCTCACTTGCTGAATGTCTCACTTCGTTGAAAAAGGAGATAGAAAATGGCGAAAGCGAAATATGAGAGGACGAAGCCGCATCTGAACGTGGGGACGATGGGGCACATAGATCACGGGAAGACGACCTTGACGGCGGCGATCACGAAAGTGAGTCAGATGCTGGGGAAGGCGG
>JAKAKJ010000036.1 GCA_021824575.1 Chloroflexota bacterium
GAAGGGACATCGAACGATTACTTCCCGCCTGAAGTCCCGGCTCTGCCCGCCTTCAATTTGCAAAAGGCTGTCTCGACGATCATCCGTGACCACGACCTCGACTATTGGACGGGCACCGTTTACACCACCAACCGCCGCGTCTGGGAACACGATGAGCAGTTCAAATCCTACCTGCGCCGCATCCGCGCCATGGCAATTGACATGGAAACCGCCACCATCTTCTCAACCGGTTTCTACAACCAGATCCCATCCGGGGCTTTGCTCTTGGTCTCCGACCAGCCGATGGTGTCCAGCGGCATCAAGACAGCCCGGAGTGATAAGAAAGTCACACAGAAATTTGCGGACATACACTTACGCATCGGCATCGACGCGCTCAAAGAGCTCATCAACCTCGGCGAGTCGGTCAAGCACCTGAGATTCTGAATCGAGTTGTCACTCTCCCGAAGGGCATCGGGACGATGTGAGCGCGGCGAAGGGTCTCGTTCTTCCATAACTTGAAGAAAGGGCAGATTCTTCGCCGCTTTGTTCCTCAGAATGACATTTTCGATATTGTTATCTCTTCTGAATTCACCAGCACTTCCACTTTATCCCCATATCGAATCTCTGGAATCGGCATCGCGATCACTTCCAACAGCGACGGATTCTGGAAATTTCGGATCTTCGTCTCCGGGTGCGGATAATAGACCCAGCCGGCATATTCCACATCTTTGAAAATCACTTTGCAGCGTGAAAACGAGAAATGCTCCGGCGGATGCAAGTCCGTCCATTCGACGTTGTAAAACGTGTATTCCGGCTTCACCACCCTGAACGTTGCCGGGCGGATGTCAATATTCAGCGTGCCGTTGAAATAACCACTGAGATCGAGTCCACGTGATTTGAATATTGGCTTTTGCCTGTCCAACGCGCCGTATGGATAATCCGCCGACGGCCCCGATGCGACGCGATAACCCTGGACGACAACCCCGGTCACGGAAATCCAGGTTTTGTTCATGCGGCGAGTATAACTTTTTTCAGGGCGCATGTTCATCCTTCGCCCGGACTGGCGTTCAGTGTACAATCTTCAAAATTCCTTCGACGGGATTTACTCCGCCAATCTTCGCAGAACCCTGCTGCATCCAGAGATGACCATGAATCTGACCTTGTCTGCCCGCCCGCCTTTCAATTTTCTTTCCACCGTCCAATCGCACGGATGGCTTCAACTGGCTCCCTTTCAATTTGATGAAGCCGCGAGAATGCTTTTCTACACAGATCATCTCTCCAATGACCGCATCATCCAATACCGAATGACTGGCGATTCGAAAGGTGTGACGGTTGAAATCAAAGGCAGGCTCAACAAAGCCGAACAAAATGAAGTAAAGGGAAAAGTCACGTGGATGCTGGGACTCGATCAGGATTTTTCTTCATTCTACAAAGTCGCGCGTAAGGAACCGAAACTTCGTCACGCCGAAAAGCTGGCGCGCGGGCGTGTGCTCCGTTCGCCGACATTTTTCGAGGACGTTTTGAAAACGATCCTGACGACGAATACTCTATGGGCTGCAACCAAACGGATGAATCTAAATCTCATCGCTTCCTTCGGGGGCTCATTAGCAGCCTCCGATAAAAAGGCATTTCCCACGCCTGATAGAATCGCCGCGTCCAGCCCCAAAGTCCTGAAAGAAGCGGTACGCGTCGGATATCGCGCACCAGCCATCCATGAATTGGCCGTCCGCGTTGCATCCGGCGAACTGGACGTCGAATCCTACAAAACGTCCACACTTCCGACGCTTGAACTCCGCAAAGAATTGATGAATATTCGCGGCGTCGGCCCGTATGCGGCGGCGAACCTGCTGATGATTCTCGGGCGATCCGATTTCATCCCGATTGACTCGTGGGCGTTGAAGGTGGTCTCGCACGAATGGTACCGGGGCAAGCCGGTGACGCCAAAACAGGTTGAAAAGAAATTTGAAAAATGGGGCAAGTATAAAGGCCTGGCATATTGGTTTTGGGACTGGAATTTGAAATATGAAGGAGTCTAAAGTGTACGAACACTTCAAGCAGCCACTTGCCAGTCGAAAAGTTTTCGTACAACGCCTGGCGCGCAACGCGGGAATCGCGGCAGGAATCGTCTTGATCTCACTTGGCATCGGCGTATTGGGTTATCATTTTCTCGAAGGGTTGTCGTGGATCGATTCGCTTTTGAACGCTTCGATGATTCTCGGCGGCATGGGGCCGGTGGATGTGCTGCACACAACGGCAGGAAAATTATTCGCTTCGTTTTACGCTCTTTATTCGGGCGTTGTTCTGCTGGCAGCAATTGGCGTGCTGGCCGCGCCTATTGTCCATCGTTTCATGCATCATTTTCACCTGGTGGACAAGGACTAACATGAGTATTCAAATCAAACGAGTGTATGATCCACCGGCCGCAAGCGATGGCGTACGCATCCTCGTGGATCGTTTATGGCCGCGCGGTTTATCCAAAGCTTCGCTCAAACTGGATGAGTGGATGAAGGATATTGCACCGAGCAACGAATTGCGTAAACAGTTTGGACATCACGAGGACAACTGGAAGGAATTTCAAAAACAATATTTCAAGGAACTTGATGAGCATCCCGATTTAGTCAAACAATTAATCCAAATATCCCGCGCTGGAAAATTGACTTTGCTCTTCGCCGCGAAAGATGTGGATCACAACAACGCGGTTGCGCTCAAAGAATATCTGGAGAAAAAGTTGTAGGTCACGCTTCAAGCATGACCTACAAAGTTGCCATGACTGAACCACGCGCCATTCATTTTCTCGACCGCCCCATCGAAGTTTTATTCGATGTGCATCCCACCCGCGAAAAGACGCCCGATTGTCCAAACGGATTTATCTGGGAGAGCAAAACATATCGTGTCGTTGAGCTGCTTTCGTCGTGGAGTGACTTTGCCCGCCACGGCAAGATGGCACGCAACATGCGTCCGGCGCACGCGGAGGTCGCGTCCACGCGCGGCTCGTTGAACGTGGGACGATTTTATTTCCGCGTGCGCGTGGACACGGGTCAAATCTTTGATTTGTATTATGATCGCGCTATGAAAGACTTGGATAATCGTAAAGGCCAGTGGTTTGTGTACAGAGAATTATCGCTGTAGGGACAGGTCTGAGACCTGTCCCTACTCTTTCGTTATCAGCCGCACCTGACTCTCGTAAAAGAAATAATCCCACGCCCAATTGATCAACACAACCAGCCGGTTTCGGAATCCGATCAGGCGATAGATATGAAGCACGACCCAGATCGCCCACGCGATAAATCCGCTAAACGATAATCCCCAAATACGCGCCACTGCCGCGTTGCGTCCAATCGTTGCCAGCAGGCCGGGGTCTTTGTAGTGAAATGATTCGGGTTGTTCGCCCATCAACATTTTTCGGATATTTTTTACGACAGCTTTCGCCTGTTGTTGTGCGACCGTCGCCAGCATCGGCAAAGGCTGACCATTCCCATTGACAAAATATGCCGCGTCGCCGATGACGAAAACTTCCGGATGATTTGGCAATTGCAGAGTCGCTTCGGTCACAACCCGACTGGAAGCGGCTTGCTGAATCCCAAGCTGATCCGCCAATTCGGCCGCGCGCACGCCCGCTGTCCAAATCAAAGTATGTGATGCAATCTGCTTCCCATCGCTTAATGTGATTCGTCCGCCGTTATAGTCCATGAGCTTGGCGTTGAGCATGACATCCACATGCTTTTTTTCCAGAAGGCCAGTTGTTGCCTTACGGAGTCCGTCCGGGTAACTTGGCATCACATGCGGCCCCGCTTCCAAAAGAAGCACGCGCACTTCCTTCAAATCCATCTGCGGATAATCCTTGGCTAACACGTGCGTAATTAACTCGGCCAATGCACCGGCAGTTTCCACGCCGGTTGGTCCAGCGCCGACGACAGCAAAGGTCAACAACGCGCGGCGTTTATCTGCATCTGCTTCGCGGCTGGCTCGCTCGAACATTTCCAGCAGATGATTGCGCGTGGCAATCGCACTCTCGATATTCTTTAACTGAAAAGCATCGCGCTCCACGGATTGCAAGCCAAAGAAATTCGTCTGCCCGCCGACCGCAAGGATCAAATAATCGTAAGCAATCACGGAGCCATCCATTTTGACGTAATGCGCGTCGAAGTCAATACGGGTGACTTCGCCCATTTGAAATGTCAGGTTTTTCTGATTGCGGAAAATCGTTCTTACCGGATAGGCAATCTGCGATGGGACAAGTCCCGCGATGGCAACCTGATAGAGCAACGGCTGGAACAGGTGATAGTTTTGCCTGTCAATCAGCGTAATACGGACGGGCGTGTGCGCCAGCCGCTTGGCCGATTCCATGCCGCCAAATCCTGCGCCGACGATCACAACATGGGGAAGTTCCTGTGCGGCCATTTGTCACTCCAGCAACAAAGAAATACTTGTGAAATATTACACTATTATTATAACAAAAACAGTCTGATTTGTAAATGTCGTTACAAATGCGTGTCCCCAAAAATGTCTGCTGGAATTTCGGCCGGATTTTTTTATTGCCAGAACTGGAATTGCGATAAGCCGGAGATTGCCAGTTGTACTGGCAGGCCAATCCCCTGCGAGAGCAGCCCGATCAATCCCCAAAACAAATTGTTGACAAATGGCACATACCACAAAACCAAAAACACAATCCAAATCATGACTCCGCCCACTTGATTGATGCGCGTCCGCAGGTTTGGATCAAGGTACGGTTCAATGGCACCATATCCATCGAACGGCGGAACAGGAATCAGATTCAACACAACCGCGGTCACTTGCAGCAAGGCCAGGAAAGCAAGTCCCGGCCAGATGCCCGAGTTGCTGATCGGTGCGAAGCGCAGGATCAAACTCAAAATCACAGCCAGAAGCGCATTGGAAGCAGGCCCGGCCAGCGAAACGGCACTGATCCATCGTCGGCTTCGTAATCGCCACGTCTCGATATAAACTGCGCCTCCCGGTAAACCAATCCCGCCTATTAAGAGAAACAAAAGAGGCAGCAAGAGCGAATAGACTGGATGGGTATATTTGAGTGGGTTGAATGTCAGATAGCCTTTATCTTTAACGGTTGTATCGCCGCCCAAGTAGGCAACCAGCGCATGCGAGAACTCATGCAGGCACAGCGAGAAAACCCAGCCAACCAGTACAACAAGAAAAGTTTCAAACTTCATTTTTCATATCCATTTGGATGCGACTGATGCCACTCCCACGCGCTCGAAATAATGTCGTGAAGATTTTCGTGCTGCGGAGTCCATCCAAGCTCGCGGCGGATTTTATCAGACGATGCGATAAGACGCGCTGGATCGCCCGGCCTGCGCGGAGACTCGATGGCGGGGATGGCGTGACCTGTGACTTTGCGCGCCGCCTCGATCACTTCGCGGACCGAGTAGCCGCTTCCGCTTCCGATGTTGTAGATCAGTCTGTCGCTTTTTTCCAGCGCGTCGAGAGCCAGCAAATGCGCGGACAGCAGATCCGCGATGTGAATGTAATCGCGGATGCACGTGCCGTCCGGCGTCGGATAATCCGTGCCGTAAATCATCGCGGCATCGGACTGTCCCAATGCAACTTTAAGAACACGCGGAATCAAATGCGACTCGGGCTGG
>JAKAKJ010000040.1 GCA_021824575.1 Chloroflexota bacterium
GTGTTCAAGAGCAAAAAAGTCCACATTTCGGCTTCTGCAAGTCCGTGATCGGTATTTGCTTTTCAATTTTTAACGTTCGGTATGACCACACATCTCTTATGTGCTACTTTGCTACTCTAAACTCAAGTTATAAGACTGGATGGTGTCGCCGGTAAGGCATTTCAAACCACTTGCCATCTATATGGTTCAGCGGAACAAAACCCCGAAAACACACATCTGGCATTAATCTGTCAGAAGTAAGATTGGCGCGTTTGCTTGGAGGCAAAAATAAAATGAAACGTATTACTCTTCTATCGCTTTTCGTCGCGCTCGCACTGGCGTTATCATCCTGCTCCCTGCATCTCGGTCTGAGCAAGTTAGTCGGTCTGGGAGGCAGTTCGACCACAGCGGGCAAAAGCGGGAAACACATCAAGGCGACTCACACTCCGCCTTCGCCATCCGGACAGAGCTCATCCAGCGCATCCGGTTCGCAGACTCCTGCTGCGCCCGCGTCCAGTGGAACGGTCGCCATCACCAGCAGCGGATTCCAGCCGACTCTGTTAACGGTCAAGGCTGGCACCACCGTCACCTGGACGAACAACGACTCCGCCGCGGAAAGTGTGACATCGGATACGGCGAGTCTCTTCGACAGCGGATCACTCACGGCTGGCGCTACTTATCAGTTCACGTTCAGCCAGGCCGGAACCTTTACCTATCATTCAACAACCAATCCGGCACTGAAAGGCACTGTGGTTGTAACGCCTTAACTGATCTTTTTATTCGCTCCCTGCCGGGCCTCTGACATTCAGATATCGTCAGGGGCCCTTCATTTTCCGAGAACAGCGGGGCACAAACTCTTTGGGGCATCAATTTTTAACCGGAAGTCCAAAATCCCAGCTGCGAATTTTTTAAGCAATTTGCGAAAATTTGCTTTTCGTATTTTCCGCATAGCCCATATCCGCAAAATTCTTATAAAGGCGCTTCCCGGAAGGACCCGGCCTTAAATCCCCGCCACAAATTCGGTACAATGGAAGCGTGGCGGAACCTGATGACAAGGAATTGATACAACAAGTGGCAGGCGGCAATGAGCGCGCCTTTCTTGCGCTCTATGACCGTTATGCCGCTCAAGTTCACGCGCTGACGTTACACATCCTTTCAGATCCGATGCTGGCCGAAGAAGCCACACAGGATACATTCCTGAAACTCTGGAGCCGCGCCCGGCTTTACTCGGCAGAACGCGGCCCCGTGCTGGTCTGGCTGCTAACCATTACGCGCCGCACCGCCCTCGACCGTCTGCGGCTCGAGGCGCGCCGCCCCACGCTTTCCACAGCCGATGATCCCGATGACTTCTGGCGCGTCATCCCCGATTCGAAAACCACAAGCGAAGAGTCGCGCTGGCGAACGCTTTATCTGGCAGTGCAATCGCTTACGCCGGATTATCGCCAGGTGATCGAGCTGGCATATTACCAGGGATTGAGTCAAAGCGAAATTGCCGAGGAGCTTGGCTGGCCGCTTGGGACCGTCAAGACCCGCATGCGCTCAGCCATGGAACAACTGCGCCGTGTTTGGGGAAATCCGTAAATCCAAGTATTTCTGCAGGAACGTATTTCATTCAGAGGCCGAATGCCGAGCGATTCCGAACACAGACCCTTTATCGAAAACATTTCCGCGTATGCGCTGGGGACATTGGATGCCGAGGAATCTTCCGTGCTCGAGGCTCATCTTCAAACATGCGCTTCATGCCGGGACGAATTGGCGGCTTACCGTCAAATCAGCGGCGGCCTGCTGATGGCGATCCCGCCAAAAGCGCCGCCCGAGTCGCTTCGTCAGCGTCTGCGACAGCACCTGCCATCCGCGCAAAAATCGAATCATCCGCGCCGCACATGGTCCTTCAATCAGCTCGCTTTGGGATTTGCAGTAGTCGTCCTGCTGGCGCTCAATTTGTTTTCATTGTTCCAGATGCAGTCCTACCAGTATCAACAGGCAAAGCTGACACGCGAGATTCAAACCAGCCAAATCGCGCTCGCCATGCTGGCTTATCCCGGCACGCAATCGTTGGCGATCAATGCGCCCAGCGTCAGCGGTGCGCTCCTCCTCGACAAAGACCGCAGCATAGCCGTGTTGATTGTCTGGAATCTTCCCCAGTTGAAGAACAGTCAAACATATCAAGCGTGGCTCGTTAATCCTCAGGGCGAAAGAACCAGCGCCGCGATTTTCGATCCTGATCCGGACTTGCCGTTTACGTCTGTATCCATCACATCAACGAGCGAACTCTCCGTGTTTTCCAGCCTCGGTGTAACGGTCGAACCCGCCGGAGGCAGCAAGCAGCCCACCGGTCAACGCATCTTCAGAATTGATTTTTAGCGCATTATCTCCCAGCACTCAAAATCCCAACGCGAATACCATGTGCCCGCCCGAAGTTCGGTGACGGGTGTCATCCGCGTTTGAAAAGCATGATCCGCCGAATCATCCTACATAATTTTCTAACCCCATCTTAATCCAATAAATGATCCAACCAGCTTCAAAGAGACGTATGCGTTTTAGAAAGCGTACTCTGACCACTTTTTACAAGGAGAGAGATTTAAATGAAAACTTCACATTTGCTAGTCACTTTATTGGTTGCATTTACGATCCTTGCAACCGCCTGTGCGCCGCAGGCAACGCCAACACAAGCGCCAGCTACACAACCGCCGGCGACCCAGGCGCCGCCAGCTCAGGCAGCTACTCAAGCGCCAGCAACTACGGCACCAGCCACTACCGCCCCGGCTACTCAAGCACCGGCCACCAGCGCGCCAGCCACTATGGTTCCACCTGCAACCCCCACAGGCCCGGCAACCGTCAATGTTGCGAACAATGCCAAATATGGTTCGATCCTCACCGATGCAAGCGGCATGACGCTTTACATGTTCCTGAACGATACGTCAACAACATCCACTTGTACCGGCGCTTGCGCCAGCCTTTGGCCCGCGCTGCTTACCAATGGAAGCCCGGTCGCGGGCAGCGGCGTGGACGGCACCAAGCTTGGAACCACCACTCGCGCTGACGGCACTGTGCAGGTAACTTACAACGGTCACCCACTTTATTATTTTGCCAATGATAAAGCTGCAGGTGATACGAACGGACAGGGCATCAAGAGCATCTGGTATGTCGTTTCCCCGGCTGGAGATGCCATCAAACAATAGATTTTCTTCTTCTCCCTTTCGCATCCTCCCCCGGAAACGGGGGAGGAATGTTTTAAGTTACAATCGAATTGATGGGCACGCTCTATCTGGTCGCGACGCCGATTGGCAATCTCGAAGACATGAGTCCACGTGCAGTGAGAATTTTGCGTGAAGCTCGATTGATCGCTGCTGAAGATACGCGCCAGACTCAAAAACTGCTTATTCATTTTGATATTCATACCCCGGTCACCAGCTATTTCGAACATAATAAACTGACCAAACTCGATTCGATTCTCGCCGCGCTTGCGGAGGGTGACGTGGCGCTCGTCTCGGATGCGGGCATGCCGGCCATCAACGATCCCGGTTACGAATTGGTGCGCGCCGCGCTCGCCTCAGCCTTCGACATCAGCCCGATCCCCGGACCCTCGGCCCCGGTTGCCGCTTTGGCCGCGTCCGGCCTGCCGACCGATTCTTTTTTGTATCTCGGCTATTTGCCGCGTAAATCATCTGAACGCAAAACCGCGCTCAAACATGCTGCGGATTTTCCTTACACGTTGATCTTTCTCGAAACGCCGCATCGTCTAATTGACTCACTGAAAGATTTACAAATTGTTTTAGGCAATCGTCAAATTGCCCTGGCGCGCGAATTGACCAAGATTCATGAAGAAATTTGGCGCGGAACAATCAGCGAAGCGATTGATTATTTCAAAGCACCGCGCGGTGAATTTGTATTGGTCATTCAGGGACGGAAGAAAGAGGAAAGAAAAAAGTGGGCGGAAGAAGAATTGTTAAGAGCAATCAAGAAAGAATTGGCGACTAAAAAATCTGCCAAAGAAATTTCGTCCGAACTTGCGGAACGATCAGGCTGGCCAAAGCGGGAAGTATATAAGAGGATTTTTTGACATTCGCTTTAAACGCAGATAAAAAAGATGTCTTTTGAACTTCCCGCAGACTCACGTTTGCGGGAAGTTTGTTTCATGGGGCGAATCACCCATCAGATGAGATAAGGTGTGGGGCGCACGCCGCAGCCCCAAGTCCGGAGGGAACCACAGAAGCAAAATCAAAAGTTGGGTAGGCGTCCGAATTTACGTCTCATATTCCATTAACGTAAACTGAGAGCGATCCGAAAGGAGAATGCGATGAACGCCACTGTATTGATGCTCACTTTGATTCTTGCCCGGCTGATTGTCCCGTTTGGGTTGCTGCTGTTGATCGGCGAATGGGTGCAACGACGCCAGCGCGCTCCATACCAATGATTGTGAGGTGACTTATGAATGATATCAATGCGCTACTTGCATTGCTGGGCGGCCTGGCTTTGCGCTTCGGTATTCCAATTCTGATCACGGCGCTGGCTGTGTATTTCCTGCGAAAGCTGGATGCGCGCTGGCAGAAGGAAAGCGAAGCTCATTTGTCGCCAGTCGAAAAACCAGAATGTTGGAAGACCAACAATTGTCCCGAGGAAGTACGCGAAAAATGCCGCGGCTTCCTTTCTCCGCTTCCGTGCTGGCAGGCGCGCCGTTTGCCCAATGGTTATTTACGCGAGGAATGTCTTACCTGCCCGGTATTCCGCGGGGCACCCATTCCCGCTCACGCCTAAACATTTTAATAAGGAGAATGCACCATGATTTCACGCTTTCAACGTTTTTTGGTCGCTGTGATGTTTGCCCTGTTGTCTGCGGGCGTGACGCTTATGATCGCCCAGGCGCAGGATGGCACTCCGACTCCGCCGCCTCCGTCAACAACTCAAACCAGCCAGACCAATGTGGACAACTGCGCGGCCTGCCATAAAGATATTTATGATACATGGCAAACCGGACCTCACGGCCAGGCGATGACCGATCCGGTCTTTGTCCAATCCTGGGCTGCTCAGGGCAAGCCGGGCGCGTGCCTTGTTTGCCACACCACCGGATACGATCCGACTACGGGACAATCCGAAGCGGACAGTGTTTCATGCAAAGTCTGCCACAGCCCGATCCCGGCCAACCATCCGGTGGACAACATGCCGACAGACACATCATCCGATTTGTGCGGCAAGTGTCATAGTGATCCGAGGTTTGCAACCGCCAATTGGAAACTCAGCGCGCACTATCAACGCAACATGAGTTGCACTACGTGTCATGATCCGCACGCCGCGGGGATGAAAAAGATTCCGGGCCAGGCTGCAAATGCAGACGCTTCGGCATTGTGCGAGAACTGCCACAAAGATGCGATGCAGAATTTCCCGACATCCAAACACGCGCAGGCAGGCGTGACTTGTGTCAATTGTCATCTTGGATTCAATGTGGGCGACACAACCGCCACCACTGATTTCGCCACCGCGCACGAGGCTCCTGATCATAGTTTCATTCCCAGCATTGACACCTGCAACAAATGCCATGCGGATCAAATGCACGCTCCGGGTCAGGCCGTTGCCGCGGCCGCGATAAAGATCGAGGAAGCTGGCGGCACTCCCACGCCTGAACCGACAGCGGTCGTCACGCCGGTTCCGCCTGTGAGCAGCGCACCGACGCCCGTCAGCCCGTTCGGATATGCCATGATGGCCGGCATGATTGGGTTGGCAGGCGGCATGATCCTTATGCCGTGGCTGGATCGCGCGTATCACAAATACATCGTCAAGGGAGGCAAGCATGAGTGATGGAAATGTTTCCCGACGCGATTTACTTAAGGTTGCTGGTGTTGCTGCGGCTGCTGTTGCCGGACTGCAAGTCATCCAGAAAGCCAACGCATCTGAATCCGCACCGAGCGGCGGGCGTCAATGGGCGATGGTGATTGACCAGAGCAAATGCACAGGCTGCGGATATTGTGTAATGGCCTGCCGCGCTCACAACGACATTTCACCGGACATTACGTGGAATCCCGTGATCGAAGCGGGACAGATCGGCGACCAAAAAGTGTATCTGCCGCGGCCGTGTATGCAGTGTGCGAAGGCCCCATGTGTGGAAGTGTGCCCGGTCAAAGCTTCATATTACCGCCCCGATGGAATCGTAATGATGGATTACGACCGCTGTATCGGCTGCCGTTATTGTGAAGTAGCATGCCCGTACGGAGCGCGCTCGTTCAACTGGACAAAATTCGACGGAGTGAATCCAGCCGTCCCCGAATGGGGCGAACCGGAAGTTCCGCGGCGCCCGCGCGGTGTGCCGGAAAAATGCGCGTTCTGCTATCAACGCATTGATCGCGGTTTACAACTTGGACTTGAGCCGGGCGTGGATGAAGATGCGACTCCGGCTTGCGTTGTGGCTTGCCCAACCGGTGCGCGTGTCTTCGGCGATGCGAACGATCCCAACTCAGCAGTGAGCAAACTCCTGAAAGCGAATCCGCACTTCCGTCTGCGCGAAGATTTGGGAACGGGTCCGCGCGTTTATTATTTGCCTCCAAAGGCGGAGGGCTAAGATGAACATATCCAAGATCAATTCCTTCTTCGGTTCTGCGTGGGGCAGATGGATGTCCATCTTGAGTCTATTCCTCGTGATGGGATTGGGAGCCGGTTTGATCGTCTTTTCGAAAGGGCTCTCCGTCACGCATCTCTCGGACCTCGTGCCGTGGGGCTTGTGGATCACAATTGATCTTTCATCCATTGCCCTCGCGGGCGGCGCGTTCTTTCTATGCGCGGGCGTATATTTGCTGGGATTGAAACAGTATCAACCTGTCGCGCGCACCGCAACCTTCATCGGTTTAGCAGGTTACACCATGGCAATGCTGGCTCTGATGCTCGACATCGGCCGCCCGGATCGCTTCTGGCACGCTGTTGTTTATTGGAACCAACATTCCCTGCTATGGGAAGTGACAATGTGCGTGTGTCTCTATCTGACCGTACTGTTATTGGAAGTGCTGCCAATCCTTTCATCCTTTGACTGGCTTCGCGAGCATTTTCCAGTGATTGCTGAAAAACTCGAAGGCGTTCATCATTACGCGCCTTATCTGGCAATCGTTGGATTATGTCTTTCGATGCTCCACCAGTCTTCACTTGGCGCAGTCTATGGAGTGCTCAAAGCGCGGCCATATTGGTTCCGACCTGATATCGCGGTGCTGTTCATCATCTCAGCAGTCGCAGGCGGAATGGCATTGACAGTTTTTGCATCCATGCTCTCAGCGCGCTTAACAAAGCGCGCGGTCATCAAAGACGAACTGCTCGACCGCGTCGCGTATTTTGTCGGCTGGATCATGGTGGCATATCTTTACTTCCGCTTCTGGGACGCACTTTCGATGACCTATACCTATGAAGCTGGCCGCACTGAAGGCTTGAATATCCTGACCAGTGGAGTGCTTTCGTTCAACTTCTGGTTCGGCGAAATGCTGTTGGGTGCAGTCGTGCCGATCATTATCCTGCTGAGGAAAAAGAGCCGCTCGAATCCAATCCTGCGTATGATCGCCCTGGCACTGATTGTCGGCGGAGTCGTTGCCTACCGCTGGGACACAAATCTCTCTGGCCTGCTCGTATTGGTTTCATACATGCCCGGAGAACCAACCGTAAGTTACACCATGTATCGCCCTTCGATCATCGAATGGATTGCGGGCCTGGGAATCATTTCCTACGGGCTGACACTTTTCTCCCTCGGCGTCCGCTACCTGCATGTGGTGGATCATCGAATCTATGAAACAGAACATGAAACTGTCAAAGTCAAATCGGTAGAGACAGAGACAGCAACAGCCTAAGAACAACAAACTTAAACGAAACAGCCGACCAATGAATCTGGTCGGCTGTTTCGTTATCTCACCGCTTCCCCTCCCCTGCAAGTGAGGGGAAAAGGCTTACTTTTCCGGAGCGCCTGCGTCAATCCATTGCTTGACGAGCGTGAGTTCCTCCGGTGTCAAATTCATAAAATGCTGACTGCTCTGCACCTGCACAAGCTTACTGTTGGTTGAATCACCAGGGGCGATCACCGCGCCATCCTTGCCGCCTTTCATCGTACCGGCATAGGTGGTCAAGTCCATGCCGCCAGCAAGGGTGGTACTGTTATGACAAGCAGAACACTTCGCGGTAAAAATGGGTGCGATATTAGCATCAAAGGTTGGATTGCCAACCACCGGCGCGGGAGTTGGGCTGGGCGCAGGGGTAGGGATCTGCGCCTGAAGAACCTCGCGTAGTTTCGGCGCGTCGAAACCTGCGTACGTAAACACGTTTCCGTGGCAGGCGCTGTTCGAGCAGAAGGAGGTGTTGCTCGTACCGCCAGGATCGCCCATGGTATGGCAGGCCGCACACGTCGAGTCGATGGAACTGTTGTGGAGGCTGATCCAGTTCGGATTGCGGTGCGAATCCGGTTCGGGGCCGCGGCTGACTTCAATGTTGGCCACGAATTTATCGGGTCCCGCGACGACCGGGATGGAATGGCAGAGATTGCATTCGAGCCGGATCGCCTGCTGATTCGCATTCAAATGTTTGCCATCGTGACAGCGGAAACAACCCGGCGATTCTATGTGTCCCAGATTATTCGGATAGGTCGTCCAATCTATTTTCTGATCCAGAAAAACAGTGCCATTGTAAATATCCTGAATCGCCTTGATTGCCGCCTGGATCTTGTCCTCGTGACCTTTGTAGGTCGAATTCTGATAATACTTGTCAAGGCTGGCAATGGCAGTCATGGCGTCAGCGCTTGTTTCATATTTGGCTGTCAACAGTTGGACGGCTTTCAAGTGGATGTCTGGAATGCCCGGGTCAATCAGTCCACGCGACATGGCAAGATCCACCGATTGTGCTGGCGGCATGAAATTATGTGTAACACGGTTATGACACGTCACACAATCCATGGTCTTGAGTTTGCTTTCGTCAATCGTTTTGGGATCGAAGCCGGATTGAACATCCACATATTCGGTTGTTGTACCGTCATCATTGTAAACGCGCACATACGGGATAGTCTGACTCAAATCGTCTGTGGCGTAATACTGAACCTTACTGAGAATATGCCAGTGAATGCCGATGCCCAGACCCTCTTCTTTCGTGCCGCCGCCTGTCTTCAAAACAAGATAGGTTGTGGAAAGTGTATTGTCCGTATCGCTGGCATAATGTGAAATCACCTGCAGGCTGTCGCTGGAAAACGCCGAGGGATCATGGCACTTTTCGCACGTCTCGCGCGCTGGTCGCAATGCTTCGGCGCGAATTGGAAGAGTATATAAATTGAAAGTCTGATCGAACGCTTCTTTAAGACCCTGCGATTTCCGAATGATCTGGTCGCCGATGAAAGCGCGTCCGATATGGCACTCTTCACAAGTGACATTCTTATGAGGAGATCGCAAATAAGCCGCATTTTCCGGCGGCATAGTATGGCAGGCTGTCCCACAGAATTGTGGCGAATTAGTGTAGTCCCAGGTGTATACGCCCCCAACGAGCAGCAGCACCGTCAGCAGGCCAAGCACCGCGTACGGCAAGACGAACAGCCATCGCGACGAACCCGCCGGTGGAAAGAAAAACTTCCTTATCCGTTCCCCGAATTTCACAAGACACCTCCCGGTCGAAATTTTACGGCGCGGCGAAAACCAACACTAACCCGCGTCACTTCAAAAATTATTTTTCGAGCGCTCCAGCATTAATCCAAGCTTCAACTTTGGCGAGTTCATCGGTGGATAATTGGCCGAAATGGCCGCCCGCCGACTGGATTTGAACCAACTTGCTGTTGGCCGCATCGTTCGGGACGATGACCGGCCCATCCTGCGCCCCCTTCATTGCATCGGCATACGTGCTTAAGTTAAGGCCATTCGAAGCGACCGCCGCACTGTGGCATTGTCCACATTTGGCGGCGAAGATTGGACCGACATCCGCCCATGTCAGATTAGCAGCCGCAGTAGCAGACTCCGTGGCGATTGTCGTGGTGGATGCAGACGCGGTCGCGGTAGCCGTTGGGAGCGGAGTCGGAGACGGGGTTGGGGTCGGCGGCAGAGGCGTCGGAGTCTCCGGTACGTAAACCGCAATTGTCGGGGCTTGAGGCGGAACTGTTGTGATGGCTGTCTGTTCGCCATTGACAAACCCATAAACCGCAAACAACATCGCTGCCCCAAGAACGCCTGCAACCGGGTAATAGACCATCTGCCGTTTGCGAAGTGCGGAGGCTTCCGTTGTCGGCCTGGCAACACCAGCTTTGATATCCGCCAATTCCAGCGGATGTTCATGAAGCATTTCTTCTTCGGTCAGGCGGCCTGTCCACATGGACTTGTTGAAACGTTTAAGATGCACGCCATACATGTGCCAGACGATAATCGCCAATACAGCCAGCACAGCTTCCGCGCCATGCGCGGCTTTTGCGGCGGGGATGAAATCGCCAGGCAGGAATCTTATGGTCGCAATCGGGTTCCACATCATGAAGCCCGTGATTCCCATGATCAACGTTCCCCACACCAGCGCCCAGTATTCGGCTTTCTCTTCAAAAGTATAGCGCCCCATCTGCGGACGCGATTTGCCAAGGCCGATGTTGTAGGTGAATGCAAACCACGCATCCTTGATATCCTGGATGCCCGGCAGCATGGTCATGCGCTGACGCAGCACGAACATCTTGTACCCAAAGTTAAGAAGGTGGTAGATCGCGATCAGCATCAAAACGGTCGCGGCCACGTGGTGTGTCGTGCGGATATTTTCGATTCCGCCCCACAACCGCACAATGGATATCGAAATGCTGCTAAGGGAATATTCCTGCACCAGGCCCGTAATAGCCAACGTGGTGAACGACAGCAGCATCAAAAGATGCTGGAGACGATCTGTAAATGAGAAACGGACGTATGTGCGCGTCTGTACGGGAGCGGGTTTTTTTTCCGGCATTAGTGCTGCGCTCCTTTCCGGGCCTCGACCACCCGTCTGACAATATCAGAAATCACAAATATCAACATGCCGCCAATCACCGCCGGAATCAAAATCTTATAAAACAAGTTGACGTAATAGACCAATGGATATTCTGTTGGGCTGGCAACGTAATGATTCATCCAGGCATCAGTGAAGCTGGCTGTGGTCACGTTGGGATGGCAGCGCTGGCATTTGACCAGGAGGTTTTGTTTGATGGCAATGCCGGTTGCAGGATTATTCACATTGGAAATATCATGAACGCCATGACAGTCCGTGCAAACCGGTTTGTTGGTCGGCGTATCGGGAGAGACCTGTTCAAAAAGCGTCACGGTTGTGCCGTGAAAATCAGCCACATACGTGTTGAGAACCTGAGTCGAGATGCCATACTTGTCCATGATGGCCGGGTTGGTGTGGCATTTGGCACACAGAAGCGGTGTGTCATTTCTAAACCGCGCTGTTGTTGGGTCTTGAATGTTATGCACGCCATGACAATCAATGCAGGTTGGGACATCCGGATTGCCCGTGGTCAGCGCTGCGCCGTGAACGCTGTCCTTGTACGTGTTATAGATCGTGCTGTGGCAGCGCGCACAAGTCTGGGGGATGGAAACCCGGGCTTGCGGCAAAAGTGCGCCGGTTTGCTGATCTGTGAGGCGAGTCTGTTGATGAGGGTTATGGCAATCCGTGCAAACCGCCGCATTGAAATTCCCCGCCGCCAATGCTTTCTGGTGGACGCTGTCCAGCGTTTTATTGTATTGATCCGCATGGCAGTTCTTGCAGGATGTATATAACTGCAAGGTAACGTCGCGAATTGTATTGGCTTTGAAAGCAGGGTGAGGAAAAGTCGAAATGTTCGTATGGCAATCAACGCAGGCGATATTTTCCTGGTTGTGAACGCCTTCATGGAACAGGGTTGGATTAATGTAGAGCGAAAGCGTTTCTCCGCTCGGTAGGGTTTTGGTCAGATTTGTCTGACCATGACAGCCGAGACAGTAATCGTTGGACGGTTTGTCTTGAGACGCAGGCTGGGCCACCGGCTGAGGAGGCTTCGCCGCGTCTGCGCCAGACACCAGAGCGGCCGCGCCCACAAGGAGCAAAAACGCGGCGACGATCAGAAGCGCCAGCCTGATTCGATTGGAAAACCACTTCATTTGAGCATTCTCCTGTTATTTCCGAACGGAATCGTTCAA
This sequence comes from Chloroflexota bacterium, assembly GCA_021824575.1. Classification (GTDB taxonomy): domain Bacteria; phylum Chloroflexota; class Anaerolineae; order Anaerolineales; family Villigracilaceae; genus Fen-1038. The sequence goes on from JAKAKJ010000040.1 coordinate 12,096, forward strand.
GAAATACACGCCCGAGCAAGGACGCATCCTCCAATTCTATGGAATTTCCAGATAAGGAAAAGTGCTATTTATCACCAAATCGGTATGATTAGTGGTCGCACACTTACCCATAAAAAAGTAGCGGGCGCAATGCGCCCGCTACGTGGAACTGGTCTAAAAAGATTATTTGGCGACTGTCGGTCTCGTCAGTTTGGAGACATCACCACCCAAATCCTTGGTAGAGTCATACAGGAACTGCATGACATACATCGGGTTATGGGCAAACGCGCCAGGATCCTTGGTGGAATACTGGTAGTTGTAGGCAGCTTCAAGCAAACGAGGAGTCCAGGCATTGTATGCGATCGGGCCCTTATCGTTGGTATCGGCCTTGCCATCCTTGTTCGCATCCACGAAGAAATATGGATAGGATGCGCCATCGTACACGATTGGCGTTCCAGCCTTGGTTTCCGCGTAGTTCTGGATTGCAGCATACAGATCGGTGCGGAAAGTATCAATTTCCTTGTAGATGCCTTCCGTTGTATCGCCGTTGCCATTCCAGTCCGTGGTGTCTGTGTTGTAGCGGATATTCTCAAGGTCTGCCGGACCATTCACGTTCGTATGGCAGCCTTTGCACGCATCGGTCTTGACGGTCAAAGCGTGGGCATCATGGCAATCGGTGCATTTGTTCAGCGGATGCTGGGCATTGTAGCCAACATAAGTCTGGCCCGCATATTCGTACGCACCCTGGGCCTGTGTGCCAAACAATGTAGCGCCAGCTGCAAGATAGTGAACATTCTTGAAGCCGAGCTTCGGATCAACCGTATCTGCCGGCCTGCCATTGATGTAATTGTTGACCGTCACCGTTGACTCACGGCCCTGATGGCATTCAAGACACAGATTGGAATCTACAGGCTTCAAGTTGCCCTGGTCATCCTTCTCGGTGCTGAAGGTTAACGAAGCGCCGTTCGGGAACGGGACATTCACAACCGCCAGACGATTCGGCATGTTAGCCATATCGTGGCAGGTTGAGCACATGAAGCCATTGGCAGTAGGCTGGGCAACCAGACCCGTGTACTGCAAACCAGATTTGGTAACAATCTCTGTGCCCTTGTTGGCGATGAATTGCGGCAAGCCGCCAGCACTGTGACATTTGGAGCAGGGCGAAGGTACGGTACCGGTATCATCCCAGTCGCGGAAAGGCATGGTATTGCCAGCGAAGTGGGCAGAGTCATCGCGGTGCAGTTTGCTCATGTCAACCGGCTTGGAAATCTTGCCGTTGAGGCTGTCAATTGAGTCATAAAGCAATTCGATGATGTACTTGGCATTATGAGCGAAAGCGCCCGGATCTTTGGCCGCAACTTGATAGTTGAAAGCCGCCTCCAACAAGTGAGGCGTCCACTTCTGGTAACCGACAGCATTGCCTTTATCGTCCTTAAGAATTGCGCCGCTGGAATCAGCACTGAAGAAATAAGGATAGGTATTGGCGTCATAGACAATCGGTGCGCCAGCGACCTCACTGGCATAGGCCTGGATCGAGCTATATAGGATATCCTGCAAGCCGCTGATTTCGGCCGCGATGCCTTCCGTGGTGTTCCCGTTGCCATTGTAGTCCACCAAAGAACCGTTCATGCGGATGTTCTTGAGATCATCCACGGTCTTGACATTCGTATGGCACGTCGCGCATTTGTCCACACGCACAGTCGTGCTGTGTTGATCATGACAAGCAACGCAGGTATCCATACCTTCGACATGACGGAATTTTGGATCATAGGTTTTTCCATCATATTGATATCCACCCTCCGCTTGAGAACCATATAGAGTGGCGCCAGCAGCAAAATAGTGGATATTCAAAAAGCCAAAGTTTTGGGTCTTGCCATTCGCATCCGTGATTGGTGCAGGCACTGCATCTGGGTCTGTGGCCTTGAAATTGGCAATTTGCTTGTCAACACTGACTTTGGATTCACGCCCCTGATGGCATTGCATACAAACTGCTTCGCCTTCCTCCGAAGTGTTAACAACCTGTCCTGAGGGGAAGGTGACAGAGGCAAGCGTCATTGCTGCGGCATTGTGGCAGGTCATGCAGTCCAGAGTTCCTGCAGGAGCCGGAACATCCGCACTGACCTTGCCGTTGGCAGCAAAATCTTGAAAGCCCGCTGAGGTATGGCACTTAGCGCAGGCAGCCGGAACAACAGCAGGATTGGCGCTACTCCAATGATTGAAAGCCTCTGCTTTCGCATCGGCGTGGCCAGAGCCAAGGAAAGCATCCTCATTGGGAATTTGAAGCACGGGCTTGGTGGGTGTTGGCGTCGCACTAACAGTCGTTGCGGTGGCAGCTTGTCCGCCGCACGCCGCCAAGACTGCTGCCGCGACAATCAACACGCCAAACAGAACAAACAATTTCTTTAGTGACATTACTGCATTCTCCTTTCATAGGGTTGAGCGATCTCTCGTCTTTTTAAAGTTTTCTTGTGCTAACACCTCCTTTGGCAAAGTAAAATTCCCGTAAATATGGGTTTTTATAGCGAGATTGTACGGCTTTGTAACATTAGTCACAAGTTAAAATCAGACCGAACAAATATGACAAATGTCATAATCTCATCTATATTGAAAAGATCCGTTCTCCTTGAACTACTCGACAAACAGCCTCAATATGACAACATTTATCACATCGTAAATGGGATAAAATTGGGGATGTATAATGACGAATGTCCGAGTTGTTTTTCAGTCTTCGTTAATCTATACATGTAGAATAAAGTACGTTCGGATGTTTTTTTATCTTGCATTGGAGGCACCAAATGGGACGCATGAAATTCATAATCGGCGGAGTCTTGATTCTGGCCGCGGTCGTTTACCTGATCGTTTCATCCACACAAGCCAGCGCCGAATACTTTATGACAATTGATGAGCTGAAAGCGCAGGGTCAGAGCGCCATCGGCAAAAGCCTGCGGATCTCAGGTGCGGTCGTGGGCGACACAATCCAGTACGACCCGCAAACACTGACCTTGACTTTCGATGTTGCAGACGTTCCCGGCGACAACAACGTGATTGACGCGCAAGGCGGACTGGCTGCCGTGCTTCACGCCGCGGTTATTGACCCGAATCGGTCGCGCATCGAAATAACGTATACCGGACCCAAGCCGGATCTGCTCAAGAACGAAGCGCAAGCCATCATGACCGGGCAGCTTGGCGCAGACGGAGTCTTCCACGCCGATGAACTTCTGCTTAAGTGCCCGACCAAATATCAGAATGCCGTACCAAATCAAACCGGCGGCTAATCTTCAAATGAGACCTGACGAAGCATTCGGCTTGTCAGGTCTCGTTATCTAAGGAGCTTTCATGCTTGCTGAAATTGGATATGGGATCATCGTTGTAGCTTTTATTGTTGCTTTGTATAGCGTTGGCGCGGCAATCTACGGCGAGCGGACAAAATCCCCCGCCGTTGTTGAATCGGCGCGCCGGGCCATGTTACTGCTGTGGCCGCTCATTAGTCTCGCCGCGGGCACGCTGATTTATTTGCTGATCACGAATCACTTCGAAGTCTCTTTTGTTTACGAAGTCACCAGCCGTGAAATGCCAACCTATTTAAAGATCACAGCCTGGTGGGGCGGACAGGCCGGATCGTTGGTCTTCTGGTCGTGGCTGATGTCTGCATTTGCATCCCTGGTCACCCTCCGCAAATGGGAACGCGATCGCGAATTCCTGCCGTGGGTAATTGTCGTCACGGCGCTCACAACGGCATTCTTCCTCGGCCTCGTTGTCTTCTACGAGAATCCCTTCGCGCGCTACTGGCAAACTGCCGGCGGACAGATCGTAACCAGCATGTTTGCTCCAGCCGCAACGGCAACCGTCTACTTCCCCTCCGACGGGAACGGCCTCAATCCTTTGCTCCGGCATCCCGGTATGATTATTCATCCGCCGATGCTTTATCTCGGATTTGTTTCATTTGTTATCCCGTACGCGTTCGCAATAGCTGCACTGATCACTGGCCGCACCGATGACCGCTGGATCCGCATCACGCGCCGGTGGACACTTATTGCCTGGCTCTTCCTTTCCTTTGGGCTCGTGCTGGGCAGCCGCTGGGCATACGACGTTTTAGGCTGGGGCGGCTTCTGGGGCTGGGACCCGGTGGAGATTGCGGCTTTGATGCCCTGGCTCACCGGGACAGCTTTCCTGCACTCGGTCATGATCCAGGAAAAGCGCGGCCTGCTCAAACAATGGAATATGATCCTGATCATCCTGACCTATTCGCTGGTCATCTTCGGCACGTTCCTGACCCGCACCGGCGTCCTCTCCTCGGTTCACGCCTTCGCTCAAAGCTCGATCGGACCCGTTTTCTTCGTCTTCATCGGCTTCACGTTCATTACATCCATCGCGCTCCTGATCTACCGCTGGCCCGATCTGCGCGGCGAGACCGAAATGAAATCTTTGCTGTCACGCGAAGCGCTCTTCCTGCTCAACAACTTGTTGTTCATGAGCGTGCTGGTCATTTGCTTCTGGGGGGTGGTTTTCCCGATCATTTCGCAAATCTTCACCGGGCAGACTGTGACCGTTGGTCCGCCTTTCTATGACCGCGCCACGGCGCCTCTCTTTGCGGCGTTGATGTTCCTGATGGGAATTGCGCCTCTCTCCACCTGGAAACGTTCGACGGTCGGCACAATTGGCCGCGTGCTTTGGAAGTCAGCACTTGCCGCGCTGGTGATCACCGTCATTTTGTTCTTTACCTACACACATAACATCATTGCTCTGGTTGGTTTTTACCTGATCGCCCTCGTTTTGCTGGTCACGTTGTATGAATTCTGGCGCGCGGCCTGGGCGCGATCCAAAGCCACGAAGGAAAATGTTGTGGCGGCGTTATGGAATCTATTTGGCCGCGACCGCCGTCGTTATGGCGGATACGTCATCCATATCAGCATGATGCTGATGGCGATTGGCATATTGGGAATCAATGCGTTCCAAATTCAGACGCAGGGCACGCTGGCGCTGAACAATTCACTGACTTTGGGAAACTACTCGATCAAATATGAATCGATCGCACAGTTCACTGCAGCGGATAACCGACAGGTAACGCGCGCCGTTGTCAACGTTTATGACAAGAACGGCAACTACCTGGGACAACTCTACCCGCGCATTGACTACTATCCCGACGCGCAGCAGAACATGACCATCCCCGGTGAACGCCCGACCTTGCAGGATGATCTTTATGTTCTTCTGGTGGACTGGCAGCCTGCCTCTGCAAACGGTGCAACGTTCAAGATTTTCGTCAATCCTTTGGTAAACTGGTTGTGGATCGGCTCGCTGATATTCTTCGTTGGCATCATCATCGCCGCCTGGCCCGACCGCGACCCGGAGTATGCTTCGGCGCGTTCGCGCGCCCGTCATGCGGAACAACCCAGCGCGGCGGACTAAAACATACGATGAAAGAAATTCTTCGATGAATCGAAATTTGCGAATCGCGCTCTACGTTTTGGCCCTAGGCATCGTTCTCGCGGGACTTTGGGCGGTTACGGTCCACGCGCAAAATCCAACGCCGACGGATGACGAGGTCAACCGCATCGCTCACCAACTGTATTGTCCCGTGTGCGAAAATACGCCGCTTGATGTTTGTCCAACTGAAGCCTGCCGCCAGTGGCGCGATCTGATTCGACAACAGCTCTCAGAAGGCTGGACAGAAGCGCAGATCAAACAATATTTTGTCCAGCAATACGGCGTACGTGTTCTGTCTGAACCGCCCGCATCCGGACTCAACTGGCTCGTTTATGTTCTTCCACCGCTCATCATTTTGGCGGGCGCATTCCTTTTATTCCGCGCAATGCGCGGGTGGATAAAGCCGCCGGCGGACTCATCGGCTGTCGGGTCGGGAGAAGAAGCGCCAAAGGATGAATACGTCGAGCGTCTGGAAGAAGAGTTAAAAAAGAGAAAATGAAAGTCGGAAAGCGATGACGCCCATTCGTCATCGCGGCGAAGCCGGGGGACTCGCCATCCGCCTCACAGGAGAATTCCATGAACGAAACTGCAAAAGCCGCGCCGCGCCGCAGCGTCCCACTCTGGGTCCAGATCATCATCTGGGCTTTGCTGGTCGGATTGCTTGTGATCGTTGCCATCGGCCTCAATCGTTCGCAGCAGGGACAGGTCCAGCCTGGCGCGAACATTCCAAGTTTTTCGATGCCCTTATTCAGCGGATATGAGCTGAACGGAAAGACCCAATTCGATCTTGCAGATTATCATGGCAAGGTCGTGATGGTCAACTTCTGGGCTTCGTGGTGCAAGCCGTGCGAACAGGAGGCCGCGGACCTCGAACAGGCCTGGCAATATTATAAAGACAGCGGCAAGGTTATATTCGTCGGCGCGGATTACGTGGACACCGAACCCGAAGCGCGCGCCTATCTTCAAAAATTCGGGATTACATTTGCCAACGGCCCGGACCTCGGCACAAAAGTTTCGCAATTGTTCCGCATCAAAGGCGTTCCCGAAACATATTTCATTGATCAAAACGGCGTGCTCAAATACGCGCAGATCGGCCCATTCTCATCGGTGGATGAGATCAAAGCCATCATTGACCCGCTGTTGAAGCAACAGCAATAGAGGAAGATGCGATGGATATCGGTGCAATTCTCCTGCTCGTAGCTCTCCTGCTTGGCGTTGGACTTTATCTCGCCGCGCCGCTGTTCGACAACCGCACTCGCCGCCCCTCTGCAGGCACACAGGAAACATCTTCGCTGATGGCGGAACGCGATCGCATCATCAACGCCTTGCGAGAACTGGATTTCGATTTCAGGCTCGGGAAAATTCCCGAAGAAGATTATCCGGTCCAACGCACGGACCTTTTGCAAAAGGGTGCGGAGGTTCTAAAGAAATTAGATGCGCTGGCTCCTTCCTCACCCCTTCGCCCCTCTCCCACGGGAAGAGAGAATGGAAGTGAGGGGAATAATGCCGAAGACCGCCTGGAAAAAGCTGTGGCTGCCCGCCGGGCTGATGCGGCAAAGGCTAAGGCCGCGTCGGTCTCCGACGATGATATCGAATCACTACTGGCTGCGCGCCGCAAGGAACACAAAACCAAGTCCGCGGGATTTTGTCCGCGCTGCGGCAAGTCTGTCATGGTCTCCGATCATTTTTGTCCAAGCTGCGGCAAGGCACTGACATAAACCAAGCGCAAAACGCAATTTATTTTTTGCGTTTTGACTTTCAAAGGACTCACATGAAATTACGGCTCCCGATCCTTATCCTTCTTCTTGCAATGGCGCTGACCGCCTGCAATTTTTCTTTGTCTGAAGATATCACTCCACCGCCCAATTATGTGTCGCCCACACCCATGCCAACGCTCGGCGCATTATATCCATCCACTGCGCCAGACCCACAGAACGGCGCGCTGATCTACTCGCAATACTGCGCGGCCTGCCATGGCAATAAAGGCCTGGGCGATGGCCCGCAAAGCATGCAGCTGCCGGTCACAGTTCCAGGCATCGGTCTGGCGGATGTGGCGCAATCCGCTTCGCCTGCCCAGTGGTACGAGATCGTCTCAGAAGGCAACCTCGACCGCTTCATGCCGCCGTTCATTGGCGCTTTGAGTGATCAGGAACGCTGGGATGTGGTGGCTTATGTCATGACACTGCACACAACGCCCGATCAAATCGCGCAGGGCAAATCGCTCTTCGACGCGAACTGTGCGGGCTGCGCCGGCAAATTCAGCGACCTGCAGCAAATGGCAAAACTTTCTGAAGCTGACCTTGTTGGGATCATCAAAAACGGGAACAGCAACATCCCTGCATTTGGGAAAAATTTTACGGATGCCCAGGCTTTTGACGTTGCCGCGTACATCCGGACGTTGACTTTCGTCGTCGCGGCGCAGCCCACTGCGACCGAGGTGGCAGCTTCCGTGTCAACGGCAACGCCCGCACCTGCAAGCGGAACTCAAGAAGCAGGTGCGGCAACTGCGGAAACGCCGTCAGCTGCGAATCAAACTCCGGGAACGCCAGCCGCTGCAACGTCCGCGCAAGGAACACCCGCAGCCACAAACATTGCTGGCACCGGAACCGTCAGCGGGACAATCCAAATGGCAAGCGGCGGAAACGTCCCGGCCAACTTAGCTGTTACGTTGCATGGTTATGACCATGGACAGGATACATCAGGCACAACCAGTCCACAGGAAGTTCTGACGTTGAACGCAACGTCTGCTTCAGACGGCACATTCAGATTCGATAACGTCGCCATGCCGACCAACCGCATCTTCATGGCGGAGGTCAGCTATGGAGGCATCAAATATCAGTCCACGTTTGGCACTGTTACCGCCGGAACGACAAATCTCACACTAACGCCGGTCAAGCTCTATGAATCGACAACCGACTTCAACACATTGAAGTTCGATCAAATTCATTTTTATACCGACTTCAGCACACAAGGCACAGTGCAGGTTCTCGAAATTTATGCTTTCACCAATTCAACCAACAAGGCTGTGATCATTTCAACAGACGGCTCGACGATACCGTTTATCAAACTGCCGGACGGCGCGCAGAACACCGGCTATCAAGCGGATCAAAGTCAGAACAGCGCGCAGTTCGTCGCGGCAGATCAAGGCGTGGCCGCGATTCCCAGCGACAAGCCGTATTCGATCATCGCATTCTTCAACCTGCCATACAATAATCAAGTTGAAATCAAGCAGCCTTTTGTTATTAACGCAGCTTCAGCAGTCCTGCTCATCCCGGATGGGATGAAAGTGAGCGGCCCGCAATTGACCAACCTCGGCGTTCAATCCATTCAAAACGTGAACTACCAGGAACTTCAAGCATCCAATTTGAACGCCGGTGATACGCTGGACTTCACCGTCAGCGGACAGCCGCCAAGCGCAGCCAGCGCCGCCGCGACAACCACCACAACGGATACCACCACGCAGGGGTTGCTCGTTGGCGCAGGCGCATTGGGCATCGTTCTGATCGCCATTGGCGGATTCCTTTTCATCCGTGATCGCAGACGCGCGGACGAAGACGAGGATGAGGAAGAGCCTGAATTCGAATCGTCCGATGAAGTGCTGGACGCGATCATTGCTCTCGATGATTTACACCGCGCAGGCAAAATCGCGGATGAGGCGTACAATCAGCGCCGGAACGAATTAAAAGAACTGCTCAAAGGAAAGATGTGATATCGAGGATCGAATACTCGAATAGCGCTATTCGAGCGTTCAAAATTCGAAACACTGCTAAGCCATGATTGAAGTCAGGAAACTTATTAAACGTTTCGGCATGAAAACCGTATTACGCGGCGTGGACTTTGATGTTCAGCCCGGTGAGTTCGTCGCGTTGCTTGGTCCGAACGGTGCAGGCAAGACAACATTTTTGCGAATCCTTGCTTCACTCTCGCACCCATCGCTGGGCGAAATCCGCGTGGCAGGTTATCGTCTTCCAAATGAAGCCGCCGCAGTGCGGGCGCGATTAGGCGTCGTCTCGCATTTGCCTTTGCTTTACGGCGATCTGACCGCGGAGGAAAACCTGCTCTTCTTTGGGCGCATGTACGGCGTGACGAAACTTGAAAATCGAATATCAGAAGTTCTTGAGATGGTTGGATTATCTGCGCGCCGCCATGATTTGGTCCGCACATTTTCGCGCGGGATGCAGCAGCGTCTTGCCATCGGGCGCGCTGTGCTTCACGATCCGGATGTGATCCTGTTTGATGAACCGTACACAGGCCTCGACCAGGATGCATCGTCCATGCTGGACGATGTTCTGAAGTCCGTTGCCGCTCAGGGGCGCACCGTTGTGATGACTTCGCATGATCTCGTCCGCGCCGAAGATTTGGCAACGCGTTTCGATATTTTGTCGCGCGGCATCATCGCGGCTTCGGCCACGCGCAAGGAACTCAGCAAAAGCAATTTGCTCTCATTCTACAAAGAAGCGCTGGCAGGTTGACATGGTCACAAAATCTGCCAGACTTTCAAAATCTGTCACTGAACGTTCGACCTCCCCAAATCTTTTTAAAGCGACTTTAGCCATTGCATGGAAGGACTTGACGGCTGAGTATCGCTCGCGTGAACTTTTTTCGGCGATGCTGGTCTTTTCCCTCCTGGTGATTCTGATCTTCAACTTTGCTCTGGAACTCGACATCAAGACACGCCAATCCGTGACTTCAGGCGTGATCTGGGTGACCTTTGCCTTTGCCGGCACTCTCGGCCTCAACCGCTCGATGGCCGTCGAAAAAGACCGCGGCTGCCTCGATGGGCTTTTGCTCGCGCCCGTTGACCGCGCCGCGATTTACTTTGGCAAAGTCATCAGCAATCTTGCGTTCATGCTGATTGTGGAAATCGTGGTCCTGCCGGTTTACTCATTTCTTTACAGCATCAACTTGTTCAATCCCGGTTTATTGGCGGTGATCTTGCTCGGCTCGATTGGCTACATCGCCGTTGGAACATTGCTCGCCAGCATGGCCGTGCAGACGCGCACGCGGGACGTGCTCCTGCCCATTTTGCTGTTCCCGGTTGCCATCCCGGTCTTGATCGCAGCCGTCAAGGCCAGCGGCGGATTCCTGAACGGCGACGAATTTTCCATGATCCTGCCGTGGATCAATCTGCTGATCGTTTATGACATAATTTTCGTTGCCATTGCTTTCATGGTTTTCGATTATGTGGTAGAAGAGTAAAATCCGAACAGGAGCACCTTATGCAACCAAAATCAACCACTCTTAAAATCCTGGATATTGTTTCCGTCCTTCTTCTCGCGGTATCAACCTATCTGGCTTTGATCTACGCACCCGAAGAAGCCACGATGGGACAAGTCCAGCGCGTGTTTTATTTCCACATTGCCACCGCCTGGGTCGGCATGTTGGGCTTTCTCGCCGCGGCGGTCGCGGGCATCGTCTACTTGCGGGCACAGAACCCGAAATGGGATATCGTCGAAGTCGCAGCAGTTGAGATCAGCCTCGTGTTCTTCTTCATCACCATTGTGCTCGGCTCGATCTGGGCACGCCCGGTTTGGAATACGTGGTGGACATGGGATCCACGCCTGACCACTGCCGCCATCACCGAACTCATTTACATCGCATACTTCATGCTGCGCGAAGGAATCGAAGACCCCGATCGCCGCGCCCGCTTCGGCGCGGTGTATACGCTGGTTGGTTCGCTCAGTGTGCCGATCACGTTCTTCTCCATCCGATTATTCCGAACCATTCATCCGGTCGTCATCGGCAGCGCGGACCCAAGCGCAACCGGCACATTCGATATGACGGGGGGCATGCAGGTCGCATTTTTCTTCGCGCTGTTTGCCTTCACGGTGATCTTCATTGACCTGTTCTGGAATCGCATCCGCATGGGCAACCTTGCTGCGAAAGTAGAACAGCTAAAACTCAAAGTCATGCATTAGGAGCATACGATGTTCTTGCAAGATGCGCCTCCCGATACGTCCAGTTACATGATCGCTGGCTACGTTGTCTTCTTTTTGGTCACAGCGATTTATTTGTTCAGTTTCTTTGTCCGCTCGCACAACCTGAAGCAGGATTTGAACGCACTCGAAAACATGAAAGAAGAGAGCGCGCCGCCCCCGGCCAGGGAGGAAACAAAGGCCGCCGCGCCCAAGCCCAAAGCAAAATCAACGGCCAGCAAGGCCAAATCCAAGCCGCGGCAGGCCAAGAAGAAAGTCACCAAAAAGTAATTAGAAGAGATTAAAGCATTTGCTTGTTCAATGGAGTCCGCTATAATGAAAGCGGACTCTGCGTTTTGTGATGACCCGCCCGAGGAATCACTTCGTACGAGGAATCATCGCCCTTCTGCTGATTATTGGCAGTCTGGCACTTCCTCCCGCGACACCGAGCCGGGCGGCTCCATCCGCAGACCCTCCCGGTCCCGATCGGGTCGCCACCATCAACGTGGATACGACGCTCTATACATGGTGGATGGTTTCCTGGAAGAACAACAAAACCGTCTGCACCATCGAGATTGATCACGATGGACAACCAACCCTGGGGGATGTTTATTCCAACTGCGACGAAACGGTTTACGACACCTGGTCAACTCAAAAACCCTGCATACATCCCGCGCCGAGTCAGTGCGAGGGTTATTATGTTTATCTTGTAGATACCAAACCGTCCCAGAAGGAAGTGGCGGTGAAACTGCCGCCCCCCGTCGTTTGGCTGTCGCTTGAAAACTGCGACGCCGTTTCGAGGTCCGGTACGAACATTTGTGAGACAACTCCAATCCTTGTGCTTCAGGGCCAGGAGCCGCTTCCCAACGAACACATCACCCGCATCGAAGGCACGATGGATAATATACCGTTCGTGTGCGATCCAACCTGCAAACTTCAACTCGCGCCCACAAGCCCAACCGGAGTCCGACTGCGATTCTGGGCGTGGTCGAGTTATGGTGACAGCAGCGAAGTATTCACCGCGCAAGTGCGCGTGGCCAACGCCGACGCGGGCAACCCGGATCAAGTTTCATTTTACGTGGATGTGCTTTCGAGCCAATGGCAGGGAGTGAGGACCGCATCCTGCGCCGCAACGTGGAATATCTTCCCACCGGTCGGCGGGCCGCCGCCCTGGTTGAGCACGCCAAAAGACCCATCCGAATTGAACAGCGACATTCCCTACAACTATCTTTCAGCAAACCTGATCCTGCAAGGCGCGGTGGATGCCAGCACATGTCCCGATGGCGGACTCCTGCCGGATGGCGGCGCAAACCAATGCGGGCAGGAAGCCGCGCGCGGTGCAGTGGATCAATGGCAAAATCAATTTGATTCGCTCATCATGAACACGGCGGAAACAACCGGCGTGCCCGCACAACTGCTCAAGAATCTCTTTGCGCGCGAAAGCCAGTTCTGGCCGGGGGTTTTCAGGGCCAGCGCCGATGCCGGCCTCGGCCAACTCACACCGAACGGCGCGGACACGACCCTGGTGTGGAACCCGTCCTTCTTCGATCAATACTGTCCGCTGGTGCTTTCGGGGCAGGCATGCAGTCAGGGTTATTTGAATCTCAAACCCGGCGATCAAGAGTTACTGCGCCAGGCACTCGTCAGCAGTGTCAACGCCACGTGCAGTGATTGCCCGCTGGGTATTGATCTGAGCCAGGCAAGTTTCAGCGTCGGTGTGTTTGCCCACACACTGCTTGCCAGCTGCGAGCAAACCGCGCAGGTTATACAAAACAATACCGGCCAGGCGCCAAGCGCGGTGGCTTCGTATGAAGATTTGTGGAAGTTTACCCTCGTGGATTACAATGCCGGCGCAGGCTGTCTCGGCCTGGCGGTGAACCAGGTCTGGACCACAGGCCAGAAACTCGCGTGGGATACGGTATCATCCAACTTTACTGATGTCTGCATCCCGGCCAAGAACTACGTTGATGACATCAGCCAATAAAGGATCAGGCCATGAAAAGGATATTAAGATTGTTGATCTTTCCGCTCTTTCTTGGACTTCTAGCGGGCTGCGGACCCAAAGACTCGAATCTTACCGAAGCCAATGACGGCCACCCCGCAACGATCCATGTGGGCGGCAAAGTTGTAGTCACACTTCAGGCGAATCCGACAACCGGCTACACGTGGGATGTGGGCGAAGTGGACACGAATATTCTCAAGCAAGTCGGCCAGACGGAATATAACAGTTCAAGTTCCACTCCCATGCCCGGGCAGGGCGGGACGCAAACGTTACGTTTCCAAGCTGTTGCCCCCGGTACTACAACATTGAAATTGATCTATCATCGTCCATTTGAAAAGAACACGCCGCCGATACAAACATATACCGTGCAAGTGACAGTTGTGCCATAAATCACAGCTGAAAATTTTGTGCTAAACTAGGGCAACCCCCGCTTCCCAGATTCAAGAATTTGGGAACTGTGTTCCACAACGACAAATGGGGCCAGGAGACCGCATGCTCACACTCGCCGAAAAAATTCTCTTCACAATCGCAACACTCGTCTCGCTTTACTTTACCTATCGCGGCGTGGATCGGATCATCAAGCTGATTTCCAGCGGGCAAGGCAAACCTGATTGGAAAGCCGCATTCAAGCGCATCCCCGAAGTCATCGCAAAGGTCCTTCCACTTCAGCCCGTATTTCGTCTCAGGTTATGGTCCAGCATTTTTCACGCCATGATCGCATGGGGCTTCCTGATTTTTTTGGTTGTCAATCTTTCCGATTTGACTTATGGATTTACAGGCTTTAATATTCTTGAACAAACCGGGTTATTCGGCGACGTTTATCGCTTGATGGCAGACATTGCCAATGTTGCGATTCTTGTCGGCATGATCGCGATGGTCATCCGCCGCTTCGCGCTTCGACCCGCAGTTTTATCCACGCGCAAGACGACGCTGCTCAACCCGAATGCGCGCGCCGGCATCAGCCGCGACTCAGCCATCGTGGCGGGATTCATTATCATCCACAACGCATCCCGTTATTTGGGCGAGTCGTTTTATCTTGCCTTAAACGGAGTCCGCGACAGTTGGCAGCCGACCATTTCAGCGGTAGCCGGTTTGTGGTCCGGAGTGAATGCCAATACGTTGCTCATCGGCGAACATGCAATGTTCTGGCTGTCTCTCGGTGCGGTGGTCGCGTTCCTTCCCTATTTTCCGTATTCAAAACATATCCATCTTTTCTTTGCGCCATTGAATATTTGGATGAAACCGCAGCGCCGTTCAATTGGCGAATTGAACTACATCAATCTCGACGACACTTCGATTGAGCAATTCGGCGCGGCAGCGATAAAGGATTTGCATTGGGAGCAGGTGATGGACGCGTATGCGTGCATCATGTGTTTCCGCTGCCAGGAAGTTTGCCCGGCATACAACACCGGCAAAGTGCTTTCGCCTGCCGCACTGGAAATCAACAAACGCTATAACTTCAATCACGGCGGCGGCATGGATGTGCCCATGCTGGACTTAATTTCGGAAGAAGCGGTGTGGGCCTGCACATCCTGCGGCGCGTGCGTGGACATTTGCCCGGTCGGCAACGAACCGATGCGCGACATTCTCGAAGTGCGCCGCAATCTTTCGATGATGGAAAGCAAATTCCCGAAGCAGTTGGAAACAGCGTTCAAGGGAATGGAACGCAACGCCAATCCGTGGAATGTTTCGCAGGCTGATCGTTTGAAGTGGGCCGATGGTTTGAATGTCCCGACGATTGAAAAGAATCCCGAACCCGATATTTTGTGGTGGGTTGGCTGTGCGGCCGCGACCGATGCGCGCGCACAAAAGACCGCGCAAGCCTTCGCAAAAATTCTGAACGCGGCGGGAGTCAATTACGCGGTGCTCGGACAGAACGAACAATGCACAGGCGATTCCGCACGCCGCGCGGGGCGCGAAGATATTTTCTTTGGATTAGCGACGGCCAATGTCGAGATGTTGAATGAAATCAAGCCAAAGCGAATCGTGACGACATGCCCGCATTGTTTGCATACGATCAAGAATGAATATCCGGCGTTCGGCGGAAATTACACCGTCATCCATCACACGCAGTTCATCAATGAATTGGTCGGCGCGGGGAAGATACAGTTATCAGTGAGCAGTGATAAGTATACAGTGACATTCCACGATCCATGTTATTTGGGGCGGCAAAATAAAATCTTCGATGCGCCGCGTGATGATTTGAAGTTGGCCGGATTGGAAGTCATCGAGATGCCGCACAATTCCGCCAAGTCATTCTGCTGCGGCGCGGGCGGCGCACAAATGTGGAAAGAGGAAGAACAAGGCACAACGCGCGTCAATACAACTCGATTCGCAGAGGCAAAAGCGACCCTGAAGAACGCAGGACCTTCGGCCGAGACAGAAACAGTCGCGGTTGGTTGTCCATTCTGTTTGACGATGATGAGCGACGCATCCAAAGCGGACGGCGGCGAGATTCAAGTCAAGGATGTGGCGGAACTGGTGGCTGAAAGATTGAAGTGAGCGGTGATCAGTAATCAGTGATCAGTAAGCAGGTACAGGGCAGATGCAAGAAGCTGCCCTGTTCATTTGTAAACCTGCTCCATTTGATGCGCGTGATAATGGGCAAGGTTGCAGCGATGAAGCAAATCGTGATCTTCCAAAATCTCCTGCGGATCGCCCGCAGCTACAACCCG
>JAKAKJ010000041.1 GCA_021824575.1 Chloroflexota bacterium
CTCGTCTTGAAAGTAAAGCAAAATCTCCCCATTTTTCGCCTGTTTCTTATAGGACTTACGCAAAACTGAGAGATTGACGAGCAGGCGAAAAGCCGATAAGTTTGGGAGCATGCGACCCAAAACTCAAAACGTAACACGCTTGGACTACTGCCAGTATCTTCTGGTCAGTCAAATCAATTATACGCTGACCAACTTTGCCGACCACAGCGAGAAATTCAGTCATGATGCACTCAATCGCTATATGGCAGGAGAACGCCTGCCGCCCAAATTGACTTGGGAGAATGTCAAAAGCCAGATTGTCCAGACCCCAAACGGGTTCCTGGTCTTTGATGATACAGTCGCCGACAAGAATTATTCGCATGAGATCGAATTGGTGCGACGCCAGTACAGCGGCAACGCACACGGTGTTATCAAGGGCATCGGGATCGTCACCTGCGTCTATGTCAATCCGGACTTGGATCAGTTTTGGATCATCGACTATCGGATCTATGATCCAGACGGGGACGGTAAAACCAAACTCGATCACTTGCAGGATATGTTGCTGAATTGCGTTCACCAAAAGCAACTGCAATTCTGGGCTGTCTTGATGGACAGTTGGTATGCAACCCAAGAAATCATGTTGACGATTGAAAAGTATCGGAAAATCTACTACTGTCCGCTCAAAGATAATCGTCAAGTCGACGATTCGGGTGGCTCCGAGCCGTACCGCCGTGTGGATGCTTTGGACTGGACGGAAGCCGAAAAGCAACACGGCAAGCTAATCAAGATCAAAGGTTTTCCTGGCAATCACAAAGTGAAACTCTTCCGGGTTGTGCTTTCCACCAAGCGCACGGATTATGTCGTAACAAATGACATGGCACAAGACGACACGCAGGCCGTACAAGAGGTGTGTGGCTTTCGTTGGAAGGTCGAGCAGTTTCACCGCGAAACCAAGCAATTGACCGGCTTGGAAGGCTGCCAATGCCGCCAGGCTAGGATTGTCCGCAATCACATTGCCTGTGCAATTTTGGTTTGGGTGCGCCTCAAACAGGTCGCCAACGAAACCAAGCAGACAGTGTATCGTCTCAAACATGGGTTACTGTCTGACTACCTGCGACAGCAACTCAAGTCACCTGCTATTCCAATGTCTTTTGCGTAAGTCCTAAATATACAATTCTTGCGGATTCCATCCAAATTTATTCAGAATATTTGTATTATCATGCGCGAAGATAATATTTGTTCCATCTGGAGACCAGGAGGGATCATAGGAATTTTGTTGTCCGAAAGTTATTTGCTTTAAATCAGAACCATCAGCTTTTATTGTGTAGACCTGTGTGGCACTTTTTTGATCTGCTATGGCATCAAAGGCAATATATTGCGCTTCAGGCGACCAGGAGAGATTGCTAATCCACAGTAAATTTGGGGGCGTGATCTCTGTCAACTCGGTTCCGTTCGCATTCATTACATAGAGTCGAACCCAATTTCCATGACCGCGAAGAAAGGCTATTTTTCCCGTAAAAGGCAATAGGGTAGACGTTAGAGTCGGAGTATTTAATAGGATGGGTTCTGCGGTCGCTGGTTGCGTGACAGCGTCTATTGACGCGGTAACAGGAAACGATGTAGATATCGTCTCGTGAGAAGAGCACGCGCCCGACAACCAAACTGTAACGCAGAGAATGAAGCATAGCAGATTGGCATTAGAAGATTTCATGGCTTATCCATTATTGTACTTGTTGTACAAGAACTCCTGTTAGTGGTGTTGGATACAACGCGTCAAAGTCCTCTTTATGCATTTCACCAACATAAATATCAAAATGTTTTTGATCGTGGAATGTACCCGCGTCGCCTATTTTAAAGATTACGCTTGGATACGCGTCAATGATAAATCTTTGGTCGCAATCGTAAAGCTTTCCAGATCCCAGAAAATCTTGGGAAACAGCAATGGTTACTTCTTGCGCGTTGGGCGTTAATGGTTCAAGAACGCCGCCGCAGGGTTTTGGCTTTTCATCCAGAATCTCAAAAAGGGAATGTGGATCATCTGGACTTGTGCCGTGGTATTCGGCAACGGCAACGTGAAGATATTTACCATAGTATTGCTTCTCGTTGGGATCGTTCAAATACCCTGTCCCATTGTAAAGTACAGAATAATTATTCACATCTCCAGGATTGCCAACGGCGAACCACATATTAGCTATAAGTTTACGCTCCCAAGAAGCGCCATTATTATCGGTAATAGCTATATTGCCACCGCCTTTCCCATCGTAGCCGCCATATCTGTGGAAGTAAGGATCATCTTCTTGAGGAATCGTGTAATGAGTGATTTTGAATTGTCCGCTTATGCCATTAGGCACTGGTGTGCCCAGCGTATAGGTTATCGTCACTGTTGGACACGGCGTGGACAATACTGTGACTGGGGGATACGAAGTTCCAGGAATGTTAGCTGTGATTGTTGCTGTTGATATCCCTGGTATCGGTGTAGGCGCTGTGGCAATAGTAACGGTAACTGTTTGCGGAGGTGGATTGGTTCCGCACGCGGTCAAACCCAAACTAAGCGACACACCCAACACCAATAGGATGATAATCGTATCCAGTGTACTGCGTTTCTTCTTGCGGCTGTAGAACAGTCAATCCCGCTTTGATGAGCATTTCTTAAATTCGGGGTTAATCACGTCATTTTTTATTCGATGGATTTCATAACGCGGTCTTCAGTCGTAATCAAAGAGATTCGCCGCGAAGACCGCAAGGGATCAAAGTCTTCCTTCGCGCTCTTCGTTGCTTTGCGGTTTTAAAGATTTCACAACGAGGCTGCGCGATAATGTTATAACATTTCGTTTTTCTCGACTACAACGGTGGCTTCCGTTAATAACGCGGCAATTGCGCCGACGGCTGCAAGTTGGGGCGCAATCAACGCGCCGACCACTCCAAAGGTCATCGGGATTTCAAGCACGGTTTTGCCTTCTTTGGTTTTGATGATAATGCGGCGGATGTTGCCCTCGTGAACCAGCTTCTTGATTTTGGCAAGAAGCTCTTCGCCATCCACGCGGAATTCTTCGGTGCGGAATTTTTGTTCGGACATTTCATTCTCCTTCGAACCATTTTTCGTTCAACGCAGGCCATTCATCAGATTGGTCAGCGCGACGTTTCCAATTTTCCTTGCCGCTCCACGATTCGATCTTGATCTGATAAACAGATGTACGTTTAAGTTCCTTGTCGGTGGCAGGACGATAATCCTTGCCAAGTTCCATTTTGCCAAAATATTTGGCGATCAATTGGTGCAGGACTTTGCGTTTCTCTTCGACATCTTCGATGAGGCTTGCCGTGCCGAAGACGATCACACTTCGATACTGGAACGAAAATTCCAGCGCGACATTGGACGGCAAAACCTTACCCATTTCACTGATTTCCACGCAGACGCGCGGATTCCGTTCGATATTGGCGCGGATGCGGCCCGTGATGTTCGAGTGGAAGATTACACGGTTTCCGGCTTCATCGTAGAAAAAGGTCGAAGGTGTAACAAACGGCTGATCGTCCCAGCGCGAAGCGATGTGTGCAATTTGTCCGCGGCACAGAAGCTCTCGAATCCATTTGTCATCGCGTTTGTATTCCGGACGGCGCTGATGGACCGTCGGCTTTTGATTGCTGAGATTGTACTTGCGCGACATGAATCGCAATCTCCAATTCTTATCGGTCATCCACCAGCAGGTGCTTGTACCATTTCCACTGGATGAACGCGCCGATTCCGAATGACAGGAAAATGACAAGCCAGCCCCACCAGATCACATCGGTAAACGCGAACAACAAAAAATAAACCGCCGCGGCAGTGGTCAGCGCGCCGAGCATGGAAACTTCGAGCGCGATGAGATTGGCGATGCTGTATGCCTTGTCGGTGGGTGGGATGGTTCGCCCGCGCCATTTGAATGCCGGTTCGACATGCGGAAAACGATGGATGTAAAAATCTTTTAGCTGATTCATCGCTTCAATCGACTCGTGCCACGCGGCGCGCAGGCGTGCCAGTTGTGCGCTGGTCAATCCGCCTAAAATGGTCAGGACAAAGAACAGGATTGAAAATGCAATCGAAACGCCTTTCAAATTATCCTTGGCAAACTGTGTGCCCAAAATGGCGGCCACGATGGAGCCGACCGAAACGAAATAGAACGAAGCGACACGCGAACGGTCCTCGTTGGCCTGGCTGGCGGTTGCGGCAATGTATTCATATTCGACGATCAGAATATCGTCCGGGATGAGCGCAGGGTCGGTCTTTGATTTCGGCATGTTGTCCTCCGTCTGATGGCGCGATTATATCTTGAAGAAAAGCCTCCCGTACTGGGAGGCTTTAAGTTTGCCGTGGTCTTCTAAGCTTTGAATGCCCATTCGCCTTGACGCATCACCGGTTCGGCGGATCCGTCTTCCCGGATTCCATCAATATCGGTTTTGGATGAGCCGACCATAAAGTCAACATGCGTTATGCTGGCGTTGCCGCCGCTTTTCATAAACTCATCCTCGGACATTGCTTCGCCGCCTTCCAGCGTGAAGCGATAAGCGTGTCCAATGGCGAGGTGACAGGATGCGTTTTCATCGAACAGCGTGTTATAGAAAAGATGTCCGCTTTTGGCAATCGGCGAACTGACGGGGACGAGTGCCACCTCCCCCAAACGCTTTGCGCCTTCATCGGTTTCGATAAGTTTCTTCAGAGTCTTTTCGCCTTTTTTTGCGCTGACTTTTACGATGCGTCCCTTCTCGAATGTCACACTGAAGTTCTCGATCAACGATCCGCTGTAACTGAGCGGCAATGTTGCGGTGACGGTTCCATCCACGTGGGAACGATCGGGCAGTGTGAAGATTTCCTCGGTGGGAAGATTCGGGATGAAGTCCACGCCGTTCGCGGCGGGACTGCCAGCCGTGATCCATTTGTGACCGCGCGGCAGACCCAGGGTCAGGTCGGTGCCGGGGGCTGTGTAATGCAAGGCACTGAATTGTTTGGCCTGCATGTAAGCGGCGCGCAGTTTCAATTTGCGTGCATGTTCCTTCCAAGCCCGGACGGGATTCGGCTGATCTGAACGCGTGGCTCTGAAAATCTCATCCCACAATTTTGCCTGGGCTTTTTCAGCGGATAATTTTGGAAATACTTTCTTAGCCCATTCGGGTCCGACCGATGCAACCACGCACCAGTTTACTTTGTTGTTGCTGAGCGCTTCCCCCACGACCTTGAAATTCTCCAGATGAGCTTTTTGCCATGCTGCCACCGCATCGGGATTCAAATCGCTGAGCAGGTCGGGATTTTCACCGACGATGGTAAGAAACGCGTCGCCTCTTTCGAGGATATCCATTGCCCCGGTGACATGCCATTTGGAATACTCTGACAGCGAATCGCGCGCTGCATTCTGCAGGCGGATGCGGATCAGTTCTTCGTCGCCCCAGATGACGTCCACGTAACGCGCTCCCGCCGCGTAGGCGCTGCGGGCCACTTCGTGAACGAGCGGCGCGGCATGGGCCAGAACGCCGCGCGTCCGCGAATTGCTGATGACCAGCCGCTGTCCCTTACGCAGGTTCAGCCCGACTTTGACGATAACGTCGGCGTATTTTTTCAGGAGTTGCTGATGTTTTGTGGAAGCCATAGGACCTCGTTGTTGGATTGATTTGCTGTCTAATTGTACAACAAATACCGGCTGCCCAAGATGTTTTTTGAGTGTCTTTTTGAGCTCGTGGTGTTGTATACTTTAGCAATTAAATTCCTGTTATTGGAGGGTACTGTGCTTTCCATCGAGAAAATTGATACCGGCAACAAACAGCAGGTCAAGCGTTTTGTGCAGTTCTATTACGATCTTTACAAGGATTGCCCGCAGTGGGTTCCGCCTCTTTTTGGGGATGCATACCTGCCTCTCAATCGCAAGAAGCACCCTTTCTTCGAACATTCCGATGCGGATTTCTTCATCGCGGTCCGCGACGGAAAAGTCGTTGGACGCATCTGCGCCGCGGATAACCGGCCCTTCAACGAATATCATAAAACGAAGAAGGCACACTTCTACGCGTTTGACACCATCAACGATCTCGAAGTTGCGAAAGCGCTCTTCGACGCGGCTTTCGATTGGTCCCGGGCCCGCGGTCTCGACACGATGATCGGCCCGAAGGGTCTTTCTCCGTTCGATGGCTACGGCATTCAGATCGAAGGTTTCCAGTATCGTCAGATGATGACGATGATGAATTACAACTACGATTATTATCCCAGGCTCATGGAAGCGCTGGGCTTTGAGAAGGAAGTGGATTTCGTCTCCTGCTATCTGCCCGCCGAGTCATTCAGGATTCCGGAACGTGTCGAGCGCATTGCCCAGCATGTGATGAAACGCGGCAATCTTTGGGTCAAGAAATTCAAGAGCAAGAAGGAACTGCTGCAATGGGCGCCGCGCATTGGCGAAACTTATAACAAAACGTTTATCCACAACTGGGAATATTATCCATTCTCGCAGGGCGATATCAAATATGCCGTTGATAATGTATTCCTTGTCGCCGACCATCGCCTGATCAAGATCATCATGCACAACGACGATATCGTCGGTTTTCTGTTTGCCTTCCCGGATGTGTCCGCGGCGCTTCAACGCGCGAAAGGCCACCTCTTCCCGTTCGGTTTGTTCGATCTCCTGCTGGAAATGAAGCGCACGAAAACCATTTCCGGCAATGGCATGGGCGTACTGCCGGAATTCCAGGGCGTGGGCGGCAATGCTTTGCTCTATTATGAAATGGGGAACACAGTGCTTGGCTTCAACCAGTTTGAGCACGTTGAGATGACGCAGGTAGCCGAGACGACACAACAAATGCGCGCGGACTTAAAGAATCTCAACGGCATCGAATACAAGAATCATCGCGTGTATCGAAAAAGTATTTGATGTTTGAAAGCTGGAAGGTTGGCAAGTTTGAAAGTTAACTTGCCAACTCATCAACTTGTAAACCTGCTAATGGAGGAGAATGCAGCACCCACTGGAATTCATAACTTTCGCAAACCGCAAACGAATCTTCATTGCGCTTCTGGTTTGGACCTTGGGGCTGTTCGCCGTTTTCCGGGTTTTGGATCAACCTCTTGCGCCGAACGGCATTGTCTCTTTTGAGCTGGCAGGGACACTTGAACGCGTGACAACGATCCTGTCGTCGTGGTCAACCCAGGCAAAGCTATACGCCGCGTTCGGCCTCGGGCTCGATTATCTGTTCATGCCGTCATACGCGTTCACGATCGCGTTGGGCGTTTTTCTGGCTATGGGGCGGCATAAAGGCTGGTTCGCGATGCTCGGCGCGTGGATTGGATGGGGGAGTCTCGCCGCCGCGCTGTTTGATGCAACCGAGAACTTTGCTTTGTGGCATTTGCTGTTGAATGAATTGATTCCCGTCTGGCCGCAGCTCGCGTTCTGGTGTGCGTCGTTCAAGTTTGGGTTGATCGCCATCGGCTTGATCTACGCCCTCGTTGGCGGAATCCTGCCAAGGCGCCGCCCCGAGCCGGTCGAAGGGTCCAGGTAAGAGACGGCTTGTAGCCGCGTTTTACGCGGCCCCGAATCCGCCAAATAAAAAATCCCCGTCCGTAGAATGGGCGGGGATTTCTGTCAGGTGATTTTAGAGTGCTATTACATTTGCTGCTTGCGGGCCTTTCGGGCCTTGCTCGACCGTGAACTCCACTTTTTGACCCTCCACGAGCTTGCGGAAACCGTCGCTCTGGATCGCCGAATAGTGGACGAACACGTCAGGGCCACCATCGCGAGAGATGAAGCCGTAGCCCTTCTCCGCATTGAACCACTTGACCGTTCCGACGATACGTTCAGACATTGCTTTGCCTCCTTCTGGCAAATAAAAAAATGATGATGATGTCGCGCACGCCCATCGGACGGTCTAAACAAAAAGACCCGCCGCGATTTCCCTCGGGTCATTTTTATTCATATTCCAACGATAACGTACTGGCATCTTACGTATTGATGATACAAGCAATTGCGTAAACAGTCAAGGAATATTGTGACGATTAGCGCCAGATTAAAAACTGGCTTTGATGGGCAGGGCCATTTTTAACGAATCATCCTTGCCCGGTTTGGTTAATGGAATCAACACGTGGAATTTACTGCCCGGAAAATGGATTTCATCATATCCGGGACTCTCGACCCAGATTCGTCCGCCGTGGGCTTCGATAATTCCCTTGGAAAGCGCCAACCCCAGACCGGCTCCACCGCCCTTGAAGCGGATCCGGCTCGTGGAATGTTTGGTCAACTCTCCCGGCTGGTAAAACTTGGTGAAGATGATCTCGCGGAAGTTCGGGTCCACGCCGATGCCTGTGTCGCTGACGATGATCTCGATTCCGCCTTCAACCAAATCGTTGGGCCGCGCGTCAACAACGTGACCTGTGATCGTAATCTTTCCATGGTTGGGCGTGAACTTGATGGCATTGCTGACCAGATGTTGGAAGACTTTCTTCAGGCTGGCGGGGTCAGCTTTGAGGGTGGGGAGGATGGGCAGGTCAATCGTCAACGTGAGATTGCGTTCCTGCGTGATCTTGCTTTGCAAACCGCAGACTTCACGCAGCATCTCGCCGAGATTGACCTGTTGCAAATTCAACTGCATGGACCGCGTATCAAGCTGCGCGATGTCGAACATGGAATTCATGATTTCGTGCAGGCGGAGCGTGCCGTCATGGATGCCTTTGATGACCGAGCGGAAATTTGGATCGAGCTTCGTATCTTCCAGCAGCATTTCCGCATAACCCTTGATGACGGTGAGCGGCGTGCGTAATTCGTGCGATGCCACGCTGATGAAATCGGATTTGGTCTGATCAATCCGTTGCAAATCGCGGTTGGTTTTTTCAAGATCATGCCGGGCCTGGCGGAGTTCCGCGTTGAGGCGCATCAGGTTGTCCACCAGCCGTGCATTCTCGAGCGCGACCGCCGTCTGGTTTGCAAGCGCGCTTAACGTGACGAGGTCATCTTCGGTGTAGCGGTTGCCGGTCATCTTCGCACCGAAAGCCAGCATTCCGATCCATTGCCGCTTGGAAAAAATCGGGACGTAGACTTCGCATTCGAGGCGGCTGAACCATTCCCGTTCCAGCAAAGAGGCGGTTCGGAAGGCGGATAAAAGGTCGAGGTCGTATTGCAGAAGCGGACGCGCTTCACGGATAAAGTATGAAGCAATCGGCCCGTCTTCCGACAGTTCGATTGTCATGATCTGTCGTTCGCCTTTGCTCCGCACCGCGCGCAGTCCATAACGCAGGCGCCCTTTGCTGTCGCGATCCTGATCCACGAGGAACAAAAAGCCGCGCTGGACCTGCATATTCTCCATGATGATACCGACTGCCACCGAAGCCAGTCTTTCCATCTCGAGGATGTTGCTGATGCTTTCGCTGTACTCGTGCAGTGTGCGGCCCGGGTCGTATTGATCGAGCTTGAGCCACGAGTCCACCATGCGCCGGACGAGACTGAGCAGCGGCGTAAAAAGCAAAGCCAGCAGAAGCGAAACCACCGCGCCGAGGATCAGGGGGTTGTAAGCTGGCTCTGCGAGGAAAACGACCTGCACAAAATTGAAGCTGACCAGATAGAAAATCATGATCAGCACGGCGGTGATGACATAAATCAAAATGCGGCGGATGATCTGGCGAATGTCGAGGACGTAATGCGTCAGCGCGATGTAAGCCACGATCACCGCGGCAAACCACCGGAGCGGATTGCCGATGATCTCGTTGCCCGCCAGGATCATTCCATCGTTGATGATGATAAAGAGAAAAGCCGGGAACCAATAGATCAAACGATTTCGCAAATGCGGCTGGCGCGTTTGGTTATATGCAACCAGCACAACGATCATTGCGCCAATCATGAAAACCAGCCAGCCCAGCAAAGCCCATGTCGCACCGAGACGATCACGCGTCAACGTCCAGCTTCCATTCGACCAGATAATTGGAGAAAACGAATTGTTGTCGGTCAACAAAACCAAAAGCCCGAGCGCGATGAATCCGCCTGCGCCAAGCCAGCCGACGATTGGGCGGCGCATAAAAATATTCACGATCAGGATCGTCAGAAAAGCCAGCGCCAGCGCGCCGTACACTTGAATATCCCCGAATGCCAGAGTATTGTATTGAGGCAGCCGCCCGTCGCGCCAAAAGGCTTCGAACATACCCAGGCCTGCGCCGATCAACGCATACAACCCAACCAAAAGGGCGGGCAGTTCCTGACCCTCGCGGCGAACGATGGCAATGATCAGAATAGGCAGATAGAGCGCAGCGCCGATGGACAGCAGAATAAATGTCAGGAGAGCAAAATCAAATCCGGCCATGAGATGACGAAAGTATACCTGAATTCCGCAAATGGTATATCATAGGCGCATGGACATTCTTTTTGAATTTCATATCTCGCGGCGGGCGCGGCAAAAATATCAATTTGACGAATCCATTTTTACGACGGATGGCCGCGTCATTCTTTCGGACTTTGGGGCGGCTCGCCGTTTAGCGGAGCGAATCCACGCTGTCAGCGGACGCAGCATCCCCGCCTCCGATATTTATGCGCTGGGATTGATTGACGAAATCCTGCATTTGATTATCCGCCAATACGAAAAACAAAATCCCGGCGTGATGATGCGCGCGTTGGATTCTTTGCAATCCAATCTTGGTGCGCGTTTGGAAACAACGTTATTCAAGTTTGCGGATGAATTTCCGCCGGTTCCAGTTTATAAAGGCGTCCAATCTTTAGACCAATATTTATCGAGCTCGACGAACGGCATTTCCCACAAACAAATTTCGATGGAAGAAATGTTGCTGGTCAACATCACCAACAACAATCCTGCCGCACAATCCTATAAGGAATTGTTCGACGATACTGTTTTGAGCCAGACAGCTTATGTTGATTCGATTTCCCTGCTTGGAAATTTCCTTGCCAATCAGCCGCGCATGGTCAATGGCGCAGGCGGCGGTGATACCTTATATGAAATCCTGACTGCTCCCGGCAAAGCCTCGCCATACTCGCTTGAAGGCCAACTGCAATTCCTGCTCGACAAATGGGGCATGATCCTCGGCGAAGATATTATCAACCGCATCCTGCGCGCCATGGATTTTGTGCGCGAGGAAGCCATGCGTCAGCACGGGCATGGCGATTTTCACGGCGCAGAACCGTTGCCCGATTTTCGCGGCGAGCCTGAATATGAACGCTACAGTACCGATAGTGATTGGATGCCGCGTCTGGTGTTGATGGCAAAGAACACGTATGTTTGGCTTGAACAACTCTCGCGGAAACATAAACGTTGGATCAAGACACTCGATCAAATTCCCGATGAAGAATTGGATTTATTAAGGGATCGTGGTTTCACAGGTTTGTGGCTGATCGGTTTGTGGGAGCGCAGCCGCGCCTCGCAAAAAATCAAACAGCGTACGGGACAAAGTGATGCGGTCGCCTCGGCGTATTCGCTTTATTCTTATGACATTGCCAGCGACCTTGGCGGTTGGGACGCGCTCAACAATCTGCGAGCGCGAGCTTGGACGCGCGGCATTCGCCTTTCTGCGGACATGGTTCCGAACCACATGGGCATTGATTCGAACTGGGTCATCGAACATCCCGATTGGTTTTTATCTTTGGATTATCCTCCGTACCCATCTTATACCTTTAATTCTGAAAATCTTTCGGAAAACTCACGCGCTGCTATCGTATTGGAAGATCATTACTATAATCATTCCGATGCTTCTGTTGTTTTTAAATATTACAACTACCAAAGCAATCAAACCAAATATATCTATCACGGCAACGACGGCACATCATTTCCGTGGAACGACACCGCGCAGCTTGATTATTCAAAAGCGGAAGTGCGCGAAGCGGTCATCCAAACGATTTTGCATGTGGCGCGGAATTTCCCCATCATCCGCTTCGACGCGGCAATGACGCTGGCGAAAAAACACATCGAGCGTTTGTGGTTTCCCGAACCCGGCTCGGGCGGCGCGATACCCTCGCGGGCTGAGCATGGAATGACTCGTTCCGAGTTCGATGCGAAAATTCCAAACGAGTTCTGGCGCGAAGTCGTGGACCGCGTCGCGGCGGAAGTCCCGGACACGTTGCTTCTCGCGGAAGCGTTCTGGCTGATGGAAGGTTATTTTGTCCGCACGCTGGGAATGCACCGCGTATATAACTCGGCGTTCATGCACATGCTGCGCGATGAAGATAATGCCAGGTATCGCATGGCGATCAAGAACACGCTCGAGTTCGATCCGCAAATTCTCAAGCGTTATGTCAACTTCATGAACAACCCGGACGAAAAAACCGCGGTCGAACAGTTTGGCAACGGTGATAAATATTTCGGCGTCGCGACCGTGCTCGCGACATTGCCCGGCCTGCCGATGTTTGGTCACGGACAGGTGGAAGGCTTTCGCGAAAAATATGGGATGGAATTTCGCATGCCGAAATGGGACGAGACCCCCGATGAGGGTTTGATCCGAGGTCACGAATGGAAAATTTTCCCGCTCCTTCACCGCCGCTATTTGTTTGCAAATGTTGAGCAATTCCTGCTCTATGACTTTTTCACCGCGGGCGGCCATGTGGACGAAAATGTCTTTGCCTATTCAAATGTCTTCAACGATGAACGCGGACTTGTCATTTATCACAACAAATTTGCCGATACGCGCGGCTGGATCAAAACCTCCGCAGCGTATCTCGATAAACGCACCGGCGACTTGCGGCAGAAGTCTCTTGCCGAAGGCTTGAGCTTGCCGTTTGAAGGTTATGTCATTTTCAAAGATTATGTCACGCACCTGGAATACATCTGCTCGTGCGAGGAACTCTGGCAAAAAGGTTTATACGTTGAATTGAATGCTTATCAGCATCATGTGTTCATGGATTGGCGATTCGTGGATGATGAAAGGTGGAAAGTAGTGCATGACGCGTTGAACGGCGCGGGTGTGGAGTTTATGCAGGCGAAGTTTGATGAATTGTTTGGAGGGAAGAAAGAGGAAGAGAAGAAAGAAGTTGAGAAGTTGAAGAAGCCGCGCAAGAAAGCGGTAGAAAAGAAAACCGTAAAACATAAAACGGAAAAAGCGACAGAAAAGAAAACCGTAAAACATAAAACAGCAAAGGCGGCAGGAAAGAAAGCTGCCGCGGCGCTTCCTGAGAAAAGGAAGAAGCCTGGCAAAGTCAAAAAGAAAGCAGCGGGGATTTAGGATCTGCTTGCCATAGCAAGCTATTTACTGAAATGCGCCAAATGCTCTTTCAAAAATTGTCCGGTATAAGATGCTTTGACTTTCATCACCTGTTCCGGCGTGCCTTCCGCGACCAGTTCGCCGCCGCGATCGCCGCCTTCGGGACCAAGATCAATTAACCAATCCGCAACTTTGATGATATCTAGATTGTGCTCGATGATCAAAACCGAATTGCCCGCGTCAACCAATCGCTGCAACACCTCGATTAACTTGTGAACGTCCGCAGCGTGGAGTCCGACTGAGGGTTCATCGAGCACGTACAAAGTCCGGCCCGTGGCCCGGCGCGAAAGTTCCTTCGCCAGTTTGACGCGTTGGGACTCTCCGCCGCTCAAAGTGTTTGCTGGTTGTCCGATCTTCACGTAGCCCAGGCCAACTTCCTGGAGCAGTTTTAATTTGCTCATCATGGCCGGGAAGGCCGAGAATGTTCCGAGCGCGTGGTCAACAGTCATATCCAAAACGTCGGCGATATTTGAGTCTTTGAACAAGACTTGCAGGGTCTCACGATTAAATCTTTTGCCATGGCATACGTCGCAGGGAACATATACATCCGGCATGAACTGCATTTCGATCCGCAACTCGCCCTGGCCCTGGCACGCTTCGCAGCGTCCGCCGTGAACGTTGAACGAAAAACGTCCAGGTTTGTAGCCGCGCACTTTGCTTTCCGGGAGTTCCGCGAATAATTTTCGGATCTCATCGAACATGCCGGTGTACGTTCCGGGATTCGAGCGCGGCGTGCGGCCAATCGGGGACTGGTCAATATTGATGATCTTGTCGAGCAGCTCAATGCCTTCGATCTTTTTGTATTCGCCAGCCGTTGTGTGTGCGCCCATCAGTTTTGCGGCCAGCGCGTTGTAAAGGATGTCGAGCATTAATGTGGATTTTCCGGAGCCGCTGACACCGGTGACGCAGACCAATTTTCCAAGCGGGATTTTGACGGTGAGGTCCTTGAGATTGTTGGCATGCGCGCCAATGATGGTGAGATGCTTGCCGTTTCCTTCCCGCCTCTTTCTCGGGACCGGAACCTGCTTATGCCCCGAAAGATATTGTCCCGTCAACGAGTGCGGATTCTCCAGAATCGCCTTCGGTGTTCCTTCGGCGACGATGCGCCCGCCGTGTTCGCCCGCCGCGGGGCCCAAGTCAACGATCCAATCTGCCTCGCGAATCGTTTCGTCATCGTGTTCGACGACAAGCACAGTGTTTCCAAGATCACGCAGACCTTTGAGTGTATTCAGCAAACGGGTGTTGTCGCGCGCATGCAATCCGATGGATGGCTCATCCAAAACATACAGCACACCGACCAGCCGCGATCCGACTTGTGTCGCGAGTCGGATGCGCTGCGCCTCGCCGCCCGAAAGCGAGCCAGCGGAACGATTGAGAGTCAAATAATCGAGTCCAACATCAACAAGGAAACCCAGCCGCGATTTGATTTCTTTGATCACGCGTTCGGCGATGGCTTTTTGCCGATTTGTCAACGAAGATTTCTTGCCGCTTAGTTCGCCAACCCATTCCAGCGTTTTCAGGATCGGCCATGCCGTCACTTCGATGATATTCGCGCCTGCCACGGTCACTGCGATGGCTTCGGGGCGCAGACGTTTTCCTTTGCACGTCGGGCAGGGTTTATCGGACATGAATTCTGTGATGTGTTCGCGGATGTATTCTGAATTTGTTTCGCGGTAGCGGCGTTCCAAATTTCCGACCACGCCTTCGAAATCGCGCGCGAATGTAAACTCATGTCCTTTTGCACTTTTATACTTGATCGGGATTTCCTTGCCCTTCGTTCCATAAAGAATGATATCGAGTTGATCTTCGGTTAATTCTTTAATGGGCTTATCAAGGTCAACACCGAAATAATGCGCGGCGGCTGTGAGAGATTGCCAGTAATAGCCGCCTTCTTCCTTCGGCCCGCTCCATTCCATGGCGACGATCGCGCCTTCGTTCAATGTCAAATCTTTATCGGGAATCAAAAGATCGGGATCAATTTCAAGTTTGTTGCCAAGTCCCTGACAATCGGGACAGGCCCCGTGCGGTGTGTTGAATGAAAACGTACGCGGTTCGATTTCTGGCAGGCTGATGCCATGGACCGGGCAGGAAAGGTTTTCAGAAAAGTGCAGATCGTTCGTTGAAGATTGGGAGTCGCTTGATTTCTTTTCGTTCGGCTCTTTGCCATCCACTTTTGCTATTGTCAACAAGCCTTCACCGAACTTCAGCGCGGTTTCGACTGAATCGGTCAGACGTGAGCGCGCCGCTTTCTTATCTTCATCGCTTCCATCATGCGAGATGACAAGACGATCAACAACGGCGTCAATGTCATGTTGTTTGTAGCGGTCGAGGTTGATCTCGTCATCGAGGGAGTGAACCGTCCCATCCACGCGGGCGCGGACAAAACCCGCTTTGCGGATTTCCTCGAAGACGGCCTGGTACGTGCCTTTCCGTCCGCGGACGACCGGCGCGAGGATCAGAATCCGGCTTCCGTCCGGGAGCGATTCGATGGCATCCACCATTTCCTGCGCAGATTGCTTGACCACTTCGCGTCCGCAGACCGGGCAGTGCGGAATTCCTGCACGCGCAAAAAGCAAACGGAGGTAATCGTAAATTTCGGTAACGGTTCCCACCGTCGAACGCGGATTGTGCGATGTGCCTTTCTGGTCAATCGAGACGGCGGGGGAGAGGCCGTCAATGTAATCCACATCCGGCTTGTCCATTTGGCCGAGGAACTGGCGCGCGTACGCCGAAAGCGACTCGACATAACGGCGCTGGCCTTCCGCAAAAATAGTGTCGAACGCCAGCGACGATTTTCCTGAACCCGATAAACCGGTAATAACCACCAGTTTGTCGCGCGGAATTTCAACAGTAATGTTCTTTAGATTATGGACGCGCGCGCCGACGACGCGAATAACGTTTGCAGACATATCAACCTTTGGGAATTGCGATTATAGCACATTTGTTTCATTTATCAAAGCGATGATCAAAGAGCAAACTTGTATTATACCAATCACAAATTTCAAAACAAAAAACCGGAGCCAAGATTGGCTCCGGTTTTTTGTTGTTCGATTTTACGGTGTAGCATCAGCGGCAGGAGTTACAGGCGTATTGGTTGCAGTTGGCGGCGCAGTTGTGGCTGTGGCTGTCGGCGTTGCCGCCTCGACTTTGATCAAGACCCACGGACTATCTCCAAAGAATACGCCGTTGGCATTCATCAATCTCCAGTAGCCTTTCGCATCGCCGAGGGTCGCAGGCGCAACCATGTTGACAGAGACTTTTACCTGCTGCCCCGGCGGCACGGACAAGGTCAATGGCGTTTTTGCGCCAGACATTGCGTCACCGGAAACGAAAGCCATGCTGTAAGTTGTGTCCCATGTGCAAGTGCCTGTGTTTTGCATCAACCAGGTCTTGGTGAAGGTTTGTCCGGGCGACATAACGGTTCCATCTGGAATGGTAACATCGTTGACGAACACAGCATTGTCGCATCCCTGTGCGACTCCTGTCGTTGGGCTGGCAAAGACCAGCGTGTTGATTGGCAATGGAGTAGCCGCGGCGGGCAGCGTCGGGGATGGACTCGGCGCTGGCGTATCCGTTGGCGGAAGCGAAGCTTGCTGTGCGGTCTGCGCCGCGGCGACAGTTTGATAGGCGGCGGTGTAGATCGCATCCACGCTGACGGTCGGTGTGCCGCCGCCGCGTCCCGACGATCCCCAGATTATCAGCGTGATAATTCCAGCCAGGATAATCAGGATTGCAGCGCCCAACAAGATATACATGTTTTTATTTTCTTTATTGAATTGCATGAGCAAATCTCCTTCTGGGTCTTTATGATTATAGACGAAAGCCAGGCCTTCATGTTCTGTGTTTTTTCCCGTTCGCAGATGCGCCGCGCCCGGTCAGATGTATTTTTTACACAATCGAACATGATATACTTCGGCGCGAAGACAAGTTCGACCCGAAAACAGCATTGTGCAACTTCTCAAATCCGGCGGGGTTATTTGTAACGAACCTCGCCGGTAAGGTTAATCTGTGCCGGAACCAGAGTTCAACGAAGAAGAGGTTTTGTCCCGCGCCGCGCAAGGCGACCGCGATGCATTCGGTCAGCTTTACGAGCGTTATATTGACCGCATCTTCAACTATGTGTATTACCGGACGGGGAACCTCCACGACGCGGAGGACTTGACAGCCCGTGTTTTCCAGCGGGCGATGAATCACATCCATAATTATACTAACCGCGGACTCCCGTTCTCGGCGTGGCTGTACCGGATTGCTCACAACCTCGTCGCGAACTGGCACCGCGATCGCAGCCGGCGGCAGGAAATTCCATTGAACGACGCGCCCATCGCCTCGTCGAGGGAAGACCGGCCAGAGTCCACGCTGGTGCATTCGCAGGAACAGGAGTCGCTTCTGCGCTTGATCCGGCAGCTGCCACCGGAACGTCAGACTTTGCTCATTCTCAAGTTCGTCGAGAATTTGTCGAACGCAGAGATCGGCCAAATTATGGGACGCAGCGAAGGCGCGGTCAAAAGTCTTTATCATCGCACGCTTTTGGCGCTGCGCGATCAGCTTGGCGATCAAAATATTAATCTGGAAGGAGATTGAGCTATGTTGAGAATTGTGACCGATGGCGCCGCGGATATACCCTCAGGATGGGAAAAGGAATTCGATATTCAAGTCATTCCGATCAATATTCAATTTGGCGATAAAACCTTCATCCAGTTTGCGGACATGGGACTTGAAGATTTTTATAAGGAAGTGGCAGCGAACAAGACTTTTCCGAAAACGTCCCAGCCTTCCCCGCACCAGTTCGTTGAATTCTATAAGAAGAATTTCAAGCCGGGCGACACCATCCTTTCCATTCATGTGACCAGCAAACTATCTGGAACGTATGCCTCTGCGGTTTCCGCGGCAGACGAATTGAAAGATACGTTCAAAATCATCCCGTTTGATTCTCTTGGCGGTTCAGCTGGTTTGGCATTCATGTGCCGGACGGCGCGTCAAATGGAACGCGCTGGAAAGAATGTTCAGGAAATTGTGAGCTATCTCGAATCGGTGCGCGGCCGCACCCAACTGATCGTTACCATGGACACACTGGAGTATGCCCGCCGAAGCGGGCGCGTGGGTACGCTTTCCTCCGCGCTGGCTTCCGTTTTGAATGTCAAGCCGATCGCGCGGATCGAGGACGGGATTCTCGATATGGTGGACAAGGTCCGCACTCGAAAAGCTGCCCTGGCGCGCGTGATCGAATTGGGAAAACAAGCCATGGGCGATGCTCCGGTTCACGTCAATGTGGCTCATGCGCGCGATTTGGAAGCGGGCAAGACTTTATTGGAAGAGGCAAGGAAAAGCCTCAACGTCAAGGATGCCGAATTGACCGACTTCACTATTTCTCTCGTTGTCCAATTTGGGCCCGGCTCTTTGGCACTCGTTTTATATCCTGCTGAATAAACTTGTGAGATCGAATGAGCAAGAGAAAGATATCTTCTGAAACATCGAAATTGGACGAACTGGAAACGCGTCTAGCCGGGACGTTGAGGCGGATTACGCCTCGAAGGGATTTTGTCCACGGCCTGCGCGGGCGTATCCACCTGCCGCCGCGCGAGGAGATCGCGTTCCGTTTGCATGACTGGGAGAGATTGCTGCTCGTGTTTGGCGGCGTGGTTTCGGGGACCCTGGTTGTTCTCACCGTTGCCCGCGCATTGTTCCACTTGTTTGGAAGAAGGACGTAAGCTGGCAATAAGATTCCCCGATCAAATTCGCAGGGGCGGAGCAACGCTCCGCCCTGCGTTTTTTTATTTCAATAATTTCTCACACAGTTTTCTTGCTTCGGCAATCAAATCCACATCCACAGGCAGATTGAATTCCTCGTTGACGCGCAAGGTCAAATAAGCGGCGGACTGCTTGAGTTCCGGGGAGAGAAGTGGTTCATCCGCGAGCAGACCCAGCACATCGTACGCGCTCGGCGTGCGGACGGCGCGTCCGTGCCGGGCAAAATATTCGCGTGCCGCAATCCCCGCTGCGCGGCGGGCGCAGACACGCGCTTGGCCATCATTGCCGCGGGCACGGGCTTGTTCGGCGCGTTCGAATTCTGCGTTGATCTGCGTTTGAATATTCACAATCCCATTATACCTTCGCGATATAATAGCCCGCATTTCAAGGAGCAGAGATGAGATCAAAACTATTTAAGATCATGGCAGTGCTTGTGGTTTTGAGTCTGGTGCAGGCGGCGTGCAGTAGTTTCAACCTGCCGCTAATCACGCAGACCCAAAGTCCCGTCGTTCAAATTCCCACCTCGGGCAACCAGCCCTATGAGATTACGGGAGGTTTTACTTATACCAATGACATCATCACAACGTATTATGTTGAAAATGCCGTGGCATTGGTGGATATGTATGGCTTTGTCAAACGCGATCAAAGCTGGACGATCCCGGTTTCCTCGCAAACACTTGGTTTTCTTTCCATTGATACAAAAACAAAAACCGGCAAATATACTTTGCAGTTGCCAGCCAGGCCGACTGGTACGATGGTGAATGTTTCGAACGATGGCAAGAACGATGCTGGTGTGCAAGTCTTTGCCGTGTCCTACTGGCCGAACCTGACCGGCGGCCCGTATTCAGAAGGGGATGATCCGTCGCAGGGCTGGCCGAATTATCTGGCTTCGGTGATCACCGACAGCGATAACAACGACGAAGTCGTCGGCGGGAATCTGGTGGTTTGGGCGCCGGACGCCAACCAAAAATTCCCGACGGGGTTTGGCGCGGACAAAAAACTTTTCACCGCGGACGATCCGGTGGGTCCGATCCCTGCAGGCTATTCGATTGTCAATCTGGATAAGGAGCCGTTCACTGTCACGCAGGTGCCGGTTCCAAACTTGACGTTGTATGAGCCAAAGTCGGCAGCGATCAAGGATTTCTCGAACGAATCGTACACCAAAGCATTTGACGATATGTTCAATCTTGTCAAGCAGGATTATGCCTTCAATGGCATTCAGGGCAAACAGCCAAATTGGGATCAGTTGTATTCGCAGATCCAGCCGCGCGTGGCTGCCGCGGAACAGAATCATGACCCCAATGCATTTTATATAGCCTTGCGTGATTTTACGTGGGCATTCAAGGACGCGCATGTTGGCCTGGATGGCGGACAGTACGCCCAGCAGGATTTTGCCAATGCCACCGCGGGCGGTTATGGTTTCTCGATCCGCCAGTTGGACGACGGTAGTTATATGGTCATCTACTTGACAAGCGGCGGCCCGGCGGAGCAGGCGGGGATGAAGGTCGGCGCGACAGTAACCGCTTTCAATGGCACGCCGATTGACCAAGCCGTTGCCAACGCTCATATTTATTCTAATCAATCATCTGATTTCGCGATTCGATTGCAGCAGGCGCGCTATCTCCTGCGCGCCCAGCCGGGGACGCAAGCCACGGTCACGTTCACGAATCCCGGAGGACAGTCCCAGACCACAACGTTGACAGCCATTCAAGAACGCGACAGCTTTGCGCATACATCGTTGTATTACGGCGTCAACACCGATCCACTGCTGCCGGTTGATTATAAGATTATGACCGCGGGAAGTTCGCAAATCGGATATATCATCATCAACAGCAACGATGACGATCTGAATCTCATCATCCGTTTGTTCCAGCGCGCGCTCGAACAGTTCCAGGCCCGCCAGGTGGACGGCTTGATTATTGATATGCGTTACAACAGCGGCGGCGCTCCGCTTGGTCTCGAAGGATTTTTGAACACGAATACAGTCACGCTTGGACAGCTCGAATATTACAGCGCCTCTGCTGGGAAGTTCCAGCCGGAAGGAATTCCCGAACAGTTCACGCCCGACGTGGAGCAATATCATTTCAACAAGATGGCGTTGCTGGTCGGCCCGGCCTGTTTCAGCGCGTGTGAGTTGGAATCCTATGGATTCAGCCAGGTGCCCGGCATGATGGTCGTCGGTCAATATCCAACGGCGGGCGCGGAGGCGGAGGTCTCGCGCGGGCAGTTTGTGATGCCCGAAGGTTTTGCGATGCAATTCCCGTTCGGGCGCTTCGTCCTGCCTGACGGCAGCATCTTCCTCGAGGGGCAGGGCGTCAAACCGACGATCAAGGTCCCGATTAATGCATCCAATGCCGCATCCACCAATGACGTTGTGTTGAATGCAGCTGTCCAGGCCGTGCTTGGACAATCAAGCTCATCACCGCAAGGTTCGACATCGTCCAACGCCCCGACTCCGTCTGTGACGCTTCAACCCGCGGCCAGCGCGCCGACGATTGATACGATCAGCCAATCGCAGGCTGCTGCCGCGTCTGGCGTGTCAACGCTCGAGCAAAAAGCTTCTGAACAATATCAGGCATCTGATTTTGCAAAGCCGGGTACGCTGACTTACACACCTACCTTATCTGTGACCGATCAAGTTCTTTGGGCTTATGGCTGGTGCGCGACCACCACAGACATTCTCAACACTGACTTGAAGAGCATCCAGCTGAAATTTACTTTGGATGGCAAAGATGTTCCGGCGAATGACTTCGCTACCATAGACGGTTCCCAGAATGGGCAACAGTGTCACACATGGTATGCTGCTTTAACCAATTGGCCTGTCGGACAACACCATCTCACCACAACCGCCACGTTTACAAACAAGATCAATGATGGCACTTCAGATTATGCGGCAGGCGATTACGTCCTGGATTACACGGTGAACGTCGTGCCGTAAGGCATCAGCAATCGCATCAAGAAAACTGGCGGAGGATAAACCCTCCGCCAGTTGGGTGGTAAAGCGAGTCACGGTTCTTCTTGGGGAATTTCGCGAATGTAACCTGCCCAAATGCATTAAAATCAAAATGTGATTGACGAATTGGGGCCGCGTCTCGAAAACAAGAAAGTCTTGATTCTCGGCATTGGCAACCGCCAGCGCGGGGATGAAGGCATTGGCTGTTTTTTGATCAAACGTTTGCAGGGGAAAGTGAGCGTCCCCCTGATTGACGGTGGCCTCGTCCCGGAAAAGCATCTGCGCGCAATCGAAAATTTCTGTCCGGATGTCGTTTTGATCATCGCCGCGGCGCGGATACCGGACGCCGCGCCTGGCGATATGGCTTTATTCCAGCTCGATGAATTGCGCGCCGCGGGAGTATCCATGCCGGCGGCAGATTTGTTTCTGCTCTTCAAGGTCTTTCCGAAGGAATTTCACCCGGAGACGCTGGTGATCGCCGTCCAACCTGAAACGGACGATCATCGAGGCGTTTCGGATTCCGTCCGCGTTGCGCTGGATGGGTTGGAAGCACTGTGCGTAGAATTGTTTGGATAAAAAATGTAGGGGTGCAGCGTCGCTGTGCCCCTACAAAAATTAATCTACAAACCTGTATTTCAATAACGTCCACACGGCGGAAAAGGCATCGTGAAATTTGATTTTCTTGCCTTGTGAATAATCGCGGGGGTTGAACGAGATCGGCACTTCGTAAATCCGGTAGTGGCGCTTGAGCACTTTGGCGGTAAACTCCGGCTCGAAGTCAAAGCGATTGGCGCGCAATTTCATCCCGGCAATGACCTCGCGGCGGAAAACCTTGTAGCCGGTTTCCATGTCACTCAAGATCGTATCGTATAAAATATTCGTCATGAAGGTCAGCAATTGATTGGCAAGCATGTGCCAGTACATCGCGACCCGGCGCGGCCCGCCCAAAAAACGCGAACCATACACGACATCCGCGATGCCTTCTTCAAGAGGCTCGAGCAGTACCGGATAGTCGCGCGGACTGTATTCGAGGTCCGCGTCCTGGATCAAAATCACATCACCGGTGGCCGCCTCCAGTCCGGTGCGGACGGCGGCGCCTTTGCCTTTGTTCTTTTCGTGCAGGATAACGCGCAGTCCGCCCTTGCCATCGAGCTGCTTCAGGATGTCGCGGGTCCCATCCATCGAGCCGTCATCCACGACGACAATTTCGCGCGCCAGCTTCGAGTCCTTGACGCGCTTGATGATTATTTCGACATTGTCCTTCTCGTTGTAGACAGGAATGACCACAGATAGATTCATAATGCGTGATTATAAACGAGGTTGGTAACGCAGTGCGACGCACCGTTCTGAACTTGCGGCAGAATCACTTAACATGGGTCTCCCCAACCGAAATGTGTTTGTCAGGAGTGGTTTTGATGCGGCGTGCTATAATCCAATTCGTTCGAGAATTTTTTCATTTTCCTTGAGTTAGTGAGGCGGCATGACCTATCCACCATCATCCAATGTTTCATTTATTCCGCCCCAAATCAACAGTTTGGAAGACACGGGTCTCTCCCCGCTTTGGCTGCAGGATTTGGTGCTAAAGGTATTGTATTCGCGCGGCTACATGACCGGATTCAAAATTGCCGAGGAGATTGCGCTGCCTTTTGCCAGTGTGACCGATCAGTTGTTGACCGCGCTGAAACAGGAAAAGTTCATCGAGGTGAGATCGTCTCAGGGCGGG
The DNA here is from genome assembly GCA_021824575.1 of Chloroflexota bacterium. GTDB lineage: Bacteria > Chloroflexota > Anaerolineae > Anaerolineales > Villigracilaceae > Fen-1038. The sequence goes on from JAKAKJ010000041.1 coordinate 23,590, forward strand.
CTGGGCGAAGGTGCGTATACGTATGGCATCACCAGTGCCGGAAACACACGCGCCCGCGAAGCGCTCGAACGGAGTCAATATGCCGGGCAGGCGCCCGTGCCGTTTGAAGTTTATAACGAAGCGATCCGCCGCCAAAAGAGCGGACGTATGACAGTCACCACGCGCACGATGCGGCAAATCCTTTCGCAGCTGGTCATCTCCGAAACCACATTTCAACGACTCGGCCCGGCGTTGAATTCAGGCACATCCATTTTTATGTATGGCCCTCCCGGCAACGGCAAGACCAGCATCGCCCGCGCCTTTGGCAATCTGGTGTTGAGCCAGACCATGTATATCCCGTTCGCTCTTTATCTGGATGGACAGGTGATCAAGGTATACGATGCCGTCAGTCACAAACTTGCGCCCGAAGCTGAAGTTGGCGGGCCGAGCACTGGAGGCTTGCGTTCCAATACGCGGCGCGATCCGCGCTGGGTGAAGATTCGTCGTCCGTTCATCGTGGTCGGCGGTGAATTGACTCTCGAGGGTCTTGACCTCGTCTTCGATGATACGCACAAATTTTATGAGGCGCCGTTCCAGGTCAAGGCGAATGGCGGCATCCTTTTGATTGACGACTTCGGCCGACAGCAAGTGCGCCCGCGCGATTTATTGAACCGCTGGATCGTCCCGCTCGAAAACCGCGTGGATTTCCTGCGCCTCCATACCGGACGAAAAGTCGAGGTGCCGTTTGATGTGCTGATCGTCTTCTCGACGAATCTCCCGCCAAAAGACCTCGTGGACGAGGCGTTTCTCCGCCGCTTGCGGCATAAAGTCGAGATTGGCGATCCATCCTATGAGGAATATCGCGAAATTTTCCGCCGCGTGGCCGCGGACAAAAAGATCGAATACAACGATCAGGGTCTCGCGTACCTCTTGCAGGAATGGTACATCAAGCGCAACCGCAAACTGCGCGCCTCACATCCGCGCGACCTGTGCGATCAAATCCTCGATATTTCATCCTACCTGGCTGTCCCGCCCACGATGACGCGTGAAATGATTGACCGCGCCGCACAAGCCTATTTTGTGGAAATATAGATTTATTTTCGTTTCGGTCACGCAAAACGCAATACAAAAAACGCAAACCATGCTCAACGATCTTCCCAAACCCACCATCTTTGCACATCGCGGCGACTCGGCTCATGCGCCCGAAAATACGCTCGCATCCTTCAAGCTGGCTCTGGCTGAGGGCGCAGACGCCATCGAACTGGATGCCAAACTCAGCGCCGATGGCGAAATTGTCGTGATCCACGATCCGACTGTGGACCGCACGACGAATGGGCATGGCCGCGTCTCCCAGATGAATCTGTCCGACCTGCGTTCGTTGGACGCAGGCAGTTTTTTCTCTGAAAAGTTTCGCGGCGAAAAAATTCCCTTATTGAGTGAAGTCTTTGAAACCGTCGGCAGGAACATTTTCATCAACGTCGAGCTGACCAATTATTCCACCCCGCGCGATCAATTGACGGAAAAAGTCTGCGCGTTGGTGAAGAAACATGCGCTCGAAAAAAGCGTAATCTTTTCGTCTTTCTTCGCGTCCAATTTGACGAAGGCCGCGCGGCTGCTCCCCGAAGTTCCGCGCGGACTGCTGGCAATGAATGGATTGCTGGGCGTGTGGGCGCGTTCGTTTGGATTTTCATTTGGCGATTATGCTGCCCTGCACCCGTATCTGACCGACGTGAATCCCCAGCAAGTCCAGCGCGTGCATCGCCTCAAGCGGCGCATCCATGTTTGGACGGTGGATAATCCAGATGATATTGCCCGCCTCCATAGTTGGGGCGTGGATGGTATTTTTACCGACGATCCAAAGCTTGCGCTTCAAAAGGTGGGAAGACAGGCATGATACCGTTTAAGCAGTTCGGACAATGAGATTGCGGCGCGCTTTTCTCGCCGTCCTGTTTGCGGCGTTGATCATCACCTCGGTGGGCAGTCCGTCCCAGGTCGCCGCCCAGACCGCCGCGCCCCCGGCGTTGGTGCGGCAGGTATTCGAGAAGATGACGCCCGGGGAGCGCGTCGGGCAATTGTTCCTGGTCACATTCACGGGTACAGATACCAGCAGCCAGTCGCAAATCTATGATCTGATCGTAAACCGGCATGTGGGCGGCGTTGTGCTGCGGGCTGATAACGATAACTTCGTTGCCGCGCCAAATACGGTCAATGCCGCGGCACAGTTGATTCAAAACCTGCAGCAGATCAATTGGAATGGCGCGTCGCCTGTGACTCCCGCGCCCAATACAGCGTCTCCAGTTTATGTTCCGTTGTTCGTTGCAATGACGCAGAATGGCGACGGCGCGCCCGGCGACCAAATCCTGAGCGGCATGACGCCTCTTCCCTCTGAGATGGCGATTGGCGCAACATGGTCGCCGGATATTGCCAATAAAGTTGGTGCGGTGATGGGGCGCGAACTTTCCGCGCTGGGCGTGAATATGTACTTCGGGCCATCGCTCGATGTGCTCGACTCTCCAAATCCCTCTTCCAATGGCGATCTTGGTTCATCAGTATTTGGCGGCGATCCGTATTGGGTGGGACAGATGGGCAGCGCCTATATTGCCGGATTGCACATCGGCTCCGAGGGCCGCTTGTTGGTTATCGCGAAACATTTTCCCGGTGATGGCAGTTCCGACCGGCCCATTGACCAGGAGGTTCCAACCATTCGAAAATCGCTCGATCAATTGAAGCAGGTCGAGCTGTATCCGTTTTTCCAGGCGACCGGAAATGCGCCCACGCGCGACGCGACGGCCGACGGGCTGCTCGTGTCGCACATTCGCTATCAGGGTTTTCAAGGCAACATTCGCGCGACCACGCGCCCGATCAGCTTTGACCCACAGGCGCTGGCAACCATTCTAAGCCTGCCGCAATTTTCCTCGTGGTACAACAAGGGCGGGCTGCTCGTCAGCGACGATCTGGGCACGCACGCGGTCCGCCAGTTCTATTCTTCCGGCAGTAGTTTTTCTGCGCGCACGGTGGCGCGCGATGCGTTCGTGGCTGGCAATGATTTGCTCGATTTGGGTAATATCGTTTCCAGCGACGCGCCGGACAATTATTCGACCGTCCTGCGGATCCTTGATTTCTTCACGCAGAAATATCAGGAAGACCCGGCCTTTGCCCAGCGCGTGGACGCGTCGGTTCAGCGCATTCTGACTCTCAAGTATTCGCTTTATGGATCGTTCGGACTGCAAAATGTTCTGAGCATTGGGACGGCCATCAGCACACTTGGACAATCCCAGGAATTGACTTTCCAGGTGGCGAGCAGCGCGGCGACGCTCCTCAGCCCCGATGTTCAGGATCTTCCCGCTCCGCCTCAGGTGCGCGATCGGCTTATCTTCTTTACGGATACTTCGCAAACCAAACAATGCAGCACATGTTCTGTTCAATCCGCACTGCCCCTGAGTGCGCTGGAAAACGCGGTTGTCCAGCTTTATGGCCCGCAGAGCGGCAACCAGACTTCCTCGTATCGCGTCTCCTCATATTCGTTCGATGACCTAGCCGCCTATATGACCGGAAAAGGCCCGACGCCGCTCCAGGATGATCTGGGCCAGGCCAGTTGGGTTATTTTTTCGCTGACTGATTCGAGCCGCGGCCAGCCCCAATTAATCAGCAACTTTCTTTCAGCGCAGCAGGGTTTACTGCGTAACAAACGCGTTGTCCTGTTCGCGTTCGGCGCGCCCTATTATCTCGACGCGACGGATATTTCGCGTCTCAGTGCGTATTACGCCTTGTACAGCAAGCAACCTCCATTCGTGGATGTGGCCGCGCGGTTGCTTTTTCAGGAACTGGCTCCGGCGGGCGCGTCACCGGTTTCGATCCCAGGCTTGGGATACGACCTGATC
>JAKAKJ010000072.1 GCA_021824575.1 Chloroflexota bacterium
CATCAACAACGCAAACTACGGCATGACCGGCGGACAAATGGCTCCGACCACACTGCCTGGTATGAAGACAACTTCCTCGCCAAACGGACGCGATGTGGAAACGCAAGGTTATCCGATTCGAATGTCGGAGATGCTTTCAACGCTCGATGGCGCAGGCTACGTGGTTCGACGCTCATTGCATGATCCAAAGAATATCCGCATGGCAAAGAAGGCCATCCGTCTCGCGTTTGAAACACAAATGCGCGGACTTGGCTTCTCGCTGGTTGAGCTGCTTTCCACATGCCCAACCAACTGGGGCATGACGCCGGTCGAATCGCTCAAGTTCGTGGAAGACAAAATGGTTTCGTACTTCCCGCTGGGCGATTACAAAGTCAGTTCGGGCGTGGCACAGATAAAAGCTTAGTGTAGAGAGAAGATGAATAGAGAATAGTATAAGTAATCAGTATTCAGCCACTAGTTTCCAATCTCTATTCTCCACTCTCCATTCATGGAGTGAGCAAACATGCAAAAAGAAATCATCATCGCTGGTTTTGGCGGACAGGGCGTGCTCTTCAGCGGGCAGGTTGTGGCATACGCAGCCATGGACGCGGGTAAAGAAGTGACGTGGATTCCGTCTTACGGTCCGGAAATGCGAGGCGGGACGGCCAACTGTACCGTTGTCATCGCGGATGACGAGATCGGCTCGCCGCTGGTCAAGAATCCGCCGCTGGGGATCGCTCTCAACCTGCCGTCGTTCGATAAGTACGAGGATATGCTTCAAAAAGGCGGGACGCTGGTCGTGAATAAATCCATGGTGGACCGCGGGCCAAAGCGCGACGACATTCGTGTGATCCTGGTCCCATGCAATGAGATTGCCGAGGAAATCGGCGACCGTAAACTGACCAACATGGTAGCAGTTGGCGCGTTGTTGAGTGCCTTGCCTGAGATCACTTTGAAAGATGTTGAGAAAGCGCTTGCCGCGCATTTGCCCGAACGTCACAGAAACCTGCTTCCGAAGAACTACGAGGCGCTCAAACGCGGATTCGAAGCCGCGCAAAAAGTGCCAGCGTAGTTCAATATTCGATAAGCAAAAGCCCGCCTCCAATCGAGGCGGGCTTTTATGTTGCCTTGTCCGAAAACTTGATGTATAGTTGGCAAATCTTAACTGGCGAAATTCAATCGGAGGTGTTTATGGCTGACGATAGATCAACGAAAACGGACAAAGGCGCGGCGCATCATCCAGTGGATCGTGCCGCGCTCGCGGGGTCGGTCAAAGCCAGCCTGAACACCGCCAAACAAAAAACGGATGCGCTTCGCCGTCGAGATTCACAACTCTTTATGGCGAACGTTGTCTCACCCGCCGCGGCGACATTGCTGGCGGCGCTTGCCACTGTGGTCGGTGGGAATCAAATGTTCCCGCAAGCCGCGGCGCAAATGGAAGATGGCGGTTGGAAACTCGCCTGTGCCCTCGTTGCAATATTTGGATTCATCGCGACCATCAGCGGAATGTTCAAAAAGCAATTCGATGACCGGCTCGCACAGGGTAATCAGTGTGTGGGAGAACTGCTCAAACTTGATCTGGCGATCACAACCGGAAGTAGCGATTGGGACGCTGCAGCCAAAGAATACGGCGAGATCGTTAAAACGTATCCAGAGTTTATAAGTTGACCCAGTCAGAATAACGTCGCTTGACTTTGCCCTTCCAAACATGGTATAGAATCTTTCCCGTGCGCACGGGAAAGATTTCCTTTTAGGAGTTCTGATGCAACTCAAATTCCCCGAGAAAAACAAGAAACCAAATATTTGTTACGCGGTGACCGATGATGGCGTCGAATTGCCGGTCATTGATGTCACGCATCCGGCCTTTCAAATCTCGCTCGATGAAAGCGGGCTGGATGCCCTGCTTCAGCAATTCCTTCAAGATGTCAAAGCCCCGGAGAAAATCCCGGCATTTCTGCGAAACCTGATGTTCAGTTTCATGCGCAGACGTTCCATCATCATGCGTGGACTCATGGGCGCATCCGGCACATTCATGAGCGGCATGAATACGTACATGATGAAACTCGGTGCGGATAATCTGAATAAAGATTTTTTCAGTGACATTGACCGCAGGCTCGCTGGCTCGTCCGCTGGAACATACATGCGCTTGCGACTTCAAGATATTGCCCATCTTCTCGCGGACGCGCTCATTACGCCTTTGGACGCGCGAAGAAAAGCGACGCTTCATCTTTTGAACATCGGAGGCGGCTCGGCGATGGACAGCTTGAACGCGCTGATTCTGATTCGCAAAGCGCAGCCCAATCTTTTGGCTGGACGACAAATCTTTATTCATAGCCTTGATCTCGATACCGCTGGTGCGGATTTTGGCGCCCGTGCGCTTGCTTCGTTGCTTGCTGAAAATTCCCCGCTGCACGGATTGCAAATCAACTTTCAGCATGTTCCTTACAATTGGTCAGATCAGACTCAATTACGCGATCTGGTGAAATCATTCGACGACACATGTGTGATCGCTGCTTCATCCGAGGGTGCATTGTTTGAATATGGTTCCGATGAAGATATTACCGGCAATCTTCAAACATTGAATGAGACCGCGCCCGCTGATGCAATTATCGCCGGTTCAGTGACTCGCGCAGACGATCTGGGTCGTATGGCGAATGGTGGCAACATGAGCCGCGCTGCGATTCAATTCCGCGGCTTGGAAGCATTTACCGCGCTTGCTTCTCACGCAGGCTGGAATGTTGCAAAGAAAATAGACCGGCCTTTGAGCAATGACGTTCTTTTGAAGAAAGTCTAGGCAACAAAGAAGCCCGCCTCTTATCGAGACGGGCTTTTGATTTTACTGGGTGTATAATTTTTTCCATCAGGATCGAGGAAATTATGCCAGCTACAAAATATACATTTCTGGATTTTGCGGAAGAAATTCTCGGCGAAGCAAAGAAGCCATTGACTTATCAGGAAATCTGGACGGCTGGGCAGGATAAAGGCTTAGCTGAAAAGCTGGCATCGCTCGGAAAAACGCCATGGCAAACTCTCGGTGCTCGATTATTTGTTGATATACGAGATAATCCGAGTACGCGCTTGATAAAAGTAGGCAAGAATCCATCACGGTTTTTCCTTGCTGCAAGAAAGTCAGAGTTGACCGAAGAGGATTTACGGGATACCGCGACTTCAAAAGTTGTCCCAGCGAAAAGGGAAATTGGGTTTGATTTTCACGAAAGGCAGCTTCATCCCCTTTTGGCCTATTTCGCATTTACAAATACGGCGTTTAATCGCGGCAAGCAAATCTATACCAAAACAATTTTCCATGAGAAATCCAAACACAATTCATTAAGCGAGTGGGTTCACCCCGACATGGTTGGTTTTTATTCACCAATTGATGATTGGAACGGAAAATTGCTTGAATTTAATAAAGCAACGGACAAGACCGCAATTCGTCTTTTTTCTTTTGAACTTAAGAAACAAATTGATCGAAGCAACTATCGCGAATATTTCTTTCAAGCCGTATCTAATTCGTCATGGGCACATGAGGGTTATCTTGTAGCAAGTTATGTTCAACAGCAAGATGATTTGCTTTCCGAATTAGAAAGACTTTCTACTTCGTTTGGGATTGGAATCATCTTCTTGGATTTGGATGACATTGATTCCTCAACCGTCCTTTTCCCAGCAAAATCAAAAGATTATCTTGACTGGGAAACCATGAACAAATTATGCGAACAAAATCCCGATTTCGAAACGTTCATTGATGATGTTCAAAGAGATTACGCGGGCAAGAAGATTCATCCTAGCGAGTACGAGCCAATCACAAATGATCCTGAAGAATATATCAAAAAGATCAGAGCTGGAAAATAAGAGAGCTTGACTCAATTAGATATATCTTCCATTGGAAGATTTGCGACAACATGAAATTTGAAACCATCAATAATTTTCAAGCCCCCAAAATCGGATTTGGCACCGCACAACTTGGCGGGCGTTTTTTCGCGAATCGCTCACGGGATGCGTTCTATCTTTCGGCCTTGCGTTCCGCGCTCGAATTGGGTTACACCCATTTCGATACGGCTGATTTTTATTCCTTCGGCCATGCCGAGGAATTGATCGGACGCGCAGTTTGCGAGACAAACACAAAACGCGAGAACCTTTTCATTACAACCAAAGTCTGGCCGACGCGCCTCACGTATAACAAAGTTCTGCGCGCCTGCGAAAACAGTCTGCGGCGACTTCAAACGGATTATATTGATCTCTATCTCGTCCATTGGCCGAATCCGTTCGTGCCGCTCAAAGAGACATTCCGTGCGCTCAACGAACTGGTCAAAGATGGAAAGGTCAAACATCTGGGCGTCAGCAACTTCAATGTGAAATTGCTCAAAGAAGCACAGTCGCTTTCCGAAACGCCGATCATCGCCGATCAAGTTCCGTACAGTCTCAGCGAACGCAGGTATGCAAAAAACGGTCTGCTGGAATATTGTCAGCAAAATAATATTCTCGTCACGGCGTATACGCCTGTCAGTCACGGATGGATCGCCGCAAATCAAACTTTGCAATCCATTGCGGACGCGCATTATGGTTCTGTAGTGCCGAACCACCACGCGACGCTTCATCAGATCGCGCTGGCGTGGCTGGTCAACCAGCCGCGCGTGATTGCCATTCCGATGTCGTTCAATCCGCAGCATCAAAAGGAAAATCTCGAAGCGGCGGACATTCAATTGACTCCTTCTGAGATGGAACAACTCAGCGCACTGCGATAAAATTCCCCATCCCTTATCCCCTCTTCCCTTTCACTTATTGATATGAGATACGAAACTGTTCACGACGTCACTCTTCCCAAAATTGGATTCGGCACGTGGAGCATCGGCGGCGGGACGTATGCAGATCGTTCGCGCGACGCCAAGTCGCTCGCCGCGCTGCGTTCCGCCCTCGACCTCGGCTACACTCACTTCGACACGGCCGAGATGTACGCTGACGGCCACGCCGAAGAATTGATCGGCCGCGCCGTTCGCGAGTCCGGAGTGAAGCGAGAAGCGCTGTTCGTCACATCCAAAGTCAAGCCGTCCAATCTGCATTACAGCGATGTGTTGAAATCCTGCGAAACCAGTCTGCGCAGACTCAGCATGGAATACATTGATCTTTATCTCATCCATTGGCCGATGGTCGGCATGAATTTATCGGACACGTTTCGCGCCCTCAATAAACTCGTCCACGATGGAAAGGTGAAGCATCTCGGCGTAAGTAACTTCAAACTCAAGCTTCTCAAGGAAGCGCAGGAATTGTCAGAGACGCCGATCATCACGAATCAGGTTCCATACAGTTTGTCCGATCGTTCGTATGTGAAGAATGGTGTGCTCGAATATTGCCAGAAAAATAATATTCTTCTGACAGCTTATTCTCCCGTTGACGTGGGGCGCTTGAATGTTGGCAAAGCTTTGCAATCCATCGCAGAGGCACACAACGCGTCGCCGTTCCAGATCGCGTTGGCATGGCTCATCAATCAACCGTATGTGATCACGATCCCAATGTCGTTCGATCCGAAACATCAAAAAGAAAATCTCGACGCGGCGGATACTGTCTTGACCGATGAAGAGATGAAACAGCTAAATTAAGTCACCACGAAGACACCAAGGCTCAAAGACACAAAGAAATTTTGGTGACTTCGTGACTTTGCGGTTAACCTACAGATTTAGTTACTCCACACATTCTCTCGACAAATGAGAAGCGGAGTGAGAGTTATAATCTCCTCATGCCATCCAAGACTCTGCCCATTCCAAAGATCCATCCCGATGAGCAGGAACAAACCGAAGAGGGTCCGCTTTACCGCGTCATCATCCACAACGACGAAGTAACGCCGATGGATTTCGTCATCCATATTTTGATCGCGGTCTTTTTGCTTCCCACCGCCAACGCAGCCAACGTGATGCTCACCGCGCATATCAACGGCAATGCGTACGTTCAAACATTACCCAAGCCCGAAGCGCAAAGACGAATCAACAAAGCGCACTTCGCGGCGCGGCTCGCAAGCTATCCATTAGAGTTCTCGATGGAACCTGAATAGATGCCCGCCGCCATTGACGCGCTGACGCAAATCAATCTCGACGATCTCGTCAATGCATTCGGCGTTCAAAACCAGCCGACGTTAGACCGCGCGGTTCGATTCGTTTTCCGCGGCGCGGCGCGCAAATTTGCGCAACAGATGATTGACTTCGACGCAGCCATTGCAAAATGCGGGCTAGCCGAAGCATCGCGTCAAACGGAGCGACTCTACGTCCGCGATGTGCGCGTCTTCGGCGCGGACCATATTCCGGATTCCGCTTTTTTAGCCTTATCCAATCATCCGGGCATGACCGACACGCTGGCGCTGTTCTGCGCGCTCAACCGGAATAATTTAAAGATCATCGCGTTGAACCGTCCATTTTTATTATCGCTCCCAAATCTCAGCCGACAACTTTTTTACGTGACGGACGACCCCAACGAACGCGTGGCGATGGTTCGACATGTCAGCACACATCTGCGAAACGGCGGCTCAATTTTGACCTTTCCCGCGGGGCACACCGAACCCGATCCCGATATTTATGATGGCGCGCTTGAGTCCCTGAAAACATGGACGGACAGTGCCAGCGTCTTTGCCCGCCTTGCGCCGGAGACAGTCATCCTTCCAATCGTTGTGCGTAATGTCATTTGGGACAAGGCTGCACATCATCCGCTCATTCGAATCAAGCATACGCGCGACGAACGCGAACTATTGGCGGTTGCTTTGGAATTGTTGAGCATGATCATGTTCGATATAAAACCGGTGACTGTTAAAATTCAAATCGGTAAGCCAATCAGTGTCAAAGAATTTGGTACGAATGAAACACACACCATTCATCAAGCTGTGCTGGCAGAGATGGGACGATTGATCGAAAACCCACCAGTGGGAGAGGGAATCTCTGCACTATGAGCGAACCTCGCGGACAAAAATCCCTGACCCCCTCTTCCCCTCTTTCTCCATCAAAAGGGTTAAAGGTTAAGGCTTTACGCCTTATTGGAATCTTTTTACTTATTGCTCTCCTTTATCTCGCCTTGCGCGACGCGCCGCTTATTGAAATTTGGGCGGTCATCCAGCGAGTCCAACTTTGGCAAATCATCCTCATCCTCAGCATGGACTTCCTGATTTATATGTGCACCAGCGCGCGCTGGTGGTTCATCGTCAACGCGGATAACAAACATGTAAAATATTTTCCATTGATTCCCGTGCGCATCTCTGTATTCGGAGTCAGCTACTTCACCCTCGGTCCACAAGTTGGCGGCGAGCCATTGCAAGTCCTTTACCTGCAGCACGCTCATGGATTAACGTACACGCGCGCCGCGTCAACTGTCGTCATGGACAAACTGATCGAGTTCCTCGCCAACTTCGTCCTGCTGGCATTCGGTTTAACGGCAATCGTCCATGCTGGGATTCTGTCGAATACCGGCAGTCCGCCTCTCGCGAGTATGCTCGGGCTGGCAGTGCTGGTAGCTGGCCCTTGATTCACATCATCCTGCTTTATCACAAAATCTATCCAGTGTCCGTATTTTTGCGCGTACTGCCAGCCACTTCGCAAGATTCAAAAATCATCCGTTTCATCCGCGCCTCCGAACATTTAGCAGGACGATTTTGTCAGCGGCATCCGCGTTCGTTGCTGGCCGCGATTTTTGTCTCATTGCTTGCTGCAGTTGGAATGGTGGGCGAATACGCGGTAATCACAGCCTCGATGCAAGTCGGCCTGCATTTTTGGCAGACCGCCGCGGCATGGACAGCGGGCTGGCTTTCGTTCCTTGTGCCATTGCCCGGCGGACTCGGCGCACTGGAAGCCAGCCAGGTTTTCGCGCTCGGAGTTTTTGGTTATGCCGCGCCGATTGCAATCAGCATTGTGCTTCTGATGCGCGGGCGCGATCTGCTCATCGGCGGCCTGGGATTGATTCTGGCAGGTCACAGGATTGGCAGGTAAAATAAGCAATCCGTTTCTCGTTCTTTAGCCGTATTGTTGACAAGGAGACTTTATGAAAAATCTTACCGGGAAACAAATTGTGATCATCATCGGCGTACTCGCGACCGCGCTATTGCACTTGGGAGCAGCGTTTGACAAAGTGTTATTTCCGTTGGCTTCTGAGCGCCCCGATATAACATTTACTCTGAACGCCATTGGCTATTTGGGTTTATTGGGCGCATATTTCCTGCCCATCCCCTTTTTTCAACAAAGGCATAAATTAGTTTGGTGGGCGCTCTTCGTTTACATCATCATCACGATCATCGCGTGGCTCTTCATCTGGGTTGGTCTCAACGTAATCGCGCAGGGCGTGCCGTTCTTCAGTCAAGACTCGCTTTACGGCGTCCCAGCCAAAATCATCGAAGTCATCCTGCTCATTTTGTTGTGGCAGGAAAAGCCATAAAATCAAGCGAAGATCGGGGATAAAATAAAATTGTGAATCGAAGGACAATTTACTTTACCGCCCCGGGCCAGGTGGAACTCCGCGAGGAGTCTCTGCCGTCTCTCGGCGCGGACGAAGTCCTGATCGAGACGATTTGCTCCGCGATCAGCGCGGGGACCGAGATGCTGATCTATCAGGGCCGCTTCCCGCGCGACGTTGAAACGGATTCCGCTATCTCAACCTTGCGCGGCGGCTTCAAGTATCCGCTGGCATATGGTTATGCCGCTGTCGGCAAAGTGGTGGATGTCGGAAAAACCATTGATAATAGTTGGAAAGATAAACTGATTTTTTCTTTTCAACCACATACATCACATTTCATCACAACTCCCGATTGCCTTTTTCCAATTCCAGATTCTCTTTCATGTGAATCGGCATGTTTTCTTCCCAACATGGAAACGGCTGTCAATTTGCTTCAAGATGCCGCGCCGATGCTTGGCGAACGCGTCATGGTTTTCGGTCAGGGCATGATCGGGCTTTTGACAACTGCCCTGCTTCGCGAGTTCCCGCTCGAAGTGCTCGTCACCGCGGATTGTTATGAACTTCGTCGCAAAGCTTCACTGGCGCTTGGTGTGTCCAATTCAATTGATCCCGCGTCAAGAGACTTTCGCAATCAAGCCAGCGCGTATTTGAAAACCGGCGCAGACCTGATCTTTGAGCTTTCCGGCTCTCCGTCCGCGTTGGACGATGCTATTGCCATCACAACGTTCAGCGGACGAATCGTCATCGGCTCATGGTACGGCGAAAAACGCACAGTACTTAATTTGGGCGGCGCATTCCATCGTTCGCGAATCAGATTGATCTCATCGCAAGTCAGCACCATCGCGCCGGAATTGTCTGGCCGTTGGGACAAAGCTCGCAGATTCGATGTTGCCTGGAACGCACTCAAACGAATCAAACCGGAGAAATGGATTACGCATCGCTTTACGCCCGAAATGGCCAGCGAGGCATACAACCTGTTAAATACAAATCCGCAAGAGACAATGCAGGTTTTGCTAAATTTTAACCCATGAATTTCTGCTATTGCGATCTTGAAACTTGCCACGAAGCAACTGGGATGGTTGTGGCAATTGACGTCATCCGCGCATTTACAAATGCCGCATTCATTTTTTCACGCGGCGCAAAACAAATATATCCCGTAAGCACGGTGGACGAAGCATTGAAACTCAAAGCGCAAATTCCAAACTCACTGGCTTGCGGTGAAGTGGGCGGTTTGCCACCAGATGGCTTTGATTTTGGAAATTCTCCCGCTCAAACAAAAGTCCTAGATTTGAGCGACAGAATAATTATCCAACGCACCGGCGCGGGGACGCAAGGTATTGTTCGCAGCGTAAATGCAGAAGTCATGATTGCGGCAAGTTTTGTTGTTGCAAATGCCACCGTGAAATGTATTCAGAACTACGCACCGAAGTCCGTCACTTTTGTAATAACAGGCAAAACAGAAGATGGAAGAGGCGATGAAGACTTTGCATGTGCTAATTATCTCGAGTCCTTGCTTAAAGGTCAGAGGCCCAACCCTGCTTCCTACATCGAGCGTGTGTTTAAATCCTTGGATGCCTCGATGCACCTCGACCCAAACCAGCCTGCCTTTCCACGATCCGATCTTGATCTTTGCACGCAGATTGATGCTTTTGACTTTGTCATGGCCGTCACCAAAGAAAACGGATATCAAGTCATGCGCGCTATGAAATTGTGAGGAGGAAGAAGGAAATGTACACTCTTGCTGTCCGCCGCGATTTTATCGCCCGCCATTTTTTGATCGGCGGAAATTGGGGACCTGAAAATCTTCCCAACTCGCATCATTATGTGCTCGAGCTTCAACTCGAAGGGAAAGAACTTGACCAGCATGGTTATCTCGTTGACATTGTGGATGTCGAAAAACATTTGGACGAAGTCATTCATCATTACAAAGAAAACATGTTGAATGAATTAGAGGAGTTCAAAGGTTTGAATCCGTCTCTCGAACATTTCGCACGCATATTAGCAATATCGTTGAGCGAGCGCATCAAAGCCAAAAACATTTCAATCTTGCGTGTGATCGTGTGGGAAAACGATTCCGCGTGGGCGGCTTATTCGGTTCAAAGGTTGGAAGGTTAGCAGGTTGTCGAGTTAACGTGCAAACTTTCCAACCTTCAAACTTTTCAACTCGATGAAAATCGGCTTGATTATTTACGGCTCATTGGAAACGATGAGCGGCGGTTATCTCTATGATCGCAAATTAGTCGAAAATCTTCGCAGTCAGGGCGATACAGTTGAAATTATTTCTTTGCCCTGGCGAAATTACTTTTCCCATCTCACCGACAATTTTCATTTCCGGCTTCCTCGAGGCTTCGATATTTTGATCGAAGATGAACTTAACCATCCGTCATTGCTGGCTGCCCATTCGCAGCCGTATCCCTGTCCAGTTATTAGCATAGTTCATAATCTGCGATCCTCTGAAAAAAGACCGGAATGGCAAAACATTTTTTATCGAACCATTGAGAGGCGTTATCTCAGAACCATAGACGGCTTTATTTTTAATTCACCGACTACGCGCAGCGCGGTTTCGACATTGATCGGCGATAGCGTACCTTACGTCATTGCCGCGCCCGGCGGCGACCGCCTCGGCACGTTGACCCCGGAGCGGATTCGCACACGAGCAGCCGAATCTGGACCTTTGCGTTTGCTGTTCCTCGCCAACGTCACGCCGCTCAAAGGATTGGATGTGTTGTTGAAAGCGATTTGCGATTGCCATTTAACGGTCAGTGTTGATGTGGTTGGTTCGCTCACGGTCAATTCAAAATATGCAAAAGAAATGCAACGATTTGTTATGGTCAATGGTCTACAATCCACCGTCCACTTTCACGGTATTTTAGATGGCACCGCGCTCGTCGAAAAACTTCAACAAACGCAGGTCTTGGTTATTCCATCTTTCTATGAAGGATTTGGAATTGCCTATCTCGAAGGGATGGCTTTCGGTTTACCTGCTGTTGGCACAACCGCGGGCGCGATTCCCCGGCTTATAACAGACGGCGAAAATGGATTTCTAATCGCTCCCGGCGATTCGGAAATCCTGGCGAAACGTTTGCATCAACTTGCATCAGACCGCGGATTGTTGACACAGCTCTCGCTCAACGCGCGCGAACGATTCGATGAATTCGCAACGTGGGAAAAATCAGCAGAGTCGATTCGTAATTTTTTACTGCAAATGATCAAAGAAAAGTAAACGACAACAACAACGCAGCCAGCGCGCCAAACGCCCCGCACGCAAAATTGACCCAGTCATTATCAAGCCATTTCCAGCCGCGGATACGGACTGTTTCTGTCCCGCATGTGTGAAGCGGATGTTTTTCCGTCTCCTTTTTATCAGTCGGGCAATAATACATGGCTTGAACGGTCGCGCCTACCAATGAGTCAAATAATGAACCAAATAGGCCTGTCATTGTGACAAGAATAAATACCGGAAAGAAGAAAGAAGGAAGGGGAGAAAGCCACGCGGCCAGCACGGCGATAACGGCAGAACCCAACAGCGCCGCGCCCGTTCCAAATAATGAGACTCCGCCCGAAGTCCCTTTTTCGACGCGCTTACGCAAATCCGTAATCGCGCGCGGCAGAGTCGGATTCAGCACGCCGAGTTCGGTCGCCCATGTGTCAGCGTTGACCGAGGCCAGAGCAGCCGCGAAGCCGATCCAGGTCCAGGAAGATGCGGGAAAGATCGCGTGCAGCAAGACAAAAGCAGTTGCGACTCCGCCGTTTCCAAAAACTTGAGCCGCGTCCCGTTCGCTGCCCTTGGAAAATTTTTCGTTCAAACCGCGTTTGCGATTTTTGAAAGAGCGGGTCAAAATCGAAGATGAAATAAAGAAAGCAAGCAGCAAAACAGCCCATTGCCACCCACCCAGTCCAAAAACAACTGTCCCCACAAACGCTGCGGCCATCGCGCCATTTCCGCTTAAGCTATGAACACGATATGCGGCATACGCAACAATGACTGCAAGAACGAGACCGATTAATAATTGCATGAATTAAACCGGCGTAGTGATAATAAATAAAACAGCAATCAAAAAGAGAAGACTTGCCAGCGCACCTGAAATCCACAAAAGAATTGACAGCACGCGTTGTTTCGGCCAACGGTAAAAATACAGCCCAGCCGCCCACCCAGCCAGCGCGAGGAAGGTGCTGATAAGCGGAAGGATGATCAGTTGAACGGATGGAACCGCATCCGGTGTTCTATCGGGGCGAAGGCCGAGGGCCACGCGCGGAAACGTGGGGATCAGCAAACTAACCCACGCGAACAAACCAATGTTCAAAAACAAAGCCATCAGCCAGAGATAACGCGTCAGGCCGGATGTCCACGCCTGGGTGACAACCGATGATGGATAGACTGATTTCGGTTCCGCGGGCGTCAGGCTTCCCAGTTCGATGGCGCGCGCAAATGTCTGTGAAAAATCTGCGGGACGCGCGGGAGAGATCGCATACACGCGTTTGGCCGTCGCAACGAGCAAAAGATTCCTCCGGTCGCTGGCCATGAATTCAACAATGCCCAAATCGGGATGCCGGTTCAGTCCCAGGATCGCTCCGGTCATTGGCATTGGCGGCAATCGAAGCGGATGGGTTAGATCGCCCACAGGCCGCACCCATTCGATATCGGTGAGCGGAATGTCTTCGTCGCGCAAGCCCCAGCGCAATTCGAGGCTGTCGCGGTCGAGAATGTATTCGGCGCGCGCAAGCGCATACGCGCGATATCCAAAAAACGGGGCCGGGGCAAATGCAATCAGGCCAATCAATAAATAAATAACAAAATTCGGACCGACATCGGCACGAATAAGTTGATAAAATCCCCAGCCAGAAATGGCAAGGAAAATAACAACCAAGGCTCCGTGAAGCAGGAGTCCGTTTCGTTTTGAAGGAGGAAAAAGACCAGTTTTCATTCTTGAATCAACCGCAAAGAATGCCAAGAGCGCAAAGATAGACTTTTTAAATCCTTTGCGGGCCTAGCAGTTCAATTATTTCTACTTAACTCCTCGCGTATCGTTTTGCAAACTTCATCAACCTGCTCTTCAGCCATCACACCTGAGAATGGAAGCGCAAGTCCGCGTTTGCCTAAATCTTCGGTCAGGGGGAAATCGCCTTCGCGATAACCAAAACGTTCCGCCATATATGGCTGCAAATGGATCGGCAGAAAATATGGCCGCACCGGAATGCCGCGTTTATCCAGACGTTTCGCCAGCGCATCGCGGTCAATCTTTGCGTCGAAACGGACAACATACACAAACCACGACATGCGCGTCGTGAACGGTTCGATCGCGGGTGGCTCGACGCCGGGGATTTCACTTAATCGTTCCGTGTACCAATTCGCAACCTGATCACGCTTATCCAACAACTCATCCAGCCGCGTCATCTGAATCGTGCCCAACGCAGCAGACATCTCGTCAAGCCGATAGTTGTATCCAAGATACGTGTGCTGCAGCCACGTGTCGCCAGGCGCGCGTCCCTGGTTGCGAAGTGCGCGCATCATGTCCGCGGCCTTGTCATCGCTCGTGACGACCACGCCGCCTTCGCCGGTCGTGATTTGTTTATTTGGATAAAACGCAAACACTGCGTAATCGCCGAACGTGCCCGCGGGTTTACCTTTATATTCAGCACCGAGCGCCTCGCACGAATCTTCGATCATTTTGATTTTGTAATCGTCGGCGACTTTGCGAATCGGATCGAGATCCGCGGGTTGACCGAAAACATCCACCGGAAGGATCGCTTTCAACGTGCGCTTCGTCCCGGACCTTTTGCGGGGCAGCCACTTCTCGGCTTTTTTCCCGCCCTCGACCAAATCCCGCGCCGCGTCCGCGACGAGTCCCGGATCAATGTTTCCCGTCTTCGGATTTACATCCACAAAAACCGGGACAGCATTTTCATACAACATCACGTTCGTTGATGCGACAAATGAAAACGGCGTGGTGATAACCAAATCGCCTTCACCGATTCCCGCCGCGCGGACGCAAAGATGCAGGCCCGTTGTTCCAGACGAAACGCCAACCGCGCGTTTTGCTCCGGTTAGATCACAAAATGATTTTTCAAAATCCAGGATCCAATGGCCCATGCTCAAGATGGGCGTGTTGAGGACGTTTTGAACTGCCTGACGTTCTGCATCGGTCAGGTCAGGAGAGGACATTGTGATTTGCATTTTTATTCCCGTGGTCTAAATGACTTCATTAGTCAACAAATCCCACAAGCCTGCCTCACTTGTTAGACAGGTCAGACTTGCAAGACTAATCAGACGATTTTCTTTTTCTTTGCGCGGCTTCAATTCTACCATTTCATCTTTGAGATTCTTCTCCCCCACCGTCATGCGGACGGGACATCCGATCAAATCCGCGTCATTGAATTTGACTCCGGCGCGCTCATCACGGTCATCGAACAAAACCGAGATGCCGGCTTCCTGCAAGGATTGATGAAACTCTTCCGCTTTTAGGCGGGTATCCATTTCTTTGCCAGGAACATGCATGAGATAAACATCAAACGGCGCGGCAGATTTTGGAAGAGTCAAACCCTTGTCATCGTGATGGGATTCAGCCAAAGCAAGCAAAATGTTTTCAAAATAAAATTCGTTTTGCTCGCGAATCGGCTCGACAGCCAAAACAGACAAAGGCTTGCCACAATTTGGACACGCGTCTCCTGCCTTTACTTGAACCAAATCGTCAACAATTTCGGCTGAATAATCCCGACCATAGTTTGTGTTTTTCAAATGATGGCCAAGTTCGTTCGCTCCAGCTACAAGATTGCCAGATTGTGGAATCAAATCATCCACAAGGATCAACGCATTCTTTAATCCAATCGGCGAGGCGTAGCCTGCGGCCGCGCCCGATTTTGTAATTTCCTCTGCGGTCGCCGGACGAACGTCACCAGCCAACTTTTTCAATTTTGCTTCGCTCAATTGCATGTCGCCGCGCACAACGGCGAAGATGAATTGATTGTCAGAAAGCCGCGTAAACATCAGCGCTTTGGCAGTTTTCTCTTTTGGAACGCCGAGAAAATTTGCGAGTGACTCAATCGTGTTGCAATCTGGCGTTAAAACTTTTTCGAGCGGGAGTTGTTCTTCAGACGAAAAGACTTTTTTTCGGAAGCGCGCAATTTCTACGCGGTCCGTATAACCACAGGTGGAACAATGAGCGGCTTCCATCGAGCCAAATTTGATTGGAAAGAAGACTTCGTTGTCATTTCCGATCGCCGCAAGATCAATCGTCTTGAAAAACGAATCGCCTAACTTGCTTTGCAAGTCATGCAAATGTTTGATAGCGTATTCGCCAAGCAACGTCAACACATTTTCGCGCGTGAGGTATCCAGCGCGGACAAGAAATGCAAAACCGTCCGTTCGTGCATTGGACGGGGCTTGCCGTTGTGTCTCAATGTGAAGTTCGCGGAATCTCATTTCATAAAAAGACCCCAAAGTCTCGAAGACTTTTGGGGCCTGCTCCAAAAAGTCAATTTGCCGTTTTCTTTTTTCTGGCGATGGTCGAGGAACCATCCGGTTTCGACGCGGGAGGCGGAACAGGGATCGGTGTCTGCGCGATGATCTCGGCCTGGGTGGCCTCCGAAGGCGTAACATCGGGAGCCGGCTCGAGTTCCAGATCAACCGTTTCTTCCATCCGGATTTGGCCGCGCAGGAACGCGCCTTCATCCGTCACAAAAGCGGTGGTAACCACGTCGCCCCACACACGTCCGCTGGCGCGGATTTCCAGTTTTTGAGTCGTGATGTTACCGCGCACCGCGCCCGCTACGATGACGGCATTGGCGCGCACGTTTTGACAAGTTACGCGTCCGGTCTCGCCAACAACCAGCATTCCGCGCAAAGCAATCTCACCCTCGAACGCGCCTTCGATTCGCACACCGCCCGAACCATTAATCGAACCATGCCAGATCACGCCCGGCCCGAGCACGGACGTGATGCGCTCGACAGCCTGAACTTGTTGTGAAGTTTCTGTTGGAGAAGTACTACGTTTAAACATACAAAGCTAATTTTACCGTAAAAAGAAAAGGACGCTGAACGGAGACCGTTCAGCGTCCACTGATCACCGATGACTAATTACTGACTGCTTTCCTTTGCTTCTGGATTCATTTGCACACCAACCGCATTGAAACCGGAGTCGACGTACAAAACTTCGCCGGTAATACGCGCCGAAAGATTCGACGCTAAAAATACCGCAGCATTGCCCACATCTTCAATCGTAACGTTCTCGCGCATGGGCGAGACATCCGCAAAATGCTTGTACATGTCGCGGAAGCCGCCTACGCCCGCCGCGGCCAACGTGCGGATTGGTCCAGCCGAAATTGCATTGACGCGAATCTTTTCCGGGCCGAGATCATAAGCCAGATATCGCGTCGACGATTCGAGTGCGGCTTTGGCAACACCCATCACGTTGTAATGCGGAGCGACTTTCACCGAACCATAATACGTCATGCAAATCAGCGACGCGCCCGGCCGCATAATCGGATGAAAAGCTTTTGCCAGCGCCACGAATGAGAACACGCTGATGTCCATCGCGTTTTTGAATCCCTCGCGGCTGGTGTTGTAATATGGGCCGGTCAATTCCTCGCGGCCTGCAAACGCAATCGAATGTACCAATACATCAATCTGCCCAAAATCTTTTTTGGCTTTCTCCGCGACGGCAGCGATCTGATCATCTTTGGTCACATCACATTCTTCGACCCATTTGCAATTAATCTGTTCAGCCAGCGGCTTGACACGTCGTTCGAGCGCTTCGCCCGCATAGCTGATTCCGATCTTTGCGCCTTCGCGATGCATGGCCTGTGTGATGCCCCATGCAATCGAACGTTCATTGGCCAAGCCAAATATCAATGCAGTCTTGCCTTCAAGTAAACCCATCGTTCCTCCAAGTTAGTCCGTTATGTTGATCTTCCAGCCTTTGACCAGAAACCGCCACGGCTTTGACTTCCACGGCTCCGGCGTACTATTTAAACCCACGCGCGGCCCTTTCGTCACGAGTGAATTAGGGACGGAAATCCCCGCTTCGATCCGCAGACTTGAAGCGGACTCCGTTAAATCCAAGCCATTCTCGCTCTTGGTGATTCCCATCGCCTGCGTTAGTTTGCCTGGGCCAAATGTATCGCGCCCGCTTCGCCGCCGCAACATAATCTCTTCGCCTTCGATTGGTTGAACGGCGCGAATCAAAACTGCCGCTGGGAATCCTTCGCGCTCTGTGACAACGTTCAACATCCAATGATTACCATACGTGAAATAAATATACGCGTGTCCGGGCGGACCATACATGACGGCCGTGCGCGGCGTCCGTCCAGCCTTCGCATGACAAGCCAAATCCTTCTCGCTGATGTACGCCTCGGTCTCAGTGATCAAGCCGACTAATTTTTTACCGTTGAGAATCCGAACCAGCCGTGCGCCAATCAATTCACGCGCAACAGTCAGCGTCGGGCGATTGTAGAAATTACAGGGAAGGATAGATTGCATTCGGCGCAACTCTTGATCTTCGATGTGAGTATTAGCCAACCGTCCTGTCTGCGTGGGCAAATCGAACAGCTGACTTTAGCGCGAGGAAAGTCAGTGAAAAGAGCGTGATGAGTTATGCCCAAACAAAAAACATACAGCCGCGCCGCAAGCATTATACCGTTGTTGAATGACGCAAAACCGGAAATTTGCAGTGATGGCCATCGCGCTTTGACCGCACCCAGACAGACCTATACAATTTTATGCCCAGTTAAATTTCCGGCCAACGTAAACGCATAAATCATTTGTCGCGAAACGGGACAAGAGGAACACAACAGGGAATATCCGCTTCCGCGCAAGAACCCAAAACTGTTGACTCGCAATAAAAAAGTATGTATAATAATTCGTAGATTGGGAGCGCTCCCAGTATTAATGTAATTTCAGTCTTATTTCTGTAATATATTTGAAAAGCTTCGTTTTTTTATAGTTTTAAATTGAGAGCGCTACCAAAAATCGAGGTAACCGAGATGGCAGATCTTACGTTGGAAGATATTGCGAAACAAGCCGGGGTCTCTCGCTCCACAGTGTCACGTGTCGTGAACAACCATCCCAACGTGCGCGGCAAAGTCCGTCAGCGTGTGCTTCAGGTAATCGAAGATACAGGCTTTCATCCCAACGCCGCGGCCCGAACGCTCGCATCCCAACGTTCGTGGACCATCGGCCTGCTCCTTCCCCACAGCGTAAGCTTCTTCTTCACCGATCCGTATTATCCCCACTTAACCAAAGGCATTGCCCAGGCTTGCAATCAATATAACTACACACTTGCGCTTTTTCTCGTCGGCACGAAAGAGGATGAGGAAAAAATTTTTCCGCGCGTCTCGCGTAAAGGTCTGCTGGACGGCGTCATTGTCCAGGCTGGTCATCACGGCGACCAGGAGATCATCGGCCATCTCGTTGATGCAGCCATGCCGCTCGTGGTCGCAGGCCGCCCCTTCCGCTCAGACAACGTCAGCTATGTTGATATAGATAATGTCAACGCCGCGGCAAGCGCAGTCAGCCACCTCGTCCGGCTTGGATATCAGCGCATCGGGACAATCACCGGGCCAGCCAACAGCACCGTTGGATTGGATCGCAAGGAAGGATACGTCAAAACCCTGAAGGAACGCGGAAGGAGCGTTGACGATTCCCTGATCGCCGAAGGTGACTTCACCGAAGCAGGTGGATATTACGCAATGCAAAAACTTTTGCCCGCCAGACCCGATGCAGTCTTCGCCGCGTCGGACATTATGGCAATTGGCGCGATGCGCGCGGCAAGAGAAGCAGGTTTGAACATCCCGGACGATGTGGCTTTTGTCGGCTTCGATGATCTTCCAATCGCAACTCTTTCAAATATTCAATTAACTACCATCCGCCAGCCGGTCATTCAATTCGGCGTCAAAGCCGTTGAATTGTTAATCGATCAGATCGAGACCGGAAACACGACACCACGCCGCGTCATCCTGGATACTGAGCTTGTCATCCGGGAATCATGCGGAGCATCCCGCAGAAAATAGACAGGAAGTAATCGTTTCAAAAACCTGCGGATCATTCCTTCGGTATCAATTCTGTAATTTGGCGCTTGCCAGGAGGTGACTCAAAGAATAAACGGAAGTTGATTGTCCATGCAATGGCGTCCGGAATCCAATCGGATGCCGAACGCCACCGACGGGAAGTCCGCATTCCATGACACGGTTACGGACTTCTCACCAGAGAAATATACCATATCGAAATAAGGAGAATGAAGATGAAACGCTTAACTGTCGTTTTATCACTTTTGATCGGGTTGAGCATGCTGCTCGGTGCATGCGCTCCCGCCACCACACCGGCTCCAGTTGCAACCGAAGCGCAAACTTCTGCGCCGGCAACTGCTCCAACCACCGCACCGACCGCAGCTGCTGCTGTGACTGAATTCCCCCGCAACGAAACTCTGTATACTGGCGGCAAGCAATGGGGCCCGCCCTCCAACTGGAATCCGTTCCAAACCGGCAGCTATGCAACAGGCACACTTGGATTGGTCTACGAAACGCTCTTCATTTATGACCCACTGACTGACAAGTTCATGCCGTGGCTCGCTGAAAGCGGCTCGTGGACGGATGCGAATACGTACGTCTTAAAGCTTCGCCAGGGGCTCACCTGGTCAGATGGCCAGCCCCTCACAGTGGACGATGTCAAATTCACGTTTGAACTTGGCAAGACTGACACTTTGAACTTCAGTTCATTGTGGGATTGGCTGGACTCCATCACGAAGGTGGATGCCAATACACTGCAGTTCAACTTCAAGGAAGCGCTCTATCAGGAATGGGCAAACAACCTGTACAACGTGCCGATTGTCCCTCAGCACATCTGGTCAACCATGAGTGAAAAGGATGTGGAGACTGGCGCCAATGAAAAGCCCATCGGTTCAGGCGCGTTCATGTACCAATCCTATGACCAGACCAAGATGGTGTGGGTAAGGAACGACAACTGGTGGGCGATCAAGGCGCTTGGATATTCCATCGCCCCCAAATACATCGTTGACCTCGTCAACACCAGCAATGAAAACTCACTGGGCCTGGTGCTTCAAGGCAATGAAGACCTAAACAACAACTACCTGCCGGGCGTCTCCACCCTGCTCCAAGGCGGATATGCCATGCACACCTACTACCCGAATCCGCCATATCACCTGAGCGTCAACACAGCCTGGTTGGACATCAATCTGCAGGAGAAACCGCTGAGCGATGTCAAATTCCGGCAGGCATTGGCCTATGCCATCAACGTGAGCGACATTGTCACGCGCGACTACGGCAACATGGTCCAGGCCGCGAACCCGACCGGTTTGCTCCCTGTGTGGGACAAGTACGTGGATCAAAATGTCGTCAAGCAAATGGGCATTTCGTACGATCCGGCAAAGGCGAAGCAACTCCTGGCCGCGGCTGGCTATAAAGCTGGCAGCGACGGATTCGTCACAAATCCCGATGGCTCGCCAATTGCTTTGAAGATCATCGTCCCCAATGGCTGGTCGGATTGGATGGCCGCCATCCAGATCATTTCGAAGAATGCCCAGGATGTGGGCATCAACCTGCAGCCCGATTACCCAGACTACAACGGCTATCTGGATGCGCGCTTGAACGGCAAGTTCGACCTGGCGATTGACAATCAGGTTCAGGTCAGCAATACGCCCTGGTCCTACTACCACTTCATTTTTTACGACAAGCTGGCCGACATCGCCACAACTCAGGGCGGTAACTATGGCCGCTATGACAATAAGGCCGCCTTTGATCTGGTAACACAGTTGGACAAGACTCCAACCGATGACCTGGCTGCCATGCAAAAGATCACATCACAGTTACAGACCATCCAATTGACCGATCTGCCCGTCATCCCGCTCTGGTACAACGGCGCATGGGCACAATTTAGCACCACCAATTGGACCAATTGGCCGGGCGCAGCTGATAATCAAAATCATTACTTCCCCGTCACGTGGAATGGATACTGGAACATGACCAGCATCCTCATGCTGACTCAACTAAAGCCGGCCGGCGAATAAGGAATTCGCTCTTTCACCGTCCCTCCCCGGATAAATGCGGGAGGGACGGTGTCTCTCTGGTACCTCTTCATGCAAAAGGAGAGACGGTGAAACGATATTTCAGTAGAAAACTGCTCATCTACATCCTTACACTCATTCTCGCAGTGACCGTGGATTGGCTCATTCCGCGCTTCATGCCGGGCAACCCGGTTCAAATCATGATCGCCCGCGCGGGATTGAAAGCCGAATCTGCCAAGCTGGTTTACTCCGAGTATATGAAAGCCTTTGGGTTGGATGTGCCCATCTGGCAGCAATATATAAATTTCTGGATCGCCTTGTTTCACGGTGACTTCGGCGTGAGTCTGTGGCTCTTTCCGAGGCCAGTGCTTCGAATCATCATGGATGCTGTTCCGTATGATCTCCTGCTCCTCGTGCCAGCCATCCTGATCAGTTGGTTTGCGGGAAACAATTTTGGCGCGTTTGCCGCGCGCTCAAAATGGCTTGATAACACCATATCCCCTCTCGGATATGTTCTCACCGCAACTCCTTATATGTGGCTTGGAATTTTACTGGCGTGGGCGCTTGGAATCGTTGTTCATATTTTTCCCTTTTCCGGCGCATACAGTTATGGACTCATGCCGAGTCTCTCCTGGAAGTTTATCGGAAGCCTGTTACAACATTGGGTTTTGCCCTTTATGTCTTTGTTCCTGGTCATGTTCGGGGGCTGGGCCATTGGGATGCGGAATATGATCATCTACGAACTGGAAGCGGATTATTCGCATTATCTCGAAGCGCTGGGTGCGCCCAAAAATTTGGTCCGCAGGTATGCGTTCAGGAATGCAGTGTTGCCGCAGATCACAGGTCTCGCGCTCCAGTTGGGCGTCATTGTCGCGGGACAGCTTGTTACGGAAATTGTTTTTTCCTATCCAGGGCTTGGATACCTGATCCTTCAGGCAATTCAAAATCACGATTTCTTCCTGCTCCAGGGCTGTTTTCTCTTCATCATCATTGGCGTTTTGATAGCCAATTTCGCCATCGATGTTACGTATGTGCTGGTGGATCCGCGCACACGCGCCGGAATGACGGGGGAGGCATAAAACGTCATGCAACAACTCAAGAAGAAAAACGAAATGCTTTACTTCGCCATGCGGAATACCAAACTCCGCATCGGCGTCATCATTGTCTTGATCTTCGTAATCCTGGCAATCATTGGGCCTTACATCACACATTACAAACCGCGGGACTACGTGGCGCCCGGCCCTCAACCGCCCTCTTCAGAATTCTGGTTCGGGACAACCAGCTTCGGAGAAGATGTTTTCTCTCAATTCGTAAGTGGTTTGCGAGCGACATTTATCGTGGGCATCCTCGGCGGCGGGATGGGAACTCTGATCGGAGTGCTGGTTGGCTTTACCGCCGGCTATCGCGGCGGCTGGCTTGACGAAACTCTGAACATGCTCACCAATATCGTTCTGGTGGTTCCGTCGTTGGTTGTGCTCATCATCATCGCCGCATATCTCGAAGTACGAGGCTTTCTGTTCGAAAGTGTCTTCATCGGATGTTTTGCGTGGCCGTGGGTGGCGCGCGCCATCCGCGCGCAGACGTTTTCCCTGCGAACCCGCGATTTCGTGGATTTGGCGCGTTTGAGCGGCATGAAACCGCTCAAAATCATCATCACAGAAATTGCGCCAAACATGATGTCTTACTTGCTGCTGGTTTTTATCCTCCAGTTCGGCGGAGCGATTCTCACCGCAGCCACCCTGGATTTTATCGGCCTGGGCCCGACCAACACCGTCTCGCTGGGATTGATGATGAACAACGCGGTCATCTATGGCGCGCTACTTCTGGGCATGTGGTGGTGGTTCATCCCGCCCGGGCTTGCCATCACAATCGTTGTCGGTGCACTCTACATTACAAATGTCGGTCTGGATGAAGTTTTCAATCCCAGACTCAGAGAGATGTGACATGGGCTTACAAGTTGAAAATCTCACGGTCTATTATCAAACCCTCAAGGGCAACGTCCAGGCATTGGAAAACGCATCCTTCAACGTTGCAGATGGCGAGATCATGGGACTGGCAGGCGAATCAGGTTGCGGAAAGACCACGCTCGGTCACAGTTTGGTCTATTTAAATCAACCCATGAAATTTATTGGGGGGCGCGTCCTGCTCAATGATCAGGATATGCCTATTGCTGATATGGAAGCGATGAACGACTTCCGCCTCAAACAGATTTCGATCATCCCGCAATATGCCATGAATGCCCTGAACCCAACGCGCAAGATCGGGAAGATGACCGCGGAACTTCTCGAATCAAAAAAGGTCAGCTTCAAAATCATCAAAGCCGAACTGGAGCGGCGCCTGGATCTGGTCAAACTGCCGCGCGAAGTTTTGAACATGTACCCCATTGAGCTTTCAGGCGGGATGAAACAACGAATGGTCATGGTTCTGTCAACGTTGCTCAATCCGGCCCTGCTCATTGCCGATGAAATCACCTCGGCGCTCGATGTGGCGAGTCAAAAGGCAGTTGCGGAAATGCTTGTTGAGTTTCGCGATCAACAATGCTGCAACAGCGCCATCGTGATCACGCACGACATTTCTATTTTGTATCAGATCGCAGATAGCATCCTGATCATGTATGCCGGCCAATTGGCCGAGAGGGCATCCACCGACGCGATCATCCATTCGCCGCGTCATCCGTACACAAAAATGTTGATCTCTTCCCTGCCAAAAGTCGGCGTCCGCTACGAAGAAAAGAAATTATCCGGCATACCGGGAAAGCCGCCGTTGTTGCTCAACCCGCCGCGCGGGTGTCGCTTCAAAGAGCGCTGTCCGCTGGCATTCGAAAAATGCGATCAGGTGCCGCCCTTCGAGGAAATTGCTCCCGGACATTTCGTTGCGTGCTGGAAGGAGTCTGCGAAGAATGCTCAAGCTTAGCAACGTATCGAAAGTCTATAAAGTCGGGGCGTTCGGCGAAAAGGAACTTCACGCGGTCAACGATGTCACCTTCGACATAAAAGACGGCGAGGTAACCTCGTTGATTGGCGAAAGCGGCAGTGGAAAAAGCACGATCGGAAAGATGATCCTTCATCTCATTCCACGGACCAAAGGCGGGATCTTCCTGGATGAGACAGATGTCTCCGAGTTGAAGGGAGCAGCCCTAAAAGAGTATTACCGCAGAGTTCAAGGCGTTTTCCAGGACCCCTTTAGTTCTTACAACCCAATCTTCAAAGCCGACCGAATATTCAACATGATCCACGATGAGTTTTATCCCGAGGTTAGCAGCCAGGAGTGGGACGATAGGATTTACGATGCGCTAAAAGCAGTCGGTCTTAACCCCGAACACGTGTTAAATAAGTTTCCGCACCAGCTTAGCGGCGGACAGCTCCAGCGATTTCTCATCGCCCGCGCTCTTTTGTTGGACATTAAGCTCCTCGTCGCGGATGAAATCATCAGCATGTTGGACGCATCCACACGCATTGACGTTCTCAACCTGCTAGCCGATTTGAAATCACGCCATAGCCTTTCGATTCTCTTCATCACGCACGATCTCTCGCTGGCAAACTACATCAGCGAAAGAGCGGTCATCTTGTATCGCGGCTGCATAGCAGAAATGGGAGTTACCGAAAAGATATTTACGAATCCAATGCACCCATATACCAAGATGCTGATGGCATCTGTTCCACGTCTCGACCAGAGGTGGGAAAAAGCCGATACGGTTGTGGAACAGACCTTGAATCCAATGGGAACCACCGCCGGATGCATTTATTACGAACGATGCCCACTGGCAGATAAAATCTGCGCGCAGGCCAAGCCAAAGTTCGTGGAACCCGAGCCGGATCATTTTGTCGCTTGTCATCGCGTGGCGGAAAAAATCTCATGACGAAGATAAAACTGATCGGCGCGGAGCTGGCTAATATTCCCTGGGAGGAGCGTCCAAACGGAAGCAATGAAGTGATCTGGCGCTCGCAGAAAAATCCGATCATCACGCGCGATGCAGTTCCAAATACAAACAGCATTTTCAACAGCGCGGTCGCGCCTTTCAAGGATGGTTTCGCCGGTGTCTTTCGCTGCGACAACACCGCGCGCGATATGCAGATTCATGCGGGCAAAAGCAAGGATGGCATTCATTGGAATATTGAGCCAGCGCGCATTCAATTTAAATGTGACGACGAAGAGATCAGACAATTCGATTACGCCTATGATCCACGCGTCTGTTGGATCGAAGATCGTTATTATGTGACGTGGTGCAATGGTTATCACGGGCCGACCATCGGCATGGGCTACACCTACGACTTCGAAACATTTCATCAAATGGAGAACGCCTTTCTTCCATATAACAGGAACGGTGTTCTGTTTCCGCGCAAGATCAATGGAAAGTATGCGATGTTCAGCCGCCCCAGCGACACGGGCCACACAGCTTTCGGCGATATCTTCTACAGCGAAAGCCCGGACCTGATTCATTGGGGACATCACCGCCATGTCATGTCGCCGGTCGGGGGATGGCAAGCGACGAAGGTCGGCGCGGGGCCGACGCCCATCGAAACATCCGAAGGCTGGCTGTTGTTCTACCACGGCGTGTTGACTTCGTGCAACGGCTTTGTCTACAGCTTTGGCGCGGCGCTTCTCGACCTTGAACAGCCGTGGAAAGTCATCCATCGCACGCGGCCCTATTTGCTCAACCCAAGAGAAATCTATGAGCTTGCAGGCGATGTTCCCAATGTGGTTTTCCCATGCGCCGCACTCACAGATGCACCAACCGGGCGCATCGTGATCTATTACGGCGGCGCTGACACAGTGACCTGCCTGGCTTTTACAAAATTTGATGAGCTCATCGAGTTTATCAAATCAAATTCTCTGTAAAAGAGATTTGTATTGAACGGAATGGAACCAACGGACATGATTCTCTCCTTTTCTCCTCATGTTTGATTTGGGGGCGTGCGGCCTTCCCCAATCCCACGCTGGAATTCCTCGTGGGATTGGGCGGCCCAAGAGTCATCACATCGCGGATTCCATGCAGCAATCATTCCGTTACATTTATCTTCTTTGAGGCATCATGCGTTACGGCCATTTTGATGACGAACGTCGCGAATACATTATCGAACGTCCCGATACTCCCCTGCCCTGGATTAACTATCTCGGCTGCGAGAATTATTTCGGGCTGATTTCCAATACAGGCGGCGGATATTCATTCTACAAAGACGCGCGCCTGCGAAGGTTGATCCGCTATCGCTACAATGACGCGCCATTGGATATGGGCGGCCGTTTTCTTTATCTGCGCGACGATCGTATGGGCGGGGCAACACCGCATCTATCTGGACCTTCATTCTGGTCGCCGACATGGATGCCGACTCGGCGCCGGATGAATTTCTACGAATGCCGTCACGGATTAGGCTACACGGTCATTCGCTCGGAATATTCAGAAATCGAATCTCAAATCCGTTATTTTGTTCCTTTGGGCGAAAGTCTCGAAGTCTGGGGACTGACTCTCACCAATCATCGTGCCCAAACTGCAAATCTTTCCGTTTTCTCCGCAGTTGAATTCTGCCTGTGGGATGCCAATGATGACGCAACAAACTTCCAGAGAAATTATTCAATCGGTGAAGTGGAAATAAACGGCAATGTCATTTATCACAAGACCGAATACCGCGAACGCCGCGATCACTTCGCCTATTTCGCCTGCTCTGAGCCGTTGGCGGGATTCGAAACCGATCGCGAATCTTTTCTCGGTCCCTATCGCGGCTGGGATTCGCCTCGGGCCGTGGAAGCCGGTGAGTTATCCAATTCAGTTGCACACGGATGGCAGCCCATCGGCGCCCAGCACATCAAAGTCCAGCTAAAGCCGGGCGAACAAAAAAAGATCATCTTTATTCTTGGATATCACGAGAATCCGAAAGATGAAAAGTTCGATCCGCCTGATTCACAAATCATCAACAAACGTACCGCTTTACCAATCATCGAACGTTACTTGAAAACGGACGAGATGGAAAAGGCCTTTGTCGAACTGCAAAATTATTGGAATTGCCTGCTCGAAAAATTCGCAGTAACCACCCCCGATATTCACACGAACCGCATGGTGAATATTTGGAACGCCTACCAGGTAATGACGACATTCAACATGTCGCGCTCGGCCTCGTATTTTGAATCAGGCATCGGACGCGGCATGGGCTTTCGCGATTCGAATCAAGACCTGCTTGGATTTGTGCAATTTATTCCGGAGAGCGCGCGCGAACGCATCCTTGATCTGGCGGCGACTCAACTCCCCAGCGGCGGCGCGTACCATCAATATCAACCCTTGACCAAACGCGGCAACAACGATATTGGCTCAGGCTTCAACGATGATCCGCTTTGGCTGGTGCTGGCAGTGACCGCTTATGTGAAAGAGGCCGGGGATTGGGCAATCCTCGATGAACGCGTTCCATACGATAACCAGCCCGGTTCTGAGATGCCATTGTTCGAACATCTTCAACGTTCGATTCAATACTCGCTCGACCGGATCGGCCCGCATGGTTTGCCATTGATTGGCCGCGCAGATTGGAACGATTGTCTAAATTTGAATTGCTTTTCTGATTCACCCGGCCAATCCTTTCAAACCACAACAAACAAAGACGGAAAAGCCGCGGAGAGCATTTTTATTGCCGGCTTGTTCGTGTTGGCCGCAAAAGAGATGGCGGACTTGAGTGAGAAGTTAGAGGTGAAAAGCGAGAAGGAAAATCGGGACTTCCCCCTTCTCCCCTCTCACTTTTATCTTGAGAAAGCTGCTGAAATGGAATCTGTCATCTGGCAGCACGGCTGGGATGGCGATTGGTTCCGACGCGCGTACGATGACTTCGGTCGCGCACTCGGCTCGAAGCAAAACAACGAGGGGCAAATCTTCATCGAGCCGCAGGGAATTTGCGTGATGGCGGGTCTCGGTGTAAACGATGACCGCGCTCGATGCGCGCTGGATTCCGTTACAGAACATTTGGCAACACCGCATGGGATTGTTTTGCACCAACCGGCTTTCACAAAATATTATTTGCATCTCGGCGAGATTTCATCGTACCCGCCGGGATACAAGGAAAACGCAGGCGTCTTCTGCCACACCAATCCATGGATCATGATCGCTGAAGCAAAGATCGGACGCGGCGATAAAGCACACGATTATTATTTGCGTATCAACCCATCAGCCCGCGAAGATTTAAGCGAAGTTCATCGCTGCGAACCATACGTTTATGCTCAAATGATCGCGGGCAAGGACGCGTCCGCACACGGTGAGGCCAAAAATTCCTGGCTCACAGGAACTGCTTCGTGGAATTACGTTGCCATCACACAATGGATTCTTGGAATCCGCCCAACGTATGACGGCTTGCGGATTGACCCATGCATCCCGTCAGCGTGGGATGGCTTTTCGGCAACGCGCCGCTTTCGGGGCCGCGTGATGCGGATCATTGTCCACAATCCACAGCATGTTTGCAAAGGCGTTGTCAAAATGAGCGTGGACAAAAATATCACCGAGGGAAATCTAATCCCATCGAATCTGGATGACAATGAACACATCGTTGAAGTATGGCTGGGAAAATAACATGGATGAGAATTGGCTGCAAATCCGGGAATATAACGGGCAGGGCTTCCAATCGCTGGTGACATTCGGCCGCTGGCGGGTGGCAATTCTAAACTACCTGGACGATATCCACCCTGAACACAACGATACGATGGAACGTCACTCGCAAACAGACGAGGTCTTCGTGCTGTTGAAGGGAAAAGGGGTTTTGTTGATCGGCGGCGCAGGTTCCGCAATCAACGCCATATTCCCGCAAGTCCTGGAACCTGGGAAAATTTATAATGTCCGGAGTAATACATGGCATACCATTTTATTGAGTCGGGACGCGTCCGTATTGCTGGTGGAAAATCAGGATACAGGCGAACAGAACTCGGAGTACGTGCAACTTTCCATGAAACAACAAAGTTTGATCGCCGGGATCGCAGAATCCGAGAGAATCATGGCTCGATAGAATTACAGGACTTTTGCAAGACATGCAAAACGGATATTCAATTTCAATGACTCTTTCCGTGAAAATCCGCAAAGCCGCGCACAGCACCACAACAACTCCCACTGAACTGCCCATTTGATGTAAACTTGAAAGCCAGATGAAACGCTGGCTCTATTTGTACAGGGACCTTGGCGTGCAGCTGCTGGCGCTGTACCTGCTGCTGATCGTGCCTTTTCTCATCACGCTTTTGGTCTTCAACCAGCTGGTTGGCGTACGCATCCGCGAGAACGTGGAAGCCAATGACCTTTCGCTGGCGCACGCCATCGCCCAGGAGACCAACAACTCGATCAACAATTCGCTGCAGGCGGTGCAGGAATTGGCCGCGTACCCGGAAGTGGTCCAAGCCGATTCGGCGGGCATGGATCGACTCTTCAGCGTCGCGATGAATACGCATCCCAACATGAACCTGATCTATCGGTTGAGTCCCAGCGGGATCATGCTCTATCATTATCCGACCGGCCCCGGCTCGACCGTTGGCGTGGACTTTTCCTTTCGACAATATTACCAGCAGGCTCTTAAGACCGATCAGCCATTCGTCTCTGAGGGGAGGATTTCGCCCACGACCAATCAGCCGGTGGCTACCGCTGTGATGCCAATCTGGTCTGGAGATGGACAGTTCCTGGGTTTGGTTGGCGCCAACATCAAACTCGAAAGCCTGAGCAACACGCTCGCATCCATCGCATCCGAACATCAGTCGCAGGAGGGATTGCAGGTCGCGATCCTGGACAGCAGTTACCAGATCATTGCCTATCCTGATCCCGCCTTCCTCTTGCATTCTGCCAGTGACTTGTTCCCCGACATTTATCAACACGCCGCCGCAGATAACGGAAGCTCCCAGATTGCCGCCGACTCAGGAAACAACGAGAGGCTCTATACTCACGCTCCAATATCGGACATCCATTGGGAAGTGATTGTAAGCCGCCCAACGTCGGCAGCCTTTGCCGCGCAAATCACACTACAACACGTCACCGAGATCGCAGCCTCGGCATTCGTACTGATCGGTCTTTTCTTTTGGGCCATATTATCTTTCCGTGTGATCGGCCCTGTTGAGCAGCTGGCGCCCATCAGCGAGGCGATTGGAGCAAACCGGCCAATCAGCCAGGAGGAACGGGATCAACTCAAACGTCTGGCGCGACGCGAGGATCAGATCGGACATTTGATCCGCAGCATCCTGAGAATGGAGGAGTCCATCGGTGACCGCATGAAGGAAAATGCCACACTTCTGGAAACAAGCGCCGCCGTTGTCTCCAGCCTGGATTTGCAGACCGTTCTCGACCGCATCCTCGAACAAATGTCCCGCCTGCTGAAAGTGGAGAGGTGCGCCATCATCGCGCTGGACGAGCAGCATGGGGTGTTCCGTGTGCAAGCCAGCCGCGGGCTTTCAAAAAGCTACGTGGAACGGCTCGCCATCCAGCCCAGCGAACCCGATTCCGTGACGATGCGCGCACTGCATGCCAAAGAGGCCATCTACGTCAGCGATACGGAGACGGATCCAAGTTATGTCAATCGCCGCGGGCTTTCACGCTCCGAGGGCTATCGCGCCATCATGGCTGTGCCGCTGAACACGCAGCATGCTCCGCCTACCGTGCTGCTCGTTTTTCATGCCGTCCCGCATCAATTTACTTATAATGAAATTCAGTTACTCACCACCTTTGCAAACCAAGCTGCGATGGCAATCGAGAATGCAGTTTTGTTCGAGCGCAGTGATACCCGGCTGGAGGAGCAGACCCGCCGCCTGGAAGCATTGATCCAATCCATGGAAGATGGCTTGATCCTGAGCGACTTGAAAGACCAGGTGGTATATGCCAACCGCCGCGTGGGAGAGCTGGCTTCGCTGACTCCCGAAGATTTGGCAGGCGCGTCCGTCAAGAGTGTATTGGCGCGCATTCTTGCCAACGCACAGGACACACAAAAAGCGCAGCAGGAAATCAAGAACATATTCGAAAAAGCCGGGGCGCGAAAAGTTGAAATTGATTTGAGCCTATCCGGGCAAGCTGCGTCCATGCGGCTGGAGACATTTGATGTGACGGATATGCGTGATATCATCATCGGACACGGATTGATCCTGCAAGATGTCACCGCAGACCGCGAACTGGACCGCATGAAATCGAGTCTGATCTCCACGGTCTCTCACGAGCTTCGCACGCCGCTGGCGGGCATCAAAGGTTATGTCTCGACGCTTTTAGCCGATGATGTGGAATGGGATCGTTCCTCACAGCGCGAATTCCTTTCTGTCATCTCGAATGAAACAGATCGCCTGTCGAGTCTGGTCAACAATCTTCTTGACTTATCCAGGATCGAAGCGGGATCATTGCGGCTCTCGCACCAGGTATGCGAACTCGAGGAGACAATCCAGCGAGCGGCGAAACAAGCCCGACTTGAAGCAGGCAACCGCCTCGAGGTCCAGATCGAACCGAATCTGCCTCCGCTATTTGGCGACCCGCCCCGGCTGGAAACCATCCTGCGGAACCTGATCGAGAACGCGGCGAAATACGGCGGCTCCGACGCGGCCATCCGCGTGGAAGTTGTGCGGCAGAAGGATCATCTTGTCTTCCGCGTTTCGGACAATGGACCGGGCATACCGCCCGAGGAAAGCCAACGAATTTTCGAGAGCTTTTATCGGGTAGACAACAGCCTCACGCGCACGGCCAGCGGCGCGGGGCTGGGATTGGCGATCTGCCAGGGATTCGTGCGCGCCCACGGGGGCAGGATTTGGGTGGAGCCGCAGGAGAGCGGCGCTTGCATTGCGTTTCTCATTCCGCTGAACGGCGCGGCAGACTTGCAGAAATCCCTTGACGTCGAACACAACGGGGCAAACGATGAACGCGATTAAAGTGCTGGTCGTTGACGATGAAAAGCCGCTGCGGGATTTTGTGCGCCGCAACCTGGAAGTGCGCGGCTACGAGGTGTTGACAGCCTCCAACGGTTTGGAAGCAATGGCATTGTTCAACACATCTCCGGTTGACCTGGTTATTTTGGATATTATGATGCCGCATCAGGACGGGCTGGAAACCACGCGGCGTATTCGTCAAAGTTCGAACGTGCCCATCATTATTTTGACCGCACTGGGAGAGGAAGCTGACAAGGTGCGCGCTTTTGATTTGGGAGTGGATGATTATCTCACCAAGCCTTTTGGCGTTGGCGAACTGTTGGGCCGGATCAAAGCAGTTTTGCGGCGCTCGCACTGGTCAACGCCAAACACGGACGACGAACGCATCGTGCGCGGGGATATTTCGGTCGAACTTGCCAATCATCGTGTGACCATCCGCGGTCAAACGATTGAACTCACGCCCACAGAATATAACCTGCTCATCTACCTGATGCGGTATGCTGGAAAAGTCCTGGAGCACCGCGCAATCCTGCAGCATGTGTGGGGGGCGGAATACGGCGATGAGGCGGAATATTTGCGGGTTTACATTGGACGCCTCCGGCAAAAGATCGAGAGCGACCCGCTGCATCCGCGCTATTTGCACACTGAACACGGCATCGGCTACCGCTTCGAGGGGTGAACTGTTATTTACGAATTTTTTATATAATCCCTGTTCTTTTTTAGGAAATATTTCCACAAAAAAAATAGAATGACAGGAGGGTGCAGCCAATCAATTCGACTATCCTGCATCCAGGAGGTTTGGTTCCGCGAACTTAATCCCAGTACAACCCCGTGTTCGATTTGCATTTCCAAACATTCCATTGGAGGAGTTCAGATGAAACGTTCACTGTTCGTACTGCTCAGCCTGCTCATTTTGGGGAGCATGGCAATCGCCGCCTGCGGCCCCGCGACAACCCCCACTGCCGCACCGCAGACACAGGCCCCCGCGCCGGCAACCCAGGCGCCGCCCGCATCCACCGCGCCCGCACAGCCCGCCACAAAGACCGTCACGATTGGATTCACATCCTCACAGACCGGCTCGCTCAACGTCGAATCGACGCGGCAGTATCACGGTCTTCAGCTTTGGATGGATCAGGTCAACAAAGCCGGGGGCGTCAAGTTGGCTGACGGCACAGTCGTCACGTTCAAAGCTCAAACATACGATGACGAGTCCAACACCGATCGCGTGCAGCAGCTATATACCAAACTGGCAACCGAAGACAACGCCGACTTTCTGATCAGTCCCTATTCGAGTGGTCTGGCCGCGGCTGCGGCTGTGATCGCACAGCAATATAACAAGATCATGATCACCACCGGCGCAGCCGATGACAGCACCTATCAAAAGGGATATACGCTTGTTTATCAAGCCTATACTCCCGCCAGCCATTACCTGACGGGCGCTTTGGATCTCCTGGCAAAAACCGATCCGAGTGCAAAGAAGATTGCTGTGGCTTACTCCACCGACAGTTTCTCGACCAGCGTCGTCAACGCGTTGAAAACATACGCGACGAGCAAGGGCTACAACATCGTTCTCTTCGAAGGTTATGACCCGGCCACAACGGATTTCTCCGCGCTGATCAATAAGATTCAGGCAGCTGCGCCGGATGCCGTCATGGGCGGCGGACACTTCCAGGACGGCAGCACGTTCGCCAAACAACTTTTCGAAAAGAAAATTGGAGCAAAGTTCGTGGCTTTGCTGGTCGCCCCGCCGGAAGATCAGTTCTCGCAGTTGGGCGATGCCGCATTGGGCGTGGTCGGCCCCAGCCAGTGGGAACCGCAAGTCAGCTTTACCCAGGATTCCGCACAAAAAGCCGGCCTGACCTGGTACGGTCCCACGGGCGCCGACTTCACCAGTACCTACAAGGCCGCCTTCAATGAAGATCCAACGTATCATTCGGCTGGCGGTTATGCTGCGGGGTTGATCCTGCAAAAGGCCATCGAGGACGCCGGTTCGCTGGATACAACCGCCGTCGCCGCGGCGCTCGATAAGATGGATATTCTGACCTTCTACGGCCACATCAAGTTCGATACCAGCGCCGCCAATCACGGCTTGCAAATCGGCCATGAAATGGTCTATGTGCAATGGCAGAAGGACTCGAGCGGCAACCTAGTAAAGCAGATTGTCTGGCCTGCCGAAGGCGCTACCGCACCGCTGCTCTACCCCATCCCATAACCTTTTCAGATTGGAAAGTCCCTGTAAGCGCGCCAAACGTTTGCAGGGACTTTTCCTTATAACTAATAGGCGAGATAACAATATCGGCTCGCGGGAGAAACCGCATGGGAAATCTTTTTATTGCTTCGTTAATTGACGGTTTGCTGATCGGCTTTGTGTATGGCATTGCGGCCATGGGCTTGAGTTTGATCTGGGGCGTAATGAACGTGATCAATCTGGCACATGCGCCGATCATGGCTCTGGCCATGTTCGGCGTCTACCTGCTGTTCGTTTCGCTCAATTTGAATCCCTACATCGCCCTGATCCTGATCGCGCTGATCGGACTCATCGGCGGCGTCATCATCTATTACATTGCCATCCACCGCGTGTTATCCGCCCCGCCTCTTTCCACGCTCCTTGCGACTTATGCTGTGAATATGATCATGATCGGTCTGGGAACCGCCGCGTTCAGCACCACGCCGCGCAATGTCAACTTCACACTGGGAAGCATCGGGAGCGGCGACCTGACGGTTCAAGGCACGCGCCTTGTGGCCGCCATCGTTGCGACCGTCGTCACCGGCGCCTTATATTTCTTTTTGTATCGAACTCGTCCCGGAAAAAACATCCGGGCTGTTGCCAACAATCGCGCCGCTGCGGAACTCATGGGCATTCCATCGTCCCGCGTGTTGGCACTCAGTTTTGGACTCGGCACATTGCTTGCCGCCGTAGCCGGCGGGCTGATCGCAACCTTCTTCCCGTTCACCATCCTGGCCGGTAACGCATACCAATTAAAGAGTTTTGTGATCGTGGTGTTGGGCGGTTTGGGGAATCCGATAGGGTCATTATTGGGCGGCTTGATCCTGGGCGTGATGGAGGGCGTGATCCCGATCTTTATGCCAAACAGTTGGGTTCCCGTTCTGGAATTTATCCTGTTTGTTATCATCCTGCTCGTGCGGCCCACCGGGCTTTTTGGAGCAAAGAAATGAAGCAACTCAAAAGCATTGGTCTATGGGTTAGTCTTCTGGCAGTAGTCGCCCTGGGCATCGGCCCGATCGCGAATCGCAGCGCGTCCCTGCGTGAAACGACCTACATCATCATGCAGGTCATCGTACTGGCCGCCAGTTTGAACATCCTGCTGGGTTTCACCGGCTATGTTAGTTTCGGGCACATTGTCTTCTTTGGGTTGGGCGGTTACGTGGGCCTGTATCTGATCAATGCCCAGAACTGGCCGCTGTGGAGCGCGGCTCTGGCGGGCGGGCTGACCTCCGGGCTGCTGGCATTTTTATTGGGCAAAGCCATCCTCCGATTACGCGGCGCATATTTTGCGCTTGCCACCATCGGCATCAATGAAGCAGTACGCGCCTTCACCAATAATTTCGATCCGTTCGGCGGGCCGATTGGAATGACGCTCAACTTCAGGGTCTACAACAGCTATGGCGGAGCAGCCAATGCTTTGTGGCTGGTTTACTACGCCGTCTTTGCCATCGCGCTTTTGGCAGTGGTACTCAACTTCATGGTGAAGAACAGCAAATTCGGTCTGGGCTTGATGGCAATCCGCGAAGACGAGGGCGCCGCCGAAGTAATGGGCGTGATCACTCCGAATGCAAAAACCTGGGCCTTCGTTCTTTCAGCCATCCTGCCGGGCATTGTTGGAACCCTGTTCTTTTTCAAGAACGGACACATCGAGCCGGGCGATGCCTTCCGTTTGGATTATTCGATCGAGATGCTGGTGATCGTCATGCTCGGCGGACAAGGCAGCGTGCTGGGCCCGATCTTGGGCGCGGCAGGCTACGAGGGGCTGCGAAATTTCCTGTTGACCAGCCCCCTCTTTAAGAATATTCAACTCTCGGTGGCAGGCGCATTGCTGCTTGTAATCGTGCTCTTTATCCCCGCCGGCGCGGTCGGGTGGCTGCGGCGGCGCGTCCCGATCCTCAGGAAGGTGCTGGCATGACGGTGCTTCTTTCAGTTCAAGGTCTCACCAAACAATTCGGCGGACTTCAGGCGCTGACACAGGTCACGTTCGACCTGCCTCAGGGGCAAATCCTCGGTTTGATCGGCCCGAACGGCGCAGGGAAGACAACGCTATTCAACGTCATCAACGGCGTGTATCATCCGGAAGTTGGCCGCATCATTTTCCGGGACAAGGATGTGACCGGCACGAAATCCTACGACCTGGCTCACATGGGAATGGCGCGCACGCATCAGATCGTCCGCCCATTGAATGAATTAACGGTCCGCGAAAACGTTATGGTGGGTGCGTGCTTCGGACGTGAGAACCACAATCTCAGCAAAGCCGCGGGCATCGCGGACGAGGTGCTGGAATTCGTCGGGTTGGACAGCCGCGCCGATCAACTGGCAGGCAGCCTCAACGTCGCGCAAAAGAAGCGCCTGGAAATGGCGCGGGCGCTGGCGGCACATCCGTATTTGCTCCTGCTCGATGAAGTGCTGGCAGGGCTGAATCCATCCGAAATTGACGGCATGATTCAAATCGTCCGCAAGATACGCGAACAGGGCATCACCATCATCATGATCGAGCATCTTATGAAAGCCGTGATGAATATTTCTGATCGCATCATCGTTTTGGATTATGGCGAACAGATCGCGGATGGGACCCCGCGCGAAATTGCCAACAACCCGCGCGTGATCGAAGCATACCTTGGCAATTCAAGTCTTGCCGATCAGTTGCTGGAGGAGGAATAACCATGAGCATCCTCGAAGCTCGAGACATCACTTCCGGATATGGGGAGGTCCAGGTCTTATGGGGTTCCTCGTTGAATCTAGAGGAAGGCAAACTGACCTGTCTCGTTGGCGGCAACGGGGTCGGAAAAACAACCTTGTTGAGGACCGTAATGGGACAGATCCACCCATGGAGTGGTTCGATCTGGTTCGAGGGCAGGGATGTCAGCCGCCTGCCTGCATATACCAAAGCCGACATGGGCCTCATCATGGTTCCGGAAGGCCGCCAGCTTTTTACAGATATGACCGTTTACGACAACCTGGAAATGGGCGCAACCAATCCGCGGGCGCGACCCAAGATGAAAGATAATCTCGAAAGGGTCTATGAGATGTTTCCGCGCCTGAAAGAACGGAGGGATCAAAACGCGGGAACGTTGAGCGGAGGCGAACAGCAAATGCTGGCTGTGGGCCGCGGAATTATGGCCGATCCAAAAGTGCTGTTGATTGATGAACTGTCGCTTGGTTTGGCGCCTGTACTGGTGCTCCAATTATTTGAAAATCTCAAGCAATTGCGCGATCTCAAGATCACCATTCTGTTGGTCGAGCAGAATGTTCAAATGGCGCTCGCGATCAGCGATTATGGTTTTGTCCTCGCCGAGGGAAAGGTAAGCCTGGAAGGTCCTTCCCGCCAGTTGGCAAAGAACGAACATGTGCGCGCTGCCTATCTTGGCTTGTAGTCATTCGCCAACGCAGGCAAACATTTTGATCCGAAAGTGATAACACAAAAAAGCCGCAGCGCACCCTCTACTGCCACATCCTGAACGTTTTCTCGACGGCCGCGATCGTTTCAGCAATTATGTTTTCATCGTGCATGATTGAAAGGAATCCTGCCTCGAACTGCGACGGTGCGAGATAGACCCCATTCTCCAGCATCTTTTGGAAGAATTTTCCGAAGCCGACTTTATCTGCGTTCTTGACCGTACTCCAATCTCGCGGCTTGGTCTCGCTAAAAAAGATGGTCCGCATCGTCCCGACCCGCGTCTGGATCACGGGAACCCCGGCCTTTTTCGCCGCTGATTCGATTCCCGCGTCCAACTGACAGCCGCACGCTTCCATCTCATCCCAAACTTTTTGATCGCAAATTAAATCCAGTGCGGCAATTCCCGCGGCCATCGCCAGCGGATTTCCTGAAAGCGTCCCCGCCTGATACATCGGTCCCGCGGGCGCGACCATCTGCATAATTTCTCTTTTCCCGCCGTACGCGCCGACAGGCAATCCCCCACCGATGACTTTTCCCAAGGTTGTTAAATCAGGCTTGATGTTGTAGAGCGTTTGCGCGCCGCCCTTGTGAACGCGGAAACCGGTCATCACTTCATCGAAGATCAATACTGTTCCTTCGCGTTCAGTGATGTTTCGCAGGCCCTCAAGAAAACCTTCGATTGGCGGAACCACGCCCATATTTCCTGCTACGGGTTCGACAATGACCGCTGCAATTTGTCCCGGATATTTTCTGAATAACATCTCAACAGAATCAATATTGTTATAAATTGCGACCAATGTATCTTTGACTGTATTTTCTGGCACGCCGGGAGAATCGGGTAAGCCAAGAGTCGCAACGCCGGAACCGGCTTGCACCAAAAGCATATCAGCATGACCGTGATAACAGCCTTCGAACTTGATGATCTTGTCGCGTTTGGTGTAAGCGCGCGCCAGCCTCAGCGCGGACATTGTTGCTTCTGTGCCCGAGTTGACGAATCGAATCATCTCGACGTTCGGCATGAAGTCAATGATTCTTTTTGCCAGTTCGATTTCAAGTGGGCTTGGCGCGCCATAAGATGTTCCCTTGACTGCCGCTTGTTGAATCGCTTGAATCACTTTCGGATGCGCATGTCCTGTGATTAACGGTCCCCACGAAAGAACGTAATCAATATAACGATTGCCGTCCACATCAAACAGATATGGCCCCTTACCGCGTTCGATGAAAAGCGGTTGACCGCCAACCGCCTTGAAGGCGCGCACGGGCGAGTCCACGCCGCCGGGCAATAATGTCTGTGCTTGCTGAAATAATGTGATTGATTTATCAATTTTCATGACCGACTCTCAAAAATGTTTTCAGGTTAACGGGTTTACAGGTTTGCACATTCGAATGTTCTAACTTTTGAACTTGAAAACTTGAGAACGCGT
This sequence comes from Chloroflexota bacterium, assembly GCA_021824575.1. Taxonomy (GTDB): domain Bacteria; phylum Chloroflexota; class Anaerolineae; order Anaerolineales; family Villigracilaceae; genus Fen-1038. The sequence goes on from JAKAKJ010000072.1 coordinate 39,301, forward strand.
TCTACCGCCAACTCACCCGAACGAATGCAATCAGGGATTCCGATTCCACGATAGCCATTGCCTGCCAGTGCAAGACCGGGATGTTTCTCCAGCGCGGCGTCAATACGCTTGAGAATTTCAGGGTGGCCGAGATTGTATTGCGGCATGGCTTTGTCCCACATGAAAACGCGTGAGAGAATAGGTTCGGCAGTGATACCAAGCGTCAGGTTCAATTCTTCTTTTGCCAACGCCAGCAGATCACCCTCGCCCCTGTCCCCTCTCCCATTAGGCGAGGGGAGTTCTTCCCCTGCCCTGCCGACAAAAACGCGGATGAGAACGCAGCCTTCGGGCGCACGGTGCGGAAATTTGGTGGATGTCCAAGTGGCGGCTAAAGCACGGCGTCCTTCGCGGCGCGGGATGATGTATCCGTAACCGTCAAGTTCACGGGGCAGATCAGATTGCTTATACGCGAGGGAGATGGTGGCGGTCGAGGCGTAGGGAATGCTTTGTAAAGCGGAAGCAAGCGTAGGGTCAAATGAAGCGAGAAGGCTTCCGCTGATAAACGCGGGAGTGGCTAATATAACGGTATCAGCGTCGAGGTTTGAACCATCTTCCAATTCCACAAGATAACGAGAGTTGATATTCGATATTCGAGAAACGGATGTGTTGAGCCGCAGATTCACTTTTGATTTTAGATTCTCGATCAACGCTTCAACAATTTCTGCAAGTCCCATTGTGGGTGTGAGAAACGCGGAACGCGAACCTTGTAGAGGCAAATGGCCATTCGCTTGGACATTTTGTTTTCGCATTTGAAGCGCACCGCGCGCGAGACTTCCATATTTGAGTTCGAGATCGCGCAGATATGGAAATGTGGACGCGAGACTGAGCGCGTCGCCGTCGCCCGCATAGACGCCGGACATCAGCGGCTCGATGAGATTCTCATACGCTTCGCGTCCAAGCCGACGGCTGACAAACGCGCCGAGGGACTCATCGCCATTCGGCGAATGCGGCGGGAGAAGAAAATCCAGCCCCATGCGCGCTTTACCAAACCACGAAACGAGCTGCGTTTTGAGAATGGCTTCGACGTTGGTTGGAATCATCATTGCCAAGCCATCGGGCAAAGGCAGGAGGCGATTGCGATGCAGAACGTAAGTGTTCTTTTTATTTGGGTTGGTGCCATGCAATCGTTCACCGAGGCCAAGTTCTTTGCAAAGTGCGGTGGCATATGGTTTGGTGGCGAGAAAGGTATCGGGGCCGCCCTCGATGATGAACTGGCCGCCCCCGAAAGGAACGCGGTCGGTGGTGATCTTGCCTCCCCAACGATTGGACGATTCAAGAAGCGTTATTTGTACGTCAGGCAGTTTCTTTGTTGCGTAATACGCGGCGGAGAGTCCCGCGATGCCGCCGCCAATGATAAAGAGTTTCATAGCCAGTCTGCTTCTTTTGCTTTTGTGCGAACCAATTGCGCCAATCCGTTAATCATGGCAGGCGCGGTGTTGAGCATTTCGATTCGTTCGAGATGAATGTTCAATGATTTCGCCAGCCTTTGATAAACGATGTCAACATCGTAAAGGATTTCAACGTGTTCCGTCACAAAGCCAATGGGACAAAGCAAAATATTCTTATTGCCTTGGGATGCCAAGCGCTTGATAATCTCTCCGGCATCGGGACCAAGCCAGGGTTCAGTGGAAATGGCCGCGGATTGAAAGGCAAATTCGTGCGGATGATTTCCGAGTCGCTGCATCACGGCTGAAACCGTTTCGCGCAGTTGAAGGGGGTACGGATCATTCCATTCGAGAATCTTTTGCGGCAGGCTGTGCGCGGTGAAAATGATCGGAACCTCGGCGCGAACATCCGCAGGAAAACATTGAAGCGCGGCGCGGACGCGGTCGGCGAGCGCATCAAGGTAGCCAGATTCCAAATGCCAGTCTTCGACGCGCAAAAACTCGATAGGCGCATTGGTTTCCTCGATTTTTTTGTAATATACCCCGATGCTCATGCGCGAATAATGCGGCGCCATCACCAAACCAACGGCTTTTTCGATGCCCTGTATCTGCATTTCGGCGAGCGTATCTTTGATGTACGGGTGCCAGTGACGCATCCCGACGAAGGCTTTGAAATCTTTGCTTGAAGAATTTAATGCCGATTCAAGGGCGGCGGCTTGCGCCTGAGTCTGTTCCAGAATCGGCGAACGCCCACCAATTTCACGGTAACGTTCGCGCACTTCATGGATGATCTCCGGTGCAGTGGGACGATGCCCGCGCACATCCAAAAGATACGGTTCGACTTCGTCAATGTTATCCGGTCCGCCGTAAGCCATGACCAATAAACCGATCATAGGTGAGGTGCTCTCCATTTTTTGATGATATTTTCAAGAGGTGGTTTTATTTTGTTTGCGTTGAACGGATACCAGCCAAGTTCCGCGCGGACAGCCTGTTCTTTCAATTCGGTCGAACCCCAAACGAAGGTAGCGCCGAGCACGCCAACGAGGACGGAAAGCCAATCGTTTTGGATGAATAGAGAAGCGATGATGAACATGATTCCGATCAACATCATATAAGGCCACCATAAATAACCAAAGCGGCGTTCGCCTTGAATGACAAGCGGGAAGCCGAGTCCGATGATGAGGAGGGTGGCGACGCCAATGATGAGACCAAAGTAATTCATGGTGAGCAACAAATGGTTAATGGATCATGGTTGATGGATAGCCAACTGGCTCGCGTTCGAGCAAATCAATCGTTGTTGCCGACGGATATTCCGTAAGAATTTTGGCATGACGCGGATTATCAGGGTTCGCCGGCGCGTGTCCCTTTTTGATGCGGTTTTGCTGGCGCGTGAATTCAAGCGCGTCGAAGAGCAGGGTGATGCCGAGGATGCCAAGAGCAGTATTCAGTAACCAGTGATCAGTGATCAGCACGAAGTATTCAGTGAGAATCCCAAGCGCGGTGAAGATAATCGTTGGGATCCAGATCGTCGGTGAGATGGATTCAATTTTGCGGACAGCGACGTGTCCGAACCAGACGCTGAAGAATGCAGTCAATGCTGCGACCATCCCGATGAAGTTCATGCTTATGCCACGTCCCTGGTCTCGATACATTCCGCTGCTCGGCCATCGTTGGAGAAGGAGAATTCATGCACCATATCCACCACTGCTTTTACATTTTCCACTGGCGTATTCTGTAAAATACCATGACCAAGATTAAAGATGTGACCAGAACGCCCATCGGCGCGTTGCAAAATATCTCCTACACGTTTTTTGATTTCAGAACGCGGAGCGAACAATACGGCGGGATCAAGATTGCCTTGCACAGCCACGTTATCACCGAGAATTTTCCAGCCATCGTCGAGCGGAATGCGCCAGTCGAGGCCAATCACGTCACCGCCTGCGCGTTTCATCAAGGGAAGAAGAGTTGATGTATTCGTGCCAAAGTGAATCACAGGGACATTTTCTTTTTGGGCGGCTTGCAGGACCATTTGCGAATAAGGCAAAACAAAATTTTCATAATCCTGCGGACTCAATGCACCAACCCATGAATCGAAAATTTGAACAGCCTGCGCTCCCGCGCGGATCTGCGCCACGAGATAATCGCGCAATACACCCGAAAGTTTGTCCATCAACGCGCGCCAAACTTCGGGAGCGGAGTACATCATCGTTTTGGTTTTGAGAAATTCGCGCGACGATCCGCCCTCGATGAGATAGGATGCGACCGTGAATGGAGCTCCGCAAAAGCCAATTAAGGGCACTCCGCTTAAAGTTCCGCGCAGGAGGCGAATGGCTTCCATCACATAGCCCAAATCCGATTCAGGATTCACGGGTCGAAGATTCTTTACATCATCCAAATTGCGAATCGGATTTAACAAAACAGGGCCTTCGCCTTTTGCAAATTCAAGACCAACACCGAGCGGAATCGCGGGAAGCAAAATATCTGCGAAGAGAATAGCCGCATCCACACCGAGGGCGCGGATGGGTTGAAGGGTTACCTCCGCCGCAAGTTCGGGATGCCGGCAAATTTCAAGCAGCGAATATTTTTCGCGGATGGCGCGATATTCCGGCATGTAACGTCCCGCCTGACGCATGAACCAGACTGGCGTGGTGCCCACGGGTTCACGGCGGCAGGCGCGCAGGAAGCGGTCGCTCATTTCCATAACGCGAGCGTCTCTTCGGCCGGATGATAGATGGCGGTGTAAACCGGTGTGTCTTGCAGAGTGTAGCGGCGCGCTTCAGTGTCGCGCAACTCGTTGACGAGGTCCGAGAAGCGCGGCAGGTCATCGGTCTCGTACACAACCACGAATTCCTGATCCTGCAAGCCGAACGAATATAAAAGCAATTGCTTGATGTCTTCGTATTGTTTGCCGATGCGGATGTGCTCGTTCATCATGCCTTGACGCGCTTCGCGGCTCATCAAATACCATTCCGCTGTTTTCGTAAACGGGTACATGACAAGATAACGGGCGCGCATTTCAGCAAACGGATCAATCTCTTGTGCGGAACGCGTCTTTGTGTACTGGGATGGACGCGTGAAGCCCCAAAGCGAATCCACAAGGCGAATCAGATGACGATACGGCGTGGTGGCTTGTGCCAGTTTCTCAAAGAAGGTCGAAGCGTTACACGGATCATCCGCTTCAAGCGCACACCAGACCAGGAAATCGGCCTTGGCATCGGCGTTCTGAAAAATATCCACGTTATGCGCGGCGGAACGTAAACCCGCCAGCCAACTCTTGTGGAAGGAATTTTTCGCTTCGTTGTTCAATGACCAATAAGAATCAGTGAATGCATACAATGCGAAGTGATTCAGCGTTCGAGGTGTTTGTTCAGGCATGTTCTTCTCTTTATAATCGGTGGTCGAGTAGCCCGGAATGATTTTAGAGGGGCATATCGAGACCACTATTTCAAAACATATTTTTTTAATTGTCTCTTAACGGTTGGTCTCGATATAGATCTCGCCATCGCTCAATCCTACTCGACCAACGAATTGCTTTTTAATTTGCACTTGGAACATAAATGCACGCGGGATCGGATTCAAGATAGTCGCCAGTGACGCCGTATGCGCGTCCGCGTTGACCGCCGCATACATCGCGGAATTCACAGATTCCACAGCGGCCTTTGACTTTTTCGGGGCTGCGTAAATCGGTAAACAATTTCGAGTTGCGATAAACATTCACAATATCATCCGCGCGGACATTGCCTGCCGTAATCGGCAAAAATCCCGACGGCTGGATTTCGCCGATATGCGAGATGAACAAAAATCCATTTCCATCGTTGACGCCTTTGGTCGGGCGATTGAGTCCATCTGCATATTGAAAACCCGCGCCTTGGAATGTGACCGGCTTGCCTGCCGACTCGGCGCGCTTGCGTTGAATGGCAACGCGGCGATACATCGGCGCGGCCGTGGACTTGATATCGAATGGCGCGTTCTGTGAAAGGTCATATAACCAGTTGAAAACTTTTTCATGCTGCTCGGCGCTGATCATATTTTCCATTTGAGCGCGTCCCGTGGGGACGAGGAAGAACACTGACCATTGCACCGCGTTGACTTCCTGAATGAACGGAATCATTTCATCCAGAATATCCACGTTGTGTTTTGAAACCGTTGTATTGACTTGCACACTCAAACCAACATCCTGGGCGCGGTGCAAAATGTCCATCGTGCGCTGCCACGAACCGGGCACTTGACGAAACGCATCGTGGACTTCGGGGCGCGGCGCGTCGAGCGAAAGCGCAATTCGGCGGATGCCTGCATCGCGCGCCTTTTCGAGCCGCTCCTTGGTCGGCAACGCGGTGGCCGTCGGAGTCAATGAACAACGCAAACCCTTTTCGGTGGCATACGCGATGAGTTCGAACAAATCGGGACGCATCATCGGATCGCCGCCCGTAAAAACCAAAATGGGATTATTGCCAAACGCGGCGAGACGATCAACCAACGCTTTGGCCTCTTCGGTGGAAAGTTCGCGAGGGTCACGCTGATGCTGCGCGTCGGCGCGGCAATGGACGCAGGCGTACGCGCAAGCGCGGGTAACTTCCCATGCAATCGTAAATGGCGCAAGATTGAAATCGGCATGGACCATGTGTTCGTTATGCAGTGAACGTTCAGAGGCGGCGCGTCCACTCAAGTTTTGTAAAGTCATCAGTGTCTCCGTGAATCCTGTTTGAAAATTGGATGGTTTGCAGGTTTCAACATTCCAACTTGTCAACCTTCTAACCCGCCAACCATTTTGCTGCATCGAGCGCGTGATACGTAATAATCACATCCGCGCCGGCGCGCTTGATAGATGTCAATGTTTCGAGCGTCACCTTGGCCTCGTCAATCCAGCCGTTTTGTGCGGCGGCTTTGATCATCGAATACTCACCGCTGACGTTATAAGCCGCCATCGGCAATTCAGGGAACGCGTCCTTCACCACGCGGATCACATCGAGATACGCCAGCGCGGGTTTCACCATCAACATATCTGCGCCTTCATCCACGTCGAGCGCGGCTTCACGTAACGCCTCGCGCACATTCGCGGGGTCCATCTGATGCGACTTGCGGTCGCCGAACTTCGGCGCACCCTCGGCGGCTTCGCGGAACGGCCCATAAAACGACGAAGCATATTTCACGGCATAAGACAAGATTGGCGTGTTCTCAAAACCGTTTTCATCCAACGCATCGCGAATGGCCGCGACCATTCCATCCATCATGCCGCTCGGTGCAACGATGTCCGCGCCGCATTCCGCATGAGAGACCGCAACCTTCGCAAGCACATCGAGCGTTTCATCGTTCAGCACATAACCCTCAGGCAAATGGATATGTTCACCGGTATTCAAAATTCCACAATGGCCGTGATCGGTGTATTCGCACAGACAGACATCGGTCACGACCACCATCTCCGGGATTTCTTTTTTGATCGCGCGGATCGCCTGCTGGACGATTCCATTGTGATCAAAATTTTCCAAGCCGACCGGATCTTTCTCCGCGGGAATGCCGAACAAGATCACAGCGTTCACCCCGGACTTCATGGCGGCTTCCGCTTCACGAACAGATTCCTCCACTGACAGTTGATACACACCCGGCATCGAGCGAATCTCGCTGCGGCCCTCGCCATGCTCGCCGTGCCGCACGAACAACGGATAAATAAAATCGCGCGCGTTGAGTTCTGTTTCGCGGATCATCGCGCGCAGCGCGGGCGTGGCGCGCAAGCGGCGGGGACGATTTACGATTGAAGATTTTTGATTGATGATTTTCGGTTTATGATTTTGGATTTCGAATAATGCCATGTTTCCTCCAGGGCTACGCATTCAACAATGCGTTAACCAATCCTTCCGTTGTATATTCTTCGGCCACCAAATCCACTTTGAAACCTTCTTCTTTCGCGGCTTTCTCCGTGATCGGTCCAATGCACGCGACCTTTGGATTATTCTTTAATTCAAATGGATTCATTTTCTGCCGGCGAACAATCTCAACAAAATTCTGCGCCGTGGATGGACTGGTAAACGTGATCCAATCCACGCCGGATTTCAACGCAGCCAAACCATCAGGATCAACTTGCGCTGGTAATGTTTTATAAACGGCAATCTCATGCGCGATGCCGCCCGCGTTGACAATCGCTTCGGGCAATGCCTTGCGCGCAATTTCCGCACGGGGAAGCAAGACCCATTTCCCGTTCAAATTCCCCAAGCCGGGCAGAATTGATTCAGCCACATATTCTTCGGGGACAAAATCAGGAATTACGCCGCGCGCGTTCAGCGCTTCGGCAGTTTTGGGACCGATGGATGCCACTTTTATCCCCTCTCCCTTATCCCTTCTCCCCAAATTGGGAGCTTGCTTTGTCGCTTCGCTCCTCGCAATGACATCGAACACCACCTCCACCGCATTGACCGATGTGAAAACAATCCATTCGTATTTATCCAGATTCTTCAAAGCCTGATCGAGCTGCGTATGGTCCTCCATCGGGCGGATTTGAATCACAGGAAAACAAATCGGCTCGAAGCCGGCGGCTTTGAGGGCATCAATAAATCCATCTGCCTGCTCGCGCGGACGCGTGACGAGAATTCGTTTCATTTGACTGAACTCACTCCAAGAATTTTGCTCGCACCTTGTTCAATGGCCTTTTGCGAAAGTTTAGTTCCAAGTTGAATTGCATCCGTGCCTTGACCATTTACTTTGACGACTTTCTTTCCATCTTCCGAAATCACCAACCCCTTCAAATTGATTACTGCCGACTGCTTACTGCTTACTGCGTAAGCCGCCACCGGCACCGCACATCCACCGCCGAGTCCGCTCAGGAAGGCGCGTTCGGCAGTGACCGCTTTCCGCGTGGATTCATCGTCCAGTGCGGCGAGCAGATTGAGGGTCGTTTGATCGTCCGCGCGGCATTGCACGGCGAGCGCACCCTGTCCCGGCGCGGGAAGCATCACATCCAATGAAAGCCATTCGGTCACATGCTGGTCCAAATTCAAACGCGTCAATCCCGCGCCCGCGAGAAGGATGGCGTCATATTGATTATCCAACGCTTTGCGTACGCGCGTGTCCACATTGCCACGCAGCGATTCAGTGTGAAGGTCAGGGCGGAGGGAAAGTAACTGGGCAGAGCGGCGCAGGCTCGAGGTCCCGACGGATGCGCCTTTGGGTAACGTCGAAAGCGTGTGACCTTTCGATGAAATCAACGCGTCACGCACTTCGCCGCGCGTTGGAATACATCCAATCGTGAGGCCATCAGAATTTTCAACAGGCAAATCCTTCAGCGAATGAACCGCACAATGAACCGCGCCGCTCAACAATTCCGATTCAAGTTCCTGTGTGAAAAGTCCCTTGCCGCCGATTTCAGGCAAAGGCTTGTCGAGAATTTTGTCGCCTTGTGTGACGATGATTTTTTCTTCGCACACCAAACCGGGATGGATTTTTTGCAGCGCGTGGATGACCCATTGAGTTTGCCAACGGGCTAATGAGGATGGACGGGTTGCAAAAATTAGTTTCATGGCAATCAGCGATCAGTCGGCGGCGAAGGAAGCGGGATAAGATTGACCGTCAGTGAGATTGAAGAGGGCGCGAGCGACTTCAGCATATTCTGGCGCACGCGGTGAACCCGCTTCGGCGCGCAGACGTTGGGTGGGCGCGTCCAAAATTTTCTTGACCAGCGCCTGAGTCAGTGCCTCGATGCGGGCGCGCTCGGCTTCGGTCAGGTCCGGCAGGCGGCGAAATGTTTTTTCCAATTCGTTTTGTCGAATCGTTTCGGCTCGCTGGCGCAAATCCGTAATCAACGGAAGCATGTTGAGCGAATTGAAAAAGCCCACGAACTTTTCCTGCTCCTCGACGAGAATCGATTCGACGCGCGGCACTTCGACAGCGCGTTCGGCAAGCGATTGCTCCAGGTGTTCGTTCAAGTTATCAATATCATAAAGCCGAACATGAGGAATATCAACCACCTCAGGATCAATGTCACGCGGAACGGCAATGTCAATCAAAACCAGCGAGCGCTGCAGACGCCGTTCCATCGCGGCGTGGACCATCTCTGGATGAATCAACGTATGCGGCGCGCCGGTGGATGCAATCAAAATGTCGGCGCGGGTCAAAGCATCTTGAAGAGATTCGAATGTGGCTGTTTCCGCGTTCCAGCGCTTGGCGAGTCCGCGTGCGCGTTCGAGCGTTCGATTCACAACCAGAATTTTCTCGACGCCGCGTTTGCGTAACGCTTCGACGGCAAGTTCCGCCATTTCACCCGCGCCTAACACCACAACTTCGGCAGTCTTCAAATCAGGATGAGCATGCTGGCACAAACTTGCGGCCAGCGAAGAAACCGAAGCCGGGTTGCGGCTGATTTCCGTTTCTGTGCGGGCGCGCTTCCCCGCGTGGATCGCAGCCCGGAAAAGCCGGTTGAGCAGTGGGCCAGCCGCGCCTTGTCCGCGCGCAAGTTCGAGGGCGTGAGTGACTTGTCCCAGAATTTGCGGCTCGCCCACCACAAGCGAATCCAATCCGGCAGCAACCTTCATCAAATGCTGGATGGCTTCTTCATCCATGAATTGATATAGATGCGGATGTAATTCGCTGACTGGAAAGTCGCGCGCTTCGGACAAAAATGTCTCCAGCGAATCAAAAGCCGATTCATTCGAGGCCGCATAAAGTTCAACGCGATTACACGTCGAAAGAATCACTAATTCCGCGATGTGATCGAGTCCACTTCCGCAGCCCAAGCGCGCCAATGCAGCCTGTAAGGCTTCGTCGCCGAAGTCCAGTTTTTCACGGAGAGTGATTGGAGCCGTTGTGTGGTTAAGACCAAGACAATGAATATGCATCAATGATTTCCCTGAATAATTGCTGGGAAAATCATATTGGCTAAACCGAAAAGTTACCAGATAGGATTACGAAAGTTAAAGTTAGTATTGGATGAGAAAACCATTTGGAATAAGACGAATGTTAGTCTGCGTGAATGACTTTCATCCCGTGTTCATCATCACGCCGTTCTGATCACTTCGGAGAAGCCAATCTTTCATAACAAGCAAAGCAATGTCATCGAACTGTTCGGCCTCCGCGATATGCTCATCAAATTTCGTCCTTATATCGGCAAAAGAATTTCGGCAGAAATCTCGTTATGCAGCGGTGAGGTCAAGCGCTCCCTGCCAAAAGAATCACCAGCCAGATCCATGATAATAGCGCAGTAAATCGGTATGACGACGCTGCTTCCCTACAACTTGATAAATGATTTTTTGGAAGATTCCTTATTTCGTTTCCCCGCTGCCGAAGCGATAGCCAAAGCCGCGGTCATTATGAATATAGCGCGGGTTTTCAGGATCCGGCTCGATCTTCTGGCGCAGATGCCAAACGTAACGCCGGACGTGTCCGATCTCACTGGCATATTGCGCGCCCCATACTTCCTTGACCAAATCCCTTGGCGAGATCACATCACCCGCATGGCGCATGAGAGTCACCAACAGCTTGAATTCGGTTGGGGTCAGGGTAAGAGGCTGGCCATCCCGCCAGACGCGCTTGAGTCGAATATCCACTTCCAATCCATCGGAAGAAAGTTTGTTATCTGCGGCGCTTCCCTGTGCGGAGCGTCCCAGTACGGCGTGCATACGCGCCGCCAATTGAGCGAAAGAAAACGGCTTGTTGACGTAATCATCCGCGCCGAGCGAGAAGCCATGCAGGATGTCCGCTTCATCACCGCGCGCCGTCAACATGATGACCGGCACGTTGCTCACCTCGCGGATGCGCTTGAGAGTTTCCCATCCGTCCTTCTCAGGCATGGTCACATCCAGCAGGATGATTTCGGGCTGGCGTTCATACATGGCGCGCAAGCCGAGCTTGCCATTTTCCACCGCACGGACGTTGTATCCCTGACCGGAAAAATAGTCACTTAATAACTGCGTCAAGCCTTTATCGTCATCAATGATCAAGAGATCGGTCATTCCAGATCATCCTCGGGAGTTTGGGCGACAGGCATCAGAATGTAAAACTCGCTTCCCGATTTAATGCCGTTGTGTTCCCAAACCGGAGAAACGAATCCTATTCCGCCATTTTGCGCTTCGATCAACTTACGTCCCAGATACAACCCAAGTCCCCAGCCGGGCGGGGAACTTTCCGCGCTTTGAAGACGGCTGAAGCGGCTGAAAATCCGCTCGCTCATTTCACTCGAAATCCCAGGTCCATAATCTTTGACGCTGATGCGAATCCGGTCGCCGTCCATGCAGGCACATAGCTGAATCGGTTTATCTGCCGGGGAGTATTTATCCGCGTTGGAAATAAAGTTGCGGACGGTCTGCTCGAGATACGTTTCATCGCCCCAGATCGGCGGCAGATTCGGTGTGATATCCCACTCGACTTTGCGCTGACTCGACGCCAGGACAATCGCCGCGGCCTGCTCGACTAACGGGCGCACGGCCACGGGTCCCAGCGTGATCGCAAACTTTCCGGCTTCGAGGCGGGAAACATCCAGAATCGTCTGCACGAAATCCGTCAGCCGTTTGCTTTCTTCTTCCATGATTTCCAGGATCGCGCGCGAACGCGGCGGCAGATTTTCGCTCGACTGCAAAGCCAATTCCAGCCCGCCGTTCAACGCGGTCAGCGGCGCGCGCAATTCATGACTGACCAGCGCCACGAAATCGGATTTCATTTCATCGAGATCACGGAGTTCCCTGTTCAGCCGATCAAGCTCTGCATTCCGCTGTTCCAGCGCGGCTGTACGTTCAATGACCTTGCTTTCCAAATCCCGGTTCAGCGCCTGGACTTCAGCAGCAGCGCGTTTTTGGGCTGCCAACAGTTGCTGCATCCAGACGATGAGGCCGCGAATGATCAACGGGCCCATCAAACCAAAGATGATGATCTCGCCCATAAAGTATGGGTCATCCAGCTCGTTTTGCGGCACATGCTCGATCAGTTCAAAAGTGATAGCCGTGACAGCAAGAAAGAGCGGGAGCGCCCATTGGAGCACATCAAGGTCCAACAACCAGCTCCACCAGCGCCGCACAAGACCCTTGACCCGTGCCAGGATATTCGTTTTCATCCTGAATAGATTATATCCAGTTCAGCGCAGACGGGGAAAACGAGGACATAATTGCGACATTTTGCGACATCCGTTGTACGCGCTCCAATGATATTAACAGGGCAGGAAAATCACATAACCCGCTCCGCAGAAAAATGATTCCACGAGGAGAATAATGCCGAAAAATTGTTCTTTATTTTTGAGGGGCTACATAAAAAAGACGCCTGTATGTGGAGGCCGATAAACCATGGATGAACTAAATCTCAATCAACGCGATGTATTTGCCGAATGGCGAGCGCGCCTGGAAGAACGCGTGCTTGCTCCGCTGCGCGGCACAGGCTGGCGATACTATGCGTGGCTTGCATTCTTGCTGGCAGTGATCGGTTGGGCATTGTATGCTTACATCCAGCAGCTTGAAAATGGGCTGATCGTTACCAACCTGCGCGACCGCATCTCGTGGGGACTTTACATCGCCAGTTTTGTTTTCTTTATCGGCATCAGCCACGCAGGGACGCTGCTTTCCGCCATCTTGCGCGTGACGCGCGCGCGCTGGCAAATGTCCATCACGCGCATGGCGGAATTTATTACAGGCGTGGCGTTGATGGTCGCTGCATTGTTCCCAGCCATTGACATGGGACGGCCTGATCGCATTTTGAACATGGCACTCTTTGGGCGTTGGCAATCTCCATTGATGTGGGACATCCTTGCCATCATCACCTATCTTACAGGCAGCCTCATTTATCTCTATCTGCCACTCATTCCGGATTTCGCCCTGTGCCGGGATCGTTTAGGGCCCCAGGCGCCAGCATGGCAGCGCTGGCTCTTCACAACCGCCTCGATTGGTTGGAAGGGGACACCGGCTCAACGTCAGGCGCTCGAGCGCGCCATGTCCATCATGATGATCGTGATCATTCCGGTCGCGGTCTCGGTGCATACGGTTGTCTCGTGGGTGTTTGCGATGACCTTGCGCGATCCGCTCAATAGCTCAATCTTTGGCGTATTCTTCGTTGCTGGGGCAATCTATTCCGGCATTGCAGCGATTATTATCTTGATGGCGGTCTTACGCTGGGTATTGCACCTGGAAGAATTCATTACCAAGACCCAGTTCGTATACCTGGGTTATTTGCTTGTCGCGCTGGCTGCCATCATGGGATACCTGAACATTTCTGAGTACATCACGACCGGATACAAGATGGAAGAGGGAATCATCTTCTACATTCAGGAGTTATTTGTCGGGCAATACGCGGGATTGTTCTGGTTTTACATCCTGGGCGGCATCCTCCTGCCCATATTACTGGTAAGTTCTCGACGCACACGGACAATCAAAGGAATCATTTTCGCAGCAGTGTTGGTTTTAGTCGCAATGTGGATTGAGCGCTATCTGATTATTGTCGCTGGATTCCGCGTACCGCTGATGGCCTATATGCCCAGAAATTATTCTCCAAGCTGGGTTGAGTGGTCCATCCTCGTTGGCGGGTTTGCCTTGTTTGCGCTGATCATTTCTGTTTTCGCAAAACTCTTTCCCGTTGTTTCGATTTGGGAAGTTGTGGAACATCGCGGTCCGGAGCCGGTCGAAGAGTCAGACGCAGTTAGCAACTTACACGGAGGGCAAGGTTCGGAAAAGACAATCAAACCCGAAAGCAAAGTTCCTCAGACGCCCATGCCGGGTGTATCCATGACGCGCCGCGAGACACTGAAGATTATGGGCGGAGTAGCGCTTGGCGCAGTCGTCGCACCGGCACTCTTTTTAGATCTCGGAAGGAAATTTGCCAGCTCTACGAGTCCAGCAACTACGAAAACCAATCAACGCCTGCGTCGTTGGGCAATGGTCATTGACCTGCGCTACTGCGATGGCTGCCAGTCGGTTGGCAAGCCGCCGCAATGCACCGAGGCGTGCATTCAAGGACACTTTGCTCCTCAGCCAATGGAATGGATTCAAGTTTACGAACCGGCATTACCGGGCGGCGGTACGCAGTTTGTCCCCACACCCTGCCAGCAATGCCAGAATGCGCCTTGCGTGAATGTCTGTCCGGTTGGCGCAACATTTGCAACACCGGAAGGCGTTGTGCTGATAGATCAGCAGCGCTGTATTGGCTGCCGTCTTTGCATGGAAGCCTGTCCGTATGACCGACGCTTCTTCAACTGGGGACAGCCGCCCGTCCCGCCTGAAGCGACGTTCATGGAATACGATCCCATGCACCAATCACCGGCCATCAAAGGAACCGTGATGAAATGCGATTTCTGTCCCGATATGGCACGCGCCGGCAAATTACCGTACTGCGCCCAGGGATGTCCCAACAAAGCAATCTATTATGGAGATTTGGAAGAGGACATCGCGACAAATGGCGCACAGGTTGTCAAACTTTCGGACATGTTGTCGGAAGATTCAGCCTACCGTCTGAAGGAAAATTTGGGAACCATGCCGCGGGTGTATTACATTCCCGGTCACGGGGAAATGGTTGGGCGCGACGCATATAAGACGGGACGATTGCCGACTGAGTGGCCCTGGCAGGAAAAGCTGAAAGGAAGCGTGACATGGACAAGATGAAGTTTCAGCTGATAACGCTTCGAACGCTGACCATTTCAATGGTTTTTGCCTTACTGATCGCCGCGCCGCTCGCTGTGAGCGCGCAAAGTCCGCAGGAACCAACTCAGATCAGCATCGGAGCGCCCACGCAGACGAATTCAGGCGAGCCCATCACAGTGCAAGCGGTTCTGGCAGACAGCCGCGGGAATCCAATTTCCAAGGAAGTTATCTACTTTACCACTGACACGACTTTCTTGAACGACAGGGGTGATGTGGTACTGGCCCAGGCTGTGACCAATAAAGACGGCCAGGCGGTCGCACAATTCGCGGATGATTTCTCCGGGACAATTACCCTGCGCGCCGAATTTCGCGGAGACGATCACTACGCGTCGTCGAACGCAACGGCTCAAATAGCCACCATTGGCGAGAATCAAGTGTACATTGAACATGTCGGCGTGGACATTCCGGGTTTCAATGTGCCGCCAGTAAGCGCACCCGTAGCATCCGTGCAATCGCCGTTGCAGGGCATTTTGTTGTTCATTCAAAATCTATGGCCCACGATGAATGGTTGGCCCGTCGCTGCTGTTTTGCTTATCGTGTGGTCGTTATATTTCTTTGCTGTGACCTTCGTCTTTCGCGTCGCAAAGATGGGAAGCGAGAAGGATGGAGATGACTCGAGGAGTTCGCTATGACGCAATATCCCACCAGGAACATGCTTTTGCCTGTCTTCATCGGCTCTGCTGTGTTGGTAATCGCGCTCACGCTCCTGACCATCGTCGCACACGGTCCCTATACTCATTCAAATTTGAATGTAGGCTTCGACCCTCGCTATACGCGCACAGTACAAACTTTCGTGGGTGCTCCGATCCCATTTACGGGCGGCGGACTTGCGGTGCCGCCAGCCAGCGACCAAGTCGAATATGGAAAGCAGCTATTCATCACCAAGGACTGCGCCACGTGTCACGGGCTGGATGGACGCGGCGGTGTGGTCGGTCCGCCAATCGTTGGAACGAAAGCGGATAAATTGCGCGCCAAGACAACCGTAGGACCAAAAGGCATGCCCGCCTACGCGTCCGGTGCGCTGACCGACGAGCAACTGGCGGCAATTGCCGCCTATCTCAATTCAATAAGCAAATAATCAAGAACAGAGCTGGTAATCCAGTATTCTGAGTCTGAAAAGTGTTTTTCTACATCTATCTTCTGAGGAGAAAATAATGCGAGCCATCAAACTAACTGTACTACTCTTGAGCACTGCGCTATTGTTGGCGCTGGCTGCTGCTTGTGCGCCGGCTTCGACTCCCGCTCCGACAGCAGTTCCTTCCACACCAACGCCGCTGCCCCTTCCGCCGACTGCTGCTCCGACCTCCGCACCGACAAGTGCGCCTGCCGCCACTACTGCGTCAACGACAACCGCAAGCACAACCACAAATACAGAGCTAACCGACGGCTCGTTATATCAAATTTCCTGCGCCGCATGTCATGGACAGGATCGCGCGGGGAATACATTCAGTAAAGATGGACAAACAATTTCGGTTCCGTCGCTTGCATGGGACGATCTGAGCAAGACGTACCAAACCGAACCCAGCCGCGGCACTGTGGAACAGCAGCTTACGCTGACGATTACCAAAGGTCAGGACGAGACGGGCAGCGACTTGAACACGATGATGCCGCGCTGGTCTTCCCTCTCCCAGGCACAGGTGGACAGCCTCATCCAATACCTTCAGACGACGGATACAACAACCGGCACAACTCCAACATTGACACCCGCCGGAGCAGATTTGATGGGCGAGCAGCTATACCAGGCAGCCTGCGCCGCATGTCATGGGAAGGATCGCGCGGGAAATACGTTTGACAAGGACGGGCAAAAAATTTCGGTTCCTGCGCTTGCGTGGAGCGATCTGAGCACAACATATCAGACTCAACCAAGCCGAGGCACTGTGGAACAGCAACTTACACTGGCGATCACCAAAGGACAGGATGAGACAGGCGGCGATTTGAACGCCATGATGCCGCGCTGGTCATTCCTCTCCCAGGCGCAGGTGGATAGCCTCATCCAATACCTTCAGACGGCAGGCAATTGAGCAAACGAATCACTGTTGGACAACATCTTGATCCTGGCAATGCGCATAAAAAGTATCAAGCGCGAAAGGTATTTGTTCCAACACCAGATTTTCTACACCAAGCAGAAAAAAAATAATCCTTCTGCATTCTCCTTTTAGGGGATGACTTGCGAAAAAGGACCCGGCGGCCGCCGGGTCCTTTTTCGTTTATAAGTGGCAAATCCTTTGCCACAGCATCACCGAGAACACAGGATTTTTTCTCTGCGGATACCATGATCACTGCGGTGAAATTTTATTCTCCTGTTGACAGGATATTCCGGTCAGGCGCGGTAAAATCATAGTCACATAATCACGCGAAGGAATCAAAAATGTCCGTTATCGAAGTGCGGGAGCTGACCAAGGTTTTCAAAATTCCCAAAAAGGAAATTGGATTAACGGGCGCGATCAAAGCGCTGTTCATGCCAAAGTATGAACAAAAGACCGCCGTGGATCGCGTCAATTTTCAGATTGACGAAGGCGAAGTCGTCGGATACATCGGTGTCAACGGTGCGGGCAAATCCACGACGATCAAGATGCTGACAGGCATCCTCGTCCCGACGAGCGGACACGCGCGCGTGCTTGGACGCGATCCGCACAAGGAACGCGTCGCCAATGCCCGTGAAATTGGCGTGGTCTTCGGCCAGCGCACCCAACTCTGGTGGGACCTGGCTTTCATCGAATCGTTGAATCTCGTGGCGAGGATTTATCAAGTCCCGGAAACGCGTTACAAGAAATTGCTCGACCAATTTGCAGAAATGCTGGAACTCAAGGAATTATTTCATGTTCCGATTCGCAACATGTCGCTCGGACAAAAGATGCGCGCCGAACTGGCCGCCACGTTGATCCATGAGCCGCGAGTTGTTTATCTCGATGAGCCGACCATCGGTCTGGATTTGATCGTCAAAGAACGCATCCGTGAATTCATCAAAGAACAAAATCAAACCAAGAGCACAACGGTCGTGCTGACCACGCATGATTTGGGCGACATCGAAGAATTATGCAAACGCGTCATTATCATAGACGCGGGGCGACTCATTTACGATGGTCCAATCGAAACCATCAAGCAACAATTCGGAAAATATCGCGAAATAACATTCGAAACAATTCATTCGTCGGAGCGCGTGACTTTGCCATCAGGGGCGGAGACGACTCACGTCGAGCCGCGCCGCCTCACGGTCCGGTTTGACCGAACGCTGACCACAGCCAGTCAGGTCGCGGCGGCATTGATGAATCAAATCGAGGTCAAAGACTTTTCGTTGTCCGAGCCTGACCTTGCATCCATCATCAAACAAATCTACAACGGCGCGTTGAACAGGGAGGCTGCGTGATCCAATCGCTGAGGCGCAACGTTTCGATTTATTCGGCCATCGCTTCGACCGCGGCCAAAGCGCGGCTGGCTTACAACATGTGGGTCTGGGCGGATTTTTTTGCAACCATCATTTCGATGTTCATCTTTGTTTATTTCTGGCGCGCGGTGTATGCGGGCGAAACAACACTCAGCGGACTAACACTGGCACAAACCATCAACTACATTTTGCTTGCGCGTTTGCTCGCGCCATTAGTGGAGACACGCACCATTTATTTCTTTGGCTATATGATCCGGCAGGGACAGATTGCTGTTGAGCTGACGCGCCCGTTGGACATGCAATTGCGCGTCGTTGTCGAAACATTTGCAGAGCTGGCAACTTTTCTTGTCCAAAGATTACCGTTGTTCCTGCTCGCATGGTTGATCTTTGGTTTGCAATTGCCATCGAACCCGGCAGTCTGGATCGCGTTTTTTATTTCATTGATCCTAGGACAAGCCGTGCTTTTCCTTTTCGATTGGATGTTTGCATGTCTTGCATTTTACGTGACCGAGACGTGGGGCCTGAGCGTGGTACGCATCGGCGTTGGATCGTTCTTCAGCGGCGCACTCGTTCCGCTCGTGATGATGCCGGGCTGGTTGCAAAATATCGCGGCGGCCATGCCGTTCGCCCAAGCGATGTCAGTGCCGGTTTCATTTTTGAGCGGCATTACTTCATTGGCCGACGCACCGCGCTTATGGACGATTCAAATTATCTGGCTCGCGGCTTTATTGATTCTTTCGCGCGTGATATTCAGCATCACCGTTCGCAAAGTCACAGTGCAGGGCGGATGAAATGACCCGCTACCTGTCGCTCTATGGATATTTCCTTATTCAGCGATTTAAAATCCTGATGGAATACCGCTTGAACTTTTTCATCGGCTCTGCTTCGACAGCCATTTTACAAGCCGCATCATTGGCAACCATCTGGGTCGTGATGCGGCAAATCCCATCGTTGAATGGATGGAATTTTTACGAGGTCATTTTGATCTATGGATTACTCACGATGGGCGAATCGATCACGCACATGTTCGCAGACAACCTTTGGACGATTGGATGGAATTACATTCGCAGCGGGGACTTTGACCGGTTTCTGGTCCGACCGATTGACCCGCTCTTCCATCTGCTTGCGGATCGCTTCTGCCACGACGGCATCGGCAACTTCGTGACTGGCGCATTGTTGATCGGCGTCTCGATGTACAGCCTGCACGTCGCGCTGACGCCATTGCGCGCAATCTATATTCTGGTTGCCGTCATCAGCGGTGGAATTATTTTCATCGCGCTCAATCTCATTACCGCCACGTCCGCGTTCTGGCTGACCGAATCCATCCCGGTGACACAAGTTGTCTTCAATATGAACGAATTTGCCAAATATCCGCTCAACATTTATCACAATGCGATCCGCATTTTGTTGACGTGGTTGATTCCTTATGGATTCGTTTCGTTTTATCCGGCCAGTTATTTGCTCGGACGCGATGCGGGGCCAGTGGTTTGGCTCAGCCCGGTCGTCGCGACGGTTTTCATTTTGATTGCTTATCGCGTTTGGTTGTTTGGTCTGCGGCATTATTCGGGAACTGGATCGTAGAGTCATCATAGCCAGCCAACTAATATCCAGCCGGTAATTTGCCCACCCAATCGTTACCGAGCATGACAGTAATATCCGCGGTCGAAGATGGATCGTTTTTGAAAATGATCTGACTGCTGCTCGTGACTCCAAAAATTTTGATCAAATACCGCAAAGCATAAAGCTTGGGGGAATAGATGATGATCGTTGTTCGGCTATACAATTGCGGAGCCTGGCCAAGTCCAACCACGCGCATACCCTGCGAGATAAGGAAATTCGCTGAACGCGCGTCCAATTGAGGGACGTTGGTTCCGTTCAATACGCGGACTTGCGCGTTATCCGCCTGCATCAACTGTCTTGGATCTCCCTGCGCGATCGGGCCGTCCAACCCGCCTTGAAGAAAAATCTGGTCGGTCAGCGCGTGGATCTTATCCGATATGGGAATAAACACATCCGCAGGCTGCCCAGCTAAGGTAACAGTCGCCGTGTTTATCATTGTGTAATCTATGACGGCGCTCGTGATTTTGTCGCGGGGAATCTGGTTGACCAAATAAGCCAGCTTGACCGCATCATCGAATGTCAGATTCGTATGGATGCCGGCAGAGAATTCCTTGTACAAGGTCGGCGCTTGGGCAATGAAGGTTGGAAAGTATTCGGGGCTGAATATCTTTTTTTGTATGGCAAGGATGATCTGCTGCTGGCGTTGTGCGCGGCCAATATCATCGTACGTGGCTCCCTGGCTCGCATCACGAGCACGCGCATAAGCGAGCGCGACCTGGCCGTTTAGATGGCGCATCCCGCAGCATGTGACGACCACATGATCGAGGCCGGTCCCCATCGGATCGAGAATCAGCTTTTGATTCACGTAAACGTCCACCCCGCCCAGTGTGTTGATAAGCGATATAAAGGTTTTGAAATCCACGTTCACATAATATTGGACCGGCACGCCGATAAATTGCGACACGGTTTTCATGGCAAGGCCGGGACCGCCGCCCGGCAGTTTCGCCGCTTCCCCGCTTGTCCACGCGGTATTGATCCGGCTGTAACCAAAACCAGGAATGTTCACGTACATATCGCGGGGAATCGAAATCATCGCCGCCGATTTTGAAACCGGGTCAACGGTAAACAGGATAATCGTATCCGTGCAGGCCGGGCAATTAGGCCCGCTGATATCCGCACCGCTGGATCGCAATCCGAAGAACACAATATTGATGCGGCTTGCGCCGTCCCATTGAGGCGGCTCAACCACAGGCGCGGACTCCGGTGTTGGAGGCAGGCTCGCCGCCGGAGTGCCTTGAATCACCAGCGGGGTTCCCAAAGCAGTTTCCGCCGCGCCGCCACAAGTCGAAGGCGGGATGCCTGGCAGCGAGGTTAAATTCCAGCAGGCGGTAAAACTTCGCGCATAAATAAAAATCCCGATAGCCGCCGCAATGACAACGCACCAGAAGAATACCAGACCCAATGACAGATCTTGCATCTTTAGGCGTTTGATCTTTTTCATAAATCCAGAGAGATGATTCACAAGCGACCGGACCTTACCCATCGGACTCGAAAAAGCTTATGGGAGAGCTTCTTGCCCCGCGCGCGCCATGTCGCATTAACGGTTCGATGGAGCGACCTTTCCTCACTCATATACCTTCTCGCCATCCACATCCGCGCTTAATGCGTCAGCTTCCACATCACGCGCAGACGGCACGGACGCGAGCAGTTCCTTGTAATACTCGTGCTGGATGACCAGGTTCATGATTTCGTTTGTGCCCGTCCAGATGGTCATCAGACGCGCGTCGCGCAGGAGCCGTTCGATTGGATAAACATTGGTGTAGCCGATCCCGCCCATGATCTGCATGGCATCGTTGACCACAGCCCAGGCCGTATCGGTGGCAAACTTTTTTGACTCGGACACCATTCGCCGGACATATTCCGAGTTCCCGATGCTGTCAATGATCCGCGCTGTTTCATGGACAAGCGCCCGCGCCGCGTCGAGGCGCGTCAGGCTTTCGGCGACTTTGAAGTTGACTCCCTCGAACTCGCGGATCTTCTGCCCGAAGGCCTTGCGCCGGTCGGCGTAGCGCGCCGCAATCTCCAAAGCCGCACGCGCCAGGCCAAGCGCACCCGCCGCGCTGGTCATCCGTTCGGGGATCATCATCTGATTGAAGATTGTGTACGCGTCATGCTCGCGGCCGATCAGATTCTCTGCTGGCACATGCACATTCCGAAAATAGACGCGTCCGGTTCCTCCGCCGCGCGTTCCCATCAACCCGTATACGTGCTGGACTTCCACGCCCTCGCCTCGCTCGACCAGCAGCGCACTAATCGCCTTGTGACTGGACGCGTCCGGGTTCGTGCATGCGTAGACGAGGAACAGATCCGCGCCCTCCGCGCCAACAATGAATCGCTTTTGTCCGTTCAGGATATAGAAATCGCCTTCGCGTTTTGCGGTCGCGGTTGCGCCGAAAAAGTCCGAGCCGCCGCGCGGTTCCGTCAATGCTTCAGCTACGGTCATCCTGCCTTCGAGCACCGGCGCGAGAAATTTTTCCTTTTGTTCGTGCGAACCAAAAACATGGATCGCCTCGCCGACAATGGACGGCAATGAATACAAACAGGCCAAGGTGGCGCCCAATACGCCAATTTCCTCCAGCACCAAAACTTCATGCGACCAGCCCATGCCGCGCCCGCCCCATTCCTCTGGGAATCGCAGTCCCAGCAGGCGGTGTGCGGCGAGTTTTTGGATGTACTCACGCGGGTAACGAATCTTGTCCGCATCCATGTCGAGCAATAGCTGGCGCGGCACTTCCTTACTCACGAACGCGCGCGCTTCATCTCTCAAGTCGCGTTGTTCGGTTGTCAAAATGAAGTCCGACATTTTTCTCCTTTTTTGCCATGAGCCTGCGAATTGGATCATCCATCTTGTGGCTTCATTATAGGCCTGGCACGGGAAAATTCAAGACGAGCGCGCACCGATTGGCTTCTTCATGCTGCCAGCAATTTCGATTATAGTTGGCGCATGTCCCTGCGTACGCGGCTGATCGTTTTTGTGCTTCTCTTTGGTTCGGCAGTCCTGGCCAACATCTTCGCGTTGGTCTATTTGGCACGCTCGATTTCCAAATCACTCAGCACAATTGAAAATATCCGCCAGCGCCAGTTGATCGCCGTACAGATGACCGCCCATTTGCGTGACGCCGAGGCCGCATTGTATCGTTATCAAATAGATGGCGAGGCAGGTTTCAAATCGCAGTTCATGGACCAGTTGAACAATTTCTCCAACGACCTGGGACAATTCCGCCAGATCGCAAACGACACAAATGAAAAGCAGTGGACATCAACCCTGGGACTGGCATACCAGCAAACGTTCAGCACAGGCAGCAACCTGATCACATTACGCGACCGACAGGCGGGAGACCTCCAAAAATTTTCAAACACACAGGCGCAGTTAACGGCTCTACTCTTCAACGACATAAAACCAAATCGTCTCGATGACGCTGCATATCAGACAATCGTTACGAACATGCAGGATTCTTCGAGCGCCACACTCTCGGCGGTGACGGGCTACATCGCATCGCCAGACGAAAACAAACGCGTGCAATTCACAGATGCGGTTGTCTCTTTCCAAAAAGCGCTGAACGATTTCTACGCAATCGCACAATCAAAAAGCGAAAAGCAGTGGGCGGATGAAGCAGCCAGCATCTTCGGCCAAATGCAATCGCTTGGTTCGCAATTGATTGGCGAACGCGATTTGCAGCAGTCCCTTTATGCCAATTTCATTTCCGTGATCTTCAATGCGGGCCAGCAAACCATCGTCGGCCAGATCGAGCCGCACGAGACTGAAAAGTTTGCGCGGGAACAGCAGGCCTTGCTCAACGCCGTCAACACCGCGACCATCGCCAGCATTTCCGTTGCCGCCGTCATCTCGATCATTGCCATCCTGTTCATGATCTATCTTTCGCGGCAGATCAACGCACGCGCCACCGCCCTGCTCAAAGGAGCGGAACGCGTGACAAACGGCGACCTCGAACAGCCCGTTGCAATTAAAGGAAGCGACGAATTCGGGCAGTTGGCAACATCATTCAACACGATGATGCAGGAATTAGCCAACCGTGAAGATCGTCTGCGCGCGCTGATCGGCAGGATGGCGCAGATTCAAGACGAAGAACGGCGCCTAATCGGTTTGGATTTGCACGATGGTTTGACCCAATTGATCATCTCGGCCAACATGCACCTGAACACGCTCAACGCGCAGATTGGATCCCAATTGAGCGCACAATCGCTTCAAGCCCTGGACGTGAGCCGGACTCTCGTTAAACAATCCATTGACGAAGCTCGCAGAGTGATTACCGAACTGCGCCCAACCACGGTTGATGATCTGGGCTTGGAACAGGGACTGCGTCAATACGTGACCGAACTTTGCGAAGAACAAAAATGGGAAGCGGAGATCATCACCAACACACATGGATTGAAAATTACACATTCAGTGGAGGCTGCCATCTTCCGCATCGCGCAGGAGGCTTTGACAAACGTTCGCAAGCACGCGCGGACGGAGAAGGTGCGCATCGAATTGTCAGTGGAGGATCAAAGTTTGGTTTTGCGCGTGCAGGATTGGGGTCAGGGTTTCGATGCGAGCTTGCTTCAGCAGGATGAATCCCAGCATCTGGGATTGGTCAGTATGCAGGAACGCGCGCAGATGATTGATGGAGTCTGCAAGATCGAAAGTCAATTGGGCAAAGGGACAAGCGTGGAGGTACGCATCCCATTGGAGTCGCTGGCACAGAGGAGCAAGGATGGCAAATGAAATCACGCTATTGATCGCAGACGATCATCCCATGGTGCGGGCGGGACTAAAAAGCATGTTGAGCAATTCGCGCATCCAAATTGTGGGCGAGGCCGCGAACGGACGCGAAGCGCTTGACATCGTTTTGAAAGTTAAGCCTAAAGTCGTTTTGATGGACATCCGCATGCCAGATATGGACGGCATCCAGGCACTCGAAGCGATCAAGGCCGAAAAGCTGGACACGCGCGTCATCATGGTGACTACGTATCGAAGCACAGCATATTTACTGAGATCGTTATCGGCAGGCGCGGCAGGGTTTGTGTTGAAGGATATTTCACGCGAAGAATTGCTGGCCGCGGTTTATTCGGTCGCACAAGGTACGTCGCTTGTGGACAGTCAATTCTTGCAGGATGTTTTGCGAAACCTCGAAAGCGCGGAGAAGACAAACGAATCTCCCGAAGATTTGGTCGAAGCGTTGACCGCGCGTGAAATGGATATTCTGCGTTTGATGGTCGAAGGCCTGACGAACCAGGCCATCGGTGACGTATTGGGATTAAGTGCGGGAACAGTCAAAGGGTATGCTCAAACGCTGATGCACAAACTGGGAACGAATGATCGCACACAGGCCGCGGTGAAGGCGATTCGATTGGGATTGGTGAAGTGAATAGCATATTAACTTTATTGGAATATTTGCTCTGACACTTTTAGCCATACAAAAAGGAATACGATATGAATGCAAATGCCTTTCGCCATTTCTATGATTATCACTTTACCGAAAATCGCAAAATATGGGATCGTTATGTTATGCCGCTATCTCACGAACAGTTCACACAAGAGGCGAGCTACTCATACGGATCTGTCCGAAACCAAATCGTTCATCTCATGAGTGTGGATGATGCGTGGTTTAGCGAATTGCGAGGCGTCGAACCGCCCCAGCCCTTCGAGTCTGCTGGCTTTGATGATCGGAATCTAATTCGCACATACTGGGATAATGTTGAGCAGAACATGCGCGATTACCTTGCAAAATTGCGGGACGATATGTTGTTCGAGAAGCCGATAAAAGAGCCGGAAGAAGACAGGGACCTCATCGTGTGGCAGGTGCTTCTCCATGTGGCCAATCACGGAACAGATCACCGCGCCCAGCTTCTCAGATTACTAAACGACTTGGGCGCTAAAACAGAATCTCAAGATTACATTTTCTACGTTTATGAACATCCATAGATATTTCCCATCTGAGATATAGGACGCGGGCGAGCGCATGTTTGTTTTGACTTTTGCAAGAGGTCTATTAATCCAATCTACGTAATCTGTAAATAATCCACTCACTCCCAAACGGAGGGATGAAATCCAGCCGTTTGGGAGTTTTGCATTTAAATGCAAAAAAGTATCCTTTCATCAGGATGACAGCTCAAGCATTACGCAAATTAATTTCCCAGCCGGAAATTTTGGTCGTGCCAGGCGCAGCAGATGCGTTAACCGCCCGCATCGTTGAAGACTCCGGTTTTAGTGCGGTCTATGCCAGCGGCGCGGGAATCGCAAATGTTTTATTTGCCCTGCCCGATATCGGCCTGCTCACCATGAACGAAATGATCGAGGGGATTCGCCGAATCGTCGAAGCGGTAAACATTCCCGTCATCGCGGACGCAGACACGGGCTACGGCAACGCCGTCAATGTGGCGCGCACGATCCAAGTCTATGAAGACGCAGGCGTGGCGGCCATCCAGCTTGAAGATCAGGTCACGCCCAAAAAGTGCGGACACTTCAATGGAAAAGAAGTCATCCCTGCTGAAGAAATGGCGCAAAAAATTTACGCCGCCGTCAAGACGCGCAAAGAAATGTTGATCATCGCCCGCACGGACAGCCTCGCCACACACGGAATCGAAGAGGCGATCCAGCGGGCAAATTTATATGTGCGCGCAGGGGCAGATTTGATTTTCGTCGAAGCGCCCACGCAAAAAGATGAGATCGCCGAACTGCCAAAGCAAATCAAAGCCCCCCTGCTATTCAACATGACTGAAGGCGCAAAGACGCCGATCATCTCACATGATGAACTTCAAGCGATGGGGTACCGCGTTGTGATCCATCCGAATCTTGCAATGCGCGTTGCGGCGCGCGCCATCCAAAGCGCGCTGGCCGTTTTGCAGAAAACACACAGTAGTGAATTGCTGATCCCGTCCATGCTGGAATGGAATGAACGCCAGCGATTGGTGCGTTTGCCCGAATGGCAAACGCTCGATGATGAATTGAGCCGCTTTGAGATGAAAGCGGATTCAAGATAACCCAATCTTTCAAAGGAGGAAGAATGTTCCGTAAAGTGTACGTTGCTTTGTCTCTCGTGCTTGCATTTGCCTTCATTCTTTCGGGCTGCGGATCACCCGCCGCACCGACCCAGGCGCCGGCTCCAGCACAGCCTCCGGCCCAGGCTGTCACCGCCGCTCCCGCCGCCGCGACCGAAGCGCCCGCCGCGGCCCCGGCCGATCCGCTGGCCGATCTCGTCGCGCAATCCAAGAATGAAAAGGATGGACTGTCGGTTTATTCGATCATGAGCGAGACCAACTGGAAGCCTGTGCTCGCGGCCTTCAGCGCGAAATATCCGTGGATCAATGTCACAACCAAGGATATGGGCACAACTGAAACCTTCGAGACCTACTACACCGAAACCGCTGGCGGCGCGCGCTCCGCCGACATGATCATCACGTCCGCGCCCGACGGCTGGGAGGAATTCATCAGCAAGGGTGAATTGCAGGTTTACACTCCCGTCAACGCGGCGGGACTGCCTGATTTCGCCAAACTTGCGGACGGCGTCTACGCCGTTTCCACCGACCCGATGATCATCATCTGGAACAAGCAGCTGCTCGCCACACCGCCCGATACGATGGACGCAATTGCGCAGTTTGCTTCTGACCCGGCCAACAAAGGCAAGATCACAACCTATGATGCCGAAAAGAACGGGACTGGTTTTGGCATCAACTGGTTCTGGATCGGCAAAAAGGGTGATGCAGGTTGGACGACTCTGCAAACAATTGGCAAATCCAATGTCAACATGCAGACCTCGGCTGGCAACATGGTAAATGCCGTGCTCTCCGGCGAAGCAACCGTTGGTTACTTTGTTTCAGGAATTTCTGTGTTCCCGAAATATCCGGACGCCGAACCTGTGATGGGTTGGACCTATGAAAAAGATGGTCAGGTTGTGTTGGTGCGCGGCATGGGAATCACCAAGCACGCCGCATCTCCCGCATCCGCAAAACTGCTGATGGAATTCATTCTCTCCTCTGAAGGCCAGCTTGCCTGGTCCAAAGGCGGATTGACCGCTTATCGTCCCGATGTTGCAGATCAAGCTGATCATCACCTGCAGAAGATCATCGACGCGGTAGGTGCGGATAACATCATCTATTTCTACTTCGATCCGAGCATTGCATCCGCCGATAATCGTGCGGCATTTGTCACCAAGTGGAAGGCCGCGTTCAATCGTCCATAAGATTCTTCTCCCTGCCTCACCGCATCCCATAAAGTGATGAAGCGAGGCAGGTCATTTCACCACGAAGGCGCAAAATCTTTTCGAGAGATACCTTGTGCCTTCGTGGCGCTGCAATGAAATTTCCCATTTGCACGCGGAGGCAATACAATGACATCCGCAGTTCAGGAAACTCCTCGCCCGTTGGCGCCCAAAATTTTTCGGTGGGACACTGCCCTTCAATGGGCGGTGGTCATCATCACATTTGTGCTGGTTATTTTCCCGGCATGGCCGATCGTATATCAAAGTTTCATGGACAAACCGCTGTATGAAAAAGATACAGCCTTTACCTTTGGAAATTACACTCACATCCTGAGTGACCCGCACTTCTGGCATGTGCTGATTTACACCCTGGCATTCGCCGTGATGTCAACCATCATCGCAGGCTTCATTGGCATCGCGCTGGCCATCTTCATCAACCGCACCAACATGCCTTTGCGCGAATTCTTTTCCAATCTCGTCACCATTCCATATTATGTTTCGCCGCTGGTACTGGCTTTCGCATGGATCGAAATGTACGGGCCGCAGGGCTTCGGCACCATTGTGATCCGCGCACTCAGAATCCCGACCTGGCAGCTTTATAGTTTTTGGGGCATCGTCGTCGTCGCGGCGATGTATTACGTTCCCTATACTTTTCTTTATGCTTCATCATCATTAGCGTTAGCAGACGCCCAACTCGAATCAGCGGCACGCATCGGCGGAGCGAGTCCGTTCCGCACCATCCTGACGATCACCGTTCCGCTTCTTCGCCCGGCCATCATTTACAGCGCGTTACTGACACTTGTTTCCGCGCTGGAACTTTTGTCCATTCCACTTCTTCTTGGAAATTCAGTCGGCATCGAGACGCTTTCGACTTATCTCTACACGATTGGCATGGTCGGCGTCAACAAAGACCAGGGTGCGGTCGCGGCAGTTGCGCTGCTCGTTGTGATTCTCGTGACGGGAATGGTTTACCTCCAAGGCAAACTGACTTCGATGGAACGCCGCTTCGTCACGGTGGGAGGCAAGGCAACGCGCCCAAAACTTTTGGATTTGGGCGGATGGAAAGGAGTCGTCGCGTTCTTCATCGGACTTTATGTTCTTCTCGGCATCATCCTCCCGCTCGCCTGCGTTGTGCTCGACTCGTTTGTCTCATTCCTCAGCCCATTCATGAATCCGCTCAAGATTTTGACGCTCAATAACTATCGCGGCATCTTCGATACGCCCGCCTACCGCGAGGCGGTTGTCAACAGCATCAACATCTCGATCTTTGCCGCCGCGATTGGAATCCTGTTCATGGCCATCGCCGCGTTGACCGCATATCGCTCCAGCTTCAAAGGGCGCGAAGCGGTCAAATACATGGCGCTTTATCCGCGCGCGTTCCCCGGCATCATCGTCAGCATCGGATTTTTATGGGCGTTCGTGCTTCTTCCGGGAATCGGTTCGCTTCGCAACACCATCATCGCCATCTCGATCGCATTCATCATGCGCTACCTGCCGCTCGGATTCAGCGCCATCAGCCCGGCGGTGCTTCAAGTATCCGATGAGCTGGATCGGGCGGGGAGAGTTGCGGGGGCCACGTGGATGCAGACGATTCGCCACATCCTGCTCCCCATTCTGCGTCCCGCGATTCTGTCCGGCTACATCCTGCTGGCGATTTCGTTCTTGAAAGAATATTCCACCGCGCTGTTCCTCGTCTCGAAAGGCTCGAACGTCATTGGCACGACCATGCTTGAGTTATGGAAACAAGGCGGAGCCGAACCTGTTGCCGCCCTCTCGACCATTCAAATGGCGATCACTGCTGCGCTCATCATTGCCAGCCGAAAATTGCTAGGAGTGAAACTCCATGAATAATGATCTGATCATCGAAGGCTTGACCAAAAAATTTGCCACGTCTGCTTCGGTTGCGATCTCGGATGTGAACCTGATCGTCAAGGAGGGACAATTCACCACCCTGCTGGGTCCATCGGGCTGCGGAAAAAGCACCACACTCAATTGCGTGGCGGGACTTGAAGAGCCTACCGCTGGCTCGATTTGCATCGGCGATTTCGTCATGACCGACACCGCGCGTGGGCTGATCCTTCCGCCCGAGCAGCGTCATCTCGGCATGGTGTTCCAATCGTATGCGTTATGGCCGCACATGAAAGTCTTCGACAATGTTGCGTTCGCGCTCAAATTGCAGAAACGCCCCTCAGACGAGATCAAGCAGCGCGTCCACGAAAGCCTCGCTCTGGTCGGACTCGAAGACCTGTCGGATCGATATCCGTTCCAGCTTTCAGGCGGACAACAACAACGCGTCGCGCTGGCTCGAGCCGTGGTCAGCCGTCCGAAAGTTTTGCTGCTCGATGAGCCGCTCTCGAATCTCGACGCGAAGATCCGCGAGAATGCGCGCGTCTGGCTGCGCGGACTGCAGCAGCAACTCGGTATTACAACTGTTTATGTAACCCACGATCAAGCGGAAGCATTTGCGATGTCCGACATGATCGCAGTAATGTCCATGGGCAAACTGCAACAATACGCGCCGCCCGAAGAGATTTACGAACGCCCTGCCAATCGTTTCGTGGCCGAGTTCATCGGTGTAACATCCTTCATCACTGGCACAATTCAAAAAGTGGACAGCCAACAAATAACCCTGAAACTGGCTTCGGGCGAATTACTCAACATCCACAAAGAGAATCGCCCCGACCAAAAGTGGAAGCAAGGCGATCAGGTCCCCGTCGCGATCCGTTCCGAGCGCGTGGAAGTAATCAGCGGCGGCGCGTCGTCGCGCGAGAACACCATCAAAGCGCACATTGCTAACCGGACATATCTCGGCTCAAAGTGGCAGTACAGCGTTGAAACTGCTGGCGGGTCTTTGAGACTCGAATCCACCGACGCTATTCACGGCGACAACTTGTTCATGGTTCTGCCGCCTGATTCGATTATCTTGCTTGCAGAATGATCAAAATCCCGTAGGGGCGACATATGTGTCGCCCCTACTTTAATATTTCATGCCTCACACTTCAAACCTTCGCCCCGCACCAGACAAAGAACTTGTTGATATCGCAAATTATGTAGCTGATTACAACATCACCAGCGACCTCGCCTATGAAACCGCACGCTACACTTTGATGGACGCGCTCGGCTGCGCCATGCTGGCGCTCAATTTTCGCGAATGCACAAAACTACTTGGGCCGACTGTGCCCGGAACCGTCGTTCCAAATGGAAGCCGTATTCCCGGCACAGACTTTATTCTCGATCCCGTCACTGCCGCGTTCAACCTCGGCGCAATGATTCGCTGGCTCGACTACAACGACACCTGGCTCGCCGCCGAATGGGGACATCCATCCGACAACCTCGGCGCGATTCTCGCGATTGCAGATTTTATTTGTAGGGGCGGGGTAATCCCGCCCCTACAAATGCGGGATGTCTTGACCGCAGCCATCAAAGCGCATGAGATTCAAGGAGTGCTTGCGCTCGAAAACAGTTTCAACCGTGTTGGACTCGATCACGTTCTTTTGGTCAAAGTTGCATCCACTGCGGTTGTTACTCACATGCTTGGCGGCAATAAAGAGGCGATCATCAACGCCGTCTCCAACGCGTGGATTGACGGGGGATCGCTCCGCGCATATCGTCACGCGCCGAACACAGGTCCGCGCAAATCATGGGCCGCGGGCGACGCGGCTGCGCGCGCGGTCTGGCTTGCTTTGAATGCGATAAAAGGTGAGATGGGTTATCCCTCCGCACTGACCGCACCCAAATGGGGATTCTACGATGTACTGTTCAAAGGGCAATCATTCAAATTCCAGCGGCCTTACGATTCTTACGTGATGGAAAATATTTTATTCAAGATTTCCTTTCCCGCTGAATTCCACGCACAGACCGCGGCTGAATGCGCGATGATTTTGCACTCGCAAGTCAAAGACAGACTCGATGATATCGGGCGCGTGGTCATCACTACACACGAGTCCGCCATCCGCATCATTGATAAGACCGGCCCGCTCCACAATCCCGCCGACCGCGATCACTGCATCCAATACATGACTGCCGTGCCGCTCATCTTTGGCCGCCTAACCGCCGAAGATTACGAAGCCGATGTTGCTGCCGATCCGCGCATTGACGCGCTGCGCGCTAAAATGAAAGTCGTTGAAAACAAACAATACAGCGTTGATTATCTCGACCCCGAAAAACGATCCATTGCCAACGCTGTGCAAGTATTCTTCAAAGATGGAACGTCCACAGAAAAGGTCGCGGTAGAATATCCCATCGGTCATCGCAGGCGACGAGCGGAAGGCATTCCATTGCTCATCGAAAAATTCAGAAATAATCTTGCCACGCGTTTTTCCGAAGGACGAGTCCATGCGATTCTCGATCTTTGCTCAGACCAACAAAAATTAGAGCATACACCCGTGAATGAATTTATGAATCTCTTCGTGAATGAGCAAACAAAATGAATGATGATTTCTCTGGCAACATCGAACGCTTTACTGGATTCGCTGATCTGTATGATAAATATCGTCCCGCGCCGCCCGACGTTTTAGCTGATTTGCTAACTCGTTTAGCAAAAGCTCCTCGTCCCGCGCTGGTCGTTGACCTGGGCAGCGGCACGGGCTTGTCCACGCGCTATTGGGCGGATAAAGCGGACCAAGTGATCGGCGTTGAACCAACCCAGGATATGCGCGAGCAGGCCGAAGTCCAGACCGAAGCGGAGAACGTTGTCTATCGCGAAGGCTTCTCGCATCAAACGGGTCTGCCCGATCACTGCGCGCAGATCGTCACGTGTTCTCAAGCCCTGCATTGGATGGAGCCGCAAGCCACGTTTGAAGAAGCCGCTCGCATTCTCGTCTCTGGCGGAGTCTTCGCTGCATATGATTATGATTGGCCGCCTACAACGTGCAGTTGGGAAGCCGACGCGGCGTATGAAGAATGTATGTCGAAAGTTCATGAATTGGAAAAAACGTACAACGACCCCGCGCCCGTTCGACATTGGGAAAAGTCTCAGCATTTGGCGCGCATGAAAAGCAGCGGCTGCTTCCGATACACAAAAGAAATCGTGATCCATCAAATCGAGTTGGGCAATGCCGAACGACTCGAAGGAATCTTGATGAGTCAGGGCAGTGTGATGACTCTGCTCAAAGGCTGCATGAGCGAGAGTCAAATTGGCATCGATGTTTTCAAGCAAAAAATTCGCCACGCATTGAGTGAAGAACTCAAGCCGTGGTATTGGTGCTCACGTATCCGTATTGGCATTGTCTGAACAAAGATAAAATAGAGCCATGAAGCGCTTCAAGGTTCTTCGAACGAATTGGATGATGCGGAATGCGCTTGTCGTTTTGATTTTGGCGCTGGCCGCTTCATGCTCTTCTGTTGATGTGAAGCCGCTCCCGACTCCGACTTCAGTAGCTCCCGCTAAACCTGATTTATCCTCGCCGATCATCATCCCGTTTTTCACCACCGAGAGCGATCCTCAACAACTGGCTGTTCTGCAATCGCTCATCAACGAATATCAAAATCTGAATCCAGGCATTGAAGTGGACATCACCCTAGCGTCGCCGGCATCGCGCGGCACGCGCTTGTTGACCGCGCTTGCCTCGGGCGCGAACCTGGGCATCTTCGAGATCGAACCCGCGCTGATGTCCGAGTGGGCCGACGCGGGTTATCTGCTTCCGCTCGATGACGTGGTGACAAACATCGGCGCAACGGATTTTGTCGAGGGCAGTCTCTTCCGTCAAAATGGAAGCGTATACGCGGTTCCATACGCGGTCAGCGTTTACGGTTTATGGGTGCGAAAAGATTTATTCGAGCAGGCAGGTTTGCCGCTGCCAACAACGTACAATGAAGTTTTGAACGCCGCCAAAGTTTTGACAAAAGGCGAAACGTATGGCATTGCCCTGCCCGCGGGGCAGAACATTGCAACCGTAAATTTCTTTTCGACTTTTCTTTGGCAGAACAATGGAGACTATTTCACCTGCGACGGGAACGTCGCGTTTGGTGAGCCGCAGGCGCTGACAGCCATCCAGCGCTGGCAGGCGCTGACAAAATATGCGCCGCCAGGATTCGCAACATGGGGTTATCCCGAACAAATTGATGCGTTCGTCAATGGCCGCGTTGCCATGACAATGTATGCCGGACGTCTGGGCGTCCAGATCGAAGACACACATCCTGATTTGGCAAATAATGTGACAGTAATTTTCCCGCCATGGGGCGATCAAAAAGTGACGCTCGGCGTGTGGAGCCGCTTTGCAATTGCATCTGGTACAAAAAACAAAAATGAAGCCAAGGCATTTTTGCAATGGCTGGTGAGTGGAGACCGCCTGCTTCGCTATGACAGCGTTTTGCCCGGACACATGATCCCGCCATTGAAATCGGTGCGCGAAGAATCGCTGAACAATCCATCTGCCTACGCGCAGAAACATGCAGACTGGATTCGATCATTTTACGATTGGTCCGCATTCATCAATCATCCCGCCATGAACATGGGATCAGTGAATGGGAATCAATTCCATCGCTCCGACATTGTCCCGCCGTGGGCATGGGAAGTCTTCGGCACGCCAGGCATCGTGGACACCATGCTTCAAGATGTGGCAATCGGCAGGGACCCCGAACAGGCCTGGCATGAGGCGGTCAACGAAATGCAGCAGACTGTTACAACATGGAAGTCCATGCACCCGCAGTGGAAATCACCTGGCTGCAATTAGCCAAAGTTCCAACCTGCTCATTGCCAGAAAAATTATTTGAACCGGGGGTCACGGTGAAGGGTGAGGCGCAAACCCTCTTCCAGTTTGATCGAGGAACGATAACTCAACTTGTCACGCGCGAGATTCAAATCCGCCATCATGCGCGAGACGCCGCCCGGAGTCTGAGAATTGTAAATTACTTCAGGTTTGCAGCCAGTCACATCCAAAACCGTTTTGACCAAATCGCGCACGCTGGTTTCCCTGCCTGAACCAACATTGACAACCAGTCCATCAATACTCGGCGCGGTGGCGGCTGCAACCATCGCGCTGACCACGTCATCCACATAAACATAATCGCGCGTTTGATTTCCGTCACCATGCACAACCAGTGTCCCGCCGCGCAAAGCCTGACGCAAATAATATGGAACCACAGGCGGATGCGATGGCGGCAAATGCTGACCGGGTCCATACGCGTTGAAGATTCGCAAACTAACCGTTTCGATCCCCCACAATCTGCCAATCGTGCGGACATAAAATTCCGCGGCAAGTTTCGAAACCGCATAAGGCGAACGCGGGTTGGGAACAATTGATTCGCGCAACGGCTGTTCACCAAGGTCGCCATACACCGCACCGGATGAAGCCAGCACCACGCGCCGCACACCGACATCGCGCATGGCTTCCATCAACGCCACCGTCCCACCGACGTTGACATTGTTGTAATCGCGCGGATACAAAACCGATTCAGGCACCGAGACGCGCGCCGCCAAATGATAGACCACATCCACTTCCTGAAGCAGAGTCCATAACTTGGGCCGGTCGCTGACGTCGCCGCGCGTAAAATGCACGTCTGGCGCGAGCGCCTGCGGATCGCCCGTGGAAAGATCGTCGAGCCCGCGCACCTGATGTCCCTCGCGGGCAAGATGATTGGCGAGTGCCGAGCCAAGAAAACCGGCCGCGCCGGTGATAAGAAAATTCATGGTGAAAAGATTATAGCATTAAGGAATCGGGGAATTGGGAAGTCTGAATATTGCTGATCAATTTTGATTGACTCACGACCATTAGTGTGTTATCCTAATTGCAGTAGGATAACAGTAAGTTCGCGTTGGTAGAAGAACAGCACAGCTCACAGTTATATCTGTGGGCTGTTTTGTTTTACCTCCGATGGAACAAAACAGAACACCTAACTTCTATTTTGCCAAAGGAGGCAAATACAATGTCTGATCGAATAACTGGTACGGTCAAATGGTTCAACGGTGATAAGGGCTACGGTTTTCTCGCCCGTGAAGGTGGAGCGGACGTTTTCGTCCATTTCTCTGCTATTCAAGGCGATGGCTTCCGCAACCTGCAGGAAGGCCAAAAGGTCGAGTTCAATGTTGAAAAAGGCCCGAAAGGCCCGCAGGCCAGCAACGTCACTGTCTTGAGTTAAACTTAAAAAAGAGCCTGTTGCTTTCGCTGCAGGCTCTTTTGATTCACTATGCAGATAATGGCGGCCATTTAATCAACCACTCATTTTCCCATTAACCATCCACCAACTTATTTTCTTCGCCGCGGCGCGAGACGATTATGCCCGTAATGTGTGGGCGTTGGCGCGGGACGCGGCGGGCGGCGGCCATCATCTCGAGGGGCGCCTCTGCCGCGTGTTCCCGGAGCCGATCTCGGCGGCGCGGGAACGGTGTAGTTGAATCCCTCGAGGGTCTCGCGCTTGATGGGTCCGCCCATGATGCGTTCGAGTGTCCGGATCATATCGTTATCTTCCGGCGTGACCAATGTGAAAGCGTCGCCAGTGCGTTCCGCGCGGCCAGTGCGTCCAATGCGATGAATGTATGCGTCGGCAGTGTCGGGCATATCATAGTTGATGACGTGCGAGATGCTTTCCACATCGAGGCCGCGCGCCGCAATGTCGGTGGCAACCATAATATCATGCGCTCCGGATTTGAAGCCTTTGAGCGCGGACTGGCGCTGGCCCTGCGTGCGATCTCCATGCAAACTCGTTACTTTGAAACCTGCGCGGTAAATCTGTTGCGCCACTTTTTGAGCGCGATATTTCGTTCGCGTAAAAATCAAGACCGAGTTGGTGTCGGTGCGTTTGAGCAATTCGATCAACAGCGCGGACTTCAAGTGTGACGGCACAGGATACAACGCGTGTGTCACGGTGTGTGCAGGACGACTGATGCCCATCGAGATTTTTTGCGGCTGCTTGAGCGCCTCCGCCGCGAGCAGTTCAACATCGGCGGGGAAAGTAGCGGAGAACATCATCGTTTGTCGCTGCGTTGGCACAGCTTTGACGATGCGCCGCACATCGGGCAGGAAGCCCATATCGAACATGCGGTCGGCTTCATCCAGCACAAGGATTTCGATTTTCTCCATCCTTGCCTGACGTTGATTAATAAGATCGAGCAGACGCCCCGGGCATGCAACCAAAATTTCCGCACCGTTTCTCAATGCCTGGATTTGCGGCCCGGCTCCGACTCCGCCGTAAATGGTCACACTTCTGAGCTTTGTCCCCGCTGACAGCACGCGGATCACATCGTTGATCTGCTCAGCCAGTTCGCGCGTCGGCGTGACGATCAGTGCGCGCGGCACGCCGCGTTGTCCATTAAGCAGTTTATTTAAAATCGGCAAAACGAATGCGGCAGTCTTGCCTGTCCCCGTCTGTGCGGTACCGATGAGATCGCGTCCGCGTAACGCGGCGGGGATGGCCGCTTCCTGAATCGGAGTGGCGGTTTCATATCCCGATCTTTTGATTCCAACCATTAAGCGGGAATCCAAATTGAATTGTTCGAAGTTCACGATATTCCTATTCTTCAGAAGTCATACAGATGTTGGGGAATTGGGCAAATGCCCAAACGAAAACAGCGGTGGACTGCTGATATTGGTAAATAGATTATTGAGAAAAGATTATAGCACTATATCGGCTTCGAAATGGATGCCATGTCGTCTTGAAAACCAGCTTTAGCCATTCGGTGAATACAACCGCTCCAGATTTCCTGTGGATAAATGATCCAGTTGGTGCCGGGCAGCGATTCCATCGCAAGCCCGGTATTCAAGTTGATCCCGCACCGTAAATACGCGCGATATACAAGTTGACTGCAATAGAAAGCATCGTCTGTATCCGAGTTGAGGAAGTTCAAATTGTAAGGCTTGCCAACCTGTGCCAGACAAAATGCGGCAACATCCCCCCGAATCTGTTTTTCCATCTCGATGGAAAGTCCGCGGCCCTCGAGCGGATAAGCAACGCCATAGAATGTATCCACCAGATGACCGCGCTCGGGCATCGTATGATC
This sequence comes from Chloroflexota bacterium, assembly GCA_021824575.1. Classification (GTDB taxonomy): domain Bacteria; phylum Chloroflexota; class Anaerolineae; order Anaerolineales; family Villigracilaceae; genus Fen-1038. The sequence continues at coordinate 77,463 of JAKAKJ010000072.1, forward strand.
GGCATCCCATTCGCCGTTATGCATATTGAACGTGATTACACCCAATGCGCCCGCTTCGATGCAGCGTCCGCCCGGGCCGAGATAGATAACAACATGATCCACATCGCCCGGAACAAGTCGTCCAACCAGCCGCCAGAATTCACCGGGCAAAATCTCAGGCTTGCCATTCATCGTGCAAATAATATCGCCGGTCCTTAAACTCAGCCCATTGATTTGATGGGTATATATCATGATCTCTCCGCAATCATTATACGGAGAATTTGATGAATCGTTCTAGACGATCATCCCATCTTGAGACGAAGAAATTCCTGTTCAAACCTTTGCCAAAAAATCCATTTGATGCGCAATATAAACCAACTCACCGCGCTCAATTTGTGCGCGGCGCTTCGACAGCCAAGCCGCAAAAGCCTTTACATCCAAATCTTTATTTCCCGTCAGAGACTCTTCGAAGAAGTGCAAAATGAAATGCAAAAAGTAAGCTTCGTCGCCGGGATATTTTCCATCCACAGAATGAACCACCCAATCCGACGCGCCCGCCGCGAGAATCTTTGCGCCCGCCGATTCCAGATGCGAAAACAAATGCCGCCCCGCGCGGCTGTCACCGCCCGTTGTTCGCGTGTCCATCGTTTCGTGATACAGCCGCTCGATCCGCTCATCCAGCGCGGGGGCAATCGTCGGCTCGAACGTTGTCACGCCATCGAAGTTGATCGTCAGCCAGGCCAAATCTTTTGTGAGTGACAAAAGTTTCGAAATACTTTCCGGCATCGGCAGCAAATCCAAAAACGCATGTGCGATCAACAAATCCGCGGGCGCAGGTTGGCTTTGAATGAAATCGAAAACATCTGCGCGCTCGAGGCGGATGCGAACATCGCGTCTTTGATCGAATACTCGAATTAGATTCTTCTCGACTCTTTCCGCCCTCATGCCTGCTTCCGTTGCCCATTTTGGAATCCACTCTGCCGCGTATTCGATATTCTCCGCCATCGAATCCACGTGGACATAATCGGCATGTGCGATAATGTTCCACGACAGCAGACGCGCCAGCATGTTGCCCATTCCCGCGCCGACTTCAATGATTCGAATTGGCGGCTTCGACAGATTCGCTTTCAGCGCGTCGATCACATGACGATTCAGCGCGCGGTCATCCACAGTTTGCTTGGCAAGCAGATAACGAGGAAATGAATATTCCATATCCTTCTCACTTGTCATTGCGAGCCGCGTTTTTTTGCGGCGCGACAATATCTTCTTTGAAAATTGGTTGAGATTGCTTCGTCACTGCGCTCCTCGCAATGACATCTCACATCAAATGTTGAATCAAAATTCTCAAGCCGATGCCAATCAAAACAAGTCCGCCGGCGATCTCGACAAGTTTTCCAAATCTATTGCCCAGATTGCTTCCGATTCGCAAGCCGACAAGCGACAATGCACTCGTCACCACACCAATCACAATCGCCGGATACCAAACCTGAACGCCCAGCACGCCAAGACTCAATCCGACGGCCAGCGCATCAATGCTGACCGCGATGGACAATAGCACCAACGTCCAGCCGCGCGAAGGATCGTTGATGCGTTCTTCGTCTTTCCCACGCAGGGCCGAATGAATCATACGGCCTCCCACAAAAACCAACAAGCCCAATGCAATCCAGTGAGCATAATTCCGAATGGCTGGCTCGATGGCTGCGCCAACCAGCCAGCCGATCACAGGCATGATGAATTGAAACAGGCCGAAATGAAACGAGAGTCGAAACGCAGGACGCGGCCCTTGCGTTTCTTCGAGTGTGCCAGCCGCGAGACAAACTGCGAACGCGTCCATGGCCATGCTGAGGGCGAGGAGAAAAACGTCAATGAACGGCATTTCATAAAAAGACCCATTCGTGGAATGGGTCTCAAGTCTAATTGTGTTTCCAGTTGGTAAAGTCTTTCAGGATGGAGCCGCCCAGAAATTCCCGGACAATCGAATTCTCCGGGATCAGTTCTGTTTCAATCGGCAGGAACCATTCGAGGAAAGCCAGCAGACGTTTGGCTTCGATATATTCCTGCGCGCCATAAGGGACCTGCCGAAGAAGCGGCTCGGCCAGCGGCTTCAACGCCGAGAGTTCATAAACCAATGCGGAGTTGAACATCACATCCGCATTTTCCTGATATGGAAAAATATGGACTTTCTCGCCGCGTCGGACGGATTCCCAGTTTGAAATCGTGTCCTTCGCAGAGTAACCGCGTTCGCGCGCGTCGCGCACAATGCGGCGGATCAAACGCGTGTCGGTGGTCGAGACACGGTTGTGGCGGTCGAGGTTGAGCTGTGTCAGGGCCGAGGCATAAATCTTAAACGCGCGCCCGGCCAACGTCGGAGGCAGGAGGCGGGGGTCAAGGCCGTGGATTCCTTCCATGATGATCGGCTGTCCGCGCCGCAGTTGGATATGTTCGCCCGGTTCGGGCTTCCCGGCCTTGAAGTTGTAACGCGGCAATTGAACCTTTTTGCCATCAAGAATTTGTTCGAGGTCTTCGCCAAGCCGGGCGAGGTCGAGAGCCTCGAGCGCCTCGAAATCAGGTTTGCCATCTTCGCCAAGCGGGGTTTCATCGCGCGAAAGAAAATAATTATCAAGCTCAAGCGGATACGGCGAAATGCCAAGTGCCAATAACTGAACTGTGAGGCGGCGCGAAAAAGTGGTCTTGCCCGAGGATGACGGGCCGGCGATGAGGACAATCTGCGCGTCCTTCGCTGCAATTTGACGCGCGGTCTCGGCCACGTTCTGCTCATGCAATGCTTCGGAGACCAGCACAAGCTCATGGACGCGGCCTGCCTGGATCGCATCGTTCAATGCGCCGACGTTGCCAATGCCGAGATGCTCGAGCCAATCACCGTATTGGCGAAATGCATTCAGCAATTTGGGATATGACTTGACCGGTTCCAATTCGGTCGGCGCGTGGCGGCGCGGAAAACGCAGCGTGAATCCGCCATTGGTCGCGAACAAGTCAAACCATTTTAGATAGCTGGTGGAAGGAACCATGTAGCCGTGGTGATAATCCATGCGTTCGCCAAGGCGATATAACGTCAGATAATTTTTGCGGCGGTAATTGAGCAAACGGACTTTATCTTCGTAGCCAATGGATTTGAAATAATCAATCGCTTCCTGCAAGGGGATTTCTTTTTTCTCGAACGGCAGATTGGCTTCGATCAATTCCTGCATGTGCAATTTGAGCTTCGCAAGTTCTCCATCGGATAACGGCTTGCGCCCGCTGACCTGACAATAATAGCCGCCGAACGAAATCGAATGATCAATCGTCAGTTTGGCTTTCGGGAAGAGATCAGCGAAAGCCATTTCCATCAGGAAGTTCAGTGAACGGCGATAAATCAATGAGCCATCCGAGTCGGACATGGTGATCGGGCGGACTTGCGAATCCATTTTGATTGGATAGGTGAGTTCGCGCAGTTCATCGTCCACGTCCGCGGCGACAACCGGCGCGGAAAATTCAACGGCTTTGAGAAACTCTCCGACCACCGCACCGCGCGGGCCGGATAAAACGCGCCCGTCGGGAAGATGGACTTCCACTTCGGGGCGCGGATTAACGAGTCGAAATTTTGTGATGGCGTTCATAGCTTACAAGGATGCGTATTGTATCACCACTTTTTAAGTTGGCAGGTTATCAGGTTCGAAGGTTGACAAGTTGAAAGGTCGACAGGTTGGAATGTTTGAAGGTTTGCAGATCAACTTGTTAACCTCGCAACAGAGCAAGCAGTTTCTCCGGCTGATGTGCGAATTCTTCCAGCGGTATCTCTTTATTTGTTAACTTCATCAGCGTTTCGGTCAGGATTTTGTTGACGGGCGTCGGCACACCGAACTTCTCCCCTGCTCTGACAACCGCGCCGTGCAAATACTCCACTTCCGATTTGCCGCGGCCCGAATGCAGATCAATATGGAAAGATGGCATCTTCGCGCCGCGTCCGCTGCCAGCCGCACGCGCAAGCAAAGGTTTTGACAACCATAAAGGCAGACGCGCGGCAAACGCCAGCGCACGCGCGGGCGTGCCGGGCAAATCTACAACGGGAATGTTTTGCGCTTCCATTACGGCCAGACATTCGCGCAACATTTGGATTTCGAGTTCATAAAGTTTACGATTCGCAAAAACCTGTGCGGCGGTCATATCGAGAATCGCGGACGTTGGATTGGCGATGAGATTTGTCAGCATCTTGGACCACTTCATCGCCGCGGCGTTGGAAAAACCCTCAGCGTTGAGAAAAGCCGAATTTGCGGCAGCCAGCAATCTGTCCGAAAGCGGATGCGTTGTGGCAATGCCGATGCCGCGTAATCTTTCCAGAACGATATCGCCCGCGGCGCGGCGTCCAATTGCGCTGGTCACCGTCGCCGGAATTACTTTGTCCGCGCCGAGTGCGTTCGCAATCGCAGGTTCATTGTCCACACCGTTCGAGAGACAAAGGATCGGCGGAAGTTTTTCCGCGAACGGTTTCATACCTTCAAGCGCGGCCGCGGTATCATAGGATTTCAACGCGAAGAGCGCAACATCGAATGGGCCGTAACGCAGCGCATCCTCGAGCGACGGCGCAACGACAAACGATGAAAGATTTAGAATATACGCTTCTTTCGCGTTGCGTCTTTTATCAATCGTGAGATCAAGACGCATCCCGCGTTGACGCAGCTCATCCGCGACAGATGGCTGTTCGACAAAGACAAGTTGTTCGCCAGCCATCGCCAGCGAACCGCCGATATATGTTCCAAGCGCGCCCGCGCCGAAAGACAGAATTTTAAGATTTGCCATGATGTTTCCTAATCATCCGATCAAAGGTAATTTCACAAGAATCGTTTGCAGGTTGGCAAGTCAAGCTTCCACTTTCCAACCTTCTAACTTGCTAACTTTTAACTATTCCGGAGATTCGAGTCTGATGAACCGCCACTGATGACGCGACGGCACATAACGGAAAATCGCAAAGCCGGTATTGCCGAAACGAAAACTCGGTGCATTGGCATTGGCTTGCACTGGAATGCCGAGGATGGCGTACATCACTTTGTTGAGCAAGCCGCCATGTGTGACGATCAAATATTTTCCGGCGGGACGCTTGATCAATTCATGCACAGCCTTTCCAGCGCGCAAAAATAATTCCCAATCGCCCTCGCCGCTTTCGCCAAACGCGTCGTACGGGGTGCGAAAATCGGGCTGAGGAAAACGCTCTTCGACTTCTTCGCGCGTCAAGCCAGACATCAGACCGTTATCGCGCTCCATCCAGATGGGATCTTCCTCGAGCGGAATGTCCAATGCCTCGGCGATGATTTGCGCCGTCTCTTTCGCGCGGACGAGGGGGCTGGTCACCGTCAAATCGAATTTGACCTCGTCCTTGAGCCAGCGTTCCGCCAACGCGCGCGCCTGGGCACGGCCTTCATCCGTCAGCGGAAAATCAGATTGGCCCTGAAAGCGTTCCTCAGCATTGCCCACCGATTCGCCGTGGCGCAAAAATGTAAATTCAAAATTATTGTTTGATAACGTATTCATTTACCAAAACATTGTAGATCAGATAATTCTTTTGAGATTTGATCACTTGCATTTTGAACTGCAGACATCGAAGCGTCACTTTGAAGCCGTGTCCAAAGCGAACAAAGTTCAGGCGTCAACAATGGCATCGAAGAGGAAGTCGTCAGCGTTAGATCATGCGCGTCTTTCCAGCGGCCGAGGCGCGCGTACGCTTCGATAAACGGCAGATACTCCGACAAATCGTCCGCGTGATACGGAATGGCAAAAGCTTGATCGCCGATCTTCGCGACCTGTTTCCAATCTCCAAGCTGGCGCGCCAAATCTGCTTTCTCAAAATAATAGCACCAGTTATGCAGCGGTTCGGGATACAAAAAATCCATCGGTTTAGCCGGTCGAGCCGGGTTTGGGATAATCTGCTTCATGTTCGATAAAGGCATGGCCTGCGCAGTCAAATACGGCACATCCAAAAATGGAAGCATCTGGATTTTAGCGGCATCCGTCACGGACTTGGGAGCAACCCACAAATCCTGATCATATTGCGGATTCAAAACGCGCACACATCCCGGCGGCTGGTAAGCGATGACAACAACATGGTCGGTTGTGCTGGAAAAATTCGTGACTCTAAAATCACTATTGATGGATTGCCCTGGCGCGAGGGTGAGCTGGTTTGATTTTGTGCGAACGTCAATATCCCAATTGAGATATTGCATCGGGCCCGAATGTGAGCCGGGGTTATACATCCAGTTGATCGGCGCGGTCAGCGAGTTATCGCTCGAATACTGGAACGGCATATCGCTCGAAAGCAAAACCGTTCCAGGCTGAAGTCCGGGCATGCGCCAGCTCAATTGCCAGAGATAATATCGTACAAGGTTCCAATCACTGCGAAACGAAAAACCAGCCTGAATTTGAAACCCGACAGCAAGAGCAACCAATAAACCAGCAATCAAAGACCGGCGCTCCAAGCTTGGAATCAATTCGAGCACACCAGCCAAAATCAAAGAGACACCCAATGCGAACGGCAGCGTAAAGCGGTCATACGGGAATTGAAGCTTGATTGTCAACTGGCTGAGCAAAAACGGAATCTGTGCGCCAAGGATGGCAATAAAACCAATGATCAGCCAGGTTTTCAAATCAAAACGATTTGAGTTTTCCTGCGAGTCGGTTTCCTCGGAATATGCCAATCGTTTTGAGAAATAAACCCAGCCTTCGAACGCGGCGATCAAAATCAACGCGTAGAGCAGAATCAATCTTATACCAAAGTCCTGCACGTTTGGAAGCTGGAAAATTTGCAGCCAGGCGTTGACAACGACAGTCAACCATTGATTCAAAATGGTTCCAATCAAACCGCCCCATGTTGAAATAGAAGCAACTTCGCCCGCGTTTACGTCAATGCCATAACGAAGCGAACGAGCAATGAAGAATCGCCAGTAAAGAAAAGTGATAAAGATAAAAATGAACGGAAGATAATACCAAACAAATCTCTTGAGTCTTTGACGAACGTCAGTATTTTCTTTTTGCAGCGCGATCCAAAGCAGGAACGGTCTCACGAATTCGAAGCCTGCGAAATATTCGGTCAGAAAAAGATTCGGCAAAGCCAGAATAATCGAGGCGGTTATCAAAGGCCAGCGATAACGATTTGACTCAACCGCTTTCACCATGAATGCAAGCGAGAGAAAGAAACAGGCCTCAACCCATAGATAATGTCCGTAGGCATTGGCAATCGTCTGCTGGCGAAAGCCCGGGTAAAGCAGGAAAAAGGCTGAAGTCCAGAAAGCGAGGCGCTGACGATTCGGCTGAATCGCGCGAATGGTCAACCAGAGGGTCACCGCTGAAGCCCAGCGCGCAAGCATCCCAAAAATCTGCCAGGCAAACGGACGCGGACCGATCAATGAAGTTGTTAGATAAACAAAATATGCGAGAGGCGGGCGGTCGTACGAATAGTATTTGACCAGCCCCGGCAGGCCATACGTGACTGGCATCCACGCAAAGCTCCAATCGTCCCAATGAAAACCTTGTTGAAACGCGAAGAGTCCGTACGCGAGAAATGTGAGGACGAGAAGAATGGCCGGGACAATCCAGACTTGAAAACGAAAAACATCCCTTCGCAAAACAAATCGATTCGTTTTCAATCTGAATTTTCCTTTTTGGCTGGCTGTTTGATGATATACACCGGCCTGTGTTTCACTTCCTGGAAGATATAGCCAACGTACACGCCGATAAAACCGAGCAGGATCATCAGTATCCCGCCCACGATGAGGGTGACGAACATCAACGAAATCCAGTCAGTCGTAAGGCCGGAGGTTTGCCCTCTTACCCAGAACGAAAACACGTAAATTATTTCCAACAGGGCCAGGCAAAGCAAAAGTCCGCCCATGCTGATGCCGATGTAGAGTGGAATCAGCGAGAATGAGAAGATGGCGTCCATGGCGAGACGGACCATTTTGCCAAGGGAATATTTCGATTTCCCGCCCACGCGAGGCACGGGCTTATATGGCAGGATGACCATCGAGAAACCAATGTATGAAACCAGGCCGCGCAGAAAGCGATGGTATTCGGGCATGGTCTTGAGCGCATCCACGGCCTGACGCGTCAACGCGCGAAAATCCGCCGAGGCGGGAACAATATAAGTGCCGCTGATTACATTGATGAGTTTGTAAAATGTGCTCGAAGTCCAGCTTTTGAACCAGGAAGGTTGGGCTTCGGACATGCGCTGGGTCTGGACAATGTCATAGCCCTGCTTCACCAAATTCAATAACTGCGGGATCACCTCCGGCGGATGCTGGCCGTCGCCGTCCATCGTGATGACGATATCGCCCGTCGAAGTATTCATCCCGGCAGTCAGAGCCGCCTGATGTCCAAAATTACGACTCAGGTCGAGGAAATGTACGCGTGGGTCCTTTTCCGCAAGCGCCGTCAAAACATCCAAGGTATCATCAGTCGAACCGTCGTTTACATAGAGAAAGCTGAAGTTGTAGGGCAAATGATCCACAATCGAGCAGATGTGTTCAAAGGTCTGTCTAACAATTTCGCCTTCATTGTAAACAGGAACAACAATGTCAACGGACAGTTGGGAATTTTGGGAAATACTTGGCACAAGTCCTCTGCTATTAAGGAAAATTGTACCATGCTAAACAAATCACGCTTAAAGCGTGACCCGCGACTAAAGCGGCTCGTTCGAGAGTTTCAACAGATAGTCGCCGTATGAATTCTGTTTCAACGGAAGCGCAAGTTCGATCAATTGTTCGTGCGTGATAAACCCAACGCGATAGGCAACTTCTTCCGGACAGCCGATCATCAATCCTTGCCGCTCTTCGACGGTCTGGACAAAGTTGGCGGCCTGCAAAAGCGTTTCATGGGTTCCAGCATCCAGCCAGGCGACGCCGCGTCCAAGCTGCTGGACGCGCAATTGTCCGCGTTCGAGATAGACGCGATTGAGATCGGTAATTTCCAGTTCGCCACGCGGCGATGGTTTTAGATTCTCAGCGATTCCCACAACTTTATTATCATAGAAATAAAGACCGGGCACTGCAAAATTGGAACGCGGCTTGTCCGGTTTTTCTTCGAGGCTGAGCGCGTTGCCCTCTTCATCGAACTCGATCACACCGTACTGCCGTGGATCGCGCACCGGATAGGCAAACACCTGCGCGCCTTCCTTCAACTTTGCCGCGTGGCGAAGATAATCCCACAAACCCGTGCCATAAAAAATATTGTCACCGAGAATCAAACAAACCGTATCCTCGGCGAGAAAATCTTTTCCGACAATGAACGCCTCCGGCAGACCGCGCGGCTCGGATTGCTCCGCGTACAAAAACGAGAGTCCCCATTTCTTTCCATCGCCGAGCAAGCGTTGGAATGCAGGCAAATCCTCAAACGAACTAATGACCAGAATTTCCCGGATGCCCGCCAGCATCAACATCGAAAGCGGATAATAGATCATCGGCTTGTTGTAAACCGGAAGGATTTGCTTGCTCACGCCCAACGTCAACGGATAAAGACGCGTGCCGCGTCCGCCCGCAAGAATGATGCCTTTCATGTTCCCCTCCGCGCGTAGTTTTTATCGAGCCAGTCGCTGAAGCCTTCCTGCTTCATGATGACTTCGACCCAATCCATGTGAGCCAGATACCATTGGACAGTGGCGCGCAAACCGCTTTCAATATCGTGCCTCGGTGTCCAGCCAAGTTCATTGCGGATTTTCGTAATGTCCATCGCATAACGCCGATCGTGACCGGGACGATCCGTGACGTGAGCAATCAATTCAGAATATGATGTTGTTGAAGGCTTCAGCTCGTCCAAAATGGAGCAGGTTTCATTTACAAGGTCAATGTTATAAGGCTGGTTGCCGCCGCCGATGTTATAGGTTTCGCCCAGCCTTCCATTTTTCAGAACAAGATAAATCGCCTCGCAGTGATCTTCCACAAACAACCAATCGCGGATTTGTTTTCCGTCGCCATAAACGGGCAGTGGCTTTCCCCGCAGCGCGTTCAAGATCATAAGCGGAATTAATTTTTCAGGATACTGATACGGCCCATAATTATTCGAACAATTCGTGATCGTCACAGGCAGGCCGTACGTGTGAAAATAAGCGCGCACAAGATGATCGGATGAAGCCTTGGATGCCGAATAAGGCGAACGCGGTTCATAAGGCGTTGACTCGGTGAATGCTGAATCAGACGCATCGAGCGACCCGAAAACTTCATCCGTTGAAACGTGATGGAATCTCATCCCGCGCGTTGATCCGTCCGCGCCCCAGGCTTGCCGCGCGGCTTCGAGAAGCGTAAACGTCCCAACAATATTTGTTTGAATGAACGGTGCGGGTCCGAGAATCGAACGGTCCACATGCGACTCGGCGGCAAAATGAACCACCGAATCAATTTGATGTTCCTGGAACAACTTGCCAATCAATCCCGCATCGCAAATATCGCCCTGAATAAAAGTGTGCCGCGACGCGTCGGGCAAATCCTTCAAATTTTCCAGACTGCCCGCGTACGTGAGCGCATCGAGATTGAAGACGCGGGCATCCGGCTCGGCCTTGAGCAAATAGCGCACAAAATTCGAGCCGATGAATCCCGCGCCGCCAGTAACCAGAACATTTCTCATCAGAACTTAAACTCCAGAATGGCTTCGATCACCTGCTCCTGCTCTGAACCGGTCAACACATTGTGGAACGGCAGGCGGATCAATCGGTCGCTGACATGTTCCGTCACCGGGCAATCGCCTTCCTCGCCGCCAAATTTGCGTCCCATATCGGAAAGATGCAGAGGCAAATAATGGAACACGCTGTAAATGCCGCACTCGCGCAGATACATGATCAATTTCTGCCGCAGGTCGAGGTTGGGCATCAGCATATAAAACATGTGATATGACTGCTCGCAATCTTCAGGAATAACGGGCAATTGAACTTCGTGTTTCGCCGCCCAATTTTTCAACCCCGCCTCGTAGGTGTGCCACAAATTCTTTCGGTGGTTTTGAATTTTCTCGCGCTGTTCCAATTGGCCGTAAAGAAACGCGGCGAGAATGTCGGATGGCAGATACGAAGAGCCAATGTCCACCCATGTGTATTTATCCACTTGCCCGCGAAAGAAGCGCGAGCGGTTGGTTCCTTTTTCACGGATAATCTCGGCGCGTTCGATAATCTTCGGATCGTTGATGAGCAGTGCCCCGCCTTCGCCACTGGTAAAGTTTTTCGTCTCGTGAAACGATTGCGCCGCCAGCGCACCAAATGTTCCAAGATATTTACCCTTGTATTTTCCAAACAACCCGTGCGCGTTGTCTTCAACAACAGCGATACCATGCTGATAGGCAACCGCGAGGACTTTGTCCATTTCACAGCCGACGCCCGCATAATGCACCGGGACAATCACCTTCGTGCGCGGCGTGATCAAAGCCTCGAGCCTGGATTCATCCAAATTAAGGGTATCCGGCCGAACGTCAATGAAGACCGGTTTGGCTCCGCGTAAAACGAACGCGTTGACCGTCGAGACGAATGTAAAATCCGGAATGATGACTTCGTCGCCGGGTTGAATATCCAAAAGAATCGCGGACATGTCCAGCGCGTGCGTGCAGGACGTTGTCAGCAAAACTTTTGGAACGCCAAGTTCCTGTTCGAGCAAAGCGCTGCATTTTTTGGTGAACTGACCGTCACCGGAAATGTGCCCGCTCTGGATGGCTTGCGTCACATATTCAATCTCTTTGCCAATGGGAAGCGGCCGATTGAAATCAATGCGTGGATTTTCGTCCATGTTAACCTTTGCGTACAATGAGGGTGAAGTCATAAATGCGGTAATCGTGAAGCAGCGCAACGTTCTTTGAAAAATTGCGTTTGCAGTAATCGAACAGATAAAGCGGATCGGCGTAATAAAGATCAGCGCGCATTCGGTCGGCGTCGGAATATTTGGTGAGGAAGTTGCTGGCAAATCCCTTGCGGCTGAGGCTGTCGAAGTGATGCAGAACGCTGATCACATAATTCGTCCAGTCTTCGAACGATTGCTCGCCGCGCACATTGAAGATTCCGCTGGCGACGGTGTAATCGCAAACGGGCAAATGATCTCCATCCACAGTGAATGTCATGTTCGGTCTGCCAGCATGAATCTTCCGGGCCATTTCAATCGCACTCTCCAGAATATCGAATCCATAATAGTCCGCGCGAAAACCTTTTTGCGCGAGGTAATCAGCCAGCGCGCCGTATCCGCATCCGTAATCGAGAATCGAAAATGCTGGCGTCTCGATTACTTTAAGCAATTGATCGAAGCGCGTGTTTTGCGATTCTTCCCCGTTCCAGTCCGCGCCGCGCGGCGAGGCGCCATGTTCTTGAATCCGTTTATCAAAATAGGATTTGACATGCTCGAAATTTGGAATGTCTTTCATGAAGTTACCTTGTCGAAATATTTGATAGCCTCAGGGCCGGTCATGAATAATAAATCAAGAATGCTGACGAACGGCTCATATGGCGGATACAATTGCGGGTATTCGGGATAATCATATTCCATGTATTCAAGCGTGATGCTTGCCTCCTCGAATTTTTCTGGTTCGATATAATCCCGCGCTGACGGCCCGCTGATGTAATGCGATGCGCCGACTTTTTTTAGAATCGAAATCAGCCGGTCGGTCTTCTGCCCCTCCGCGTTGAGAGCGGAGGAACGCTCAAAGCGCGTGTGCTGGATTCCAAGCTCACGCGCCAAAGCCACCGTGGAATCAATGGTAAAGTCTGCGAGAAATTCGTCCTTGCGATTATATAATTGCTTTAATAATGGCAGATACTTTTCAAAATAAGGCGCTCTGCGATACGCAAATTCCAGGGCTTTCAAGTGATCCTCACTCCAGGTGCGTTCCTGCACGATGCGGATCTGATTAATGGCTATCTTCTCGATTTGAGCGCCATGGCTGTGTACGGGAATAGTCAGCCATTGCCTGCCTTGCGATGTTTTGATTTGATTCCGATTGCGCCAGCCATGTTTGTCATACTGAACATCATCGTAAAAAACGAACAAATCCGCTTTACGGATTTGATCGAAATACCCTCGCCACGGAATATACGAGGGCTGGAGAATCACTACTTTCATGAATTTGTCCCGCCGATCGTTTCCTGAACAACATAAGCGGGGCGGCCCATACTTCGATCAAACATGTGAGCCAGATATTCGCCAATGATACCCAATGTAAATAACTGCGCCCCGCTGAATATTGCAATAATGGAAGCCAAAAACGGAAAACCAGGCAAACTGCCTGCTATAAAGTACGTAACAAGCACGTACACAAAAATCGCCAATCCAAACAACGTCATAAATAATCCCACGAGACTTGCAAGCCGGAGCGGGCCAGTACTGTAACCGGTCAATACCAGCAAAGTGGCTTTGACCAAAGTGAAAAAATTATAGTTCGAACCTCTGGCAGGTTGAATATCAACCACAACCGCTGTAATTCGTGACGTTCCCCATGACAGCAAAACATCAAGGATCGTGTTGGGGCTTCGGAATTCGGCGAACGCCCCGCGCAGGTTTGTGCGGAAAGCTCGAAACGCTGACATATTCCGCACGGACGGAACGCCCATTGTGTTCGCAAGAACGATTTTAGTGTATTTGGTGATTTGATTTCGCCAAAAACCTTGCGGGAGTTGACGCGGCACGCCGTACACAACATCATAGCCTTCATCGAGTTTTTCCAAAAGGCGGCAAATTTCCGCGGGCGGATGCTGCAAATCATCATCCATCGTGATCGTAATTTCATAATGCGCGGCGCGCACACCGCATAGCGTGGCATTATGCTGGCCGTAATTACGCATCAAATTGACTCCGACCACCCACGGAAACCGCCTGGAAAGTTCCTCGATCTTCTGCCAGCTCGAATCTGGGCTGCTATCGTTGACCAAAATCACTTCATAAGATTGTGCGATCTTCGGAAGTTCGGCGGCCAGGCTTTCAACCAAAGGGACAATTGTTGACTCGCCCCGATAAACTGGAATAACAACTGAACAATTCATCGGCAGGATTTTACCATGCAACAAAAAATGCGGCTTGCGCTTGAAGCGCTCACCGCATCTTCATTTTCGCGTCACAACCGGACCTGATGCCGGTCCGCCAATATTTCGAGCGTTCGCGCCGCCTCGGCGTTTTTCTGTTCCTCATTCCAATTTTTGTACTCAGCCAAAACGTTCGCAATTTCATCAACAGCTTCACGTGTCAACCGGCCCAGCATCGCCAGCATCGAACGCCTCAACAGGAAATCATCCAGATGGACAATTTTTTCATACTGGGCAGCGAATCCAATTTCGCGGCGGCTGTACGTTGGCAATGACTCGAGCAGCGCGTCCTGGCCGCGCCCGATGAACGTCGCAATCTGTTCGGCGCGCATGCCATAACGTTCGAACAAAACCTTCACACGGTCAGATGTCATTCCTGTCCATGCGGCGATTCCGTCCACGATTCGTTTTGCTTCCTCCGGCGTGGACGGATAGCCGCGTCCGCCGCCGATGGGCAGAGCGGCGGTGCTTTTTTGCCGGGTTTTTCCCAAAAACTCCAGTGCCTTATCGGTGACTTGCTCCGAGAACGCGCGGAACGAAGTCCACTTGCCGCCGACCAGCGAATAGACCGGAAACGCGAGGCCCGTCCATTCGCCGCCGATGACTTGTATCTCGTGATCGCGTGTAATTTGGCCGGTGGTTTTCGCATGGCTGGCCGCCAACGGGCGCACGCCGCTGAAACGAAAAACAATGTTGTCTCGCGTCACTTTGATGGACGGAAAGACGCGCGCGATCATTTCGAGGAAATAGTCCACTTCTTCTTCCGTGCAACGCGCCTCATCCGGATTTTCAAGAGCAATATCAGATGTGCCAACCAAGACGCGGTCATAAAGCGGGAAAATCAAAACAATGCGGCCATCCTTGTTCTCGAAGAAGAATTCGTGATCGCCGATCGCCGCGCGCAGTTCGGGATGATCGAGAACAAGATGCGAGCCTTTCGTGCCGCCGATGAATCGCGTGGAGAGTCCAATGCTGTGATTCGCAAAATCAATCCACGGGCCGGCGGCGTTAATGACCAGGCGCGGTTTGACTTCGTAAACGGCATCCGCCAACTCGTCCCGGAGAAGAAGCGTATCACCGCTTCCGCTGACGAGACTCATGTAATTGAGCGCCCGCGCATTCGGGTTTTCAGCTTCGGCATCCAAAATCAATTCGAGGCCGAGCCGTTCGGGCTGCAGGATCGCACCGTCATAATACGTCGCCGTGTTGACGATTTTTGGATTGAGCTTATTCCAGCGCGAGAGCGATTCCGCGCGGCTGTGGAATTGATGTCGCGGAACCGTGCGCTGTTTGCCGGTATAAGCGTCATAAACCATCAAACCAATTTTGATGACCAGCGAGCCGCGCTCGGAGGGCTTATCGAGCAGGCGTATAAATTTCAGCGGAGCATTGAGAAAGCCGGAGAAAATTTTGAAAATGGGAATCGTGGTCGGCAGCGGCTTGACGACATGCGGCGCATTTTGGATCATGCGATTACGTTCCTGCACCGCTTCGCGCACAAGACGAAACTCGCCGTTTTCAAGATAACGAATCCCGCCATGCGCCATGTGCGAAGAAGCCGAGCTTGCACCCGAACAAAAATCAGCGCGGTCAACCAGCAAAACATCCACGCCATTGAGCGCCAGGTCGCGGAACGTGCCGATGCCGTTGATGCCCGCGCCTACGATCAGGACAGAAACTTCAGGATTGCTTTTTAGTGATGCGAGAATTTCATTACGGTTCATGGGTCCCTACAATTTGAAAATCAACGTGATGGTCCAGAGAAAAATACACAGGATAATCTGAAGAACATCCCGGCGAATAACCTTTTCAACGTCTTCATGCAAAAGGCCAATCTGTACAATTGAGTAAGTATAAAAGGTGAGATAAGGAGATAAAAACGGCGCGGCCGCGAGAGCAAAGAACTTGTTTCGCTTTTGAACAGCCAGCCACAGAAAAAATAATCCCAATGGAATACTATAAGGAAACAAGCTGCGATTCCACGCATTGGAAGGCTTATGAATCAATCGGTCCATCCAAATCGTGAAAAGAACGCCGGAAATAATATAGGCAAGAACGACAGGGCCAAAGGTGCGGATAATGCCAACTGCCCGATTGTTTCGCCAGGCTTCGAATAGATAATAGATGGCTGCGCCAAACCCGACCTGTGGTTTTATCATCAATATCAGTAGCCCCCAAGTAGAAGGCAGGAAAATGCCCAGCAGGACAAGCGCGTCCAGATTACCAGCCAATAATGAACCAATAGCAGTCGGGGAGAGCATTAAAGCAATCATCGCCGCTTTTGGGGCTTGTAGACGCCATCCCGCGTAAATCAGGGCGATCAAACTGAAAACCAAAATTATGCCCCGCGCAATATTGGCCGGAAACAAGACAAACGGCAAAAGGAGCAACACCGTCCAAGGCGGATTTACAAATAAGGATTGCGAATATGGCGACTGACCTTGAAGAACAGCACGGGCAGCAGGATCGAAGGTTCCATACCAATCTGCATTGGGAACAAAGGATGCCATCCAAATGGCGAAAACTACGCCCATGATCAGCGCACCGTAAAGCAGAATTCTTTTAAAACTTTCCTGGTTTTGTACTTTCATTCCAACCAATCGAATGTGCGTGTTACCGCCTTTTTCCATCCTGAGTATAACTTCCCGCGCTTGGACGCGTCCATGTTTGGATTCCATTCTTTATCCATGCCCCAGTTTGCGCGCAGTTCGTCGAAATCCTTCCAAAAGCCGACAGCCAGCCCAGCCGCGTACGCCGCGCCGAGAGCCGTTGTCTCTGCCACCTTCGGGCGAATGACCGGCACATTGAGGATATCGGCCTGGAATTGCATCAACAACTCGTTGAAGACCATGCCTCCATCCACTTTGAGGGCAGTCAATTTCACGCCAGAATCCTTTTCCATCGCGTCCAATACTTCGCGCGTCTGGAACGCTGTTGCCTCCAGGACTGCGCGAGCGACGTGACCTTTGTTGACGTAGCGCGTCATCCCGACGATTGCGCCGCGCGCATCAGACTTCCAGTATGGTGCAAACAATCCGCTGAAAGCCGGGACGAAATAAATTCCGCCGTTATCTTCGACAGTTCTTGCCAGCGCCTCGACCTCGGACGATTGGCGGATCAGTCCCAAATTATCCCTCAGCCACTGAACCAGCGCACCCGTGATCGCGATCGAGCCTTCCAACGCGTAGACGGCATTTTGATCCCCGATTTTGTATCCCAGCGTCGTGAGCAAACCTGATTTCGACGGCACCGGCTTTTCGCCCGTGTTCAACAACATAAAGCAGCCGGTGCCATACGTGTTCTTCGCTTCGCCGACTGAATAACAAGTCTGGCCAAATAACGCAGCTTGCTGGTCACCGAGGTCGCCGCAAACGGGAACACCGCGTAGGGACGCAATATATTGCGTCCCTACGCGGCCATAAACATCCGATGATGATTTTATTTCCGGCAGCATTCCACGCGGGATGTTCAACAACTTCAGAATCTCGTCGTCCCAATCGAGCGTACTGAGATTCATCAACATTGTGCGCGAGGCGTTGGTCACATCGGTGACATGTGCGCCCGTCAGATTCCAAATCACCCACGTATCAATATTTCCAAAAAGCAATTCGCCTTTTTCTGCCTTTTCACGCGTGCCGGGAACATTATCCAGAATCCATTTGATTTTCGGGCCGGAAAAATATGTCGCAAGCGGCAAGCCGGTTTTCGCGCGCAAACGATCCTGCCCGCCATCTTTTGCCAGTTCATTGCAAATGGAATCTGTCCGCGTGTCCTGCCAAACGATGGCGTTATAAATTGGCCTACCCGTGTTCTTGTCCCAAACGACCGTTGTTTCACGTTGATTCGTCATGCCGATGGCAACAATATCCCTTGGATTTACATTTCCTTTTTTGAGCGCGCCTACAATCACTTCCTGAGTCCGAGCCCAAATCTCAAGCGGATCATGTTCCACCCATCCTGGCTTTGGATAAATCTGTTGATGTTCCTTCTGGTCAACAGCAACAATTTTTCCGCCGTGATCGAAGATGATGAAACGAGTACTTGTTGTACCCTGATCAATTGCAGCAATATTTTTTGGCATGATCTCTCCTGGTCCATCAATTACATTGTAAAACAAAAATAGGACCCATATCATGACACGAGTCCTGTTTTGTACAACCAAATGCAATATTACTTACAACGGGATGTAGTCTTCCTAGCCGGAGCAGATTAAGGATTGATGGAGTTGATGATGGCGGATGAATTCACTGTAAATTTGGATAAAGAAGAAAAGCAGAACTGATTGCACTGATCCAAAAGGGTGCCCAAGGGCTGGAAAAATCAAACACATTCTGCAGCTCCCCCAACGTTCCGGTTCAGCGGCGGCGATACGCCATCCGCTGAACCGGTTATTCGCTGACCGTTTTTTCGCTGCCTTCTAACACATTTTCGCTACGGTCGGGCGAGGTCGAAACGGTCAAGGTTCATGACCTTGTTCCACGCCGTGACAAAGTCTTGCACGAACTTCTCTTGTGAATCCGCACATGCGTAGACTTCCGCCAAGGCGCGGAGTTGGGAGTTCGAGCCAAAGATCAGATCAACCCGGGTACCGGTCCACTTGAGTTCGCCAGTCTTGCGATCGCGACCTTCAAACACATCCGCGTCTTCTGAGGCTGCTTTCCACTCGGTCCCCATGTCGAGCAGATTCACGAAAAAGTCATTGGTGAGTGCCCCGAGCCGCTTGGTGAAGACGCCGTGCTGGGACTTTCCAAAATTGGCATTCAAGACGCGCAACCCGCCAACGAGAACCGTCATTTCAGGGGCGGTCAGCGTGAGCAGTTGAGCGCGATCAACCAACAACTCCTCTGCTGGTATTTCATATTTGGCTTTTAGATAATTACGGAAGCCATCTGCAGCCGGTTCGAGCACCGCGAACGACGCAACGTCGGTTTGCTTCTGTGAGGCATCCATGCGTCCCGGCGTGAAAGGAACCGTGAGCTTGTGACCGGCATTCTTTGCCGCCTGCTCCACACCCGTGCAACCGGCCAAAACGATCAGATCAGCCAGCGAAACCCTCTTGCCGCCAGATTGGGCCTTATTAAACTCTCTCTGGATGCCTTCCAGTGTCTTGAGCACCTTTGCCAGTTGGGAAGGCTGGTTGACTTCCCAGTCCTTTTGCGGCGCTAAGCGGATGCGGGCACCGTTCGCACCGCCGCGCTTGTCGGAGCCGCGGAAGGTGGAGGCCGATGCCCAGGCGGTTGAAACCAGCTCCGACACAGATAGGCCTGAATCCAGAATCTTGCGCTTGAGGGAGGCAATATCCTGCTTATTAATCAATTTGTGATTGACAGCGGGGATGGGATCCTGCCAAATCAGCTCCTCCTTCGGTACCTCCGGGCCGAGATAGCGCGAGCGTGGACCCATGTCGCGGTGCGTCAGCTTGAACCACGCTCGGGCAAACGCATCGGCGAACTGATCCGGATTTTCGTAGAAGCGTCTTGCAATCTTTTCATAAACAGGGTCAAACCGCAAGGCCAAGTCGGTGGTCAGCATGGCTGGTGCGCGGCGCTTCGACGGGTTGTGCGCATACGGCACGGTATCAGCACCAGCGCCACCCTTCGGTGTCCACTGATATGCCCCAGCCGGGCTCTTGGTCAGTTCCCATTCAAAGCCGAATAGATTCTCGAAGAAGTTGTTGCTCCACTTGGTTGGCGTTGTGGTCCAAGTGACTTCCGGGCCGCCGCCGATCGTATCATCGCCCTTGCCCGTGCCATATTTGCTCTTCCAGCCGAGGCCCTGCTCCTCAATACCAGCAGCTTCGGGTTCAGGACCAACAAGCGCCGGATCGCCAGCACCGTGGGTTTTTCCAAAGGTATGACCGCCAGCAATCAGTGCGACCGTTTCTTCGTCGTTCATCGCCATGCGAGCGAAGGTCTCGCGAATATCCCTGGCAGCAGCCAGCGGATCCGGTTTGCCGTTCGGCCCTTCCGGGTTTACATAGATCAAACCCATCTGCACGGCCGCGAGCGGATTTTCGAGATCCCGTTCGCCTGAGTAGCGCTTGTCTGCCAGCCACTTGTCCTCGGAACCCCAATAGGTATCCTCTTCCGGCTCCCAGATGTCCACGCGCCCGCCGCCGAAGCCGAAGGTTTTGAAGCCCATGGATTCCAAAGCACAGTTGCCAGCCAGGATCATCAAATCGGCCCACGAGATCTTCTTGCCGTATTTCTGCTTGATTGGCCAGAGCAGTCGGCGCGCCTTGTCGAGGTTGACGTTGTCAGGCCAACTGTTGAGAGGCGGAAAGCGTTGGTTGCCAGACCCCGCGCCCCCGCGACCGTCCCCGATGCGGTAGGTGCCCGCGCTGTGCCACGCCATCCGGATGAAGAGCGGCCCGTAGTGACCGAAGTCGGCCGGCCACCAGTCCTGTGAGTTTGTCATCAGCGCATACAGGTCTTTCTTTACAGCCTTGAGGTCGAGCTTCTTGAATTCCTCGGCGTAGTTGAACGCCTCGCCCATGGGGTTGGACAGGGAAGAGTGCTGTCGGAGGATCCTGAGATTTAACTGGTTCGGCCACCAGTCCCGGTTCGATGTACCTCTGCCGATCGGGTTTCCGTGAGTAGCGGCAAG
Organism: Chloroflexota bacterium; assembly: GCA_021824575.1. GTDB lineage: Bacteria > Chloroflexota > Anaerolineae > Anaerolineales > Villigracilaceae > Fen-1038. Next base: position 98,068 of record JAKAKJ010000072.1, read on the forward strand.
TTGTTTTTTCTCGGCCATTTGAATCTCCTTTCGAGGCTGTGCGCGAATCTGCGTCCGCTCATAAATATCAACAAACCTTCTTACTGATTATAGTCCCTTCACAGACCAATTCAAATCCGCCTATAACAAAAGAGCAGGCATTTGCCCCTGCTCTTTTGTCTACAGGTGATCTTATTTTTCCATTGCTGGTTTCCAGACTTTCCACACATTGCCGACCAAATCAGGCCCTGGCTTCAATGTCATTTCACCGGGCATCCAGCCTGCAGGCGTTGCTTCAGTACCTTTACTTGCGCGAACTTGTTGGAAGGCTTGAATCTGTCGCACCGTTTCGGATAAGCGGCGGCCCACCGGCGGTGTCATCACTTCCATAGCTTGGATCACGCCATCCGGGTCAATGATGAAGCGACCGCGCAATTCGATTCCCTGATTCTCATCATAGACTCCAAACGCGCGCCCCAAATTCCCTGCTTGATCCGATGCCATGTGGAAGGGAACTCCTCCATCCACCATCTTTGTTAATTCATTGTCGTTCCACATCTTGTGAACGAAGTGGCTGTCCACGCTGACCGAGATGACTTCCACGCCCAAATTTTGCAGCTCTGGATATTTATCGGCGACCGCCGATACTTCCGTTGCTCAGACAAAGGTGAAGTCGCCTGGATAGAAACACAGCAACACCCATTTGCCAACGTAATCCGAAAGTTTTACAGTTGTGAACTTGCCTTGATAATAGGCCGGAGCTGTGAAGTCCGGTGCTTTCTGCCCAACACGAGTTGTCATGGTCATCTCCTTTTTTTCAACGGTTTGTTCAGCAAGTTGGGAATCGCTAGATTTCTCGCCAACCACAGTCCCAGTGGTGCGTGCGCATCCTGTCGGTTGATCTGACATGGAACCTCCTTTCCATTAAAAATTATACTCCGTCATCTATTGTTGACGGAGTATTTTTTCTTATTCGGACCAATTACGCGCACCGGCTAAAAATGATTTTCCGCTCATAGGCTTTTTCCCCGGTGGTTGCACTTCATCAAGGATAAGAAGACCGCCCCGCGCCCTGACCGCGGGCTGACCCCGATAAACCAGCCTCTGCCCCGCTGGCGCATTTTCCGTTTCAACGTGCGCCCGATGGACTTTCAATATTGCTCCGCCAAAATCCATATACGCGCCCGGCCACGGATTGAAAGCGCGCACGCGCCGCGCCAGTTCTTCAGCGGGTTGTGTGAAATCAAGCTGGCCCTCTTCTTTTTTCAGCATCGGTGCGTATGTCGCCTTGCTTTCATCTTGTGGCTGCGGTTGCAATTCGCCGGATAAATAACGCGGCAAAGTTTCGATCAACAAGTCCGCGCCGAGATGAGATAACTTTTCAAACAATGAGCCAGCTGTATCTTCTGCTTGAATAGGAATTGCGCGTTGAGAAAGCATTGCGCCGGTATCCACGCCTTTATCCATTTGCATGATGGTCACACCGGTTTCAGTGTCGCCCGCCAATATCGCGGCCTGGATCGGCGCAGCGCCGCGCCAGCGCGGCAGCAACGACGCGTGGACATTTACGCATCCATGCGGGGGCAACGCGAGAACGTCAGGGCGGAGAATCTGCCCGAAGGCGGCGACCGCGATCAAGTCCGGGGCCCAGAGGCGCAGTTGATCCATCGCTTCGGGAGCGCGTAATTTTTCCGGTTGAATGTACGCGAGGCCTAAATCCATTGCCAGTGTTTTAACAGGCGGAGACTTAAGCTCGCGCCCGCGTCCCGATGGGCGATCCGGCTGGGTCACAACGCCGACAATTTGATAATGTTCCGCCAGCGCGCGCAAAACCGGCAGCGCAAAATCCGGTGAACCCATGAAGACGACGCGTGTCATGTTGTGCATTTTAGCATAATAGTACCATTGTCCCTTACGCAAGTCGTTGATTTTTGATTGCTTTCATTGTACAATAATCAAAATCTCAGACCAGTTCAGGAGGAACCACCTATGTCTCAAGCACCTATGTCTGCCGATGCTACCAGCGACGATAAGCTCTGGGCACTTTTGGCTTACATCATTACTCCCCTTGTCCCCATCATCATTCTGTTGATGGAAGACAAGAAGAACCGCCCTTTCATCAGGGCGCACAATGCACAGGCTCTCGTCCTTGGAATCATCATCGTGATTCTTGGGGCTGTCATAGGCCCATTCACGCTGGGGATTCTGTCCTGCGTAGGAGTCCTCCTTTGGTTTGTGTGCATCTACTGGGGTATCCAGGCCTACAATGGCAAGTACGTGGAAGTTCCGGTCATCACCAATTGGGTGAAGAACCAGGGGTGGGCGTAAGTTCAGAGTATTAAGATTGATAAAAAGACCCGCTCTAGCGGGTCTTTTTTGATTCATTGTCCCAGAATTGTATTTGCTGTAAAATCCACGTGAACTTGATTTCAAATTTGGAGGAAATATGGACATCGGAAAATCGTTCTCGTATCAATTTGAAGATCATCAATGGATCAGCAAACTTGGTTGGGGTGCGGTAATCGCCATCGTACCGATTCTGAATTTTGCATGGTCGGGATATATCGTTGGCATCATGCGGAATGTAGCCAATCATCTTTCTGAGCCGCTTCCGCAATGGGATAACCTGGACAAGAAATTTACCGAAGGGCTTATCCTATTTGCCGCGGGCCTCGTATACGCGCTTCCAATGTTGATCGTCATCTGTCTGCCGTTGAGCATTTTTGCTTTTTCAAGCATCCTATCGGGGAATGACAATTTGCAAAATGCGGCACAGGCTCTGGCAACCGCAGGCGGATTATTGTTTTATTGTCTCATGTGCCTGTTTATCATTTATCTGCTTGCTCTTTCCGTGATTTATCCGGCAATCCTTGTGATCTTTTCCCGCGAAGGAACTTTCGCGTCCTGCTTCAAGTTTCGCGAAGTATTCGATTTGACCGGCAGGAACATTGCGCCTTTCTTTATGGCGTGGGGCATCAATGTACTCGGCGGACTCGCCATCGGATTGGCGGTTGGAATTTTCAACGCGTTGATTGGTTGGATTCCGTGCGTTGGATGGATTGCCGGTTTGATTGTTGGATTAGGATCGGGCGTTTATCTCACCACAATCTACGCTCATCTTTTTGGGCAATTCAGTGCGATCGCTTTCGGCCCAAAACAGGAAGTGAAGACTATGTAGCGTTCCTGTTGGATTTGAAAACCTTCAGTCATCTCCATCAAATATCAAAGGACATCAAGCCTGCTTCATTGGAAGCAGGCTTACCTGATCTTGATAAAAACCAAATGCTGATAAAATAAAAGCGCTTAATATTGATCCAAGGAGTATTCAGTGTATAACCGAAGGATTTTTTCGATTCTGGTGCTGGTTGGTATTCTGTTTTCGCAATCGTGCGCGACCCTGCCGCGCATCAATGAGACGCGCCCAAATTTCCTGATCATTCTGACGGACGACCAGCGATACGACACAATGGATTACATGCCGGCCACGGTCGCAACGATTTTTGATCAAGGCGTGACGTTCACGCACGGATACGACACGACGCCGCTATGCTGCCCGGCCCGCGCCAGCATCCTGACCGGCATGTACGCGCACAACACAGGCGTCCAAACCAATACCGATCGGCTGAACAAGACAACGTTCTTCTACGATTTGCACCAGAACGGTTATTACACAGGCCTGGTTGGGAAATATCTCAATTCGTGGCACGGTGAGACCCGTCCGGAGTTCGATTTCTGGGTTTCATTCTTCCGCGGCGAAAGCGCGTACATTGATCCGCGTTTGAACAACAATGGGAATTGGTCCACGCACAAAGGATATATCACCGACATCCTTGGCGATTATGTAATTCAATTCCTTGACCAGGCGGCAAAACAACCGCGACCGTTCGTCCTGCTCTTTGCGCCAAACGCCCCTCATCAGCCCGCGACGCCGGACCCGGCAGACGAAAACAAACTGACCGATCTTGCGCCGTGGCGGCCCCCGAGTTTCAACGAAGCCGACGTTTCTGCAAAACCGGAATGGCTTCAAAGCAAGCTGCTATCGCCGCAGGACATTGCGCTGGACGATGCCTTCCGCCGCGACCAACTTCTCACTCTGATGTCATTGGATCGCGCTGATGCCCGGATTTTCGACGAGATGAAGAAAAATGGTCAGCTTGATAATACCGTGATTATTTTCCTTAGCGACAATGCCCTGCTTTGGGGCGAACATCGCATGACATCAAAGAACAGCCTGTATGAAGAAGCGGTGCATGTTCCATTCGCAATCCGATATCCTCCGCTGATTCCAAAACCTTACGTGGATAATCGCCTGGTCGCCAATATTGATATCGCGCCCACCCTCTATCAACTAGCGGGACTTCCGATTCCCTCCAATATGGACGGTCAATCCATGGTCAATTTATTCGATGGCGGTCCATGGCGCAATGCGCTTCTGCTGGAAGGCTGGCCGCCGCGCGGCGTTTATTCCGCCATCCACACCGAACGATACGTTTATTCGGAAACCACCGGCGACAAGTCAGAGTTTTATGATTTGCAAACGAACCCGTACGAACTGGGCAACCAAATCGATGATCCGCAGTACCAGACGATCATCCAGCAATTGAAGGGTCAACTTCATCAACTGGAAAAGCAAAAGGGAGCGCCGCCCGTCATGGATCCAAGCTGGGTCCCGACATTGAGTCCGACCATCGTCCCGACGCCTTAATCACGGATTTTCGTCCTCTTGACGCTTCTTTCCCGGACTCATAAAATGGATACAACAATTGAGCAGGTACTGGGAAGAGATTCCGAAGCGATGGTTGAGTAGCCGCGAGCAAAGCGAGCACGTACCGAAACCGAGCAAGGGACGCCGAAGGTGCAAGTCTGGAACAGGCGAAACCAGGCGAAACTCTCAGGCAAAAGGACCCAGCATCCGAAACACTCTGGAAAGTCCCGCCAAGCGCGAGACACCGACGGTGAAAATTTAGTTTGGTAGTTTGGCAGTTCGATAGTTACGTAGTTACTACGCAACGACAAAACCACCCAACTACATAACTAAACGAATCTCTCAGGTCAAATTACAGAGGACGCGCGATATGAATATCGTGCGTCCTTTTAGATTCTCGCCTATCCTATTTTCCCCAAAGAGGAGATCTTCTAATGAATACTCCAGCCACTCTCAAGTACACCAAGTCCGATGAATGGTTCGATCCATCCAGCGGCGCGATGGGCTTAAGCGATTATGCCCAGTCGCAGCTCTCTGACATTGTCTTCGTCGAGATCCTCGTTGACGTTGGCGACACAGTCGAGGTTGGAAGTCCGATTGCGTCTGTTGAATCGGTAAAAGCCTCGGCAGAGATTTACGCATCGGCAGGCGGAAAAGTGACCGGCGTCAACAAAGCTCTGTCCGACAAACCCGAGACGCTCAACAGCGATCCGTACGGCGCGGGCTGGATGGTCAAGGTTGAAGGTGGGCAGACAAGCGATGCGATGGATGCCGCCGCGTACGAAACGTACTGCGCGGGAAGAACGCATTGATAAAATGTCATTGCGAGCGAAGCAATCTCAACTAAACTGCAAACTATTGTTTGAAAATATAGTGAGATTGCCACGTCGGCTTGGTCTCGATACGGTCTCGAAGAGCACTCAACCTACTCAACCAGCGCCTTCCTCGCAACGACAAGTGAGCAACTATGACCTACATTCCCATTAGTCCCAAAGAACGGGACGCGATGCTGGAGACCATCGGCGTCAAGACGCTTGATGATCTGTTCAAGGATGTGCCAGCCAAACATCGCTTTCCCAAATTGAATCTGCCGCCCGCACTGACCGAGATGGAAGCTGCGGCTGAACTGGCAGACATCGCCGCCAGCAACGAAAACGTGCGCGGCGATTTGATTTCCTTCCTCGGCGCGGGCATCTACAACCATTACATTCCATCGGTTGTGGATCACATGCTGCGCCGCGGCGAATTCTATACGGCCTACACACCCTACCAGCCGGAAATTTCGCAAGGCACATTGCAGGGCATCTTCGAATATCAATCGCTGATGTCCGCGCTGACCGGTATGGAAGTTTCCAACGCCTCACATTATGACGGCGCGACCGCCGCGGCGGAAGCCGTCAACATGGCGTGGGCACAATTTCGCGGCAAACGCAAAAGGGTTGTGATATCGCCAAGTGTTCATCCACAATATCGGGCCGTGATTCGCACGTACACCCAAGGCATGGAATTGGAAATGGCCGGGGATGATCCAACAGCCGATTTAGAGTCCGGGCCAGATGCGCTGGCATCATTGATTGACGACAACACGATGATCGTCATCGTTCAATATCCCGATTTCTTCGGGCGCATCTACGATTACACCAAACTCATCGAAGCCGCGCACGCAAAAGGCGCGATGGCTTGCGTTGTTGCGAATCCGACTGCGTTAGCGCTCTTCAAAACGCCGGGCGAAATGGACGCAGATATCGTCGTCGGTGACGGCCAGCCGCTCGGTGTCCCGATGTGGTTCGGCGGCCCGACCGTCGGATTCTTCACCACGAAGAAATCCTACGTCCACAAAATGGCAGGGCGACTCGTCGGCGAAACTGTTGATAGTCACGGACAGCGCGCGTACGTTCTCACGCTGACCGCCCGCGAACAACACATCAAACGCGAGCGCGCAACATCCAACATTTGCACCAATCAAGGATTGATCGCGCTGGCATCTGCGATTTATATGTCACTGCTT
>JAKAKJ010000043.1 GCA_021824575.1 Chloroflexota bacterium
CGATCTTTTCGAAATATTTCGAGAATGGCCCGCCGTATTCGAGCAGTGCGGCGACTTCTTCGGGATTTAGTGCATAAGGCTTTTCGGGATTCTCCAGCGGCGGATAATGATCGTCGTCAAAGAATTGTTTCGAATCTTTCTTGACTCTTTTGGCTTGAATGCCTTCTTTGGCGCGCGCTTGTAAGATTTCACGAAAAACATAATTCGCATCCCATGTCAGCGGCTCGCCCAGTCGGACAATTTCCGCGAGCAAATCAAGCGGAAGCTCGCGCGCCATTTGATAAAGTTTGTTGAGCGCGGCCATCGTGACTTTGGCATCGTCCATGGCGCGGTGGGTGGCTGGCAAAAGAATTCCAAGTTCTTTGCCAAGCGAACCCAGGTTATAACGGCTGGCATTGGGCAATAAAACCGCGGCCAGTTCGTAGGTGTCAATGATTTCATTGTACGCAAACGGGATTTGTTTTTGCAGGAAGCCCACATCGAAACGGACGTTATGTCCAACGATGGGCGCGTCACCAACGAATGCTTCGAGTTCGTGAGCTACATCCCGCAAGCGCGGCGCCTGACGAAGCATCGCATCGTCAATGCCGGTCAAGCCGGTGATAAATTCTGGAACGTGCCGATTGGGGTTGATCAGCGACGTCCATTCATCTTCGACGCGATTCCCTTTGAATTTAACTGCCGCAATTTCGATAATGGCTTCGCGGTTTTCGTCCAGCCCCGTGGTTTCGATGTCAATGGCAACCAATGAGTCCATAGAACAAGTGTACCATAAAACCCCTCTCCCAAATTTTTGGGGGAGAGGGGTTAGGAGGTGAGGACTATTCTTCTTCCTGCGGCAAAGCCGATTTTATTTTTTCGAGCATCAGCATGTCTATCGTTTTATCTTTCGATTTCTGCCGGATGAATTCCTTTAGCTGCTTCAACTTCATGGCAGGCATGGGCAAATTGGTCTCGTCAATCTCAGCCTGTTCGTTGGTAAAAATCAGCGCGGCTTGAATTTCAGGAATTTCAGCGCCCTCGATTTTTTTTGCCAAATACTTTTTCAGCGAATCAATTTCAGTTGCTATTTCGAGATCGGGCCGTCCGATACCTTCCTGGCCGAAGATCGTCATGTAAGCCTGCATAAATCCGCCGCCGGTCAATCGCCAGCGATTCTTGGAATAGGAAATCTTTCCGCGCTGGTGGTAAAGGCGGAAAACCCACAAGCCTGCCGGTCCAACAAGAAAATGCGAAACCGGCGTCACATAATGATAGATGGATGTGTCGCCTGGTAGCCCTTTTAACGCTGCATCCAACTGTTCGTCCGGGCGCGGGCTGCGTCCCCAGCGATTGCTGAAGTACATGCCGATCTGTGTCATCATGAATCCGACAATCAGCGCGCCGAGCGAATAAGCGAACAAATCGGGCCGTTGGAATGAGATGTACATTCCGATGCCGAGCACAGCCAGCGCGCCGAGACTCGTCCATTGACCGATACGTCCGTTGCGTTTGATGAGTTTTTCGTTTTTGATGATTTTCATTGAGACCTTTTCTGTACCGCCAGGATCGCAAAGAACGTCAAGAAAGATTGTCCTTACGTTTTTGCGTTTTGTTGATTTATTTCTTCAAACTTTCCTCAATAGCTGTCTTGATTGCATCGAGCATGTTTGATTCCACCGCGTTTTTTGCCAGACGTATCGCGCTCTTGACAGCGACATTATCCGAGCGGCCATGACCAATCAGAACCAAGCCATTTACGCCGAGCAGGACTGCTGCGCCCTGTTCGCTCGGATCGAGCAGACTCTTGAGACTGGTCAGCGCGGGCTTGACCAGCGCGCCGCCCAGCATCGTCAGCGGGCCGCCGCTCTTGATCTTGACTTTGACTTGATCCAGAATCAATTTGCCAACCGCCTCGGCTGTCTTGAGCATGACGTTGCCGGTGAAGCCGTCCGTCACGGCTACATCAACTTTTCCGCCGATGACTTCCTTGCCTTCCACATTGCCATAAAAATTCAAACCCGAATTTTTGAGCAATGGCGTCGCGCCTTTTACCAGATCGTTGCCTTTGCCTTCTTCTTCGCCATTCGAGACCAATCCGACCTTTGGATTCTTTACGCCGCGAACCTTTTCGGCGTAAATGCTTCCCATGATCGCAAACTGCAAAAGATTGATCGGCTTGCATTCCGGGTTTGCGCCGATGTCGAGGACAACACATGACCCAGTCGCAGTGGGGAAGATGGGGGCAACCGCGGGCAGGTCCACGCCTTTGATGGTTCCCAGTCGAAAGTACGATGTTGCCACACCCGCGCCGGTGTTGCCCATCGTCACAAATGCTCCGGCTTCGCCTTTCTTCACAAGGTCAATGCCGACTGCCATCGAATTTTTTGCGTCGGGCCGGCGCGCTTTCAGTGCAAGCGCCATGCCCTTATCTTCCATCGTCAGCATTTCGGGCGCGTGGACGATTCGGATGGGAAGACTGCCCGGGTTTTGTGCGTCCAGCACGGGTCTGGTTTTCGATTCGTCGCCGACCAGAATAATTTCCACGCCGTATTCGCGAGCGGCCATCACCGCGCCTTCCACATCCGGCGTTGGATAGTTGTCACTCCCCATTGCGTCCACGACAATACTTGTCATGACATTTCTCCTCGAAGATTTTCGTTTGCTTGACAGGCAAGGCAAGCCGATTATAATACGCCCTGCTTGCACGATAGTGTTGCTTTTGCGCTGGTGCTGGAATTGGCAGACAGGCATGGTTGAGGGCCATGTGAGGCAACTCGTGAGGGTTCAAGTCCCTCCCAGCGCACTAGAAAACGTTAATGCACCTTGCCGGTATGGAGGATTGAAAACCACGCGCCGTAAAAATGGGGGATGGATGAGATGAACTCAACCCCACGTCTCAGTGTTGATAAGAAAATATAGCCACCCCGTTCGTTTGATAAGCTAATTGATATTGCGGATTCTGGTCCAGTTCTGCGATCAGGCCCTCGCCGCGTTTAACCGGTGCAATTGCCCGACACAGGTTTTTCAGAGTTGATTGGCGGGCGACGTAAATGTAGTTGTATTCCAGTTTGTTTTGCCCGATGCAATCCAGCGGATCGGAATCATTCACGCAGGCCTGGGTGCCGCTTTGAAGATTAACAGCCTGAATGTATTTTTTGCCAGGCAGCCATTCATCGCCCTGGATGGTCAATATGTCAACTCGATTCGCCAGCACAGGGAACCACTCCTGGACGCCGTCGCAGAGAATCTCGTTCTCGCCGGTCATGACGAGAAAGCGGCTGTTTGGCGGCGTGTTTGTGGAAATCCAACTGAAGGCCGCGCGGTCGGCGGCGGATACCGCGGTCGCCGCGACTTGTGTGCCAAAATACATTGTGCCGCCGAGCAAATAAAGCCCAAAGACGATAAGCGATAAGTTGACCATGCGGCTTTGGAAAAGGTTTTCGATTGGCAGCCTGGTCAATTTACGTTCAAGCTGCGAAAGTCCGGGAAGGATGATTTCACTCAATGCGAGGCCCGCCATCATGGTCAGCGGAATCATGGCGTACGTGGCTGAACTGCGCGGGTCAACGATGAAAGGAACAAAGTAAAAAACGGGGAGAAAATAATCTTTATTTGTAATGCAAACGATAAAACCAATCAGACCAAGAACTGCAATAATTGTCAAAAACGATTCGTCTGTCAGCGTGAGAAGAAATGGGTAGAGAAAAGACAAGGCGGAGTGACTGCCCGTTTGCGCGGCGGCCAGGAACGGGTCCGGGCCGAGGCGGAGGAGGGTCGGAATCCACCAGATGCTTGTAACAGCAATTGTCCCAACCCCAATGGTAATCGCATTGACGATTCCATCCTTGTTGCCGCCTTTGAAAATCCAGAAAAGAATCGCAAGCGCAATTGTATGGAGCGCGGCTTCTGGATGAGCCAGTACAACCAGCGCGCTGAAAAGAATGGATGGCGCCAGATATTTTCTGTCGCGCGCGTCGAACAAACGATAAAGGTTTGCGAGCGTCAGCAAGAGAAAAAGCATCCCAAAACTCCGCGTCAAGCCGCCGCCCATGATTGTCCAGGTCATCGTGCGCGGAGTAAATGCGAAGGCGAATGTAGCCAGCCCCGCTCTGAACGATGAATTCAGAACGCCTTTCGCCAAATAATAAAACGCGGGAACGGTTCCGATCAAAATGATTGCGGGCAGCCAGCGGACAACGTCAATCGCATCCAGATGAAACAAGTATGAAATAATCGCGCCAACGTAAAGCGCAAGGGGTGGATAAGCGAATGGAATGGATTGCCCATTGTACTGAAAATAAGCTGGCAGCTTCAGCCCATCGGCTTGGATGGCTCGGATCATCACGGTAAACAAGCCGCCGTCATTGATTGGAAAACCCGCGATGGATGGCGGAAAGAGCCGCACCCAGCCGCCAAAGATGACGGCCAGCATGGCGATCAAAACCCCCGCTTCTTCCTGTGTTGGTGCGCGGACTTTTTTCATCGCCCCTTTATTTCAAATATTTCTTTTGCCATTCGAATAGTTTATTCAGGGCTTCGATGGGGGAGAGCGAATTTACATCCACTGCTTTTAGTTCATCAAGCAATGGGCTCGTCTCCGGGAATAACGCGGCTTGCTGCGCGGCATGTGGATTGATGTTGATCGCGCGCCCCGAAGATTTTTCGAGTTCAGCCATGATCTCATTGGCGCGCTGAACGACGGGCGTGGGCAGTCCCGCGAGTTGAGCGACATGAATACCGTACGATTTATCCGCGCCGCCCGCGACGATTTTGTGCAGGAACACAACTTTGCCGTCCGCTTCGGTCACGGCCACATTGTAGTTGCGGACGCCCGGCAATAAATCCGCGAGTTGAGTCAATTCGTGATAATGCGTTGCGAACAATGTTTTTGCGCGCAGGTGCGGATGATTGTGGATATATTCAACCACGGCCCACGCAATCGAAACGCCATCATACGTGGATGTGCCGCGGCCGATCTCATCCAGAATCAAAAGCGAACGCGGCGTGGCGTGATGCAAAATGTTCGCAGCCTCGATCATCTCGACCATGAACGTGGATTGCCCGGCATGGATTTCATCCTGTGCGCCGATGCGCGTGAAGATGCGATCCACGAGTCCGATCTTCGCGGACTCAACGGGCACGAATGAACCCATTTGTGCCATCAAAACGATCAACGCGGTTTGTCGCAAATACGTTGACTTGCCAGACATATTTGGCCCGGTGATGACGCGCACGATCTCGCCTCTTTCGAAGATGATGTCATTTGGGACATAGCGTTCGCCATGCAGACTCTGTTCAACAACCGGGTGCCGCCCCTCATGGATTTCCAGTTCGCTTCCTTCGTGGACTTCGGGCCGGACGTAGCCTCCCAAAGCCGCGACTTCGCCCAAGGCAGACAGCACATCCAACTCAGCCAAGGCTCTCGCCGTTTCGAGAAGTTTGTGCGCCGATTTCGACAGCGCCGCGCAGACTTCGCGAAACAGGCGCACTTCGATTTCGCGGATTCGTTCTTCCGCATTCAGTACCAGAGTTTCGTACTCTTTCATCTCCGGCGTGATGAAACGCTCGCCGTTGACCAGCGTTTGTTTGCGAATGTAATTGTCGGGCGCTTTGTCTGCTGCACCGCGCGAGATTTCGATGTAATAGCCAAAGACTTTGTTGTAACCAACTTTGAGCGTTTTGATTCCAGTTCGCTCGCGTTCGACCGATTCCAAATTGGCAATCCAATCACGTGCATGTTGTGAAGCTTCGATTACCGAATCCAATTCCTGCGAATAACCGTGACGAATGATTCCGGTGTTCTGCAAAGTGGCTGGTGGTTCATCTGCAATTGCGGCTTGAAGCAACGATAATTCGTTATTCGATAATTCGATTTTTGGTAGAAGGGTCTCCTTCTTCTTGCTTCTTTCCTCTTCGAGCACATTCAAAATGCCAGGAATTCTTTGCAGGCTGTCGCGCAATGCAACCAAATCACGCGGCTGGGCATGACCGGCGATGATGCGGTTGGTCAAACGCTCAAGGTCGGCCAGCGGCTTGAGCGCAGCGCGCAGTTCGGCACGTTCCATGCCGCGCTCGAAGAAGAATTCAACGCCATCCTGCCGCGTTTTGATTTTGTCCGCGTTGAGCAATGGCTGGCTGACCCATTGATGGATCAGCCGTTTGCCCATCGGCGTCACGGTCTGATCAAGAACTCCAAGCAACGAACCTTTGCGTTCGCCGCGCAGCGTTTCGTCCAGTTCGAGATTGCGCCGTGTGGACGCGTCGAGAGTCATGAACTCATTCAAGCTATAAGAACGCAGACTTGTCAAAAGATTAAGCGAGTCCGGTTGAGTCTCCTTGAGATATTGCACAATCGCACCCGCCGCGCGGATAACAAGGCTTTGTCCTTTGATGCCGAAACCCTCGAGTGTGGATGCTTTGAAATGAGCCAATAATGTTTCTTCGCATTTGCCCGGCTCAAAGCGCCAGGCTGTCCACGGTGTGAGATGGCCGTTGATGCCATCATTCATTGTTTGATGGTCGGGATGGATGATTTCTGCGGGATGCAGGCGAACGATCTCAGCGCGCAATGACTCGACGGGCAGTTCGGTCGCGGCAAATTCTCCGGTGGTGATATCGGCATAGGCAACGGCAGCCCGCTCCTCATCCAGAACGACCGATGCGAGGTAATTGTTTGAATCGCCGGGCAAAAGTCCTGGTTCGATAATTGTCCCTGGCGTTACGACGCGCACAACTTTGCGCGGGAAGATTCCCTTTTCTGGCTGGTCGCCGACTTGTTCGCAGATTGCGACGTGATAACCTTTCTCGATCAACCGCGCCAGATAATTTTCGACCGCGTGATATGGAATGCCCGCCAGCGGTGCGCGCATCCCTTTGCCAATGGGGCGGGAGGTTAGGACGATGTCGAGTTCCCGCGCCGTGGTTTCTGCGTCTTCATCGAAGGTTTCGTAGAAATCCCCGAGCCGAAAAAAAAGGATCGTGTTGGGATAGTCCCGTTTGATTTCCAGATATTGCTGGCGAATGGGCGTAACATCGTCTGGCATGATTCGATATTCTAAGTGGAACAGAATAATTGGGCAAGGGAAGGTTTGCCTTTCCCGTGTGAGCAGGCTTCTGTATAATTTCTACACAAGCACTTTACTCGATTTTCATCTTTGGTTTATATTAGTCTTCTACAATCTCGTTCTTTCTGACTTTCCAACGTGATGACCCGAATTCTCTCCAGGCGCCTGCCAAATTTTCGAGATATTTTGCCTGTCTATGCCATCATTGCATTTATGGTGTATGGCTGGACGCTTTTCACCTATTTGCGTTATTTGCAATATTGGCTGCGGTTCCTGAATATCAGAGAAATCCTTGCCATATTTTGTTATTCGATGCTCGCAGATCTGGCGGAAAGCCTTTTTATTTTATTCATCTTGTTGGGAATATGTTTGATCTCGCCTGCAAAGGTTTTGAAAGATACCTTCGTTGTCCGCGGCACATCGCTTGTGGTTTGCACGCTCGCGTCCGTCTTTGTTTTCCTGAATAATTTTACCGACTTGAACGCATACATGAATATGGCGCTGCCCTGGGCTGTAGCGACCATTTTGGGTGCAATCTTGATTGCGTTTTTTGCGACCAGGCTGGCATTTGTCGGCAAAGCCGCGAGGTGGCTCTCTGACAGTATGACCATTTTCTTATATATATTCCTGCCGGTTACCGCTATCTCTTTAATTACCGTGATTGTTCGGAATATTGTCTAGGATGATTCGATGACAGGGATTTCCCGACGAGATTTTCTCAAACTGACGGCGGCGGTCACTGCCAGCCTCGGCCTGACCCGGAGCGGGCCGGCTTATAAAATCCTTTCCGGCACTGATGGCACGCGGCCCGGGATTATCGTCCTGTTGTTCGACGCGATGTCCGCGCGGCATTTGTCGTTGTATGGATATGGCAAGGAAACGACTCCCAATCTTGAACGTTTTGCCCAGCACGCCACGGTCTATCATTCGCATTACGCAAGCGGGAGTTTTACAACGCCGGGCACATCCTCCATTTTGATGGGAATGTATCCATGGTCTCATCGCGCCATCAATCACGGCGGTTTGATCAAGCGTTCACTGACAAATCAGAATATCTTTTCGCTGATGGGAAATCAATATTACCGCACTGCGTATGCAGAGAACCTGTGGGCCGATTTGTTCCTGCGGCAGTTTCAATCGGGGCTCGAAGATCATATCTCGCCGACCGCATTTGGATACCAGAATAAAACCATAAATCCGTTTTTGGGACTCGCCGACCTGCCAGACTCAGATATGATCTATTACACCTTCAACCAATTCCTGCTGACCGGCGACGGCCAGGACCCAACACAGTGGGCAGGCTCGCCATCGCTGGGCTTTCTGGATTATCTTCACGTTTTCGATAAGCGGAATTTGGACGAGGCATCCGCGGAATATCCGTACGGGATTCCGTATAACAGTTTTTACTATTTTCAAATCCCGCAGGCCTTCCCGGAGGTTACAGATCGGATCCAGCGGTTGGTCCGGGACTCCTCGCCGCTCTTTGGCTATTTCCACTTTTGGTCGCCGCACGAGCCGTTTCGTCCGCGCGCGGAGTTTGTCAACAAGTTCCCGGACCTACCGATTCCCGATAAGCCTCATCATCCGTTGGCGACCAGCCAACTTTCGCCTGCCGATTATGCCCCAACCATCAAAGTGTATGATGAATACATTGCAGATGTGGATGATGGCTTTGGAAAATTGCTTGATCAACTTACCAGCGCCGGCGTGTTGGAGAACAACTATCTTGTCGTCACATCGGATCACGGGCAATTATTCGAGCGCGGCGATTCTGGGCATACCACCGCACTGCTTTTCGATTCAGTCATTCATGTGCCTTTGCTGATTTCCGCGCCCGGCGTTCAAACGCGCCGTGATGTCTATTCTCCGACCAGCGCGGCGGATATTTTGCCAACGCTCCTGAATCTCGCGGGAGCGCAAAACCCCGCAAGCTCGGAAGGCAAATTGCTGCCAGGGTTCGGCGGGCAGGAGGACATGAGCCGAAGCGTATTCAGCATGGACGCGAAATATGATTCCGCTTTCGAGCCATTCCAGCAGGCGACCATCTCTTTAATCAAGGGCAACATGAAGCTGATTTATTATCTGGGTTATGCGGCATATCCCGACCAGATCGAACTGTATAACTTGCAGGATGACCCCGACGAGCTTGAAGATTTGCGGGACCAACTGCCGGGCTTGGCCGCCCAGATGAAAGATGAATTGCTCACTTCGTTGAGCGATGCCAATAAACGTCTGTAGCGCGGGACTTTTTGCGGCGTCCGCAAAAGGGGTTATGATTAACGCCGACGTTTGTGTTTGCGTTTGCAATCAACATCCTGAACTTCTGTTAAATCTTCGCGGAAATCCAACAAATTGAAATCTCTCCTTCCCGGAAACATTGTTGACAGAATGACGACTCCAGAAAACGTGCGCGTGGAGTCGTCGCTTCGCCCGTGGATTGCGAGCTTGCTGCTCGCTGCCGCATTTTTTTTGCTGCACCTTCTTGTGTTCCGTCCCGGTTACCAAGTGGATGACGACGTCACGATGATTTCGCTTGCTTCCGGATATCTGGGAGGCACGCCCGTCCCGTTTTTGATTTTCAGCAATGTCCTCCTCGGTTTCCTGTTGAATTTCCTTTATGGCCTGCCGACTAATTTGAACTGGGAAATATTGCTTTTTGTCGCGCTCAATTTTTTCTCGGTTTGGTGTTTGGTTTATCTTGTTTTGTCCTTCCCGCTAAAGACAGACGGGAAAATCGTTGGGGTTTTTGCTGTTCTGTTGGCGGATAGCTATTTTCTCCTCAGCATTACATTCACAACAATCGCAGCATTTGCTGCCATTGCGGGCTTCTGTTCGATGCTTGCAGCGGCCCATCGGGATTTTCATATCGGGCGGCGATTCTATTTCTTTGGCGGGACCCTGCTCTTCGTCGGCGGTTTGATTCGGATCGAGTCTATCCTTCTCGTTTTGCTTTCGACCGGCCTATCCATGATTTTGATGAATCGCTTATTCGATCTGAAGAGTCTGTCAATGGCGTTCGCTGGAATTGGGCTGATCGTGTTGGGAAGCTTTTTGTTCAATAAATTTTATGTCCAGGCCCATGCGGAGTGGCAGGCTTTTTATGCTTATAACGATGTGCGGTCTTTGATACAGGATACTCCGCGCATCCGCGATCTGGAAAAGTTCAGGAACATCGCGGGGCAGATTGGCTGGTATCCGGTGGACGCCCGAATGTTTGCGAGCTGGTTTATTGCAGATGAGAAAATCTTTTCATTGAATAATCTTCAATATCTGGCAAATCATCTGCCGGGGAAGGAGAAAAATCCGTTCAGTGCGGCGGTGTCCTATTTTTATCCTCGCACAGACCCGGTCGAACTGTCGTCAGTTTCATATCCTTATATCCTGATCGTCGTCGCGGCGTTTCTGTTGGCGGCTTCGTATTCATCCTTGCAACGGGCAGCTTTGCCGTTATTGGCGCTTATTCTCAGCGTTGCCATTTTGTTTGTCTACCTGGTGTGGACGCAGAAGGTCCCGGCGCGTGTCTGGTATTCTTTCCTTGCAACCGCAGCCGTCTTCGGATTTTTTATCGTTGCATGGTCGAAGGCAAACGCGGCAGAATCCCAAATCCGCGGGCCGGAAATTTTGAAGCTGATGGGATTATTCTTCGTATCTGCTTTGATGCTTGCGGCATTGGTTTTGGCAACCCTGCGAGCTGTCGTTGCTTCCGCGACGAATATTGAGAAACAAAACGACTACCAGGAAATCCTGTCGAATCTTAATTCATTGCAGGCACAGGGTAAAATACAACAGGACGCCTTGATCGTCATCCCGGCGATGGGGATTCCACTGGAATGGGCGAATCCGATGACGTTGGATTTTCCCAAAGTCCAGGTGCTCGAATTGGGATGGCTGGCGTTCTCGCCGCCATATCGTGATGTGCTGCGTCAATACGATTCATATCCGCTACTGATCGGTTTGTACGAGAGGGACAATGTCTATTTGATGGCGCGCGCAAACCTGTTGGGCGGAATTGTGCAATTCGTTCAAATCCACACCGGCGTGGTATTGCGGGCTGATCCGGTTTTTGTCGTTGACTATCCCGGCCTCGACAACGGCACTTACACAAACATGGTATTGTATAAGCTGCAACAAGTAAAATAACGACTGCAGGATTTCCGTTCCTCGGTCGTAAAATTCAATCAAGATTTGCGGAGACAGATATGTACAAACTAGTTTTGCTTCGCCACGGACAAAGTACGTGGAATTTGGAAAACCGCTTCACGGGCTGGACAGACGTCGGTCTCACCGACCAGGGGCGCGCCGAAGCGCATTCGGCTGGTCAACTGCTCAGAGACAGCGGTTATATTTTCGATCTGGCATTTACATCCGTTTTGCGACGCGCAATTCAAACGTTGTGGATTGCACTCGAGGAAATGAACCTCGAATGGATTCCGGAAACGAATGCCTGGCAATTGAACGAACGTCATTACGGCGCGTTGCAGGGACTCAACAAGGCGGAGATGGCAGATAAGTTTGGTGAGACGCAAGTGAAAATTTGGCGGCGCAGCTATGATGTTCCGCCGCCCGCGTTGGACTTGAATGATGAACGCCATCCGCGTTTTGACCCGCGTTACGCGGGACTTAAACCGAGCGAATTGCCTGCCACTGAATCACTTAAGCTCACGCTCGAGCGTGTCATGCCGTACTGGCACAGCGCGATTGCCCCAACCATCAAATCCGGTAAACGGACTTTGATCGTGGCGCACGGCAACAGCATCCGCGCACTCGTTAAATATCTTGATAATATTTCAGATGCCGAAATCCCTGAGCTAAATATTCCAACCGGCATTCCGCTGGTTTATGAACTCGATGATAATTTAAAGCCGATCACACATTACTATCTCGGTGATGAAGAGGCGGCTGCAAAAGCTGCCGCGGCGGTTGCGAATCAGGGGAAGGCAAAATAAAGAACTTCACACGAAGGGTACAAAGGGCACAAAGGTTTTCCTTGGTGTCCTTTGTGTTTAAAAAGTAGAATCGCAGTATGTCCCTGAATCCTGATTTCATTGACGAACTCCGCAAACATTTTACCGGTGATATTCGTCTTGACCCCGGCTCGCGCATTCTTTACAGCACTGACGCTTCCATTTATAAAATCGAGCCGCTCGGCATTGTTCTTCCGCGCACGCAGGATGATTTGCTTTTCGCGGTGGAACTCGCAGCAAAATATCGTATACCGATTCTTCCGCGCGGATCGGGATCGTCGCTGGCGGGTCAGGCAATTGGCGAAGCGCTAATTTTGGATTGTTCGCGCTGGCTCGATCAAATTGTCGAAGTCAATGCGGATGCAAAAACCGCGACCGTTGAACCCGGCGTCGTTCTTTCGACCCTCAACCGGGCTGCCGCTAAATACGGCCTCCAATTTGGCCCGGACCCTGCTTCTGCGGAACGCGCCACGATGGGTGGAATCATTGGCAACAATGCGACCGGCGCTCATTCGATTTTATACGGCATGACGGCGGATCATTTGATTTCTGCGGATGCGATTTTGGCGGATGGGAGTTTGGTCACATTCGACGATTCGTTATCCGATATTCGAAACTTGCATTCCGAATCGCGACTATCGAATATCGTTTCCGCCGCATTCGAAATTCGGGAAAATTATGCCGACGCCATCAAACAACATTATCCAAAATCGTGGCGTAACTCGTCTGGATACAGATTGAATTATCTGCTGCCGTGGTCACCATCCAGGCCGCCGCAATGGATTGGAGCAAATTATCCGCCGAGTCAAAATGGGAAAATAAATTTAGCGGCACTGCTGGCTGGCAGCGAAGGGACGCTGGCTGTCATTCGACGCGCAACGGTCAATCTTGTTCCAAAACCAAAATATACAATCCTGGGAATCCTTTCTTATCACAGCAATGCTGAGGCTTGCGATGCTGTGCCTGAATTGTTGAATCATCATCCGTCGGCAATCGAATTGATTCCGCAAATGATACTGCGATTGGCGCGCGGCATCCCGGCGTACGCGCGTCAGATGGGGTGGGTTAGCGGCGACCCGGCCGCGGTGCTGGTTGTTGAATTCAGCGGAGACCGGCCCGAGGTCCTGAAAGACGCGGTTCGACATCTGCGTGATGATGTTATTGTTGCGGAATCATCCGAAGAACAAGCGCGTGTGTGGAACATCCGCAAGGTCGGATTAGGCATTTTAGATTCTCGACAACAGCCTGCGCGTTCCACAACGTTCATCGAAGATTGTGCCATTCCGGTTGAGCGGTTGGGTGACTTCGTGCGCGAGATCGAAGAAATCCTGAGTGCTCATCGAACGGAAGGCGGGATTTACGCGCACGCCTCGGCAGGATGTTTGCATATCCGCCCGATTCTGAACCTGAAAACAAACAGCGGCATTCATGATTTGCGCGAGATCGCGGAACAAACATTGGCATTGACTTTACGTTTAGGCGGCTCGATGGCGTCGGAGCACGGCGATGGAATCGCACGCGGCGAATGGTTGAAGCAAACATACGGCGAAGAACTGATCGCCGCAATGCGCGCGTTGAAGAATGCCGCCGACCCAAACGGATTGTTGAACCCGGGCAAGTTGTTCGATGCGCCGCCGATGGATTCGCATTTGCGTTACGGCGGTGGTTATCGCACACAAGCATGGAATACGCCTTTGCATTTTGCTCACACAGACGGACTCGCGGGCGCAATCGAGCAATGCAATGGACAGGGCGTTTGCCGCAAAGATACCGGCGTAATGTGCCCGTCATTTCAAGCGACGCGCGAGGAACAGAATTCGACGCGCGGCCGGGCAAACCTTTTACGGGCCATGATTGCTGGTCCGAAGATCGAATCTCAAACATCGAAATTTGAAATTCGAGATTCGAAGCTTGCAGAGTCTGTTTCCAACGCTCTTGATCTTTGTCTCGCATGCAAAGGCTGCAAAGCGGAATGTCCAAGCGGCGTGGATATGGCGAAGCTCAAGTTTGCCTTTCTCGATGAGTATTACAAATTGCATGGGCGGCCGTTGCGTGATTATGTGTTTGGTTATTTTCACGTTACAGCAAAATTGCTTTCGGCGATTGCGCCCATTGCTAACTTCATAAGCGGAGTTCCTTTTGCGCGGCAGGTTCTTGCACGTATTATTGGAATTGCTCCTGAGCGGCCTTTCCCGAAATTTTCAACCCGGCGCGCAAAAATAAAAACAACCCGGATTTCCGGTCCATCTGTTTTATTTTTACCTGATCCATATTCGCATTATGTCGAGCCGCAAGTCGAGCAGGCCGCGTTTGATCTTTTATCCGAACTTGGATTCAATGTAAAAGTCTTGCCTGTGATGGGGGCAGGCGCGGCGCTGTTTTCAAAAGGTTTTTTGAAGATTGCACGTCAACATGCGATAAGAGTGCTGGGCGCCATCAATCACTTTGATCCGAATGGCGTTTTGCCTGTGGTTGGGATCGAGCCGCCGGAAATTTATATGCTCAAAAATGATTATGTGGATTTATTGCCGGAATATGCCGAAAAATTATCTCAGCACAAAAGCAGGATTTGGCTGCTGGACGAATTTTTGATTCGCTCTGACAAATTTTCAAATTTAAAAATGTCTGTATCTGCAAGGAAAATCAAATTTCATCCGCATTGCCATCAGAGTGCGGAAGGTCCATCGGATGACGGTTTGCCAACCGGACCGAAAGCCAGTGTCGAGCTTCTACGCGCCTGCGGATTTGATGTCCAACTGACGGATGCTGGTTGCTGTGGCATGGCCGGGACGTTTGGTTACGAAGCTGAACATTATGAATTATCGCAAAAGATCGGCGAGCTGAAACTCTTTCTGCAAATCAAACAGCGCGGCGACGCCATCGTTGCATCCACGGGAACCGCGTGCCGGATGCAAATTGCTCAAGGAACTGGAGCAACGGCTGAGCATCCGATTGTGGTTGTCGAACGCATGGTGCGCGTAGCCATAAAAGTACCAAGCCATGGATAAAAATATAAACAACATGACAGTGATCAATATTGTACGCGCAGAATCTGCGCAGCGACCGCAAATGCAATTGCGACATTGAAAGATCGCTTCTGCCCGCGCATGGGGAGATGAACAACGCGATCGGCAATTTCCAAAATCCCCGGATCAACGCCGGTGACTTCATTTCCAACCACAAGCGCGAGTTGGTTTGGCATTTTTGACTTTTGTAAAGTCAAAAGTATCGGCGCGGAGTTTGCGGTTTTCTCGAGCGCCCAGATTTCAAAACCGCCTGTCTTCAATTGCCGTACCAGCTCGACAGCATTTTTGTGCGCTGACCATGAAACCGAGTCTTCTGCGCCCAATGCGGTCTTGCGGACATCTAGATTTTCAGGTGTGGGCGTGATGCCGCATAAATAGGCATGTCGAAATTCAAAGCCATCTGCCGAGCGGAGGATCGAGCCGACATTCCACGCCGACCGAACATTATCCAAAAGGACGCGCAAATTGATTTTTGAATCGAGTGTTTGATTCTCTGTTGGCGGCTCTCGGTCGAGAGTCTGTTCAAGCACCGCGACGGTTTGTCCGAGACAGACCGGACAGCGTTCGCCGAATTTTTGATCTTTGACAAGCGGGTAGCGCAGTCCGCAGTTTTGGCAGACGCGGATTTCGCAGGATGTTTTGTTCATTGCTTCACATTATAGCCGCGCCAATCGGGGATCGATTTCTCAGAGATTGGTTGTCGAGCAACTTAAGTGTAAAATCAGTTGCCGGGTTTATGTGATGCGCCGATTGGTCCCTGACTTTATTCTTGAGCAATACCGCGTTGGCAATTACCGCGGTTCTTTTCAGGCTGCGGCTATGTTTGCTGATCTTTCCGGTTTTTCCAAAATGACCAATGCGCTTGCCGTTCATGGTCAGGGTGGCGCTGAGACGCTGGCGGAAGTGATGCGCGTTTTCTTTGGGCCACTGGTCGAGGCGGTCTATACCCAGGGCGGTTATGTGGTTGGATACACTGGGGACGCGATCACCGCGATATTTCCAGACGACCCACCTCAAAGCTCCGCGCTGATTCGCTGCCTCGCCGCGGCGTGGGAGATTCAGGAACATACCAAAACACATCCGGAGACCATGACACGCTTCGGAAAATTTCCGATCTCTCTTAAAGTCGGATTGGGCTTTGGTCAAACGGATTGGCAGGTGTTCAAGTCAACAGATGGCAAGCGCGCAACATATTGCTTTCGTGGAGAAAGCATCAAAAGCTCGGTGGCCGCTGAAGAATGTGCCGAGCCTGGGACAATTATGCTGGACACAGCAGGTCGCGTGAGATTAAATGACGTTGTTGACGCAAAACCCTGGGGGGATTGTTATCGTATTTATGGCGTTCTTGCAGACCTGCCAGAGCGTCATTTCATATCGGACCGGGAGCCAGATTCCGAGCTTGTCAGCGCTTTCTGCTCTGATGCCGTTCTAAATTTTCCGGTTGTTGGCGAATTCCGTCAGGTCGTTAATTTGTTTATCGATATCCCTGCCGGAATCACAGACGAAGCGCTGGTTGCTCCCTTCGTCGAAACAGTTTTTGAGTTGCAGTCTCGATATGGCGGATACTTTTTGCGCCCTGACTTGGGCGATAAAGGTTTCAACCTGTTGATGTTTTGGGGTGCGCCTTCCGCGCGCGAAACGGACATTGACCGCGCCGTCAATTTCATTCTTGACCTTGCCGAACGCACACGGCTGCCGCTCCGCGCCGGGATTTCCTATCGGATTGCTTACGCGGGTTTTATGGGCGCGAGCTTGCGCGAAGACTACACTGCATATGGATGGGGAGTCAACCTGGCCGCCCGGCTGATGAATTCTGCCGGCATCAATGAGATCTGGCTTGATGAGGAAATAGCGCAACGCGTGGAAAAACATTTTGAAGTCCGCTATTTGGATGAATATGAATTCAAGGGATTTGGAGAAAAACAAAAAGCCTTTGTCTTGCTTGGTCGAAAATCCTTGGCGGAGAAAGTGTATCACGGCGATTTTGTAGGCCGGAGCATGGAGCTGGAGCAGGTATCGAAATTTATTGCTCCATTATCCCAAGGAAAATATGCCGGTGTGTTTGTGATACAAGGTGAGGCGGGCATCGGCAAGAGCCGCCTGGTTCATAGTTTTCAGGCCTCGAATTTGTTGGGCGATGCGCCTGCGCGCTGGATTATTTGTCAAACCGATGAAATTCTGCGCCAACCTTTGAACCCCTTCAAGGATTGGCTGGAGAATCGTTTTCATTATTCCGATTCCCAGCCGGCCCAAACAAATCTCGAAAATTTCACACAATGCCTGCGCGATCTAATCAAAGAGGTGTCTGACGGCGAACTTTCAGCAGAGTTGGCTCGCATCAGTTCGGTTCTATCTGCTCTTTTGGGGCTGGTGCAGCCGAATTCACTATACGAGCAATTGGATGCAAAGGGACGGCACGAGAATACTTTTCTGGCATTGAGTGCCTTGCTGCGCGCTGAAAGTTTGGTCAAACCGATCGTTCTTTTTGTTGAAGACATTCAATGGCTGGACGAGGAAACGCTTGCGTTTTTTTCCTACTTCACGCGTTCGATAACTGCGGACGAAAAGAAAAATTATCCGATTGCAATCATTGCGACTCAGCGTTCAGGCATTGTGATCGCTGAGTTGGCGCAGGTGGCCAATGTTCAATTTCTAAATTTGGCTGGTCTCTCTGCAGGTGAACTCAGCCGAATTGCCGAGAATACCCTTGGTAGCCCCATTTCTGTTGCGCTGCAGGAATGGGTGGAAGAACGCGCAGATGGCAACCCATTCTTCGCGGAGCAGCTTCTTCGCTACTTATTTGAAAACAAATTGCTGCGTCAACATGGAAATGGGCATTATTATGCGGGACCGGAGGCCGAGACTCTGCTTCCAACTGACGTGCGTGCGGTACTGGTGGCGCGTCTTGATGGGTTGAGCCGCGAAGTCCGTGAGATGGTGCAGATGGCGGCAGTTCTTGGCCGCGAATTCGACATCCGCCTGCTGGCGGGAATGTTGAATAAAACGGATCGGTTAATGGATATGATTGAGCGGGCTGAACGAGCGGACATCTGGTTCCGCCTGCATGAGGAAAGGTATATATTCCGCCATACGCTATTGCGGGATGCGGCCTATTCGATGCAATTGGCGACGCGGCAAAGAGAATTGCACGGGTTGGCAGTTTCCTCCATGGAGCAACTTTACGCAGATGATCTGGATTTGCATTACGGTGAGCTGGCTTATCATGCGGAACATGCGAATCTTACTCAGAAGGCACAATCGTATCTCTCGAAGGCCGCAAAGGTTGCGGCGGATGTTTATCAGAATGTTCAAGCCGTGGATTATTACAGTCGCGCTTTGGCGCTGACATTGCCGGATGATCTTCAAATGCAATTCGATTTGTTGCTGGAGCAGACCAGGGTTTTCAGCCGCATGGGGGATCGCGCTGCACAAGCGCATAATTTGAATTTGCTCGACGAAATATCGAATCAACTGCATGATGATCATTGTGCGGCGCAGGTCTTGGCAATGCGTATGGATTACGCGTTCACGGTTGGCGACTACCCTGAAACCATTTCCCGCGCCGAACGTGTTGTGCGATTGGCGCAATTGACGGACGACGCCGCGATCGCACTGGATGCTTATCGCGTCTGGCCCCTGGCTTTGATGCATCAGGGAAAATTGGATGAGGCAAATCGTCAGGCGCAGGCGGGACTAGACCTCGCTCACAGCGTTGGAAAACGCCTGGAAGAGGGAAACATTCTCAATTCCATGGGCCTGATCGCCCTTGAGCAAAAGAATCCGGCCGCGGCGCACAGCTATTTCGAACAGTCCCTGATGATTGCCCGTGAGACGCACAATCACAATGCGGAATTGAAGTCTTTGAATAATCTTGGGAATTCCTCCGGATTCGTTCAAGGCAATTACTCTGCTGCGCGCACTTATTACGATCAGGTGCATGCGCTTGCCCGTGAGCGGGGAGATCGCTATACCGAAAGCATTGCTTTGGGAAATCTTGGCTGGGTTGCGGGCATGCAGGGCGATCTGTCTTCTGCGCGCGATTATCTCGGACAGGCGCTTGTGATTGCGCGCCAGGTTGGGAATCAATATCAGGAAACGTATGTGCTCATCAACTTGAGCAACGTCACGTGTATTCAGGGTGAGGCTTCAGCTGCGATTCAATACGCCGATCAGGCAATTGAACTGGCGCGCAAAACGGGCGAGCGCTCAGGTGAGGCGTGGGGCTTACTGTATCTTGGTTATGCCTTCTTGTTGGACGCGAAATTTGAGCAGACGCGCCGGGCTTTTGAAGAATCGTTGAACCTCCGCAGGGAATTGGATCAGCCCGGCCTAAGCATGGAGCCGATCGCCGGTCTCATCCAACTGGCGCTGGAGACAAATGACGCAAACTCCGCTGGCGAATGGGCGGACGAAGTTTTGGCTCATCTTGCGGCGGGCGGAATGTTCGAAGGGGCGGAGGAGCCTCTACGGATTTATTTGGCCTGCTACCAGGCTTTGGAAAAACAAAAGGATCCGCGCTCTCGCACCGTGTTGAGAGATGCCGCTGCACTGTTGGACGTGCAGGCGTCTAAATTTGATGATGAAATTGCGCGCCAGAACTATATTGAAAACGTTCCGTGGCGGCGCGCCATCCGTGACGCGTGGAAAGCCGCAAACGATTAGCCGATTCCAACGGGTGGGTCGCCGACGTTCAAACTGAATCTGATCTTGTTGCCTGCGGCCTGGAATGTTAGCTGCTGGACCCGGCCATTGTAAAAAGCAAACAATCGTTTACCGGCGGGTATTGGATCCAGTGTAACGTTATATGTGATGGTCGCAAAATTTCCGGGAGTGCCATCTGCGTTTTTTGCCCGTACACCGAAAGAGACAAACCAGTCAATCGTAACGCCGTTCCATTGAGCCGGAACGTTTGGGTCCGTGTCCTTCTGAACGACGACAAATTTCGTGACATCGTTATTTCCCAGATCAATGTCAATATTTCTTCGACCCGCGATCGTGAACTTTCCATTTGCCGGATTGATCGGTCTCTCTGGCATCCTATCCTCCGTTTTGTTGGAATATGTGCTTCCAAAGAATTATAGCCCAAGACACTCCAAAATAGACACAACCGACGCGGTTATAATCTCGGCTGTATGAACAAGCGTTTAATTTCGATTCTGACCGCACTCTGGATTTTGCTGGGCGTCAGCCTTGCTCCCAACATAAGCGGCTCGGCGCGCGGACCTGAAGCGGCCTCCGCTATGAATGGCTATGATCTTGTAAGCGCGGTAAATTCCCTGCGCGCCTCGAATGGATTGCCGCCCTATAATGTCAATTCCATTTTGATGAGGATTGCTCAGGACCAGGCAGATTATCTTGCATCCACAGGCGGCGTTTATGGACATATTGGCCCTGGCGGCACGCGCCCGATTGACCGGGCAATCGCCGCAGGCTATCCCGTCTCTGGCGGATTTTTTTCGGAGAACTGGCTGGAAGGAGACTACAAGTCGGCATCGAGCGTTGTGTATTCACCCGGCTGGGCAGACGCCGCGCATCAGGGCACGATGCTTTCGTCGAATCTGGCGGATGTGGGAGCAGGCGTGGCCAGCGATGGCAATATGAGTTATTTTGTGATTGACGCCGGACTTTCCGCCAATTCGAAGCCGCCATCCAGCTCATCAATAGGAAACGGCACTCCAATTGTGATCGTCAGCGGTACGGCTCCATCGCAGGAGCCGACGATTGCATTTGCAATCGTAAACACGCCGGATCAAAACGGAAATATTTATTACACGGTTTTGCCGGGGCAAACCCTTTCGCAAATTGCAGCGGCATATAAGACCACCGTGAGCCAGATCAAACTTTACAACAACTTGACGTCGGATACCATTTATGAGGGACAGAAATTGTTTATCGCCAAAGTCGGGACAACAACGCCGACATCTGCGCCTGCCACCGCAACGCGCGACTTGTCCACGTTTACGCCGCTGCCGACTTTTGTGATTTCAACGAATACGCCCACAGCCACAGAAACGTCCGTTCCGGTCGCCCCCGTTTCGGCTCCCGCGGGAGCCGGAGGCGCAGTCGCCGCAATTGTGCTTGTCGCAATCGTCGCGGCCGGATTGGTGGCTTGGGCTGGCCGCAGTCGTTCCGTGTAAGTTTCATCGAGGAGATTGTATGAACGAACTTCGTATTGACGCATTGCTTCCGCAGGAAATGGCAACGCGCGCAGAATATCTCGGCGTACGCAAAGCCGAAATGTCGTTTCTGAAAATGTTCATGCTGGCGGTTCTGGCGGGCGCGTTCATCGCATTGGGCGCGATCTTTGCTACAACAGTCGGCGCGGGAAGCGGCGCCGTTACCGCGCCAGATGGAACCGCGGCGTTCAGCGCCGGCCTGCCTTACGGCGTTGTCCGACTGCTATCGGGGCTTGTCTTTTCGCTTGGCTTGATTTTGGTTGTGGTTGGCGGCGCGGAATTGTTTACCGGCAACAATCTGATTGTGATGGCGTGGGCCAGCGGGAAGGTCAAAGGGTCGGCTGTTCTCCGCAATTGGGTCATCGTCTATATTGGCAATTTCGCTGGCGCATTCCTGACGGCAGTGCTGATGTTCTTTACAAAACAATATACGTTCGGCGCAAACGCGGTCGGCATCAATGCGTTGAAGACTGCTGCGGCGAAATGCGACCTGACTTTTATCCAGGCAATTGCGCTTGGAATTTTGTGCAACGCACTGGTTTGCATGGCGGTCTGGCTGACGTACAGTGCGCGCAGCACGATGGATAAAATCCTTGCGATCATTTTTCCGATCACTGCTTTTGTGGCAGCGGGTTTCGAGCATAGCGTGGCGAATATGTATTATGTGCCGTATGCGCTGCTGGTCAAAGGTTTCGATCCGGCGTTCATCCAGGCTGTTGGCGACAAAGCTGGAAACCTCGATAAATTGACATGGCCCGTATTCCTGTTGAATAATCTTTTGCCTGTGACGATTGGAAATATCATCGGCGGGGCCGTGCTGGTGGCCGCGGTGTATTGGGCGATCTTTTTGCGTTCGGGCAAGTCATAACTCAAAGGAGCAAAAATGAAGGCATATGTTCTGATCAAAATCCGCGCCGGGGATGTGAAAGAAGTGGTGCGAAGCCTTCGCAAGGTGGAAGGCGTGTCGGAGGCGCACATGACGTTCGGTCCGTATGACGCGGTGGCCGAAGTCGTGACCACAGATGTTGCCAGGCTGGGCGCGATCACAGCATCGAAAATCCAGCCGATCCCGGGCGTGGAGCAAACGCTAACCTGCCTGGCCGTGGATTTATAGTCCCTCCATTCTTTCGCGCCTGAAACTGGAATCATGTTCGACAAGAAAATTTTTCTTGCTCTGGGCGTTGTATTTCTGATCCTCCTGCTGGCGCTCGGCATTGGGATGTATTGTGTCGGCCCGATCATCCTGAACGCCAGGGCAGGGGATATGGTTTTGGCGTGCATCTTTCCGTGGCCGTGGTCGCTGCTATCAGGAATCGGCAGGCAATATTATTATTTCAATTTCTATCTTTGCTTAATAGTTCCGGGTATTATTTTGCTGGTCTGGTTCTTTAGCGCGGTGCTCAAAAGTGACAGATAATTTTTGAGCTGATATCTTGCATAAGCCAATCGTTCTCCTTGTAAGCCAACGCTGGGGAACGCCGGCTGTGCGGAGCAACGAACAAAACCGCTCGCATTATTTTGCGGGCGGTTTGATGTTTGGCATACTATCAAGCTGAACGTTCGTGGTTCTGTCACGGAC
Organism: Chloroflexota bacterium; assembly: GCA_021824575.1. Classification (GTDB taxonomy): domain Bacteria; phylum Chloroflexota; class Anaerolineae; order Anaerolineales; family Villigracilaceae; genus Fen-1038. Next base: position 22,792 of record JAKAKJ010000043.1, read on the forward strand.
TCTCCGCGATTGCAGCATGGGACGATTTGCATTAGGCGGCAAATGACGAAAATCATGATTATAAGGTTGTGGAATTAATCACTGGCAGTGAGCCGCCGAACATGGTATCCTAATTGTTCCGCCTATGAAACATTTACTTCGCCTTCGACGTTTTATGCGCCCCTATGTGCGGCAGATCGGCGCAGACCTGTTTTTACTGCTGTCCGTCACCGGGCTGGGGCTGATCGTCCCGTTGATTTTGCAGAACGTGATTGACGATGGACTCCTGCGCGGCGATATCGGCTATCTTGGCCGCGCCGCGCTGCTCCTGCTCGGACTCGGCCTGCTTACCGCGATCCTCAATTTGGCCCAGCAGTATCTTTCTGCCTGGACGGCTGCGCGCATCGGCTATGATATTCGCAATTCCTTGTATAACCGGATTCAATACCTGCCGTTCACCTATCACGATCACGCGCAGAGCGGGCAGCTGATCTCGCGCTGCATCGAGGACGTGCGTTCCATCCAAAGCTTTACCGGCGACAGCGTCATTCAGCTTGTCCAGTTGCTGTTCATGGCGGTCGGTGTGATTGCTGTGCTTGTATCTTTGAATCCCATGCTTGCGATCGTTTCGCTCCTGCCGCTCATCCCGATGGTCATGATGACGACCGACTTTGGCGACCGGGTCACCAAACTTTTTTACAACGTTGATTTCACGCTTGGCACTTTGTCGTCGCGTTTGCAGGAAAATGTGACGGGCGTTCAGGTCGTGCGCGCCTTTGCGCGTGAGCCGTATGAGATTGACCGTTTCGACGAGATCAACAAACAATATTTCGACTCGCGCATCAAGGTGCTTAGCGAATGGTCGAAGGTCATGCCGACCACCACCTTGCTCATTACGCTCGGCACGATTTTGATTTTGTTGTTCGGCGGCCAGATGGTTCTGCAGGGCAGGATGACGGTCGGCGAAGTTGTGGCGTTCAATGCCTACATGCTGATGCTGTCCGCGCCGGTCCAGCAGATCGCGTGGCTGGTTAACGGCATGGGCGAAGCGGAAGCCGGCGCACAGCGCGTACTCGAGATTTTGGAACACGAACCGGAGATTCAATCGCCTGCGGACGCGATCAAACTCCCGGCGCTGCGCGGGCGCGTGGAATTCGATCACGTTTCGCTTCGCTACGCGGACGAGAAGTCAGCCGCGTTAAAAGATATTGATCTCGTCGTCGAGCCGAATCAACTCGTCGCGCTGATCGGGCAGACCGGCTCCGGCAAAACGTCGCTCATCAATTTGATCCCGCGCTTTTACGATGTGACTGACGGCGCGGTGCTGGTTGACGGCGTGGACGTCCGCTCCGTTGATCTTGTTTCCCTGCGCCGTCAAATCGGAATTGTTCTGCAAACATCGCTGTTGTTTTCTGATTCGATCAAGGCCAACATTGCGTATGGGCGGCCTGGTGCCAGCGACGAAGAAGTCATCGCCGCGGCAAAAGCTGCACAGGCACACGAATTCATCGAACACTTTGCGGGCGGATACAACACGATGGTCGGCGAGCGCGGCATCACGCTCAGCGGCGGACAACGCCAGCGCGTGGCGATTGCGCGCGCCCTGCTGATGGACCCGCGCATTTTGATTTTGGATGATTCGACTTCGTCGGTGGATACGCAAACGGAAAAATTGATTCAGGAAGCGCTGGATCGTTTGATGGAAGGCCGCACGACGTTTGTCATCGCGCATCGCTTGTCCACCGTGCGCCGCGCGGATTTGATCCTTGTGATGGACAACGGGCAAATCGTCCAGCGCGGCAAGCATGACGAATTATTGGCTCAAGGCGGATTGTATAAGGAAATCCACGATCTGCAGTTGAGCCAGAACAAGGCGTTCGAAGATGTGATCGAAGAAGCAGAAATCGAGGACACGGAAATATCTGCCGACCATTCGCTTTCGTAGAAAAAAGAATCGTATGTCATTGCGAGGCCGAGCGAAGCGAGCACTGTGGCAATCGCCTCTTTGAAAGTTACATGAGATTGCCGCAGCGGAGGAACACCGCTTCGCAATGACACCCGGCATCCAAAACTTGACACCTGACACTTAAACACATGACTCAAACCATCACTCCACCCATTTATGTGACCGAATCAGAAAGCCAGTACGACAAAGGCTACGATCCCAATGTCGCGCGGCGGTTGTTCGCATACGCGCGGCCATACTCCGGCAGGCTCATTCTTGCCGTGGTGTTCATGCTTGGCGCATCCGCCGCGGCGGTGGCGGGACCGTACTTTGTCAAGGTTGCGATTGACAGCGGCCTGACTGCAGGCAATTACAATGCCCTGCGATACACCACCCTGGCTTATCTGGCGACCGCAGTCGCGCAATGGATTTTCACGTACTATCGCGTCAACATCATGGCATGGGTGGGACAAGCCGTTATCTACGACCTGCGGACGGATTTATTCAATCACCTGCAGGAATTGTCGCTTGGATTTTATTCGCGCTATTCAGTTGGACGTGTGATTACGCGCGTCATCAATGATGTCGAAGTTTTGCGCGATTTTCTGACATGGGCAGTGCTCGCCATCACGCGCGATATCTTCACGCTGATTCTGATCGTCATCGTGATGCTCAGCATGGACTTTCGTCTGGCGCTGATCACGTTCAGCGTCCTGCCGTTCATGGTGCTGGCAACGATCATCTTCCGACAATACTCGCGCCCGGCCTATCGCAAAGTGCGCGCCGCGATTTCATGGGTCAATTCGGTGCTGGCAGAAAATGTCAACGGCGTGCGCGTGGTGCAGGCATTTTCGCGCCAGAAACACAATTACGAGAATTTTGCAAACTACGTCAATCGTTATCATCTTGAGCGTTCGATCTACGCCGCACAGCTGGCTTCGTTCTTCAGCCCCGTTGTGGATGTGCTCGGCGCGATCGCCACGATGCTGGTCGTATGGCTGGGCGGCTCGGCGGTGCTGGGCAATCAGATCACGGCGGGCGTGCTGGTCGCGTTTGTTCTGTACATTGGCCGCTTCTTCGATCCGATCCGCGATTTGAGCCGCCGTTTCGACGCGCTGCAATCCACGATGGCGGGGGGCGAACGAATTCTCGCACTGCTCGATACGGAGGTCGAGGTGCGGGACGCGAAAAACGCGCGGGATTTGCCAGCCGTTTCGGGCGGAGTTCGATTCGAGTCTGTGTCGTTCCATTATGAAGACGATCCCGCACTCGTCCTCGACGATATCAATCTGGATGTCCGCGCGGGCGAGACGGTCGCGATGGTGGGAGAGACGGGCGCGGGCAAGACGACCATTGTTAAACTATTGGGCCGCTTCCATGATCCGACTTCGGGCTGTGTGCGCGTGGACGGCTTCGATCTGCGGACGGTGACTCAGCGTTCGCTTCGCAGGCAAATGGGCATGGTCCTGCAGGACCCGTTTTTGTTCAACGGTTCGGTGAAGGAAAATATTTTGTTCGGACGTTTGAATGCCAGCGATGACGATGTCATCGCCGCGGCGAAGGCTGTGGGCGCGCATGACTTCATCATGGGTTTGAAGAATGGATACGAAACGTCGGTGGAGGAGGGCGGGGTATTGTTGAGCGTTGGACAGCGCCAATTGATTTCATTTGCGCGTGCGTTGTTGGCGGACCCGCGCATTTTGATTTTGGATGAAGCCACATCGTCGGTGGATACGCAGACCGAGCAGATCATCCAGCGCGCACTGGCGACTTTGTTGAAAGGCCGCACGTCGTTTGTGATCGCGCACCGTTTATCAACGATTACGAGTTCAGACCGAATCGTCGTTGTGGATGGCGGGAAGATCATCGAGCAGGGCACGCATGAAGAGCTGCTGGCAAGGCAGGGAATGTATTACGAGTTATATAAGACGGGGTTTCAGGAATAGGCCCCACCCGGCCTTCGGCCGCCCTCGCGAAGCACAATTTAGTGTCCCCAAATACGACGATTGAAATTCATTCGATGTTTTTGGCGATTTCCACTGATTTCTTCGCCCGTTTTCACGATCGCTGGCAAAGCTGCGTTATTACGCCGCGATGTTGCCTTCTTCTGGCGCACGGTTACGTTGTCGCGAAGCCCTGTTCCTTCGTTGCGGCGTGATGTTCCTTTCTTTCGGCGCAGCGTTACTTTCTTGCGGGCTTATATTTCCTTCTTGCGCCGCGATGTTCCTTTATTGCGAGATCATGTTGCGCTCTTGCGGTGCGCTGTTGTTTGCGACTTCGGAAGTGTGTAAGGCTTACATCTTATCCTTTGCCGCCTGAATGCGCGGAGCGAGGATGCTCTCCGCCAAGTCCGTTAATTCAATGGCGATCCACAAACTCCTGGCTTCCTCATAGTAGTTCAACGCGTCCCGATATTTTTCTTGATCAGAAGAGCAATCGCCGAGACGATATAAGGCACGCCCCTGACTGTATTTGTCTCCAATAGATTGGTAGACAGCAAGTGCTTTCTGGAAATTATCGTTTGCACCGATAAAGTCTTTGTCATTTCGTTTTAACCCACCCAAGGACAAATAAACGTTGGCTTCGCCCAAATGATCGCCGACGGCTTTGAACAGTTTCAAGGCTTCGTTGTAACTGGCGAGCGCGGCATCCCGTTCATCGCGGAACTGTTGC
>JAKAKJ010000033.1 GCA_021824575.1 Chloroflexota bacterium
TCGGTTACAATTTCTCTGGGCATGGTATTCTTCGTCTCCTTCCACCTGGCAGTGTTTGGAGAAAGATACCATGCCTTCTTCATTTCACGTTATTCAAATTCTATGCTACCAACCTTGCGCTGTAATAATAGAAAGGAGTTCAATTATGTCTTTTGATCTTTCAAGTCTCAATTCAATTCTTTGGATAATTGGCTTGCTCGTTGTCGTGATGATCGTTCTAGGCGTCCTCGGCTTTATCTTCAGGCATATCTTCCATTGGTTTGCGCGCGGCTGCGGATGTATCGGAACGATCCTTGTGATTTTGATCGTTTTGCGTCTGTTGAAAGTTCTGTAGATTTGGATGTCATTGCGAGTGGCGCGGTGGTTGAGTAGAGCGGTGCTTTCCCGCTCCTACCGAAACCAGCGTCGCGAAGCAATCTCCGATTGAAACGGAGGAGACTGCTTCGGGAAGAACTCCCTCGCAGCGACATGATAGATTCAAAAAATAAACTTTGGCGGGTTACAAACCCGCCCTACGCGGCTTTGCAAAGTTAAATAAAAATCGGGACAAGATCATCTCTTGTCCCGATTTGTCATCCGTAACGTTTGCCAAACCACATTCGTCCGAGCAAATTATCTTTTACGAAGAACTGGTGATATAGCGCCGCACCGGCGTGAAAAACGATCAGCAGAAAAAATAATGCCCAACTGATTCCGTGCAGGCGGCCCAATTGGAAGAAGAAATTGCCGCGTCCAAAGCCGCCCTCGAATTCACCTTCACCGCCTCCGAATCGCGGAGTTTGACCGGGCTGGAATTGACCATTTGGCGGGAATTGCCCGGGTTGCAATTGTCCCGGTGTAAATCGCGGCGTCGTTGCTGCCAATCCAAATGTCCGCGCGAGGCGATTGCCTTGCAATGCCAGAATGATTCCGGTAATCACAATCATAAACGTGAAGAAATACAATGCCCAATGAGTGAGCCTGCCCACAAGATCGAGGAAAGAATTGCCGGTGCTTGCCCAGTCCGGGCTTTTGGCGCGCCAGCGGACAATGAGACGGATGATCAACAAAACCAGCACCGTAACCCCAAGGATCATGTGGATTGCGAGAGTTGGGAAACCGGGAAGCAATAAACCCGCGCGGCGGCCTTCTCCTCCTTCACCGCCCAAAAGACCAAGAAATGCAGTGGCAAAAATCAGGATGAAGATGAGCCAGTGCAGCGCAACAAGTGCCGGATGATAACGCTTTGGTTTTTCTGAAACTGTTGGTGCGGGCGTGGAAATAGACATGGCATCAGTGGTCATGAACAAAAACTCCTTTGCGGCGAGTATACGGATGTTTGATGAACAGGAGATGACAGCCGTAATCATATTTTCTTTTTCGACGGCTTCGCAAATGTGACCTACGGGTGGCAATCGAAAATCTTTCTTTTGATAAAATAACTGCCTGTCAACCACCGGAGGAAACATGCAAATTGATATTATCGGCATACCGATTGATCTTGGCGCGGATCGCCGCGGTGTGGATATGGGTCCCAGCGCGATCCGCTACGCACACTTGCAACAAAAGCTCGAAGCGTTGGGCTATACCGTCGAAGACAAGGGCAACATTGAAGTGCCCATTGCCGAGATGTGTTCCATCAATGATCCAAAACTCAAATACATTGATTGCATCGTGCCGATGTCGCGGCGCGCGTCGGGTGCGGTGTCCACTTCGATGCAGGCCGGACATTTTCCGCTTGTTTTGGGCGGAGATCACAGCCTGTCCATCGGTTCGATTCGCGGCGCGGCCAAATTCAAAAAACTCGGCGTGATTTGGATTGATGCCCATGCGGATTTCAATACCGACAAAACCACGCCATCTGGAAACATCCACGGAATGCCGCTGGCCGCGCTGTGCGGGCTCGGGGACGCGCGTCTAACCCAATTGTGGGACGAGCCGCTTCCAGTCGTGGACCCGAGGCGGGTTGCCATTATCGGAGCGCGTGACCTCGACCCGGGCGAAAAAGTCAACTTGCGCGAAGCGGGCGTGATGGTCATGGGCATGGAACAAATTGACCGCTTCGGGATGGTGACCGCGCTGGAAAAAGCCATCGAACACGTTTCGCGTCAAACGGATGGCATTTATCTTTCATTTGATATGGACGCCATGGACCCGCGTCATGCGCCCGGCGTTGGAACGCCGGTTCCCGCCGGCCTGACCCAACGCGAAGCGCACCTCGCCTGCGAGATGATCGCGGAAACCGGCAGGCTGATCGGCATGGATATCGTCGAAGTCAATGCCATTCTCGACATCCAGAATCAAACCGGCGCGCTGGCAGTCGAATTTGTTTTGTCGGTGCTTGGAAAAAAAATTTGGAACGGCGATTAAGTTACAGGTTGGCGAAAGCTTCAAGTGAGACTACAATAATCGCATGAACGCTTTGAACGGCCCCTTACTCATCGTCGAGGATACTCCCGACACCCTCAATTTATTGAAGGTGACTCTCGAATTCAAAGGATATCGCGTGGTCACTGCCCGAAATGGCCGCGAAGCATTGGATGCCATTCAAAAGGAACGCCCGGCTGTCATCATCACCGATATCCTGATGCCCCAGATGGACGGCTTCAGCCTTGTCCAGCGATTGCGTATCAATCCGGAGACGCGGGATATCCCGGTTGTTTTCCTTTCGGCCACGTATGTCGCGCCCGAAGATAAGCAGTTTGCGATGACACTTGGCGCGTCCCGTTTCATCGAGAAGCCGATTGATACGGACGAGTTGCTGAAAACGATTGCCGAGTTATTTGCCAAGGGCGCGCCGAAAACGTCGCCGCCGCTGGAGGAGCGCAAGTTTTATGAAGGTTACAAAGAGCGGCTGGAAATAAAGCTCCAGCAAAAGGTTATACAGATTTCGCGAACAGAGCGTCTGCTCGAGACGTTATCAGAAGAAGAGAAACCGCCTTTCAAGACGGACCTCCGCCAAGCCATCAGCGAACGGGAAGAGATCGAACAGGAGCTTGATCAGATTCGCAAATTTCTCAAACAGAACACTTTATCAACATAATGCGCCAGCCCACTTTATCTGAAATTGAAGAACTGGCGAGATTTGCCGGTTCCATCCTGCGTGAGAGCTACAATAAAGAGCATCAGGTTTCCTATAAAGGCGTAATTGACCTTGTCACCGAAGTCGATCGCGCCTCCGAGGATTTTTTGCTGGGCGAAATCAACAAACGCTGGCCCGGCAGTTACATTATGGCAGAAGAGAGTGGAGTGACAAGGGGAACCAATGGTTCGAGCTGGTATGTTGATCCGTTGGATGGAACAGTCAATTACGCCCACCGCATTCCAATCTTTTCCGTCTCGGTCGGATATGCCTATAACGGTGTGATGCAGCTTGGTGTGGTTTACGATCCGATGCGCGATGAAATGTTCGCCGCGGAACGCGGCAAAGGCGCGCGGCTGAACGGCAACCCGATCCATCCGACGGATGAAACCGAGTTACAAAAGAGTCTTTTGGTTACCGGCTTTCCGTATGATGCCTGGAATACGAAACAAAATAACTTCGATAACTTTGTCCGCTTTGCGCAACTCACTCAGGGTGTACGCCGCCTCGGGTCTGCGGCGCTGGACGCATGTTATGTTGCTGCGGGCCGCTTCGACGGATTCTGGGAACTATCTCTCAAGCCGTGGGATGTGGCCGCGGGCGGTCTGATCGCCCTGGAAGCGGGTGCGAAAGTCACAAACATCCGCGGCGGCGACGATTATCTCTCGCCTCCGCAATCCATTATTGCCGCGGCGCCCGGCATCCACCCAAAAATAATCGAGAAACTGGATTCGACCGATTAGCATTCTTATAAATTGCAAAAAGTGAATATGGGTTCACGCTATCTGATTAAAATAGAAGCCATAGACCGACGTGAACAATGAATCCATCCAATATTCCGATCAGCAAGACAAAGATTTTGCTTCCCAAGCGCCGCGCGGAACTGCTGACTCGCAAGCGGCTGCTCGACGCGTTGTTTGAATTCCTTGACCGGAAGCTGATCTTGGTCTCTGCGCCTGCCGGATATGGCAAAACATCGCTATTGATTGACCTGGCACACCACAGCGAACTGCCGTTCTGCTGGCTGGCGCTCGATCCGCTCGACCGCGATCCGCAGCGTTTCATCGCTTATTTCATCGCCGCGTTGACCGAACGTTTTCCGCAATTCGGCAACCGTTCCCGTTCGATGCTGAATACAATGACCAGCCTTGAAAATGGGATGGAGCCGCTGCTGGTTACATTGGTCAACGAGATTTACGATGACATCCACGAACACTTTGTCCTGGTGCTGGATGATTTTCACCTGCTGGACGATGTCCAGGCCATACAATATTTTGTAAATAGATTCACGCAGCTGGTTGGCGAAAATTGTCATTTAATTCTGTCTTCCCGCTCCCTGCCGGGACTTCAGGATTTAACGCTGTTGGTCGCCCGCGAACAGGTCGGCGGCCTGGATTTTTCGGACCTCACATTCACGCCGGAAGAAATCCAGGCGCTCCTGGCGCAGAATCAACAAATTCGTCTTTCAGATGATGACGCGCAGAAATTGATCGAAGCCACGGAGGGCTGGATCACCGGCCTGCAATTCACAGATTTGAATCAGCTGCAATCTGGCGGGTTAAGTTTCCAATCATCTCACGCAGTCGGCATCAGCGTATTTGATTATCTTGGTGAGCAGGCTCTCGAACATCAAACCGAGGCATTGCAGCTATTCCTTTTGCGAAGTTCCCTGCTCGAAGAGTTCGATGCGAAACTGTGCGAAGAAGTATTGGCTTCGTTCTATTCCGAACATCAAAACTGGCCGAAATTGATCGAGACGATCGTCCAGAAGAATTTGTTCGTGTTGCCCATGGGCGCGAACGGCCAGTGGATCCGCTATCATCATCTGTTCCGCGATTATTTGCAGGAACGGATGCGCGGTGAGCGTCCCGATGAAGTCTTTCCCATTTTGCAAAGGCTGGCGCAATTCCAGGAAAAACAGGGACAATGGGAAAGAGCCTATCAGCTTTACAAACAACTCGGTAATATGGATGCTCTGGCCGACATGATCGAGCGCGCCGGGATTCCGATGTATCAGAATGCCATGCTGACTTTGGAGAACTGGCTGAAGGATCTGCCGCCGTCCATCGCGCAGAACCGCGCGGGGCTGCTGTCATTGCGAGGCGCGGTTGAATCTGCAAAGGGAAATGTTTCTGAAGCGGTGACGTTCTTTGATCGTGCTATTGCAAAGTTCCGCGATGCGAACGATATTCCCGGTTTGGCGTTAGCTCTTGTGCGGAGAGGTATGACGTATAAATTGTTGGGAGATTATCAGGCAGCCATCCAAGATGCGAAGGAGACAATACAACTCACCGAATCCAAGGATGATTTGCAATGGAATTATGCTGAAGCGCTGCGCGTAAAAGGGCTTAGCTTATTCAGGCAAGGCGAGACCTTTCAAGCGTCGAACTATCTGGAACATGCTTTGGATGTCTATAGTCGAGTGCAGGACGTTCATTCCATCCCCATCTTGCTTATGGAAACTGCCATGATTAATACGGCGTCAGGCAAATACCGGGAGGCCAAGGCCTCTTATGAAAAAGCCCTTATAATCTGGCGACAAACGGGAAATCTTTCATGGCAGGCAAGCTTGCTTAATAATCTTGGATTTCTGCACCATCAATTGGGGGAATATGAACAGGCTGCACAGGTCTTTGAAGAGGGGCTGGTTTGTGCAAAGCAAAGCGGCAATAAATACATGGATGCCCTTATATCCATGAGCTTAGGGGATCTGTATACTGATGTAGGTGATATTGCCTTGGCAGAAAAAAACTATCACCACTCACAGAACATAGCTCAGCAACTTGGCGAGCAATTTCTCCACAACTACCTTTCTCTTGCGGCAGCTAATCTGGCCATTCTGAGAAAAGATACTTCGAGTGCTCATTCCATTCTTGATCGAGCAGAGACGGATATCAAAGCCAGTAAATCCAATTATGAAAAGGGTCTTTTTGAGCTTGCCCGCGGACGCCTGCTGTTACAGGAGGCAAGAAATCAGGAAGCACTCAAGGAATTGATAAGTGCAGCGGATTGCTTCCAAAAGGCTGGGCGAGAAATGGAGAGTATTTGGAGCCATGTATGGCTTGCTGCTGCTCAAAGCCGAAATGGAAACCTTGTCGCGGCGCGGAAAGAACTAAGCATTGTTTTTGAAAACTCTAGGAGGCCGAATCATTTTGCAATCGTTGCTGCAATGCAGGCAAAAGAATGGATGGCAGATCTGTATAACGATCGCGAGGCCAGGTCTACCTTGCGGCCACTTTTTGAAAAAATTAGCCAACTTGAGGGCCAAATACCGCGCATTCGCCGTCAATTGCGGCGGCTGATACGGACAATGGAAATTCCTGCTGCACAGCTGACCATTCAGGCTTTCGGGCAGGGGCGAGTATCAATCAATGGCAGGATATTAACGATAAATGATTGGCAAACGCAATCCGTGCGTGAACTGTTCTTTTATTTCCTGGCACAAGATCGCCCTGTGACGAAAGAGAAAATTGGGGAAGTGCTTTGGCCAGAAAATGACGAGCCATCTAAACTCAAGTTGCGTTTTAAAAATGAGATTTACCGTCTGCGCCGCGCGGTGGGACAGGATACAATTCTATTTGAAGATGATCGTTATCGGTTCAATCCTACAATTGACCATGAGTACGATGTTGAAGCGTTCGAGACTTATCTAGCTAGAGCTAGATCTTCTTCAACACCTGCTGAGCAAATGGACTTTTATCAAAGGGCAATTGCCTTGGTGCATGGGCACTATCTTGAAGATATTGGAGCCACATGGGCTTGGCCCGAGCGCGAACGCTTGAGCCAAGCATTTCTTTCAGCATCACTAAATTTGGCCGAACTCCTTTTGAGAAATGCTCAATTACCAAAAGCACTGCGTGTCTGTCAGCGCGCTTTGGAACATGATTCAACTTTTGAAGCTGCCTATCGCTTAATCATGCAAATCTACTACCGCATGGGAGACCGAGCTTCTATCATCCACACCTTCCGCACGTGTGAAGAAGCGATGCTAAAGGCATTTGATATGCCGCCGTCGGAGGAAACATTGAGACTTCAGCGCGAGTTGCTCGCCTGATTTTTTCCACGCTTACATCGTTCCCTCAAAGCAGCCAACAGAGGCTGCTTTTTTTAATCTTTTGAAGCCTGTTTTGAAGCCTGGGGGCTTGTATGATTTGGTCATCGTTATAGAAGAAAGGATTATTCTCATGAATAACAAAATTGCCCGCTTTGCCCTTTTTGCCAGCAAAATTAACCGACAGCATGTCCAATTAGCGTTTTCTATTCTCGCTTTAGGAATGCTTGTACTGGGTATCGGAGCTCCACTGGATAGCGGCGGTATCTCTCATTAAAAAAAGATAGTGATCCTCCTTTTTGCCCTTGCCGCCGGGTTGTTGGTGGGCTTGGGATGGGCGCGCTGGCGTAAAGAGCCTTACCAAGCGCCTGCTATACAGGCTTTATGGCTGGCTTTCATTGCTTTCCTACCTCAGCTGATTATTGCTTACCTGCCAGCCAGCCGCCATCTCCTCCCCGATTGGATCGCCGCGTTAAGCCTGTCGCTGTCACTGATCCTCTTTCTGGCGTTTGCGTGGATTAACCGTCGTTTGCCGGGCATGCCGATCCTTCTTATCGGGTTGTTGCTCAACTTGGCGGTGATTTTAGCCAATGGCGGCTGGATGCCAATCAGCCCGGAGGCGGTGAGCCGCCTTGCGGGTCCTGATGCGATTCGAACCGTCAGCTTGGGCAGCCGCATTGGGCAAAAAGACATCCTTCTGAGCCCGCAGGATACGCGCCTGGAATTTTTGTCGGATCGTTTCCTCCTCCCTGATTGGCTGCCGCATCAAGTGGCCTTTAGTCTTGGAGACGTCTTTATCGCCGCTGGCATATTCTGGCTGCTCGCCAGGCCGAAATCAAATATGAAAAGAGTTGCTGTATGATTACATCAAATACTTTTACAACAAATTTGCCTTTCAGGGTTGGTTCGCCTGATTCTCGTACGGGCCTCGGCAGTGTATTTGCGGCCGCCGTGGTCAATCGGGAATTCCGAAATACACTTTTACAGAATCCCCAGGCCGCGCTCGAAAGCGGCTATATGGGACAGCCATTCCTGTTGACGGCCGAGGAACATTCTCTTCTGACTTCCATAGCTGCGACTTCTCTCACTGATCTGGCTCAACGGATCATGGTATCGCAGGGAGTCGGCGATTAGAAAAGGCGCCAGCGGATCTTACTCTCATTTTTCAAACTGGCGCGGTGGAGCGACGCGGCGGAGAAGGGGACGCGATGAAAAGGGGATCATCGCGCCCCGCGTCCCGTTTTAGGAAAGCTGACGAGAACAATGCTTTTAGATAATCTGCCCAATGCCTCCACTCAACTGAATGCCATCCTTAAGGCATTCCCGGACTTCCTTTTGATTCTGGATGAGAGGGGATTCGTCCTCGATTACAAGGCTGATGATTCGATCTTCCCGTTTGCATCCAAACAGTTCAGGCTGGGACAATCCATAGCCAGTGCCTTTCCGCCGGACGTCGCCGGCAAGTTCCAGCAGATCGTTCAAGACTTGAAACAAACCCCCGCGATCCAGTCATTCGAATATTCAGTAAAACTCCAACAGACAGAGCATTGGTTCGACGCGAAGTTTATTCCAGTCGAACCGGCACAGGTTATCGTCGTTATCCGGGAGATCACCAGGCACAAGCTGGCCGAAGAAAGAACCCAGCGCCAACTAAATCGTTTGGCTGCATTACGCGCGATTGATCTCGCCATCTCATCCACTCTCGATATTCACTTGGCGCTGTCCGTGGTACTGAGTCAGGTCACCTCCCAATTGAACGTTGACGCAGCGGATATTTTGCTGCTCAATCCGCAGAATAATTTGCTCGAATTTGCCAATGGCGTTGGCTTCCGCACCGAATCATTGCAGCAGACGCGTTTGCCTCTGGGGGAAGGTTATGCGGGGATGGCTGCCCTCAGGCGGCAGGTGATCAGCGTTCCGAACTTGCAGCGCGGAAAAACCGGTTTCCTCCGTTCGCCAAAATTCGCGGAGGAAGGTTTCCATTCCTATTATTGCGTTCCGCTCATTGCAAAGGGACATGTCCGAGGCGTGATGGAAGTCTTCCATCGAACGCCTCTCACCCCGGACCTCGATTGGTTCGACTTCATGGAGACGCTGGCTGGTCAGGCTGCCATTGCGGTGGAAAACGCGACGTTGTTCAGAGAGTTGCAGCGCACCAATTTCGAGTTGACCCTGGCCTACAACACGACCATCGAAGGCTGGTCGCGCGCCCTCGACCTGCGCGACCGCGATACGGAAGGCCATACCCGGCGCGTTACCGAGATGGCGCTGAAACTTGCACGCCGGCTGGGGGTATCCGAGGCGGAACTTGTCAACGTTCAACGGGGAGCCATACTGCACGATATCGGCAAAATGGCCATTCCCGACAACATATTATTGAAGTCCGGGCCGCTAAGCGCCGAAGAATGGAATATCATACGTCAGCATCCGCGTTATGCGCGCGAACTTCTCTCGCCAATTTCCTTTGTGCGGCCTGCACTGGACATTCCCATGTATCATCACGAAAAATGGGATGGGACCGGCTACCCTGGCGGTTTGAAGGAAAATCAAATCCCGTTGTATGCGCGGTTGTTTGCCGTGGCGGACGTCTACGATGCACTTACATCCAACCGTCCGTACCGGCCCGCTTGGACGAAAGAGCAGGCCATTGTCTATATTCGCGAGCAGAGCGGCAAACACTTTGACCCGGACATGGTCAATCATTTTCTAAAGATGATAACGGATACGGACTGATTGAGGCGGGTTGCGTTTATAATCATCCATTGGTTCTCGAACAGAAAGCCGTCCAAATATTTGACCGCTCTTGCTTGTGAGCGCGGAGAGGCTCGAATATCATCCCCTTTCGGGGACTCTCAGACAAACAGAAAAGCCGTCCAAATATTTGACGGCTCTTGTTTGTGAGCGCGGAGAGGCTCGAACTCTCAACCAATGGCTTAAAAGGCCACTGCTCTGCCATTGAGCTACGCGCCCGAACATAAAGCGGACTGCATTCTATCATGGGCAAGTAGAGCCGTCAACGTAATAGATTCGAATCAGGCTGCATCTAACCTTCGTGGAGATAAAATGACCGAAGTGAATTATGTAAATGAAGCTGATTTTCAAAGCGAAGTCCTGAAGGCGGACAAGCCCGTATTGGTGGATTTCACTGCGACGTGGTGCCAGCCTTGCAAAATGATTGATCCAATCGTGAAGCAGTTGGCGCAGGATTGGGATGGCAGGGTAAAAGTTGTCAAGCTCGATGCTGACGAGAACCCCAACGTTTTGATGCAGTACGATGTGCTGGGGATTCCGACGCTGATTCTGTTCAAGGCAGGAGAAGTTAAGGAACGCGTGACGGGATATCAGCCAAAAGATAAACTGGTCACAAAGCTCAATCCGCATATTTGAGGAACCGAAAAGAATTTTAAAAAAACGGGTCTCTACTGGACCCGTTTTTTGATTCCGTTCAATAGGCTTATTTCCGCAACTGTTTTTCGAGTTCTTCCAACCCCACTCTCGACGTCATGTCCAGGCTAATAGGTGTCACCGACACAACATGCTTTTTCCGCAAAGTGAAAACGTCGCTTTCCTTGTCCTCGCCATCGAGGATTGCCGCCTCTTTATAATTGACAAAACCGGGAACGTCCCACGATTTTCGCTCAGGCGCAACAGGTTCGTAATAACGCTGGAGCGCCACGCGCGTAATTTGCCAATTTGTTTTTGTTGTGGCATCCGACGGCACATCCACTTTCAAAAGTTGGACATCTGCAGGTAATTTCTTTTGCAGCAAAATGCCCGCAAAGTGCGCGGTGAAATGAGCCGCGGCGGAAAAATCCACTTCATCAGAATACGAAAGATGATAACGCTGGTCAGCTTGAAGAGAAACTGCCAGCGAAGGAAATCCCAATGAGGCTCCTTCCATCGCCGCGCCGACCGTGCCGGAAATGGTCACGCCGAGTCCAACGTTCTCACCGTAATTAATTCCCGATACAACCAAATCAGGTTTTTGCGGCATGATTTCCAGGATGCCATGCAGCACGGCTTGCGCGGGTGAGCCCTCGACTGCATAAACCGTCCATTCCTGTCCGTTCACCTGAAGTTTCTCTTTGTGGATAATGCCGCTCGATGAATTTGGCAGACTGCGGCCCATTCCCGAAGATTGCTCCCTCGGGGCCGCGACCGTTACATATCCGATTGATGCGAGCGCACCAGCCGCGGCCCAAAGTCCGGGCGAGCGGATTCCGTCATCGTTTGTTAAAAGAATTTGTGGTTTGTCCATAGTCAGGTAAAAAACGAAGCGGGACATCCCGCTTCGTTGAAGTGGCGCTCCTGGCGCGATTCGAACACGCGACCTTTTGGTCCGCAACCAAACGCTCTGATCCACTGAGCTACAGGAGCATAGGCAGGCAAAGATTTTAATTCAGAATTGGGGCGGGGTCAAGGAGCGCGCGCTTATCTGCAAAAATAAATCGGGAGCGGACACTTTGCCGCTCCCGATTGCGTTCTTTATTGCACCGATATGGTGACAAGAATTGGACAGAAGAGTGTGTCACCATTTCGGAGCGACCAGTTCGATGTGTAGGTTCCCTTTGTGAGCGGGGCCGTCATTGGGATGCTGATCGTGGTCGAGCTGCCAGGTGAAACATCAGATGTCGTATCGTAAGCAGTGTTGGCTGCCATCAAAGTTCCACCGACGTTGATCACGTCCACAGAAGTATGAAGCCACTTGTTGCTGCCGGTGTTCTTGACTGTCCAATTGGCTGTAAACGAAGCTGACGCACTGAATGATGCTCCATTGGCAGGCGATTGGCCTGTCACCGCGCAGGCCCACGTCCCGGTGTTCGATCCGCCTCCGCTGCTTCCACCGCCTCCTCCGCCACCGCCTCCACTGCTGCTTTTCTTGGTCTTCGTCGGCGTAGGCGTCTTGGTGAATTTGATCATCGTCGGCGTGGTGAAGAAGAAGGTCGCGGTCGCGGTTGGTGTGATGCTTGGCGTCTGGCTTGGGAATGGCGTGAACGACGGCGTCAGCGTTGGCGGAATCAAAACCGCTGTCTGCGTGGCTGCCGCTCCGGCTGTCATTGCCACGATTGTGTTCACCGTAAATGGGTTTGGTGATGGAATTGGCGCAGGCGCGGCAAGAGTCGAGATATCGCAACTCAGCACAAAAAATGTGAGGATCAATAGCCAATAACCACCGCGCTTGTGCAGACTCATGTTTGCATTGCCTTCAATCAGTCAAGGACGTTATCGCGTAATCGCCCGGTGCCTGACTTTCAAAAATGACAGAGGCAGAGGGCCGCTCTAGGGATCCTTCAGTTTGCCGACCTGGATATTCAGAGCTGGCCAACATAGGCCGCCCTCGACTTTGAATTGCATGCCGTAGAGTCCCTTTTGCATGGGGGCATTTGCATCGAAGATCACGGTGACACTGTCCCCGGGTTTTAAGTCGGGCAATTGCTCACCAAGGAAAGTGCTCATCTTGGTGCCGCTTACATAGTCGAGATCTCGCTTATATCCAAATGGCTCACTGCCCGTGTTCGTAATAATCCATTCAACATCAATGGCATCGCCAGGGCTAAAGGCATTCGTCCTGGGTTTGATCTCGGTCCAACTGCAAGCATATTGGGGAGCTGAGACATTTCCACCTCCGCCGCTTGAAGGCGCAACCGCGTAAGGAGTCGGCGAGGGGATGATCACAGGTGTGAGGGTCGGGACGACCACCGATGTTGCGATCGAAGTCGAGGTTGCGAGCGCCTGCTGTCCTGACTGTGCGTCAACCGTTTGTGCAACTGATGTGCCCATCTGATTTTGGGCCTGGACAGTCATCGCGACCGAAGTTTGAACCTGTGACTGAATTTGTTCCGGACTTTGGGCTGGCGCGCAGGCTGCGAGGAGCGCCGTGAGGACGAGCGCAACCAACGCGGATTTTTTGAACGCTTGCAAAGTGGTCTGTTTTGTGACCATATCGTTATTCTCCTTGCTTGCTGAAATTAGGCTTCTTCGTTTGGATGTGAGTCGCCAGCGCCGATCCCCAGCGGCTGCCATTTCTTTTCGTCCTTCAAACGATGCTGAATTCCGTGACGGTCGTGGACTTCGTCGAAGCCTGTCGGCTTGATGAACATTTCTTCGCTGTCGAGCAGGCCGGTGATTCCGGCCTGGCCAACCTCGGGCCGCTTGCTCTGACAGAACTTGCAAGTCTTCGGATCATGCGCTTTGTATTCCATCGGCTCTTCGTAGGTTGTGATGTAGCCTTCGTAATTACGCAAAATGATCTTGTGATCCGAGGCGCTGATCTGGTAATTTGGCATGACCGGAATCTTTCCGCCGCCGCCGGGAGCGTCAACGATGAATTGCGGAACGGCGTAACCGGATGTGTGCCCGCGCAGGCCTTCGATAATCTCGATGCCTTTCGCAACAGGTGTGCGGAAATGTCCCGCACCTTCGACCAGATCGCATTGATAGAGATAATACGGGCGGACGCGGATGCGCGTCAACTTCTGAACCAATTCGCGCTGGATGTGAACGCAATCATTGATCCCGGCCAAAAGAACGGACTGGTTGCCCAGCGGGATTCCGGCGCGTGCCATCCGGTCACAAGCGTCAGCCAGTTCTTTTGTGATCTCGTTGGGATGATTGACGTGAATGTTCAACCACAACGGATGGAATTTAGCGAGCATATCACACAATTCCTGTGTGACGCGCATGGGCAGGAAGACTGGCACGCGCGAGCCAATGCGGACGATTTCAATGTGCGGAATCTCGCGCAGACGCGTCAGAATCTCCTCGAGGATTTTTGGCGCGAGCACAAGCGGATCGCCGCCGGAAAGCAAAACGTCGCGCACTTGTGGAGTCCGCTTGAGGTATTCGAGCTGCATTTCAAATTCGCGGCGCGAGAAGGTTTGTCCGGGGTCGCCAACGATGCGCGAGCGCGTGCAGTACCGGCAATACGACGCGCATTGCGTGGTTACCAGCATGAGGACTCTGTCAGGATACCGGTGAACCAGCCCTGGCACGGGAGAGTGGCGGTCTTCTGCAAGGGAGTCTTCCATCATGCCGGTGAACGGCGTGATCTCCGCATCCGTTGGAATGATTTGCTTGCGAACCGGGTCATTGGGATCGTCCGGATCAATCAGGGAAATGAAGTAAGGTGTTACATCCACGCGGAACAAACCGCTGGTGTTCAGGGCTTTTTTCTCGGATTCTGTAAGTGGGATGATCTTCTCGATCTCTTCAACGCTGTTGAGGCGGTGGCTTAACTGCCAGCGCCAGTCGTTCCACTTTTCATCTGGAACGTCGGCATAGACGGGTGCGCGTCTGGAAACGATGGGTGTAGGCATACAATTTTCCTCCGATTTTAATTAACGAATTTTGAATCTAAAGCGATACAGAAGGGAAAAACCAGCCCGGACGGAGGATCGTGATCGGGCCGGAAGAAACCGGCAAAACGGTTAAATACGTCAACCATCAATAGTATTGTAAGTGGAAACAAAATGCAGGTCAACCGCACTTTGCAAAAGTATGGATGTAGCGTCCGCGGGTGTAAAATGAGGATGAGAGAAAGCGAGGGAAAATGCCCAATGTTGCGGTTTTGACGGATAGCACGGCCAGCCTGCCTGAGACGATTCTGAGCAGTCTCAAAATCAGCACGGTGGCTTATTATATTCATCGCGGGCAGGAAGTTCTGCGCGATCTGGTCACGATTCAGCGGGAAGAATTTTTGCGCTGGATGATCACCGCCAAATTTGTGCCGACTACTGCCAGCCCCGGTCCGGGGGATTATTACCAGGCGTATGAAAAACTGGTTGAGAATGGAGCGGAGGAAATCATCAGCATCCAAATGACATCCAAAGCAAGCGGCGGATATCAGGCCGCGACCGTCGCGCAATCCATGCTCAAGGAAAGCCATCCGAACATTCGGCTTGAAGTGATTGACACGCGTTCCGCGTCGCTCTGTCAGGGATGGATGGTGATCGAGGCGGCGCGTGCCGCGTTATCGGGTTGGGGTCTGAACGAGATCACGGCGCGCGTTAAAGGGATGATTCCCGTCACGCACATGATTCAAACGGCGGATACGCTCCGCTATCTTTACCTCGGCGGGCGTATTGGCAAGGCGCAAAATTTGCTTGGCACCATGCTCAACATCAAGCCGCTGATCGGTGTGGAAAATGGCGAAATTGTGCCGCTTGGCAAAGCTCACAGCCGCGGCCAAGCCTATCAACAAATGGCCGATATGGTCGCACAGGCAATTGGGAAAGGCAAAGCCAGAGTCGCTTATGTTCATGCGGGGGCGCAGCGCGAAGTGGAAAAGATCAAGGATTTGGTCGAATCAAAAGTGAATGTGGTTGAGTCGATGTTTGCTGAACTCTCGCCTGCGTTGGCTGTCCATACGGGGCCGGGCACGGCGGGCTTGTGTTACTACCCTGTGGATGATTGATGGATCAGGCCAGTCAAACGACTGGCCTGAATTTTTATATCATCCTGTTGAAGAAGTTGTGGTTGGCAATGGAGGAAGGGAATGTAAATACATCCAGATCGCCTTCAACTCATCATCGGTCATTTGACCCTTCCATGGCCATGGCATGAAACGCGGCTCCAGCAAATCACCCGATGGCGTTGACCCCGTGCGCAAGGTCTTCAAAAAATCTGCTTCTGACCAGTTTTTGAGATCGCCGCCCGGCGTCAGATTCGGTGCTGGCGGCGACTGCGGATCACCCGACTTGCCGCCGGAAAGTTGCACACCATGACAATCATGACAGCCGTTGATATTTACCAGGTATTTTCCATACTCAATGCTTATGCCTGGCTGAGGTGTCGCAGGACGATTCGTTTGATCAATCGTGCTGGCACGCAATAGATTTCCAAACACTCCCGCGCCATACATCACATTGCCGATGAACGTCATTTGAACATCCGGCTTATCGTCGCCGCGATCCACAGACGGGACGGACCTAAGGTAAGCGATCAAATCTCCGAGGTCGCTGTCGCTAAGATGATAAAAGTCGTTGGCTGGCATGACGAACACTGACGTTCCGTCTGGCTTTACTCCATGACGCAGAATGCGCACCAGATCGGTATTACTGAGTTGGCCCGCAATTCCATATTTGCCATTCGTCAAGTTGGGAGCTTTGACGCCTCCCAGCGCACCAAGGGCCATCCAGTTTGTATCACCGCCCAGATCCTGGCTGTGGCACTCCATGCACAGAATAGTGGCCAGATGCTTGCCATGATCAATTGATGTTGCATCAGTGGGAATAGAGGCCGACTCCACGTTAACATTGTATGTGTGGCTGAATTCCAATCGGGATTTCATGTACAATCCCAGCGCCAAAAGGATGATCAGGCCGATCAAACTACCGAACACAAATCCAATCCCCTTTAAAACTTTTTTCATACTGCACTCTCCTCTTTATAAAGTTGGCGCAGTCTACCATTGCCCATCCAATTTCTCACTCCCCCCTTTGGTAGAATTGAAACAAATCCCACAAGGACAAAATATGACCGATCCCGCTGCAACTCATGGACTTTGGGCTGATCTTTGCCGCCCGGATTTTTCTCCCGCCGAATCCGATTTCTCAATCATCGGCATTCCTTTCGACGGACTTGCCAGCGCGCGCAAAGGCGCGTCGCATGGCCCGGAGCGGATTCGCTTTTGGTCACAGCACATGACGCCATTCAGCGAAGATCGGACGCGGCTCAAAAATATTCGCATTTGTGATTTGGGCGATATCGGAATTTCGCATCCTGCGCGGGATTTTGAGCGGGTCCGCAAAAACGTGGCGGCTCTGCCCAATGTGCCGATCCTGCTTGGTGGGGACCATTCCGTGACGATTCCGATTTTTCAAGGCCAGCGTGAGCGATTCAAAGACAAACGTCTCGGCGTTTTGTGGATGGATGCGCACCCGGATTTGTGCGATGAATTCAACGGCTCGAAATTTTCCCATGCCTGCGTCCTGCGCCGCGGACTGGAATTCGGAATCAAACCTGAAGATGTTTGTCTGGTCGGCTTGCGTTCGTGGGAATATCAGGAAATTGATTTGATCGAGAACGGTGGCTTGAACGTTTACACCGCCGCGGACGTTGCTGAGCGCGGCATGAAACCCATCGCGGCGGATGTTCATAAAATATTATCGAGATGCGATGCGGTTCATGTCTCACTGGATATTGATTGCCTTGATCCCGCGTTTGCTCCTGGCACCGGCATTCCCGATTCGGGCGGGATGACTTCGCGCGAAGTCATCACATTGATCAAATCGCTTCAAGGATTGAAGCTGGTTGGACTCGATGTGGTCGAAGTTGCGCCGCCGCTCGATGAATCTGAAGCGACAGTTTTCGCGGCACTCAAAATCATCATGGAATTTATTGCCGTCATTGTGCGGGAGAGACAACCAGGCCTGTAATATGGGCATGGAACTCGACAAGCTCGGGACAAATTCGCGAATTGGTGCGGATTTTCGAAAAGCTTTATTCGCGGCATTCGATCATTTGTGCAATTCGCGTTAATCAAGATGGTCTCTGGCATCGTCACTTGCCGTTCGCTATCCGCTGACGTATAATCCTTCCGTGCCCATCCTCGATGAACATACGTTTGAATTCTTCAGCCGCAGTCCTGAGCAAACGCGCCGCATCGGAATGCGTCTTGGTGATTTGCTCCAGCGCGGCGATTTGATTTGTTTGCAGGGAGATCTCGGCGCGGGCAAGACCACGCTCGTCCAAGGAATGGCGCAAGGCTGGGGATCGCTCGATGGCGTATCCAGCCCGACGTTCGTTTTGGTGAACGAATATAGACGCCCCGATGGCGCGATGCTTTTTCACATGGACGCGTATCGCCTCGAGTCCGGACCCGAAGCGGCGGAGCTTGACCTCGACTCGATGCTGGCTGAGGGCGCGTTGATTGTCGAATGGCCGGAGCGCGTCTCGTCGGTTTTGCCGAATGAAGAATTGCGGATCAACCTGGATTATGTCGCCGATGAACAGCGGCAGATGAGATTCAAAGCCAGGGGTCATCGTTATGATCGTATGATCGCTGAATTGCAGCAGTCCTTGTTTGGAGTTTCATAATGCTTTTGGCTGTAGATACGTCCACCGCGCAGATTGGACTTGCGTTATTCGACGGCACGCAAGTCATCGCCGAATCATCATGGATCAGCCGCCAGCATCATACCGTGGAATTGGCACCCGCGCTTGCGAATATGCTGAAGCACACGGAAGTAAAAATGGATGAGATTCAAGCGTTGGGCGTCGCGATTGGCCCTGGTTCGTTTACAGCGTTGCGTGTGGGATTGGCTTTTGTCAAAGGGTTGGCGTTATCGAGAAGATTGCCAATCGTCGGAATCCAAACATTGGATGTTCTTGCCGCGGCGCAACCCGTTTCAAAGATGCCGTTAGCCGCGGTTCTGCAAGCAGGCCGCGGACGTATCGCGCTGGCTTGGTATAAAGCTTTGAAAAACGAATGGAAATCCGAGGGCGCGGCACAGGTTACGACGGTGGATGCGCTGGCCGATTCGATTGACAAGCCAACGCTGGTGGCGGGCGAACTCACCGCGGAAGAACGCCAGCGATTGGCGCGCAAAAAAGTCAACGTTGTTTTGGCATCGCCAGCTTTGTGCGTGCGCCGGCCATCCATCCTTGCTGAATTGGCATGGGCGCGCTGGCAGAATGGCAAAGCGGATGAACCTGCTTCGCTCGCGCCGATCTATTTGCATGTGGGCGAGCCGATCCAGGCATGAACGTTACCATCCGAAAGATGGCGGCGGAGGATGTGCCAGCGGTCTCTGCAATTGATCGCATGTCATTCACGCTTCCATGGCCGGAAAGCGCCTTTCGTTATGAAGTGACCGATAACCGCGTGGCGCGCTGTTTCGTCGGCGAGACGGATGAAAAGCGGATTATCGCCGCGGTGGTCTCATGGGTTATCATTGACGAACTTCACATCGCCACCATCGCAACTCATCCGGACTTTCGGCGGCGAGGCGTCGGAAAGGGGATCTTAACGGAAGCGCTCCAGGATGGATATAAAGCCGGTGCGCGCCGCGCCTTTCTCGAGGTCCGCGAATCGAACCAAGCCGCACAGGCCATGTATCGCAAGTTTGGTTTTGAAGTCACGGGCCGGCGTCCGAAATATTATAAGGATAATGGCGAGGATGCGATCCTGATGACGCTCGATCCTTTGGAGATGATATGAACGCCGAAGAAATCTTAGCGCAGGTTGCAAAGGAAGTCGCGGTTTGTGAGAGGTGCGCGTTGTATCATTCGCGCAAAAAGTCTGTGCCGGGTGAGGGGCCGGCCAACGCGGAGATCATGCTGATTGGCGAAGGTCCCGGCTTTTACGAAAACGAACAAGGTCGTCCGTTTGTGGGCGCGTCGGGACAATTCTTAACGGACTTGCTGGCTCAAGCGGGACTCAAACGTTCGGATGTCTGGATTGGCAACGTAGTCAAATGCCGCCCGCCGGGCAACCGCGATCCGCTGCCTGAAGAACTGGCAACATGTGACGAATATTTGGAACGTCAAATCAAAGCCATCAATCCGAGCATCATCATCACGCTCGGACGTTATTCGATGGGAAAGTTCATGCCCGGTGCGAAGATCAGTTCGGTGCATGGACAGATGCGAAAAGTTGGTGACCGCTATGTGATTGCGATGTTCCATCCCGCCGCGGCGTTGCATCAGGCTTCGCTCAAGCCGTCCATTCTGGCGGACTTTGCCAAACTGCCTGAATTATTGGAACAGGCGCGTAAAGGGCTGGGGCGTTCCGCCCCGGACGCCGCGCCAAAAGAAAAGCCGAAGGATGATCCGAAGCAATTGAGTCTGTTTTGATGATATTCGCTATTTGATATTTGCAATTCGAATAACGAGTATCGAATATCCAAGTTGGGTTATGAAGGAAACAAGGAATCTATGAACACCAAAGAAACTCTCATCAACAAGCTGCAAAATAAATCTGCAAAAATTGGAATCCTTGGCATGGGCTATGTTGGAATGCCGTTGGCTGTTGTGTTTGCTGAGGCGGGATTCAATGTGCTTGGTGTTGATCCTGATCGGCGCAAAGTGGACACATTCAACAAAGGCGTGTCTTACATTCAAGATGTGCCGACTGAAAAAGTCGTCCGCTTGCATAAAGATGGCAAGCTGAACATGACCGCCGATTTTTCCGCGCTGAAAGAAATGGACGCGGTCAGCATTTGTGTGCCGACGCCGCTGCGTCATACCGGCGATCCCGATATGTCGTTCATTAATTCGGCCACCGACCAGTTGGCAAAATACGTCCACAAGGGAATGGTCGTCGTGCTGGAATCCACCACCTATCCCGGCACGACGCGGGAGGTGATGCTCACAAGGCTGACGGAGCAATCCGGACTCAAAGTCGGCGAGGACATCTTTATTTGTTTCTCGCCTGAGCGTGTCGATCCGGGACGCGAAGACTGGACCACATTCAACACGCCCAAAGTCATCGGCGGCATCACCAAAGATTGTGCGGACGTTGCAATCGCATGGTACGGCGGCGCGATCAAGACGGTGGTGCCGGTCTCGTCTGCGGAAGCGGCTGAGATGGCAAAACTGCTGGAGAACACGTTCCGTATGATCAACATCGGACTCGTCAACGAACTGGCGATCATGTGTGAACGCCTCGGTGTGGATGTTTGGGAAGTGATTGACGCGGCCGCGACCAAGCCGTTTGGTTTTATGAAGTTCACACCCGGTCCCGGACTCGGCGGACACTGCATCCCGATTGACCCGCTGTATCTTTCATGGAAAATGAAGGAGATGAATTACAATGCGCGCTTCATCGAGCTGGCATCGGAAATCAATACGAATATGCCGCGTTACGTGGTCAACCGCGTGCTGGACGCCATGAATGACCGCGGCAAGGTATTGAAAGGCTCGAAAGTTTTGGTGCTGGGCGTGGCCTATAAACCCGACATTGATGATGTGCGCGAATCACCTGCGCTCGATGTGATTGCCCTGCTCAAGAAAAAAGGCGCGGACGTTTCATATCACGACCCATATATTCCGATCATCCATCATGAGAAGGAAGACTGGAAGATGGAAACAGTCAAGGATGTGATGAAAGCTGTTAAAGAGTCCGACGCAGTGGTGATCGTGACGAATCATAAAGCGTACGATTACAAGGCCATTCTTGATTCTGCATCCTTCATTTTCGATAGTCGCAACGCGTTGAGTAAGATCGCAAAAGATCATCCGAAGGTAGTGAAACTCTAAATATGTGTCAGGTATCATGTGTCAGGCGTCAGGTCAACTCTGCGCGTGGCACATGGAACTTGACACCTGGAACTTGACACATGGCACATTATTTAGTCACAGGCGCGGCCGGGTTCATCGGCGCACGTACGTCGGAAATGCTGATTGCACAAGGCAATACTGTCACTGGTGTGGATAACCTGAACAACATGTACGATGTCCGCATGAAGGAATATCGTCTCAAGCGGCTTCAGACCATGCCGGGATTTACCTTCCACAAAGTAGATGTTGCAAACAAAGATGCGGTTTTCTCGACACTCGACGGAAAATTTGATGGCTTGATCAACCTGGCCGCGTGGGCTGGAGTTCGCACAAGTGTTGAAAATCCGTGGGTCTTTGTGGAGTCGACCATTCTCGGTACTGTGAACATGCTTGAGTTGTGCCGTCGGAATGGAATCCCGAAATTCATCCTGGCCTCGACTTCAAGTATTTATGGGGCGAATCCCCCTTACCCGACTCCTGAGACTGCTTCAAGCAGTGAGCCGCTCCAGCCTTATGCCGCGAGCAAGAAGGGTGCTGAAGCAATGGCGCACGCGTATCATCATCTGCACGGCGTTGACGTGACCGTGGTGCGCTTCTTTACGGTTTATGGCCCGGCAGGGCGTCCCGACCTGGCGATCTTCCGCTTCGTGCAATGGATCAGCGAGGGCCGGCCTGTGCATGTTTATGGTGATGGCGAACAGTCGCGCGGCTTTACCTACATTGACGATATCGGACGCGGTATCATTGCGGCGCTCAAACCGCTCGGCTACGAAATCATCAACATCGGCGGGCATGAGGTCATCACGATCAACAATTTGATCAAGTTGACTGAGGAGATCGTGGGAAAGAAAGCCAATGTCCAATATGGTCCGCCGAATCTGGCGGATATGTTCATGAATTGGGCGGATGTGTCCAAGGCAAAACAACTGCTTGGCTGGGAGCCACAAGTAAGTTTGCGCGAAGGGGTGAAAAAACTTGTTGACTGGTACGCCGCTGAACGGTCGTGGGCGAGCGGAATTTTGACTCCATGAATTTGGTTCGGAAACTGCGCCAGGATGATTTGTTGAGCAAAGTCATCAGTCATAGCGCACATTTATTCAGCAGTAATTCCATCAGTCTGGTTCTTAGCGTCGTTCAGGGGATTCTTGCGGCGCGGCTGCTGGGCCCCGCCAATTATGGCTTGATCGCCATCGTGATGAGTTATGCCTCGACGGTGAATGGACTGTTTTCATTCCGCATGAGCGAGACAGTGGTTCGTTATGGCGGTGAGTATCTCGAGAAAAACGAAAAGCAAAAAGCTTCGGCGTTGATCAAAGCCGCAAGCCTCGGCGAGACGACGGTCTCGGTGCTGGCTTTTATTGTTGTCGTTTTATCGGCCGGGATTGCCACGCGTTCGATTGCCAAAACGCCCGGCACGGAATGGATGTTCATCGTTTACAGCCTCGGCTTGCTGGCAAACTTCAACACGGAAACGTCCACCGGCATTCTGCAAATCACAGATCATGTGAAATTGCGCGGAACGATCAATTTGATTCAAACCATCGTTTCAGCGCTGGTTATCGGAGCGGCGTTTTTATTGAAAGGCAGTCTGACGATTGTCCTGATTGCTTATTTACTCGGCAAAGCCATTCTCGGACTTGGGCTTTTCCTCGCCGCGCAGATTCAATTGCATCGCGTTTTGGGTCAGGGCTGGTTTCGTGCGCCGTTTTCTGTTTTGCCCTCGTTTAGAGAATTGTTTCGTTTCGCGTTCACATCCAATTTGAGCGCAACCGCGATTTTGATTTTTCGCGAAAGCGAGATTTTGTGGGTCGGTTATTTTTTGACCAGCGAAGCGGCGGGTTATTATAAAGTGGCGTACACGATTATCAGCCTGCTTTCCGTCCCAGCCGACCCGCTGATTTTGACGGTCTATCCGGAACTCAACCGGCTCATCGTTCAAAAAGCCTGGCCGCGTCTGCGCGATTTTCTTCGCAAAGTCACGGCGCTTTCATTTGCATATAACATTGTGCTCGCGCTTGGCTTTATCGTTCTCGGACGCTGGGTGCTTTGGGTTTATGGACCGAAATACATTGTGGCATATCCAGCCTTGATTGCATTGTTAATCGGCATGGTTTTCAATTACACTTTGTTTTGGAATCGTCCGCTGTTATTGTCGTTCAATTTGCCAGCCTTTCCGCTTTGGGCGACGCTTATTGCGGGTTTGCTTAAGGTTGGGCTGGCGTTTCCGCTCGTGCCGCGTTATGGCTATGTGATGGAAGCAGCTTTGCTTTCGATGTATTACATCCTTTCTGTTGGATTGATCGTTTGGCGCGGGATGAGAGAACTGCGCCATCAGGAGTCAATTAACCGCGAAGAACGCTAAGTGCGCGAAGAGAAGGTTAAAAGAACTTTGCGTTCTTCGCGAGCTTCGCGGTTGAAGAATCTCATGCGAATTGCTGTAATCACAAATTCACGTATCCCATCGCTGACGGCTAATTCGATTCAAGCCATGAAAGTGTGCGACGCGCTGACGGAACTGGGTCACGATCTGCGTGTCTTTGCCCCGCGTGAAGTAGAACCTGCATCTTGGGATGAACTTGCCAAACATTATGGTTTGCGTTTTGCGTTTCAAATTGATTGGCTGCCCTCAATCCCTGCATTCAAACGTTTTGATTTTATATGGTATGCTCAATCCGCCGCGCGCAAGTTCAAGGCTGATTTAATTTATACTTGGCTTCCGCAATCCGCGGCGGTTGGACTTTTGCAAAGCTATCCGGTTGTGCTGGAAATGCACGCGGACGTGGTCGGACGGCTCGGCCCGTGGTGGCTGCGTCAGCTTTGGATGAAGCGCGGGCGCAGGCGATTGTTGGTGACAACGTCAGCGTTGAGAAAAGCTTTGGAACGTTCGACCCGCCTCCAGTTCCCGGACGATGCGGTGCAGATTGCCCCGAACGGCGTTGACCTCCACCGATATGCGAATCTGCCAAATCCCGCTGAGGCGCGTCGTCAATTGAATCTCAAAGATGGATTGACGGTTGGCTTCACCGGCCATTTCTATGCGGGCCGCGGCATGGACTTGTTGTTCGAGCTGGCGCTTGCGCTGCCGAACGTGAATTTTCTTTGGGTGGGCGGCACGCCGGACGCGGTCGCAGAATGGCGAACAAAGTTGAATGCCGCGCAAGTTTCGAATGTGACGTTGACCGGCTTCATTGAAAATATTCGCTTGCCGCTTTATCAAGCCGCTGCTGATATTTTGCTGATGCCGTATGGTCGTTCAATTTCCGGCAGCAGTGGACAAGATATTGCCGAAGGCATCAACCCGATGAAAATGTTCGAATACATGGCGGTGGGACGCGCAATTGCCACCGCGGATTTGCCGGTGATTCGTGAAGTGTTGGATGAAACACGCGCGGTCTTTTGTCCGCCGGGTGATGTGAGTGCGTGGAAGTCGGCGATTGAAAATTTATTGAATGATGAAAAGCATCGCGTTGCATTGGCATCAAATGCGCGGCGTGAAGTTGAAAAATACACGTGGATCGCGCGAGCCGAACGCGCGCTGGATGGAATGAAATGAAAACGAAATATCTTTTTGCTAAAGACTTTATTTTTCTTGTTCCCGTTGCATTGATCGTCGGCGCGGGATTGGCCGCGCTTCAAAGCCCTCCGTTTTGGATTGGCTGGCTTGGATTTTCAGCCTTGCTTTTGCTTGGTCTCATTGGCATGATCGTTTTATGGCGTTGGGCTGGCAGCGGCAAAGCATTGGCATGGATGACCGGCTTGGCACTTTTATTACGTCTTGCCTCCGGTGTCGCTGTTTACATCGCGCTGCCTATCAACGGTCATGATGTTCCCGATGACAAAGCCGGTTTTGTGTTCACCGACGCTCATCGCCGCGATGACCAGGCCTGGCAGTTGGCAAGCTCCGGTCAATCGCTTGTATCTGCCTTCGATAAAACGTATTACACCGATCAATACGGCGGATTGCTCGCGTTGAGCGCGCTGACATATAAAATCTTTTCGCCGGATGCTCACCGCCCATTATTGATTCTTCTCCTGGCGGCCTTGACCGCGGCCCTCGGCGTTCCCTTCTTTTATAAAGCGACGCGTCTGCTCTGGGACGAGAGGCTGGCCTCTGTTTCCTCGTGGCTTTTCGTTCTCTATCCGGAGTCGATCCTGACAGGCGGCGCGCAGATGCGCGAGCCTTTCCTGTTGACGTTTATCGCGATGGCGCTTTGGGGATTTGCAACCTGGTTGAAGCAAGGCGAGAATCAAATTGCTGGCATGTCCAACCGAAGCAGTTTTATCTGGATGGGAGCGGCTTTGATTGGAATGCTGTTGGTTTCGCCTGCGATGGCATTGGCATTGATTATTTTGTTTGGCGGCTGGATGTGGTTCCGAGGCGAACGCAAGCGTTTGCCGTTGCCTGTTTTGATCACTGCCGGAGTCTTGTTCCTCACCGGAATTTTGTTTTTGGCATTCAGCCTTAGCCGCCAACACGATTTCAGCGGCGGATCGCCTATCGTGGTCATCTTGAACTGGGTTCGCAATTCGGTTAAATACGTGATCTATCAACTTGAGCGCGGGTCGGGTCAGGTTCAAAATGTTTTTTCCAAGATGAATCCGCTGATGCAATTTCTGTTTGTGGTTGGTTATGGAATTACCCAGCCGGTTTTGCCTCCTGCGTTTTTCGAGCCAACGACATTGACATGGCATATTATTGCCATCTTCCGTTCGATTGGTTGGTACGTTGTACTGCCACTTTTGATCTACGCGCCGATTGCCGTGTGGCGATCCGCGCCCGGACGCGAACGAAGGCTTTGGCTATGGCTCACGGCCTTCGTCTGGATTTGGATCTTGATTGCAGATATCCGCGCCGGTGGAAGTCAATGGGACAATCCACGTTACCGCCTCATCTTTTTCGGGATTGAAGCGCTGGTTATCGGATATGCGTGGCTATGGTGGCGCGATCATCGTGATTCGTGGCTGCCCCGGATTCTTGCGTTGGAAATATTATGTGTTCTTCTTTATGGTCAATGGTATGTAGCCCGCTATGTGACCAAGAATTTGAGTATGCATCTGCCAATCACGGTCGTGCTTCTCATGAGTTTGATTCTCGTGGCATTGATATTCATTGGCGGGTGGGCATGGGACCGTTGGCGCGGCGCAAAAAGGCGTGCTTGACATGCTCGATGGAGCGCTTATAATTCAGCGATTGAATTTTGGGACAAGGAGAAACTGATGCCCACTGCTCTTATCACGGGAATCACCGGCCAGGACGGTTCTTATCTGGCCGAATTATTGCTCTCGAAAGGCTATCGCGTAATTGGGATGGCGCGCCGCGCCAGCACCGTGACGTATGAACGCATCCAGCACATGCTGGATGATGTGGAAGTCATCCAGGGCGATCTCACTGATCAAGGTTCGCTGTTATCCATGTTCGAGGAGTATGAGCCGACCGAAGTCTATAACCTTGCCGCGCAATCGTTCGTGCCGACTTCGTGGAATCAGCCTGCGTTGACCGGCGATGTCACTGCTCTGGGCGTGACGCGTATGCTCGAGGCGATTCGATTTGTAAATCCGAAGATCAGGTTCTATCAAGCCTCATCCAGCGAAATGTTCGGGAAAGTCGTGGAAGTCCCGCAAAAAGAGACGACGCCATTTTATCCGCGCAGTCCGTATGGCGTGGCGAAAGTTTACGGACATTGGATTACCGTCAATTATCGCGAGTCATTCGGATTATTTGCCGTTTCGGGAATTTTGTTCAACCATGAGAGTTCGCGTCGCGGCCTGGAATTTGTGACGCGTAAAATCACGGACGGTGTGGCGCGCATCAAATTTGGACTGGCAAAGGAATTGCGGCTCGGCAATCTGGAAGCCCGCCGCGACTGGGGCTTCGCTGGCGATTACGTCAAGGCCATGTGGCTGATGATGCAGCAGGAACATCCCGACAATTTTGTGATCGGCACCGGCGAAACTCATTCTGTACGCGAATTTTGCGAGATTGCATTCGGCCACGCTGGTTTGGATTACAATGATTTTGTCGTCCAGGATGAACGTTTCTATCGTCCAGCGGAAGTGGATTTATTGGTGTCGGATCCGGGCAAAGCCAGGCGTGAGTTGGGATGGGAATTGACCGTTGGTTTCAAGCAGTTGGTCACCATGATGGTGGACGCTGACCTTGAGCGTTTGAAGATGCAAGTCAAAGCTTAAGCGATTACTCTGCTTTTTGATGTAATTCAGGAAGTGAATGCCATACCTGTCGCTCGTCGTCCCGGTTTATAACGAGGAGGAGAATCTGCCTCTTCTCTTCGCCGCGATCCAGCAGGTCACACGTTCGTTAAAAAAAACGTGGGAATTGGTTTTCGTGGATGACGGCAGTTCAGATAAAAGCCTCGACGTTCTCCGATCTTTGGTTAAGTCCGATCCGCAGCATGTCCGCGTAGTGGCATTTCGCCGCAACTTTGGTCAGACGGCGGCCATCGCGGCAGGCATTGACCATTCCGAAGGCGAAATCATCGTGCTGCTTGACGCCGATTTGCAAAATGATCCGGCGGATATTCCGCTGCTCTTATCAAAACTGGATGAAGGCTATGACGTGGTCAGCGGCTGGCGCAAAGATCGCAAGGACAACGCCATCACGCGTACGTTGCCGTCAGTGATGGCGAACGGCTTGATCTCGTGGGTGACCGGCGTCCATTTGCATGATTACGGATGTACGCTGAAAGCCTACCGCCGCGACGCGCTCGAAGGTTTTCGTTTGTATGGCGAGATGCATCGCTTCATCCCGGTCTTTGCACATTCCATTGGAGCGCGTATCACGGAAGTCGAAGTTCATCATCATGCGCGTCGTTTCGGCAAAGCCAAGTATGGACTCGAGCGCACGTTGAAAGTTTTGCTTGATTTGTTCACGGTCAAGTTTTTGCTTGATTACGCCAACAAGCCCATCTATCTATTTGGCGGCGCAGGGATTTCTTTTATCGCCATCGGCGGATTGACTCTGCTTTATCTTTTCCTGCGCCGTACCTTCCAGAATGTTGCGGTTCTTGGGTCGCCGCTCTTTCTGCTGGCCGTGATGTTCATCATCCTTGGCTTTCAATCCATTTTGATGGGGTTGATTGCCGAGTTGTTGGTTCGAACATATCACGAGTCCCAGCACAAACCGACGTACACAGTGCGGGAGGTCATCCGCTCAGATAAAAGGAAGAAATGAATATTCGAGTCTCGGATCGGCGCCAATTTATTTTTCGGTTGATAGGCACGCTGCTGTCCATCGGCTTGATTATTCTCCTTGTTCGGCAGGGCGGATGGGCCGACATCGTTGATGCGTTAAAGAAAATTTCGTTCTCGAATATTTTGCTTGCTTTGGTATGTATTGTTGCCTCCCGATTTTTTGTGATCGGACGCTGGTATGTTCTTCTGCGCTCGGGCGGTGTGAAGATTTCTTTTTCCGACGCAGCTGCCCTGACTTTTACCGGACTCTTCTCCTCCAACTTTTTGCCCACGACGATTGGTGGCGATGTGGTTCGACTGGTCGGTGCGATGCAAATGGGATACGACCGCGCGGTTTGCGTCGCCTCGATTGCCGCGGACCGGTTGGTCGGCATGCTTGGAATGTTTTTTGCATTGCCCTTTGGCCTGGTCCCCGCATTCCAGAGTCTCCATAGTCCGATTGGCGAATCCATTGCGTTCGGCGCGTTGTTCAATCGCTTGTGGGATTTTATCAAGCGTACGGTTCAAACATTCTCGATCTGGCTCAAAAAACCGCTTGCGATTTTCGGCGCACTTTGCTGCACATGGGGACACATGCTTTGCACTTTTATCGCCTTCTCGATTTTGATCAATGGCCTCGGCGGATATGTTCCCTTCTGGCTGGTGGCGGGGCTTTGGAGCCTTGCTTATTTCGTTACACTGATCCCCATTTCGATCAACGGTTACGGCGTGCAGGAACTTTCGCTGACGTTTCTGTTTTCTTCGGTTGCTGGATTAAGCACGGGCGTCAGTTTGACCGTCGCGGTTTTGATCCGCGCTTTATATCTGGCGGTCAGCCTCGTCGGCGCGATTTACCTGCCCGGCATCCTGGCTGCAATGGACACCGACCGCGTCGTGGATGACGCTGGGGAATAAATTCCATTCCGCTTTACGATAAAATCAGGCTTTGTGTAGGGCTACAATGACAGCCAGTATCAAGACTTTTCTCAAAACATTTTTTGCCATTGGAATTGCGTTCAGCGCTCTGGCGATCTACCAGACCGAACAGCAGACGCAAGCCTTTTTGAAAATCCGCACGCGTTACAAGTGGGTGGTCGTGATGGCGGTCTTCGCAGTTAATTTGATTGTCGGCATTTATTTGCTTTTGCGCCGCGATAAAAACGATTCATTCTGGCAGCGATTTGAGATCAAACCATCGAACTTTGTTTTGAAGATCATCGGCGTTGTTTTATTGCTTGCCGCGTTCCCGATTCTCTGGTTTGCCAAATATGATTTCTTCGGCAAGGCCGTCCCCGATTTTTTCCCGCTGATGTGGGTTTTCTGGTGGCTGGTTTTGATTCAAGCCGCCGGTTTGAAAATATTTGCGCGTACATCGTGGGCCACATCGTTTGCGCTGACTTTACTGCTTGATGGTCTCGTCTTTCAAATGTACACGATCTTCCAACCCGTCACGGCTTACCCCTTTTCGATGGGCTGGTCGGAGGCCAGCCGCTTTTATTACGGTTCGCTGCTTTTCAGTAAATCCATTTATGGAGTTCAACTTCCGCTTTCGATCTGGCATGCGACACGCTACTTCATGCTGGCGATTCCATTCCTTATCAAAGGTTTGCCGCTTTGGGCGGATCGACTCTGGCAATCGCTCGTCTGGCTTGGCGTGACGGGTTTGACCGCATGGTTGTTCGTCCGCCGTATTCAACCAAAAGATGTAATCACAAAAATTATTTTAGGTGCGTGGTTCTTTTTATACGTTTTCCAGGGCGCGGTTTATTATCACTTGCAGATTTGCATCATCATCATTTTGATGGGCGTTTCATCAAAATATCCATGGCGTTCGCTGATTGCGGTCGTCGTTGCTTCATTTTGGGCGGGCATGAGTCGGCTCAACTGGTATCCCGTCCCGGCGATGCTGGCAATCACGCTCTATCTGCTTGAAGAACCTTTCTCGCGCGAAAATAATTTTTGGCGATATGTCGCCAGACCCGCGTTTTGGAGCATCGTTGGTCTCGTCACTGCGTTGGCGGGACAAGCTTTTTATATTGTTATTTCCGGCAACACAGATTTGAGCGCGTTCGATTCCAGCCTGCATTCGCCTCTGCTTTTCTATCGCTGGTTTCCGAATGACACGAATCCATTGGGAATCATTCCCGGTATTCTGTTGGTTTCGCTGCCGTTGATTGCGATTCTTTTTTGGATTCTACGCGGCCACTTGAAAAATTTGTACCCTCTCCGCTGGCTGGGATTGTTGACCATGTTGTTGATTCTGTTCATCGGCGGTTTGTTCGTCAGCTCGAAGATTGGCGGCGGCGGCGATTTGCATAACATGGACGCGTTCATGGTCATGCTGGCGTTGATCGCGGCTTATTTCGTAGTCGGACGCGTCGAAACGGAATCCGCTGCGGAGCCTGCACTGAGCCGTGTCGAAGTGTCCGCGTTTGAAGCGGTGACATGGCCGTTGATCGCGTTCATGCTGATTGTCCCGGTCGCGTTCTCTTTGTCGCGCATTGTCCCGCCAATCCAATATAACAAAGCGCAAGCCGCGCAGGACTTATCCACATTGAGGCAAACAGTTCAGTCTTATAGCAAGTCTGGCCCGGTTCTTTTTATCTACGAGCGGCATCTGTTGACGTTTGATATGATTCCGAATGTCCCGATTGTTCAGGATTACGAAGTGATCGCTTTGATGGAAATGGCGATTTCTGACAACCAGCCGTATCTCAATCGCTTCTATCAGGACTTGCAGCACCATCGTTTTGCCGCGATCGTCGCGACCAAACAAAATCTCGACGCGCACAGCGGCGACTTCGCCGAGGAAAGCGCAATGTGGAATGAACGCGTGGCTTATCATTTGTTGTGCGAGTATCAACCCATTTTGACTTTGCAATCATCGAACATTCAGGTGTTTGTGCCGCGCGCTGCACCTGAATGTCCGGTACTTTCGCCCACGGGCGTACAACCTTGAGGCTTAATGAAAAAAAGATTTGGCGAATACGCCCACCGCGGCGACTATCACATCAACCCCGAAAAAGACTGGCCGTATCTGCCGGTCTATTTGGAGAAGATGAAGTTGGCGCGTGAATTTTTAAATTCATGTTCGAAAGATCAGGTCATTTATGATATGGGCTGCGGCGAGGGCGTGCTGGTCAACGAATATCGCAAGGCCGGTTATCAAATCACTGGAATGGATTTGAATTATTCATCTGACGTTATTATTCAACGCAATTTTTTGCAGTCGGAAATTCCAGATAACTCCTTGGACATTATTGTTTGTACTGATGTGATCGAGCACTTGATTTTCTCCGATCAGGAAAAAGCCATTGCCGAGTTTGCCCGCATGTTGAAGCCCGGCGGACGCGCATTGATCAGCGTTCCAAACCTCGCGCACCTTGCTTCGCGCATTTCATTTTTCTTTACCGGCAAATTGGTCCGCACTTCGAGCATTGATCGTCATCCCGGTGATCGGCCGGCGGGCGAATATGTCAAGATGCTGCGGAAACATTTTCGAATCACAAGGCGCAAAGGCGTCTTTCCAACGTTCCCGGTGATTTCGATCTTTACCGTGATCATGCCGTCCAACGTGATTTGGATGCACAAGCTTTATAACCATTTGCTGGGTTATCCCAATTGGTGTTTTCTCAACGTCTTCTATCTCGAAAAGCCATCGGCTTGACATGAAGATTCTGCTTCTCAACAGCGAGTATCCTCCCATCGGCGGTGGCGCGGGAAATGCCAGCGCAAACATCGCGCGCTTGCTGGTCAAAATGGGAAATGAGGTGTTGCTGCTGACTTCGCATTTTGACGATTTTGCGCGCGACGAAATTTGTGACGGCGTGCGGATTGTCCGCGTCTCTGCCTTGCGCCGCAAAATGGACCGCTCGAGCGCACTCGAGCAAATCTCGTTTATCTTCGCCGCATCTTTCCGGACCCTTGGCTTGGCGCGCCAGTTCAAGCCGGATGTCACCCTGGCTTTTTTTGGATTGCCTTCCGGCGCGGCGGCTTTGTTCATAAAATGGTTTTATCGAATCCCTTATGTCGTTTCTTTGCGCGGTGGAGATGTGCCGGGATTCCGTCCGTATGATTTTCGCATGTACCACAAAATGGCTGCACCATTCCTGCGCGTGATCTGGCACAACGCGTCAGCAGTGGTCGCCAACAGCAAAGGTTTGCATAATCTTGCATCGGCATTTGATTCGACCATTGAAATTCCCATCATTCCCAACGGCGTTGATCTTAAGAAATTTTCCATCTCAGAGCGCGATTGGTCGTTGCCGCGAATTTTATCGGTTGGACGCGTTGTCTATCAAAAAGGTTTTGATCTCGCGATGCGCGCACTCGCCGATCTAAAAGATTTGGAATGGCAATGGTCCATTGCAGGCGATGGCCCGCAGATGTCCGTCTTGCAAGCGAAGGTTAAAGAGCATGGATTGCAAAATCGAATTCACTTTTTAGGCTGGCTGACCGCCGATCAACTCAAGGAACAATATGCTGCAGCAAATATGTTTTTATTTCCATCGCGGCACGAGGGAATGCCGAACGCGGTCTTGGAAGCCATGGCGAGCGGATTACCTGTTGTGGCAACTCACATTGCAGGCAGCGAAGAATTGGTAGTGGATGGCGAAACGGGCAGGCTTGTCCCGCCTGAAGATGCGAATGCGCTTCGAGAATCGCTGAGGCCGTTTTTGGTCGACGCGCAGATGCGAGAGCAAATGGGACGCGCCGCACGCCAACGAGTCGAATCGTCGTTTAGTTGGAATCGTGTCGCAGAACAATACGAATCGATTTTAGAGAAGGCGATTAAATAATGTGCGGTATTTGCGGCCTATCGTATGCCAATGATCGAATCGGCGACCGCGAAGTTTTGCGGGAAATGAACGCAGCCATCGCCCATCGCGGTCCCGACAGTGACGGTTTTCATGTTGCCGAGGGCGTTGGACTCGCGATGCGGAGGCTTGCCATCATTGATGTGAAGGGCGGCGATCAGCCGATCTCGAACGAAGATGATTCGATTTGGGTCGTGTACAACGGCGAGATTTATAACTATCCCGAAATGCGCGCCGAGTTGGAAAAGCGCGGACATCGTTTCAAGACTCAAACCGATACCGAATGTGTGATTCACTTCTACGAAGATGAAGGCGAAGCGTGCGTCCGACATTTCCGCGGCATGTTTGCTTTTGCTTTATGGGACGCGCACAAACATCGTTTGTTCATCGCGCGTGATCGGCTTGGCAAAAAACCGATTTATTACACGATTCAAAACGGTGAATTTTATTTTTCTTCTGAATTGAATGGATTGATGGCAACTTTGCCGCATCGTCCCGAAATTGATCTCGAAGCGATTGATTTGTATTTGAGTCTGCAATACGTTCCTGAGCCGCGTACGGTTTATAAAAATGTTTATAAACTTCCCGCCGCGCACACATTGATTTGGGAAAACGGCGAAGCCAAGATCAATCGTTACTGGGATGTTTCATATCAGCCGAAATTGACCGGCACTGAAAATGATCTCGCCGAGGAGCTGCGCGTTCGTTTGCGTGAGGCGGTGAAGATTCGGCTCATCAGCGAAGTGCCGCTCGGCGCTCATTTAAGCGGCGGACTCGATTCAAGTATCGTTGTGGCGTTGATGGCCGAGTTGAGCGACGCGCCGGTCAAAACATTTTCGGTTGGTTTTCAGGAAGAAGAATTTTCTGAACTACCTTATGCGCGTGCCGTCGCGCAAAAATATTCCACCGATCATCACGAGTTCACACTGACGTATGGCGATATTCCTGCGACGCTCGAAAAGATCATTTATCATTTTGGCGAACCGTTCGCAGATGCTTCGGCGATTCCGCTTTATCATCTCTCATTGCTGACACGTCAATATGTGACGGTTGCGTTGAATGGCGATGGCGGCGATGAAGACTTCGCGGGTTATCAACGTTACTGGCTCGATCCGCTTGCCAACGCGTATTTGCAGGCGCCTCCGTTCCTGACCCGGAATCTGATCCCGTCCATCGCGCATCGCCTCCCCGATAGATCGACGCGCCCGGTTGGGCAGAGTCTTGTCAACGGATTCAAGCGCCTCGAACAACTGCCGCGCATGGATCGCCGTGCCAGCATTTTGCGCTGGGGTTCGTACTTCGCACCGTGGCAGAGACAAGCGCTTTGGAAAGAAGAACATTGGGAAAATTTCCGCGCCGATAACGCCGAATCGTTGTTGGCTGAATCGTTTGATAAAGCCAGCGGTTCTTTTCTCGACCGAACGCTTTACACCGATTTGCACAATTATTTACCCGGCGATCTGCTGGTCAAAGCCGACCGGATGACAATGGCCGCTTCGCTCGAAGGACGCTCGCCGTTCCTTGATCATGAAATCGTGGAATGGTCAGCCCGTTTGCCGGATTCGCTCAAAGTCCGGGGCCGAAGCGGAAAATATTTGTTGAAGAAAGCTTTTGCGAGGCATTTACCAGAAAACGTCAAATCACATGGTAAACAGGGATTCGGAATCCCGCTGGCGGAGTGGTTCCGCGGCCCGCTTGTGAATTGGTCGCGCGAACTTTTGCTCGGTGCAGAAAGTCCGTTGAATAGTTTATTCAATCCATCCGCTTTGCAAAATCTGATTGATGAACATACGCAAGCCCGCGCCGATCATGGCAAACGGCTGTACGCACTCTCGATGCTGGCACTGTGGATGAAGGAGACGCATGTTTAAGTTTGGTCAAAATTGGGCATCGTTTTCGCGGCAGATCGATGAAACACGTTTGGAAGAAGCAATGGCATCATTGACTTCTTTATTTGGCCAAGGTGCTTTGAAGGGCAAGTCGTTTTTGGATATTGGTTGCGGCAGTGGATTGTTTTCGATTGCTGCATCGCGATTAGGTGCACAACCTGTTGTGGGAATCGATGTTGACCGGATTTCTGTGGAGACCTCTCAACAAAATGCATCCAACTGGGATGGAAATAAAATTTCATTCCGACATATTTCTGTTCTTGATAAGGAACAAGTGAAATTGCTCGGTGAATTCGATGTTGTTTATTCATGGGGTGTTCTACATCATACCGGAGATATGAAGCAGGCATTGAATAACGCCGCGTTACTGGTTCGTCCCGGCGGTTCGTTGATGATTGCAATCTATAACCGGCACTGGTCATCTCCTGCATGGAAATTCATCAAATGGCTTTATAACCATGCAGGAAGGTTCGGCCAGCGGATGATCATTTGGATTTTTACGCCCGTCATATTTTTGGCAAAATGGTTTACAACATTCAAGAACCCGTTCAAAATGCGTCGTGGCATGGATTTCATGCACAATATTATTGATTGGGTCGGCGGATATCCGTACGAATACGCAAGCGTATCAGAAATAACGGTCGCATTGAAACAATTGGGATTCCGCGTCGCACAGACACACCCAGCTAATGTACCGACCGGGTGCAACGAGTTTGTCTGTGTTAAGGATAAGTAGCTTCCTTTGCTGCTGCGAGATTGAATGCAAAAGAGAACGGTTTCCCTAAAGTCTTTGTGGAATTATTTCAAGATTGTCTTAGCTGTCGCCCTGATTTGGTTTATCCTGACCAAGACGAATCTTAGCGAGGTGATTGCCCTACTGAAACAAGTGTCGGTGCCGTGGTTGTTGGTCAGCTTTGTTTTGTTTTGCATATTGACTTTGATCAAGACATTTCAGTATTATTTATTGACAGAACGGCAGGCCTCTTACAGTCGCGTTTTGTACGTGGTCATCACACAGAATGCGTTCTCGAATTTCGTTGCCAGCGGTGCGGGGATTGCGTCGTACCTGACGATGCTCAGTGTGGACGAAGGCATTCGATTCCGGAAAGTGTTTTCTTCTTTCATCATTGTCAAGATGGGTGACCTGCTCTCCGTATGGATCGTCCTGTTCGTGACTGCCTTATACGTATGGCCTCAGATCGCGGTTGTGCGCGGCGCGGTCATCGTTTTGTTAGCCGCGATTCTTGCCGCGGTTGGAGTATTTTTGGCCGCCGCGCTTTTGCGTCAAAAGTTTATGGCGGTTGTTCGGGCCATTTTGACTGGTCTGCGATTGGATAAAGTTTCCTTCATCCAGCGCGGCGTGGATATTCTCGCCTCTTTTGCAGAACAGGATAGCGGTGCGGTGCTTCGCCGACTGTTGACTGGTTTATTGTATTCGTTGATTTATATGGGCGTTACTCTGTTGTGGTTCTATGCAAATATCCGCGCTTATTCGCTGGTCTTTCCATTCGCGGTCGTTTCATTTGTCAACGCCTTCGTGCAGTTGATTTCGTGGATTCCGATTCAAGTCTTTGGCGGCTTGGGCGTTAATGAAACCTCGCTGGTATATTTGTTCGGGCTTTTTGGATTGCCTGCGGCGCAAATCGGAGCGATGAGCATTGGCCTGCGTGTGCTTTTGTATTTGTTTACGCTGATCGTGCTTCTATACTTGCCATTGAATAACTTGTTGTCTCGAAAAGCAGCAGCCAAGTGACTTTTTTGACGTTGAGGCGTCTTTGGGAATAATTGGGTAAAATGGGGTTCTGATTATTTCGATTGAAATGTCATAAACAAAAGTTCCCCTATGGAAAAAAACTTGGCGCTTCAAAAAAAGCTCTTCCTGCTTGGTGTCACTCTGGCGCTTCTGGCGGCCATTCGAGAGACCTATTCCTGGTACTTTGCCAGCCATGATTGGATTGCGCTGTTTTCTCTTAGGGGTTTGCTCGCGCTGGTTTTGTTCGCCGCGATATTGATTTTGGGATTGGCATTTGCATTTCTAGGTTTGCTCTCCACAACTGCCGCACGAAAAATTTCCAAACTCATGCCACAGCTAAAATGGCTGCGATGGCCTGCGACAATATTTTTGTTATTGGTTTTCCTTTGGATTCTCCTTTATTCGCCCTGGGCCGCGGATTTCCCCGGTCAATGGACGCGTTTCGCGTTGTCCATCGCGTTGGCTTGCTGGATTTCATTCGTTCTATCCGGTCGCCATAAAGATTTTGGCTGGCGGGAAGTTGTTTTATCTCTTGCTTTGTTTCTTTACATCAGCAGTGTTGCAGAAGTCCGTGCTTATTTTCTGACAGAGCTGGCCTCGCGTTCTGCCATTTTGATTGAGGGCTTGCTTGTTATCGGACTGATTTATGGTGGCTATTCCAATCGTTTCGAATCTCTTGGCCGGCGTCTGCGTGATTGGCGCGCCTCACTTGGACGTTCGCGATGGATTGCATTTGCGCTTGTTTTGATTGCGCTATTTTTATTGCGTTTGTTGTTTGGCCCGTCGCTTTACTGGTTCAATGACAGTTTGCGATTCGCATTTGTTGCTTTGCTGTCTTTGGCGGCGGCCTTTCTTCTCACATCTGATAAAGAAAGTTTATTGTCTATCAAAACGGGCATGTTGGGTCTGGGACTCATATTGCTTGTGGCCTCCATTATCAATGATACCTATCTCGCTTCCAATTATCCGTTCTCGTTGACTTGGTCAGAGGGCAATCGTTTCTACGATTATTCTATGATCTTCGGCCAGAGAATTTATGATGCAACACTTCCGATTGTCAATCCATACACGTACAACGCTCCGGGCCGCTTTGTTTTGTGGGGACTTCCTTTCCTGCTGCCCGGTTTGCCGATTTGGTTTCACCGCTTGTGGGGTGGGGTATTGTTGATCGTTCCGCCCGCGTTGTTTGCGTGGCTGACCAGCCGGAAGATCACTGATCCTTTTGTTCGATATGCGCTCGCGTTGTGGATTTCCCTTTTCTTTATTGTCCTGACGCCGGTCTACGCGCCGATTTTGCTTTCCGCCATCATTCTTCTTCTTACCGCATTCGAGCCTTCTTTATGGAAACGCGTTGCGCTGGTTGTCATTGCCAGCGTCTATGCCAGCCTGAGCCGCTGGACGTGGTTCCTCGCGCCCGCGGCCTGGGCCGTGCTCTCAGATCTGCTGCTTTATTATCCACAGCGTAGTTCGTCTTTCATTCGCAAAATTTTACCAACTGCAATTGTTGGACTATCCGGCATCGTCGCGGGCTATCTGGTCGGCAAAAGGAGTATTGCGAGCTATGGCGCCTCTGAAAGTTTGACGGCCAGCCAGCCGTTGTTGTGGTATCGCCTGTTTCCCAACCAGACGTATTCGATGGGCATCGTTTTTGGCGCTTTGATCGTCACCGGACCTCTGCTCATCATTATCGGCTGGTGGATGGCTTCGCGGCGCTGGAAGTTGGACTGGCTCCAAATGCTGGCGGCCTGGGTCGGACTTTTAGGTTTCCTCGGCGCTGGCTTGGTGGTCAGCACCAAGATCGGCGGCGGCGGCGATTTGCATAATCTTGATATGTATTTGGTTACCTTGACGTTTGTGTTTG
Source organism: Chloroflexota bacterium (assembly GCA_021824575.1). Lineage (GTDB taxonomy): Bacteria > Chloroflexota > Anaerolineae > Anaerolineales > Villigracilaceae > Fen-1038. The sequence goes on from JAKAKJ010000033.1 coordinate 38,841, forward strand.
CGCTAGGAATTTATTCTCTGTGGAAAGATAGTCAACTCAATTTGGCTTCGTGGCCGTTTTGGATTCAAGCATTGTTGTGCTGGTCTTTCCTGATGATCGTTTATCCATTCACGCCGTTCTCGAATCAATCCGCGCCTGCTGCTTTGAATTTGCCTCCTGCTGCCCAGGTTCGGCAGACTCTTCAAACGATCCAGACTCAGGTGGCTCAAGCCAGCAAATCCGGCCCGGTTTTGTTCATGGACGAACGCCAGTTGTTGTCATTTGGTTATATCCGAAATGTTCCGCTGGTCCCGGATTACGAAAAGAAATACATGATGGATCAATCACTAGCCTCGAACGCGGAATATTTCCATCAATATTACGTTGACTTATCGAACAAGCGCTTTGCTCTGATCATCAGCGAACCGCTCAAGCACGTGATCAAAAGTGAGGTTGACAACACCAGCCCGTTTCCTGATGAGAACAATGCCTGGGTCAAGTGGGTTTCCGATCCAACGTTGTGTTTCTATAAACCGATTTTCACTGATACGGCGGATCGGGTTCAACTGTTGGTTCCCCGCGATGATACGAGCGGATGCAGTCAATACCTGGGCGGAGGATGATCTTGAATCTGCCTTATCTCGTTCCACGTGTGGTTCGCCACTTCATGCCCGAAGGCCTCACGCGATTTCTCCTGCTGCGATCCATCATCATTCGTCCCGGCCTCGAGACGACTGCGCCTCAAACTGCCGCCAATCGTTACAATGAAATTCTCAAGTCGCGCGGCGATTCGTTAAAGGACAAGCGCGTTCTTGTCTTTGGATATGGCGGACGATTTGATCTCGGCATTGGTCTATTGGAAGCCGGCGCGGAACATGTCGTCTTGTGCGACAAATATGCGCCGCCGGATGATGCTCACAACGCGATGCTTTTGTCGAAATACGATTCGGTTCTTTTCCTCGACGGAGGCCGGACGCGCCCGCGCCCCGAGCGGATGACTCTGCTCCAGGCCGACATCCGCGACATACGTTCCTCGCCCGAGTTTCCTCCCGTTGATTTAGTGGTCAGTAGTTCCGTTTACGAACATCTCGATGATGTGGATGGCATCACGCGTTCCCTCGCCTCGCTGACCAAACCCGGAGGCCTGCATATCCATTACGTGGATCTGCGCGATCACTTCTTCAAATATCCATTTGAGATGTTGTCGTATTCTGAAACTATCTGGCGCAGCTGGCTGAATCCAACCAGCAACCATAATCGTTTTCGCTTGTGGGATTATCGCCGCGCCTTTGAAAAATATTTTGAAAAAATTGAAATTCAGATTCTGGAGCGCGACGAAACCGCTTTTGAAAAAGCCCGCCCGCGCATTCGGTCTGAGTTCGTCAGCGGCAATTTGCAGGATGACAGCGTCACGCTGATTCTTGTGATTGCATCCCGGCCGCGTAATTGATCAGCCATGAAAATTTTGCTTGACGCCATTCCATTCGTTGCCTGGACGTTGTTGTGGATCGCGGGCGGCTGGCTGCTGGTCGCCTCGCTCTTTCGCCTGCGCGGCAGCGAGAATGCCATGATTGGTTTGGGAGTCGGCTTGGTTCTTCAAGCCTGGCTGGCGAATCTCCTTGCACGCGCCTTGCCGGTCATGACCGCGTTCTGGCTTTCAGCCGCGCTGGTTTTTCTGGCTGGCATTATCTGTGCATTTATATTTCGCCGCGACCTGCAAATTGAGTTTTCCTTATCGCAATGGTTGCTGCTCATTCTCCTGACCTTGTTGTTCAACTTCATCGGAAACGGTCTCGGCATTTTCGATGATTATCAGAATCTCCCGACTGTTTCCTTAATGGCAACTGGCGATATCCCACCGCATTTCGCGCTCAATCCATCGTTGAATTTTGGTTACCATTATTTATTGCTTTTGATCTCTGCGGAGTTCATGCGGATGGCGCACATGTTTCCGTGGAGCGCACTCGATCTGGCGCGCGGTTTCATCCTCGCATTGCCGCTGATGCTTGCTGGTTTATGGGCCTATCGCCTCACGCGAAACCGCACCGCCGCTTTTCTGACAAGTTTCATGCTGGCGTTTGCTGGGGGCGCACGCTGGCTTTTACTTTTGATTCCCCAGCCGATTCTCAATCTCATTTCATCCAACATCACGCTGATCGGTTCTGCCAGCACGACTGCATCAAATTTATCCGATGCACTACTCTCAAATTGGAAAATTGATGGAGCCGGGCCGATTCCATTTCCATTTGCTTTTTATACCGGCATCAATCAGCCTTACATCATGGCATATACCGGCATTGCTGGTTCAGCCATTCTGATTATGCTGATTCTTCTGATGACCGCTGGCCGCTGGCGTCATTGGAGCGCAGCAATTATTACTTCTATGTTGATTGCGGCTCTGGCGATTGCCAATGAAGTTTCGTTTGGTTTGATTGGTCTTAGCTTTCTTCTCGTCATCCTCACATGGATGATCGCAAATCGTTCATGGAAGTTACCGCGCGCGCTTTGGATTTGGATCGCGATTCTCAGCGCGGCGGGATTGGCGGCGCTCGTTCAAGGCGGGATGTTTACCGAAATCGTGCGCGCCCGCTTCCAGTCCGGGCCTGAAGCGGCCAGCTACTTCGACGCGTCGCCCAGCTTCGTCTGGCCTCCGTCAATTATTTCCGCGCATCTCGGCTCATTATCCATTTTCAATTTATCACAATTAATCGCGGCGCTTGCCGAGATTGGACCCATCATTTTGGTCACGCCGCTCGTTTTGATTTGGGCGTGGAAATCTTTTCGACTGGGAAAATGGTTTGAAGCCGCGTTGATCGCGTCGTCGCTGTGGAGCGTGCCCGCGTTGTTTGTGGCATTCAAAGGCCCGTTATTCACAGCCACGCCGCGTTTGATGAGCGGATGGTTGTTCGCATGTATTTTGTACAGCGTGCCGCTGCTATGGATTTGGCTTCGCAAACGAAGCGGAGCTTGGCAGGTTGTTGCATTGAGCGGTGGATTGGTAACGACCTTTGCAGGACTGATACTTTTCGGCGTTCAATTGGTCGCGATCCAAAAACCCATTTACACAACTTTCATCACGCCGATGGACGCGCAGATGTCGCAAAGCTATTGGAATAAATTGCGGCCCGATGCCTTGATCTTCGATCCGACGGTTTACCGCGCACCCACTGTCTTTGGACGGTTCACAGATTCATCGCCATCGTGGTATCAAACGTCGCCGGAATTTCAGGCCTTGGCCAGCGCACCCGATCCGTTCAAACTTCGCGCGGCGGGATTCGATTACACGTATTTTGACAGCGATTACTGGAACAACATGACGCCTGCCGAACAAGCCTTGTTCAAAAATGAATGTGTAAAACAAATCGCGCAAACGAATGGCATTCACAGCGAAAAAGATTATCGCAAGGATTTCCGCCGCTTGCTGGATATTCGCGATTGCAAACAAACACCCTGAGTTTCGGGACGCGGATTTTTAGTTTGGGGGCTATCGAGACAGAATTTCATCCGCGTTCATCAGCGCTCGTCAGCGCCCTTTTTCAATTTATACAAATTTTATTCTTCTGGCCGCGAAAGCCACCATTCTCAATAATAACATTCCATGCTTCCAGCGCGAAATATTTGTCGAGCCGTAGGTCCGCTCGCGATATCGGATCGGGATATCAACGATTTTGCGGTTGAGTTTTGCCGCGCCGAAGATGAGATCGTAATCACCGAACGGATCGAACTCGCCGAAATAACTTCGGTTGACGGCGATCATTTCATAGTCTTTGCGCCATAAAACTTTTGTGCCGCACAATGTGTCTTTGATGGGCTGACCCAAAATCCACGAAAAGGCAAGACTAAAAAATTTGTTGCCGAGAAAGTTCAAGCCCTGCATGGCTTCCTTTTCCATCGGGTAAATCAATCGCACACCGTTGATGAATTCGCCTCTGCTGGATCGAAGAGCTTCGTAGAAACGCGGCAGGTCTTCGGGCGGGACGGTTAAGTCTGCATCCAAAATCATCAACACATCGCCTTTGGCTTCGGCGAAACCGAGTCGCACCGCGTCGGCTTTGCCAATGCCGGTTTGACGGAGCAGCCGGCTCTTCGTCCCGGGATGAGCCGACATTTCGCGTTCGATGGCCGCGTACGTATCATCGTGCGAATGTCCCTCGACGAAAACAAGCTCCATGTCGCTTCCCATTTTGGGAGTCCGCTCGAAGATGGCTTTGATATTTCCGGACTCGTTGCGCGCCGGAATAATCACGGAAATCATTGGCTCTTCACGAAGTGGTTCAGCTTGCGGTCTTGCAATCACAAAATTTGAAAGTGCAAACTCTTTGAACGGCCAAAGCCGAACGAGAAATTTATTCGCAAAACTGCCAAGTGGCAAAGGCCAAAGAATTTCATGCCAGCTTCGGATGACATCAAAGCCTGCCAGGTTCAACATGCCGCGCACGTCAATGGGCGTCATCCAATTTTGCGGCAGCATCGGCGCGGCGAGGTTAAATTGCTGTGCGATCGTCAGTGGAAGCTGCCAAAGCCTGCTATAGAAATTGATAATGACGCGAGTGGACGGAGTACATAAATGACGAATTTGATCGAACGCGCATTGGATGTCCCACAGATCATTGACCGTGTCTGAAAAAATGATGGCGTCGAACGTTCCTTCCACGGACGAGAGATCGTGCGCGTCGGCCTGGATGAAATCCAGCTCTGGATGCTTTTCCCGTCCGCGCCGAATCATCTCGGCGGAAAAATCCACGCCGACGCCGCGCGCCGGATCGAGCGAAGCGAGCAAATCGCCCATGCCGCAGCCGATCTCCAGCACGCGCTGTCCCGGGCTGATGAGGAAGCGATAAATCCCGCCAAGCCTGCGATGGTAAAAGCTGCCCCAACCGCGCCAATTGTCGCGCTTGCGCGCCACATTGTCCCAGTGAGCGATATGGGTCTGCTGATATTTGGATTCCTCATAGCCGATGAAATGATCTTGAGAAGGACTGTTCATGATCCCTGTAACCGAACTTGAAAATGAACTTTATTTTACGCGTGAACATGGACTCCGAACAGCCCGAAATTCATCTTCGTATATAATCGAACCATTCATGAATTGTCGAATTCAGGTGATGTGCCGTGTATTGGAATAGAACTGGCAGTATTCTCGATCCGCTAATCTTCATTATTTTGTCCCTTGGCTGGATTATCGGCGGCTGGCTTCTGGTTCGCCGCAGTGGACGATTTTCCAAACGCGAACAGCTTGTTGCCGGTATGGCATCCGGCTTGCTGCTTTACATCATGCTTGGCAATGCCGTTGCTCATTTCCTGCCGTTGTATTTTGCGTTTGCCTTGACGTCCATCTTGATATTGCTCTTCGGTGTTTGGGTATCGAGAAATTTCAAATTTGCCTGGCCTGAACTAATCGCGCCATCTGTGTATTTTCCAATTGCGGCAATGATGGTAATGACGGGGTTATTCACTTTGATTTTGCGCGGCCTCGGCGTTGGCGACGATTACGCTCATCTGCCGCTGGTCTCTTCGATGGCCGCCGGGGATTTTCCGCCACATTATTCGCTTCATCCTGAAATCTTTCTTCCGTATCATTACGCTCTGGACTTGTTTGCCGCGACCGCGGTTCGAATCGGCGGATTTTTTCCGTGGAGCGCCTGGGACATCAGCCGGGCGTTTGTCCTTTCGTTGACTCTCACCTGCGCGTGGATATGGTTGCGCCGAATCACGCGCAGCAAAGTCGGGGCTTATCTCGGTTCTGGCCTCATCGCATTTGGGATGGGAACGCGCTGGTTATTGGCTCTACTTCCCAAAGCATGGATCGCAAATATTTCTTCGGATATTCAGATCATCGGTTCCTCTGCCGCGACAGGCGATACGCTCGCCAAAGCTCTTTTCCGCTCGTGGGTAATTGATGGCGGGCCTCCGGTTCCAATTCCGTTTGCATTTGCGAATGGAATTCTCAATCCGTTGACTTACGATTGGGCTGGCGCTGCCTCCCTGCCTTTGCTTGCCATGATTTTGATCCTCATGATCGCCAGCCGCCGAGCCTTGAGGCCAGTCGGACTTTTATTGCTGGGAGTTGCGATTTTGTCCCTGGCGCTGAGCGCCGAGCATATTTTTGTCCTGCTGACTGTTGGAGGCGGCCTGGCGGCTTTCATAAATATCCTTCATCTACAAACACCGCCAAGAAAAATCCTGGCATCGTTTTCGGGACAATTTCTTTTCGTCGCTCTGATTGCTGCTTTGCTAAGTTTCGTTCAAGGCGGCGTAATAACCGAATTTGTCAGGACGCGCATCACGGGTCAAGCCGGGGTGACTGCCGCGGGCACAAGCGTATTTTCATTGCGCTGGCCGCCTGTATTCTATGACAGCCATTTTGGAAGCCTGTCCATAACGAGCTGGAGGCAACTTATAGTTCTTCTTGCAGAAGGCGGCCCGATTCTCTTTTTGTTCCTGATCGTGATTTACAGAATGAGAAATGATTTTCGACATCATCGAACTTTTGAGTTTGGTCTTGGTATCGCTTCATTTCTCAGTGTGATCATTCCTTTATTTGTCAGTTATTATGTGCAGCGCGACATCACGAGATTTACTGGATTCGGTCTCGATGCCTGGCTGTTATTGTCCATTCAGCCGCTTTGGAACTTTGTCAGGCGCGGACTTCTTTGGAAAAAGCTGGTGCTCGGATTCGGTTATGCGGTCACGGTCTTCGGCGGCATCGCCTTGTTCGCTTTACAAGCCACCGCCATCATCTCTCCAGAATCCTCCAGTTTTATTTCCAGCATGGACAGCCGGATTTCGCAAGCCTATTGGAATCGCCTTACGCCGCAAACGATGGTCTTTGACCCGATTGGCTTTCGCGGACAGACGGTGTTCGGTCGTCTCTCCATTGCTGCCACCAATGGCTTTACCATGAGCCAATTTGTCCCTTACCTCGCGGCTCCTGATCCACACGCTCTTCAAAAGCTTGGATTTGGTTATATTTATATTGATTTGAAATATTGGGAACGCCTCTCGCCGGAATATCAACAGGCGTTAGGCAGCTCATGCGCCAAAGTCATCAAAAGGTTGGAGCGTTATAACAGTGCGACTGGCGAACTTTCTGACTTCCGTGTTTTGATTGACATCACCAATTGCAAATAAAGGGGGAATACCTGCTCCAGGGTAAGAACATCGTGTTATAATTCAGTCGCTGAATTTTGAATTATGGAAGATACGCACAACGAAACCATCCGCGAATTGACCCTGCTCGAGCAGGTCGAGAGCGACCCGGATATCAACCAATCTGCCCTTGCCAACCAGCTTGGAGTCGCGGTTGGAACCGTCAACTGGCACCTCAAACGCTTGATTGCGAAGGGCTATGTCAAAGTCCAGCGCGCGGAGCGGAAAAAGTTGCGTTACATTATCACGCCCGAAGGTATTGCCTTACGCGCCCGCCTCACAGTGGATTACATCGAACATTCCCTCGACCTTTATCGTAAAACGCGCCAGCGCGTCAAAGAGCATTTGAATGCGATCCGCGCCGTAGGGATTGATCGCGTCCGCATTGTCGGCGATGGCGACGTAGCGGATATTTGCCGGCTTTCGTGCCTCGAGCAGGGATTTGCAGTTGTTCAAGACGACGACGCGCCCCGGCTGGAAATCAAGGGCTGGAAAGTCACCTTGAACATGGGAGAACATTCATGAATAATGATCGTCACATCTTGATTACCGGAGGCGCGGGCTACATCGGTTCGCTCCTGACCTCGGAACTGCTGAGGGCAAATTATCGCGTTACCGTGGCTGACAGTTTGCTCTTCGGCGGCGAGTCGCTGGTCCCGTTTTTTCATCATCCCAATTTTCATTTTGTGAAAGCGGACGTGACCGAGCCGCGCGCCGTCAAGGACGCGGTGCGGAGCGAACATTCGTCAGGCGTGTTGTGGCCGCAACCTGACGCGATCGTTCATCTCGCGGCGATTGTCGGCTTCCCCGCCTGCCAGGCGGTTGGACATCAGGTGGCGTGGAAGTACAACGTCGAGGCCACGAAAATGGTTTTTGAGCAGGCGTCCGATTTGGGCGTGGGGCGATTCGTGTTTGCGTCCACGTACAGCAACTATGGCTTGATGCCCGACGGCAAGCCTGTGACGGAAGAATCACCGCTCAATCCGCAATCGTTGTACGCCGAGACGAAGATTGCCGCGGAAGAATTTTTACTTGGGCAAAAAGACGCGCCCTCTGCGCCGCTATTGTTCCGTTTTGCGACGCTTTATGGAATTTCCCCGCGCACGCGCTTTGATTTGATCGTCAATCAATTCGTGCTGGATGCCTACACCAAGCACCAGTTGCTGATTTATCAGCGCGGCTATTCGCGTTCGTTCGTCCACGTGCGCGATGTGGTGCGCGGCATCATGATGGGACTCGACGCACCGCAGGAAAAAATCCGCGGGCAGGTTTACAACCTCGGCACGGAAAGTGGCAATTACACCAAGGATCAAATTGTCAATCTTGTGCTGAAGCGCATGCCCGAAACGACAGTGGAATATAAGGATTTAACTTTCGGCGGCGATATGCGCGATATCACGGTTTCGTTTGCAAAAATCAAACGTGAGCTTGGTTTTGAAACAACGCTGGATGTTGATGATGGCATTCGGGAGTTGTTGTTTGCCATGAAGACTGGTTTGATACGCAATCCGCTCGATCAGCGTTATCGCAATGCCCAATTCATTGTTCAATAATGGAGTTGATATATGACAGAAAATTTTTGGCAAGGCAAGCGTGTGATTCTGACCGGCGGGGCGGGCTTCCTGGGTTCGTTTGTCACCGAGAAGCTCAAAAAGCGCGGCGCAACAGATATTTTTATCCCGCATATTGAAAACTATAATCTTGTTGACCCAAATGATATTCGCCGCTTGTACAGTGATGCATTAAAAAATATTGATCCTCAAAACGTCATCATTATTCACCTCGCTGCGAACGTGGGCGGAATTGGCGCAAACCGCGAACATCCTGCGGAATTTTTCTATGACAATCTGATGATGGGTGTGGAATTGATGCACCAGGCATATAAGAATGGCGTTGGAAAATTTGTCGCAATCGGTACAGTGTGCGCTTATCCAAAGTTCACGCCAGTGCCATTCAAGGAAGAAGATTTGTGGATCGGATATCCCGAAGAGACGAACGCGCCGTACGGTCTCGCCAAGAAAATGATGCTGGTGCAGGCGCAGGCATATCGTCAGCAATATGGATTTAATGCAATCTTCCTGTTGCCTGTGAATCTTTATGGCCCGCGCGATAACTTCAACTTGCAGACATCGCACGTGATTCCCGCGCTGATTCGCAAAGCAGTCGAAGCGACGGAGCGCGGCGACAAGGAATTGGCCGTCTGGGGTGATGGGTCGCCAACGCGCGAATTTTTATATGTCGAAGATGCTGCGGATGGAATCGTCACCGCCGCGGAAAAATATAACGGCTCCGAGCCGGTCAACCTTGGATCGGGCTACGAGATTTCGATCAAGAATCTAGCCGAGATGATCGTCCGTCAGACGGGATTTAGCGGAAAGCTCGTCTGGCAGACCGACAAACCAAACGGCCAGCCGCGCCGAGGTCTGGATGTGACGCGGGCAAAGGAATATTTCGGCTGGAGCGCGCACGTCCCGTTCGAAGAAGGGATGCGGCACACCATCGAATGGTTCAAAGAGAATCGTTCAAAGATCAAGTGAGTTATGGCAAAGTCAATTGAGTTGATTCATCAACCGGAAACAATTTATATCAAACCGTCGAGCGGACTGGCGGCGCTCAACCTGCGTGATCTTTGGACTTATCGTGAGCTGGTCTTCTTCATGATCTGGCGCGATATCAAAGTCCGTTATAAACAAACGATGCTTGGCGCGGCCTGGGCTGTGATTCAACCTGTGCTTACGATGCTGGTGTTCAACTTTGTGTTTGGCACGGTTGCCAAAGTCCCGACTGAGGGCATTCCATATCCGATCTTTTCGTACACTGCGCTTCTGCCGTGGGGGCTCTTCACCACTGCGCTCAATACCGCCAGCCGTTCGTTGACATCCAATACAAGCATGGTGACGAAGATTTATTTCCCGCGGCTGGTCCTGCCGCTGGCGTCGGTGCTTGGCGGATTGGTGGACTTCACCATCGCGTTCATGATCCTGATCGTTATGATGATCTACTACAAAGTGACGCCTACCGCTGCCATCTGGACTTTGCCGCTGTTCCTGATTCTGACAATCGTCACCGCGCTGGGAGTTGCACTGTGGCTTTCAGCGATCAATGTTCAATACCGTGACGTGAACTATGTGCTTCCGTTTCTAACGCAGTTCTGGCTGTTCCTCACGCCGGTTGCTTATTCAGCGAAGATCATTTCAGCCAAATGGCAGATCGTTTATTCGCTTAACCCGATGGCTGGCGTGGTGAACGGATTTCGCTGGGCATTGCTTGGGACGAATACCGGACCAAATTTGAACATGGCTATTTCAATTGCCATTTCCCTGACCTTCCTCATCAGCGGCCTGTTCTATTTCCGTTCGATGGAACGAACTTTTGCGGATACGATCTAATGACCATCGCAGTTCGTGTTGACCATCTCAGCAAACGTTACAGGATCGGCGCATCGCAAACCAGGTTCCGCTATGGGATGTTCCGCGACGTTCTGGTTGACGTGGCAATGACGCCCGTTCGCATTTTGAGGTCCATGCAGGGTAAATCCATGCGCGGCGCTGACGCAACGTCGTTCATCTGGGCACTCGATGATGTTTCATTTGATGTCGAAGAGGGCAAAGTGCTTGGCATCGTTGGACGCAACGGCGCAGGCAAAAGCACATTGCTTAAAGTTTTGTCGCGCGTCACCGAGCCGACAAAAGGAACGGTCGCTGTTCGCGGCCGCGTCGGCTCACTTCTCGAAGTGGGAACCGGTTTTCATCCCGAATTGACCGGGCGGGAAAATATTTATCTCAATGGCGCGGTCCTCGGCATGAAGCGCTCCGAGATTGACCGCAAGTTCGATGAGATCGTGGATTTTTCCGAAGTCGCCCAGTTCATTGATACGCCGGTCAAGCGTTATTCGTCCGGCATGTATTTGCGCCTGGCATTCGCGGTCGCCGCGCATCTCGAACCGGAAATCCTTGTGGTGGATGAAGTTCTCGCGGTCGGCGACGCGGAATTCCAGAAAAAATGCCTCGGCAAAATGGGTGACGTCGCACAGCAAGGCCGGACCGTTTTATTCGTCAGCCACAACATGTCCGCGATTCTGCGTCTCACACAGGAAGCCATCGTTTTGAAAAGAGGACGGCTCATCAAACGCGGACCCACGCAGGAAGCCGTGGACTTTTATTTGTCGTCGGGGCAGGCCGAGACCGGGGAGCGGATTTGGGAAACCGATGAAATTCCCGCGAGCGCCGCGCCGTTCAAACCGATCGCGCTACGTCTCAAAGATCAGCGGGGCAAGGTCGTGGACACCGTCCGTTCGACGGAACCGGTCACGTTGGAATGGGAATATCAACTTGACATGCCGGTCACCGGTTTGCGCGTGGGCATGTATCTCAGCACGATGCGCGGCGAATATGTTTTCACCGCCTTCGACACGGATGATGCGGAGCGCTTCGAAAGATTCAGCGCACGCAAAGCTGGTCGTTATATCAGCCGCTGTGTCGTCCCCGCGGATTTTTTCAACGAGGGCCGCTATTCGCTTGGTGTGAATGCCAGTTCGTTTGGCGTACGCCGCTATTTTATGGACGAGAACGCGTTGTCATTCAACGTGGACATTTCCGGTGCGCCCGGCACGCATTGGCCTGAGATGCGTCAGGGTCCCGTCCGCCCGCGGCTCGATTGGAAGATTGAGAAGATAGATTAAGGGATTAACCGCGAAGGCGCGAAGGGCGCTAAGAAAACTTCTTAAGGCCTTTGCATTCTTGGCGACTTCGCTGTTCAAATATTTCATGATCAACAAAACTTCTCTCCGCAACTTCCTGGGTGAACTCCCGCTGGCTGCCGAACTGGATTGGACGCTTCGGCAAAAGAACCGCACCCGCAAGGATCATTACAATCTCCAGCGTTTACAAAAATCTTTGCCCGCTGCGCTTCCTGTCGTTGAGCGCTTTGCGCGGAATGCTCAGCCCGGCAAGAAGATTCTTTTTTTCGCCACGCTTCATTATTGGATCGAACAGTCGGCTTATATTTCGCTTTTGCTCACGGGCCTCGGGCACAAAGTCACACTGATGACGCTGCCTTATTCTGAATGGCATAAGCGCATGGACAAATTCACACAGCGCCAGCGGATTCTGCACACGCGTGATGCGCTTGCCGCGATTGCGTCATGGGTCAACCACGTTTCTCTTCTCGACCTGAAACCGGCTTCCGTTTTACCGGCACAACTCAAAGCTGACATTGAAGAGATCAGCCTGTGGGATTCTCAATACACATTGATGCGCGAAGAAGTGGACATGAACCATCCATCGGATCGCGCCGTTTATGATTTGCGCATCGAACGTAATACCTTCGCAGCGCGCCTCGCCCTCGATTGGATGCAAACCAACAAGCCTGAAGTTGTCCTTGTGCCCAATGGTTTGATTTTGGAAATGGGCGTTATATTCCGCGTGGCGCGCTATTTGAAAATTCCTGTGATGACATTTGAGTTCAATGACCAGCGGGAACAAATCTGGCTGGCGCAAAATTCATCCATCATGCGCATGGATACGGATTACCTCGTCGAAGCGCGCTGCCATCTGCCGATGACCGATGCCATGTACGAACGTTTGGCTGATCTCGAAAATGCGCGCCGGGGCGCAAAAGTGTGGGGCAAATCCAAACGATTGTGGCAATATGTTTCCTCGCAAGGCGCAGAGAAAACGCGCACGATGCTTGGCCTCGATAATCGTCCGGTGGTGATGTTGGCCGCGAACGTGTTGGGTGATAGCCTTACACTGGGACGGAATGTTTTTGCCGAGTCGATGTCCGAATGGCTGACGCGCACGATTCAATTTTTTGCGAGCCGCCCTGATGTCCAGTTTGTGCTCCGAGTTCATCCGGGCGAGACCATTGTTCCGAAAGCGCGGTCCATGGCGCAGGTTGCTCGCGAAGCGTTGCCGAGTCTGCCCGAACACATTCACATCATCGGCGCGACGGATAAAATCAACACGTATGATTTGATCGAGATCGCAGATTTGGGATTGGCTTATACAACGACGGTCGGACTCGAAACGGCGATGAATGGCCGCCCCGTCATTCTCTGCGGACAAACGCATTATCGCGGCCGCGGCTTTACGATGGATCCGCATTCATGGGATGATTATTTCGCCGCGCTTGAAAATGTTTTGAGCGATTTGCCAGCGCATCGCCTGAACGACGAGCAAATTGCCAAAGCCTGGAATTATGCGTATCGTTATTTCTTCGAATATCCGCGTCCGTTTCCATGGCGCCTGATGAATTTTTGGGATGACCTTGCGGTGTGGCCGCTCGAAAAAGCGCTGGGCCCCGAAGGGCAAACCGCGTTCGGCGATACATATAAGTTTTTGGTTGGCGAACCGTTTACGTGGAAGGATTAACAAGTTAGCTCTCGCTGCCGTCCTCGGCGGCGAGGACGCCGCCTTGAGCAAAGTATGGAAAACACCAAACAGCAAGTGCGCGAATTTTATGACCGGATCGGATGGTCACAGGTCGGCGATGGACTTTATCAAAATGCCCGTTACGAAGACTTGCGTCCGGTTTCGCGCGACTACATCCACAAATGCCATTTGCGCGTGAACCGTTACATCGCTTCACGCGGCGACTTTTTGCTGGACGCCGGTTCCGGGCCTGTACAATGGCCTGAATATTTGACGTACTCTGAAGGCTATCGCTTCCGTGTCTGTGCCGATATTTCGATCACGGCGCTGAAAGAGGCTCGTGAAAAAATTGGCGAACGCGGTTTATATGTTGTGGCTGATATCGCCAGCCTGCCATTCAAGCCTGATGCGTTCGATGGAATCGTTTCATTACATGCAATTCATCATTTGCCGTTGAGCGAACACAAACGTGCGTATGTTGAATTGAACCGTGTGTTGAAGTCTCAACGGACGGCGGTCATTGTCAACGGTTGGCATAATCCATTGTTGATGCGTCTGGCTGAACCATTGATTCGACTTGGACGACGGCTCACTGGCCGTTCTGCAAAACAGAAAAAAGATTGGGCTGCCGAAGAAGATCGGGCCGGGACGTTCGTTGAAAAGATGACGCCGCGTTGGTTGAAGGATGAATTAAAAGGCGCGGTCAATTTTGAAATCTATCCGTGGCGCAGTCTCAGCCCGCGTTTTATGCGCTGGTTCGTGCGTCCGCAATTGGGAGGCAGGGCATTTCTGCGTTTTGTCTTTTGGCTGGAGGAGCGCTTTCCGCGTTTCTTCGGCGAGAATGGGCAATATCCATTGATTGTGGTTCGGAAGAAGGGGCTTTGAAATTAATCATGATGAACTCTACTCAAAATATCTCTGACTGGTTATTTTTAACTGTCGTTCTTTTATCTATTGGCCTGATGCTGGGATTGATAATATGGGAAGCAATTCTGGAAATTCAATATATTGATCCATTTGTACTAATAAAAACAAACAATAAAGTAAAATGGCGCAGGGCAACTATACTAGCGTTATTACTAACCTCGATGCTTCCCACTTTTGGTTTGGTAATGTCCATTATTGGTGCACCATACGAAAAATTACCAATGTTTCTGCTTTGTAACGGTGTGTGGATTATCGTTTTTCCTCTTGCGATCTTGTATAAGAGATGGGAATTTGAAATGCATATAAAAAGATATCGTTTTTTTGACGAAATGATAAAAGATAATAATAGCGTTTATTACCGCTTCCTTAAATCCAAATTTCCAACAAGGTTCATGAAGATGTTTCTATCGGCTGAACAAAAGCGTTTTTATCGAGAAGGTTTTCCCGATGACAATGATGATAAAAAAGATGGTATGTCCTCCAGCCAAGAATAACAAAAGCGCCTGAAAAAGATAAGAATCTTAAGTCAAAAAGCAAGTTAACAAAGCACACAATATACGCAAGCCGTTTATCAAAAATCTGAATTCATCCGTGTTCATCTGTAATGAATCTTAACTCAACAGGAAAATAATTATGGATTGGAAAAATCAAGTTGTTCTTGTCACCGGCGGAACCGGTTCATTCGGTAAAAAATTCATCGAGATCATGTTGAAGGATTTTCAGCCGAAGAAAATCATTGTATTCAGCCGCGACGAATTGAAGCAACATGAAATGCAGACGATGGGATTCAATCATCCGTCCCTGCGTTATTTCATCGGCGATGTGCGCGACCGCGAGCGCCTGCTGCGAGCCATGCACGGCGTGGATATTGTCGTCCATGCTGCGGCTTTGAAGCAGGTTCCGGCTTGTGAATATAACCCGATGGAAGCGGTCAAGACCAACATCATGGGCACGAGCAATGTTGTCGAGGCCGCGTTGGACGCGGGTGTGAAAAAGGTCATGGCGCTCAGCACCGATAAAGCCGTCAACCCGGTCAATCTTTATGGCGCGACAAAACTCGCGGCGGAGAAATTAACTGTTCAAAGCAACGCGTACGCTGCGGGTACAGCGACCCGTTATTCGTGCGTACGATATGGGAATGTCGTCGGGAGTCGCGGCTCGGTCGTTCCCGTCTTCCTCAAACAGCGCGAGAACGGCAGCGTCACCATCACCGATGATCGCATGACGCGCTTCTGGCTTTCACTCGAGCAGGGCGTCCGCTTCGTCATTGCCTGCATCGAACGTATGCACGGCGGCGAAGTTTTTGTACCCAAGATTCCAAGCATGAAAGTGATTGATCTCGCAAAGGCAATTGCGCCGAAAGCAAAGGTCAATATCATTGGCATTCGTCCCGGCGAAAAACTGCATGAAGTGCTCATCTCGGAAGACGAGGCGCGCAACACGGTCGAACTGGATGACATGTTCATCGTGAAGCCTCCCGAAACTTTATGGGAGCGTAATTTGCAATATGAAGGCCGTTCTCTGCCCGATGGTTTTCGTTATTCCAGCGATAACAATGCTGAATGGCTCGACATTGAAGGCATTAAAAAATTCATCGCACCGTTCGAGAATTTGTACGCAGTTGGCAAACTGGAAGGATAAAAGCTATCAGGCGCACGTGCCAAGTTCCACGTGGCCTGATACCTGATACATGGCACATGACACGGATTCTAATCACTGGCGCAAGCGGACTACTCGGCCTTAACCTGGCTTTGGATGCGGCACGCACGCACGAAATCATTGGCGTGGATCGCAACACGCTGGCAGGCGTGCCCTTCAAAGTGATCAGTACCGATCTTCTTGCCCCGAATGCGGTTTACCGTGTCTTGACCGAATCTCACCCTGAGGCGGTGATTCACTGCGCGGCGCTGGCGAATCTGGACGCTTGCGAGGCCGATCCGAATCTGGCGCGTCAGGTGAACGCTGAACTTCCAGCCCGGTTTGCGGATGAATGTGCGCGGCGCAAAATTCGATTGATACACATTTCCACCGACGCGGTCTTCGATGGTCAAAAGGATGGTTATTACACCGAAGGCGACGCGCCGAATCCGGTCGGCATTTACGCGGCGACGAAATACGAGGGTGAGAGAGCTGTCTTGCAAATCAATTCGTTGGCAATCGTGGCGCGCGTCAATTTTTATGGCTGGTCGTTGAACGGGAGACGCAGCCTGGCTGAGTTCTTCGTCAATAACTTGAGCAATGGAAAAAACGTCAACGGGTTTACGGATGTGATTTTCTGCCCGATGTGGGTAAATCATCTCGGCACGTTGCTAATTCAAATGCTGGATCGCGGCTTGCGAGGTCTGTATCACGCGGTGGGTGCACAGGCGATGAGCAAATATCAGTTCGGCGTGGAAATCGCGCGCAAGTTCGGGCTGAGGGAAAGCCTCATTTCGCCGCAGTCCGTTGAAACGTCTGATTTGACCGCACAACGTTCCCACAATTTATGGCTGTCCACCCACAAACTGTCCACAGATTTGGGGGTGACAATCCCCGATTTCTCAACAGGCTTGAACGAGTTTTATACACAATACCAACAGGGTTATCCACAGAAAATCCGTAGTTATTCACAGGAGCGAGCCGAATGACAGATGCAGCCCGAAGCCAAAGTGGCCCGAATTCGCGGCGTATCCAGAATTGCATTGCTCTTGCGCTGATCGCATTTTTCATCGTCTTTGGGATTCTGAGCGTCCAGAAAGTTTCGGTCACGGCGGACGAGGCGCTTCATTACCGTTATGGGATGCAAATCCTGAACCTGAATTCGAAGCGCTTCGATGACAGTAAGATGCCGGTCACTGCGCTGAATGCTTTGCCAAAGAAAATTGCTTCTTATTTGCCGGGCGGCCCACTGAATAATTTTCTCAGCGATTTCTTTACCGCGCGGCTGATGACGATTCTGTTTTCAGCGCTTGTCGCGTACGTGGTCTTTCACTGGGCGCGCGAACTTTACGGATTTTATGCGGGACTGGCCGCATTGGTGCTATACATTTTCGATCCGAACATTATTGCCAATTCGCAATTGGTAACAACGGATATTTATGTCACCGGCACGATCCTTTTTGCAACGTATGGCGTTTGGAAGTTTGCGAACACCCGCCGAGTCCGTGACGGCGTTTTGAGCGCGTTCACGCTGGGACTCAGCGAGATTGCCAAATACACATCCATCGTTTTGCTGCCGCTGTTTGCACTTGCGCTGGTTCTTCACGATTTGCCCGCACAGATTTCGGCTTTTAAAGAAAATGGTTTGAAAGCGATTGGAAAATATTTGGGCCAATTGGTTCTTTATACTGCAGCAGGTTGTTTGTCCATCTTTGTCATTGTCAATGCCGCATTCCTGTTCAATCGCACCTTCGTACCGCTGAATCAATATGTGTTTCAGTCTCACTTTTTTAGAAGGCTTCAGAATGTTCCGGTCGTTCAAAACTTACGCGTGCCGTTTCCGTATCCGTATTTACAGGGCCTGGATCGGACAATCAATAACGAACAGACGGGAAAAAGTTTCGGCAACATCTATCTTCTTGGACAAATCCGCTCCGGGCATGGCTTTGCTGGATATTATTTCGTGGCATCGGCCTTGAAAGTGCCGATTGCGACACTGTTGGTTATCCTCATCGCTTTCATCGTTTATGCTGTCAGCAAAAAGCGCAGGCAGACATTCCTGCAAGATGAAGTTTTCCTGTTTGTACCGTTTCTGTTTTACACCATCTATTTCAATTTCTTTTACGACGCCCAAATCGGATTCCGCTATTACATGGTCGTTTTTCCATTGCTTTATGTATTTGCCGGGAGCCTGTTCTCGAATTGGCCGGAATTTTCAAGGAAACAGAAGACGGCAGTCTTTGCGCTGGCGGTTTATTTGATCGGGTCCGTGTTATCGTATTATCCCTTTTATCTTTCATATTTCAATGAGATTGTTTGGGATCGCAGGTACGCTTATAAATATTTGGCCGACTCGAACCTGGATTGGGGGCAGGGACAAGTTTATCTTTCAGATTATCTTGCCGCACATCCGAACGCGATTTATACGCCCGGCGGCGTTACAAGTGGTGAGATTATCGTCGGCGCCAGTGATTTGGTCGGCGTGACAACGTGGGGAAACCCCGATAAATATAAATGGCTGCGCGACAACTTCCAGCCGACAAAAACGATCGCTTACGAATATTTGGTTTTTGACATCACGCCGCAGCAATTACATCAGCTTTGTTTGACAACCAATTATTGCCATTAGCAAAAGGAGAAGCAAAATGGAGATCAAAATTGGAGACCGTTTGATTGGGCCCAATCATCCGACGTATTTCATCGCCGACATCGCCGCGAACCATGACGGCGACTTGAACCGCGCCAGGATGCTCATTCGCCTCGCGAAGGAAGCGGGAGCGGACGCGGCCAAATTCCAGAACTTCGACGCGCCGAAAATTGTTTCCGATTATGGCTTCTCGCACATGAACAGCCAGGTCAGCCATCAGGCGGCGTGGAAGAAATCCGTGGTTGAAGTTTATCGCGCGGCTTCCATTCCGTTCGAGTGGAGTTTGACTTTGACGGAGGAGTGCAACGAGGCTGGCATTGATTATTTCTCGTCGCCGTATGATTTCAAAGCCATTGACTTCCTCGATCAATATGTGCCGGTTTACAAAGCCGGTTCCGGCGAGATTGATTGGATCGAAGCACTCGAACGCATGGCCAGCAAAGGCAAACCGCTTTTCGTCGCGACGGGCGCTTCGACGATTGGCGAAGTGCAGAAAGCCGTCCATGCGATCTTGAAGATCAATAAGCAACTCGTGTTGATGCAATGCAATACCAATTACACGGCCAGTCCGAAGAATTACGATCATCTTCACATCAATGTTCTCAAAACATATGCGACGATGTTCCCCGATGTGATTCTCGGATTATCGGATCACACGCACGCGGCCGCTCCCGTTCTCGGCGCGGTGACGCTGGGTGCACGCGTCATCGAACGTCATTTCACGGACAGCAATGATCGCGAAGGCCCAGACCATAAATTCGCGATGAATCCCGAAAACTGGGCGAAGATGGTGGAAGAGACGCGTTTGCTGGAACGCGCGTTGGGCAGTTCTGATAAATTCATTGCCGATAACGAAAAAGATACTGCGGTTGTCCAGCGGCGCTGTCTGCGCGCGGCGCGCAAGATCACGGCTGGCGAAGTCTTCACGCGCGAGATGATTGATGTTTTGCGTCCGGCAACGCCCGGCGCGATCAAACCGGATCAAATTGAAAATGTCATTGGCACGAAGGCGTTGCATGATTTCGAATATGGCCAGGAATTGCGCTGGACGGATTTAGGCTCAGCATAATAATGTCTTGGTAGGGGCACAGCGTCGCTGTGCCCCTACAATTGATATGCGGATTATTTATTTTTCCAAAGATTATTCCCCACACGATCATCGTTTCCTTGCGGCGTTGGCTGAAACGGATCACGAGGTTTTTTATTTAAAGCTCGAAAATAGCGCGCGGCAAATTGAAGATCGGCCTGTGCCGTCCAAAATTCAACAGGTTTTGTGGGCGGGCGGACAAAATCAATTTCGCTGGCGTGACTTGCCGCGGCTTGTATTCGATTTCAAGCGCGTCGTGCGCGAAATTAAACCCGATCTTGTTCATGCCGGTCCGATCCAAACATGCGCTTTCATCGCGGCACTTTCGGGTTTTCATCCGCTGTTGACAATGTCGTGGGGATTCGATCTGATGCAGGATGTCCATAAGAATTGGCGGATGGAGCGCATCACGCGTTACGTTCTGCGCAACAGCGATTTCTTCACCAGCGATGCCCAAGTAACGCGCGATAGAGCGGTCGCCCATGGAATGAAACCAAACCGAACGGTTGTCTTTCCGTGGGGCGTGGATTTGAAGCATTTTCGATGCACAACCGAATCTCGAATATCGAATGTCGCAAAACGCAAGACGCAAATCAAAAATCAAAAACCGTTCACGCTTTTTTGCAATCGTTCGTGGGAGCCGCGTTATGGCGTGGATGTTCTGGCCAAAGCATTCGTCAAAGTGACGCAGCAAAACCCAAACGTCAATTTGCTTCTGCTCAACGGCGGGTCACAGGCGCAGTTACTTCGTAATATTTTCATGAATGGCGGCGTATTAGACCGCGTCCAATTTGGCGGGCAGGTTTCGCAAAAAGATTTGCCGCGCTGGTATCATATGGCTGATCTTTACATCTCACCCTCGCACGTGGATGGTTCATCCGTTTCTCTGATGGAAGCGTTGGCGTGCGGCTTGCCCGCTCTCGTTTCGGACATTCCCGCGAACAAAGAATGGGTCAGCGATGGAGTCAACGGCTGGCTTTTTCGTGACAATGATCCAAACGATCTCGCCGGGAAAATTTTAACGGTGGTGGCCCAAAGAAAAAGATTAACTGAAATTGGCCGCGCCGCCCGAAAGTCCGCGGAGGAACGGGCCGATTGGAAGAAGAATTTTGCGCTCCTGCTTCATGCTTACGATGAGACCGTCCGCCTTAAATGATCCCGGAGGTTCAAGATGATTGTCTCGCTTGTGTTCGTGGTTGTCGTGACGATTCTGGCCGTTTACTTCAGCACTTTCAATCAAGCCATCATTACCGTCAACCTCTTCGGCTATCTCGTGGAAGGACCAACCGGTCTTTTCCTGATTCTCGCGTTGGGCATCGGCGCTTTGATTGGCGTCCTGATCATGCTGCCATCGGTAATCAGCCGCAGTTGGACGCTGATGCAGCACAAGCGCCGCGTGCGGGAACTTGAAAAAGCTGTTTCCTCGCAGAAACCTGTTGAGCCAATCGAAGGCGAAGATTCGTAAGCCAGCAGGTTCTTCGTTGCTGAAATATGCAGGTTCGTTTTTTGCATTGAAGATTCTGTAAATCAAAATTCCAGGAGGCAAAAATGGCAACTGTTTATTTGATCGTGGCGCTGGTGATCGCGCTCCTTGCGGTGGTTTTTGCATTGCAAAATGCGATGACCATCACCATTTCCTTTTTGGCGTGGACGATAACAGGCTCGCTTTCTTTGGTCCTGTTGGTTACGCTCGTCATTGGCGTTGTGATTGGCCTGCTTGTGCTCGCTCCTTCAGCGGTTAAAAATTCCTTTGCCGTTTCCAATCATCTCAAACGCATTGGCGCTCTGGAAAAAGAGCTGGATGCGCATAAAGCGAAAATCGCTGAATTGCAGAAGCCCAACCCCGTTGAACTGCCATCGGAAACACCCGGCCCCCAACAGTGAAGCCGCGCGTCGTTGCCATTATTCAGGGGCGGATGAGCTCATCGCGCCTGCCTGGGAAAATCCTTGCGGACATCGCGGGACAGCCGATGCTGCAGCGCGTCTTCATCCGAACCTCGCGGGCGGCCACCGTTAACGAAACCATTTTCGCCACGACAACCGATCCGAGCGATGATCCCGTGGCCGAATACTGCGATTTCAGCGGAATCCCATTCACACGCGGCAGTTTGTATGATGTGCTGGATCGTTATTATCAAGCCGCGAAAGAATCAAAAGCGGATGTCATTGTTCGCATCACCGCGGATTGTCCGGTGATTGATCCGGCATTAATTGATGATGTCGTGAATACTTTGATTGATGGCGAATATGATTTTGCCTGCAATCGCCTTCCGCCGCCATTTCATCGAACTTTTCCAATTGGCCTCGATACAGAAGTTTGCACATTTTCTGTTTTAGAAAAGGCATGGAAAGAAGCCAGGGAACCGCAGCACCGCGAACATGCCATGCCGTATTTTTATGAAGGAGTACAGCTGTCGGCGGCTAGTCGTCAGTTGTCAGAAGGAATTTCTCCTCGCGGATTTAGGATTGCCTTGTTGAATCACGCCACCGACTTCGGCGATTATCGCTGGACAGTGGACACGCCCGAAGATTTGGAATTCATGCGTCAGGTCTATTCCCGCTTCAATGGCCGCGATGATTTTTCGTGGAAGGAAGTTCTGGATTTGGTTCACAACGAACCCAAGTTGATGGAAATCAATGCGGGCGTGAAACACAAAACGTTGAAAGACATTGATAAGCGCGCGCTGAAATGATGTCATTGCGAGCGAAGCGAAGCAATCTCATGTAATATATAAACAGGAGATTGCCACATTGAAAGAACACAGTGCTTCGTCGCCGCTGGGCGCGACACGTTGCGCCCCTACAAGAACACTGCGGCTCCTCGCAATGACAATTGATTACTTAATGTCACTGATTACTCTCTTCTCCGCCCCCAAACCCTTTACCGATCCGCACATCGCGATGATTCAGCGCAACGCGATCAAATCGTGGACGCTGCTTCCCGATGTCGAAATCATCCTCCTTGGCGATGAAGAAGGATTGGCGCAAGCAGCGCAGGAATTCGGCGTAAAGCATATTCCCAATGTGAAATGCAACGAGAATGGCACGCCGTTGATTTCATCCATGTTTGAATTGGTGCGGCAAAATACTCAAAGCGAATTGCTCTGCATCATCAACGCGGACATGATTCTTATGTCTGATTTTATTGAAGCAGCGAAGCAAATGATGAATTTTAAAGAAAAATTTGTTTTGCTGAGTCAGCGCTGGGATTTGGATATAACACAACCCATTGATTTCACCGATGGCTGGCAAGATCGCCTGCGGTCTGACATCTATGATCGAGGTCAATTACATAAACCCGCCGGAAGCGATTCCTTCCTCTTTCCTCTTTCTTCTTACCTCGATGTTCCCAATTTCGCCATCGGCCGCGCGGGTTGGGACAATTGGATGATTTACAAAGCGCGCAAAGAAAAATGGCCTGTCATTGATTGCACGCCATCGGTCATGATTGTCCATCAAAGCCATGATTATTCTCATTTACCCGGCGGCAAACCGCATTACGAGCATCCCGATACGAACGAAAACATCCGTCTTGCAGGCGGGCAGGCCAACATCCGTTACACGATTTTGGACGCGACGCATCAACTCGTCGGAGGTAAACTTGTCCGTCCAAAAATGTCTCGTCCGCGTTTCATGCGCGGTGTGGAATTGTTCTTGCGAAAAGTGTTCTTCTTCCTGCCTGAAAATACGATTGAAAATGTGGCAAGGCCGAAGAGATGGAAGAAACGAATTAAGAAATTATTCAAATCGTAGGAGCGGAGCGACGCTCCGCCCCTACACAAGGAAATTATGCGTAAAGGTCAAAACCCCGCCAAATTTGTCAAAGATGTCGCCCGCCCCGAGCGGATCACGGTCGCGTTGTTGAACTACATTCCGTTCTTGAGCGGATTCTATGCCGAGACTTTGGATGTGTTGAAAGTCTGCATGGAATCAATGCGAAAGGACGCGGGCTTGCCATTTGATCTGATGGTTTTCGATAACGGCTCGTGCGCGGAAGTGCGCGATTATTTGATCCAGGAAAAAGAAGAAGGAAGAATCCAATATTTGATTCTGGCCGAGAAGAATATGGGCAAAGGCGGCGCATGGAATGTGATGCTGGCAGGCGCGCCCGGAGAAATCATCGCGTATACAGACAGCGACGTTTTATTTTCTCCAAAATGGCTTTCGCGTTCCGTTGAAATTTTGGAAACATTTCCAAACGTTGGCATGGTGACCGCGCGTCCGTTCCGCACGCCGCCGGAGTTTTATGAAGGCACGTTGAATTGGGCGCGCAAGAATGCAAAACTCGAAGATGGACAATTCATTCCATGGGAAACATTTTTGGAATTTAATCTCTCACTCGGGCAGACCGAAGAAGAGAATAAAAAAGTCTACGCAGAGACGAAAGATTGGAAAATTACTTATAACCCGCCAGCCGATGGTCGAGTAGGCGGTGGGTCTCGATACGTTCCTTCGGAACTACTCGACCAGCGCCGCCGTATCGAGACCGAGGCGAAACCGATTGTTGTATTTGCTGGCGCATCGCACTGGCAATTCACGGCGTACAAATCCACGCTTGGACAATTCCTGCCCTTTGACATGGACAAGCCGATGGGACAAGTCCGCCAGTTGGACAAGCGCATGAACGACGCAGGCTTATTGCGCTTGATGGTCTCCGACCCGCTGGCGATGAATATGTCCAATACGCTGGGGTATTTGCGCGGAGAACTCAAAGCGCAAAATAAAAAACGCAAAGTTGGTTTTGGCAAACGTTTCTTTGAAATTGGTTTTATCAAGAAGATGTTGCTGGCAGTGTACAACAAGATTTTCAAGATGTATTATGAATAGATGGAGGTGCACGATGTATGAAAACCTTCGTAGATATATCTCGGTTTTATTATTCGCAATCTTGATTCTATCAGGATGCAATCCTTTGCCAAACCCTTTTGCATCTAATCCTTTTATTTCGAGTCCTGAAATTGACCAAGTGATTAAGTCTGGTAGTTTTGTAGAAGACACAGAACTGCAATATTTCCCAATATTTAACTGCCAGAGCCAAGTACAAAATACAGTTAATGTTTCGCGCTCAAGAACATTGGAACAAAGTGTTAATGTTAGTATTGATCCTAATATTAAATTTGCAAGTCCTGACAAGCTTTCTAATTTCATTGATCAAGTTGATGTAACCATTGGTGGAAATTATGGTTGGACAAATGGAACTACTGTTATTGATAGCAGCGGTCTGACTTTAAATGCTGCGCCCCAATCTTATCCAGTTTACACAATTGCATGGCGGCAGCGATGGGAAAAAGGATATGTTGTAGTAAAAGCACAAAATGGAACAGAGCAATTGCCATATCAATTTCTGAGTGAGGCTCATCCAGAGATTCAAAACATCAACAATTATGATTGTACAGCAAGCGGTTTTTCTGCTGCAACTGCTATGGCACTCTCGCTTAATAATAATTCAACACCAACACCTACATTGTCTCCAACTAAAGTGCCTGCACCTACGTCTACGCAATTTGTATCTCAGCCAGCCATTTCAGAGTGGACTTTAGGCAATTTGATCTATGAGGAAACATTTGAAAATGGAGCAGCAAATGGATTCCACATCCGATGGGGAGATTTTAATATTGTTCAAACTTCAGACGGCAATCACGTTTGGCGCACTTCTGACATTTCCAGTGATGCAGACGCTCAGTTAGTGCTTCCTACACAGTCAAGCGATTATGCAGTTGAGGCTAAGATAATGCAGGTTTCTGGCGAGAAAGGTTTTGCTTTTATAAATATTCGATACGTAGCCGGTAGCCCTTGTAACCCTGATTATGAATTGTATATGGACACTTTTGGGGGGTGGCTAAACCTAATTGAGAGGTCAAGCACATGTGAAGAGTTAAGACAAACTGGACTTTTTGCAAACTATCATACATCATTGACTAATGGTGTTTGGTATACGCTGAAAATGGAGGCGAAGGGTCCCGAGATTAGAGCTTATTTAGATGGCAATCTTGTAATGCGCGCTATAGAACCGGGGGTAGTGCTTAAATCCAATGTCATTGGCGTTTCAACTTGTTGTGGTGATACATTGCCGCATACATTTGATTTTGATGATATCCGCGTATGGCTTATTAATCCATAGTCGTTTGTAGTAAAGAAATTCAATGACCAAACGCATCTTCATCTCCGCCGATCATGGCATGGCAATCGCGTGGGATAAATCCCGTGCTCAATACATGGAAGCGCTTCGCGCTGACGCAACGAGTCGGTTTCAACCGACTTTCGCGAACTGAGGAGGGGATTCACGTGTACCCCGTTCTTTGGGGTATCCCCGACAAAACAAAATAGGAAAAGTATATGACCTATTGGCGTCTTCATTATCACATCATCTTTTCAACGTTTGAACGTCAGCCGATTCTCGTTGGCGAACGCGAGAAAATGTTCTATGGCGTCATTTATCAAAAAGCCAAAGAACTGGATTTGAAAATTCATGCTGCAGGTAATGTAGACGATCATGTTCATATCGTTGTTTCCATTCCACCAAAACTCTCAGTTGCGGATTGCGTCCGTCATATAAAAGGCGCGAGCGCGTATGCCATCAACCACATGGACGGTAGCGATGGTCAATTCAAATGGCAGGAAGGTTATGGCGCGCTGACGGTTGGCGAGCGTTCTTTGGAAACCGTCATGGCTTATGCCGTAAATCAAAAACAGCACCACAAAGATCGCACGATGATTGATGTTTATGAGAGAATTGACGAGGAATGAAAATAAACTCTATTACGCGGCGTGGCTTTTTGAGCGGGATTGCCCTAAAGGGTGCTTCGCGAAAATCCCTGCTCAATACATGAAAGCCATACGGGCTGAAAAGCGAGTCGGCTTTAGCCGACTTTCATGCACTGAGGTGGAGATTTATCTCCCGCCGAAACCCGAAGCCAAGATAAAATCTTTCGAAGCAGAATCAACTCAAACTTACTTTAACTAAGCAACTACGCAACTATCAGACTACATGACCAAACGCATCTTCATCTCCGCCGACCACGGCATGGCAATCATCTACTTCCTGCAAAGCGATGTTGTTTCAACGTTGCTCGATGCGGGCGTTGAGATAGTTGTCCTCACCGACGATGAAACCAAAGAAAAAATATCACAACGTTTTGCTCGCGATGGTTTGACCTTCGAAGGTTTGCGCCTTCGGCAAGCCAGCGACTACGCCAACAAATTCAAACCGCGCTGGCAATGGCTGCTCGCCTACCTCCGCCGCGTCGGCGGCTCGTGGCGCATCAACACCGAAGCCATGGACAGCCACATCTGGGAAGTCTGGGTCGAGAACGGTTGGAAATTCCGCTTGGGGATTTGGATTCCCGCCGCGCTCGCGATTCTGATTCTGCGGACGTTTTCTTTCGCGCGCAAATTCTTGGTGCGGATGCAGAGCCGCTTCACTCCCCGCCCGAACCTTTATTCCGATTTATTTGAAAAATACAAACCCGATCTGGTCATCGCTTCGACGGCGGGCTGGCGGCTCGACCGTTACCTCCTGCGCGAGGCTCATGCGCGCGGCGTCCCGACCATGGCCGCCATCGTCGGCTGGGACAACCCATCCAGTTACGCCATCCGCGGCGCATCGATGGATTACGCCACCTGCTGGTCGCAGCTTCAAAAAAACGAATTGGTTTATGGCTCTGACTGGAATCCTGAACGCGTGAACATCGGCGGCATTCCATCGTATGACGGTTATTTCAGAAAAGAATGGCAATTATCGAAGGATGATTATTTCAAACTTCACGGTCTCGACTCGAATCGCAAATTGATCTCGTATGCGTGTTCGTTCGTCCATTTCGCGCCGAACTTTCCCAACGTGGAAGCGTTGGCAAAATTAGTTTCATCCGATGCGTTGGTCGAACCTTCGCAATTATTGATTCGATTGCATCCGAGTCATTTTCAAGATAAGCCGAAAATCTTTGCCGATGAACGCGAAAAGATTTTTGCGCTCGAAAAACAATATCCGCATGTGCATGTTGTCAAGCCGGTGGCGTTGGGCGGATCGCTCGGCTATTACGGCGGCGAAGATATGGATGAAAAATCGTCCATGATGGCACACTCGGATGTGTTAGTTACAGTCTATTCAACGATGGTCGTTGAAACCGCTGTCCATGACACGCCAATTGTCGCGGCGGTAATTGATGTCCCTGGTGGATGGAACAAGCCGAAGAAATATTCATTGTCGCTGAAGAAGATTGGCAACTGGCCCACACATAAACGATTCCGCGATGCCAAAGCTGGACGCGTCGCCGAAAATGCGGATCAGCTTCGGGACGCGATCAATCTCTATTTAACGAATCCCGCCCTCGACGCGGCCCAGAGACGAAAATTTGTCGAAGATGAAATCACCTTCACTGACGGCACTTCCGGCAGGCGAACAGCAGAATTTATCCTTCAAATCCTGCGAGAAAGCCCCGAAACCCGCCCCTGACAGGCCTTTCCGGTTTCTTATAGGAACGGCTGGTGTTTCTTATAGGAAGAGTTGCGGTTTCTTATAGGAAAGACTCGGCTTCCTTGTTGAAACGTTGTTGTTTCCTTGTTGGGATTGCTCATTTTCTGGTGGGATTCCATGTGAATCCAATAAGCAATTTGGGTTGATTTAGAAATGCGACCGCTTGTTCAGCATTGTCGCATCGCGACAATCAAGTTGTGGTAAAAATGTCTCCACACGGAGCAAAGAATGAAGAGAAGATTACTAACCCTAGTTTCCATATTATTAATTGCGACACTGACCGCCTGTGGCCCCGCGCCCACGCCAACCTTGAGCGCCGCAGATATACAAAACACGGCTGTTCCAATTATCATGTCCCAGATTGCTTTGACGAAGGCTGCGATTCCCACAGCGACATCTGTTCCTCCTACAGACGTTCCGCCCTTACCAACCATCCAGCAGGCAACTATTACGCCATTGGCCTTGAATGCCCCAAATACGCCAATCAATGCTGGTGTTCCGAATCCCAACGCAACCCCCACGCCCAATTGTTATATACCGCCGACTGCCAAGCTGTTGGGAACCACAGTGCAGATTGAGTTGGTCAACAAATCGAGCGGTCCCGTAAATCTTTCCATGGGAATGTTTCAGCCGGATGCCGATGGCGAATGTTTTACATTTTCTTTTGACTTGAGACAATATCAATCCCTTCAAGTGACCATCCTATCTGCCTGTTACTGGATGTATGGATATCAAACCGGGCCAAAGCCTTCGACACCGGCAAATCCAAATATCTGTTTTACGGATACGACTCAAGTACAAAAAGTTACGATCAATAATGATTCGATTGGCGGCTGACGGATCATTCATAAATTTTGTAGAATAAATCTCTAGTAAAACCTGCTTTCTAGATTGATGGCGGCGCCAGCTAAACATTATGATCAGAAAACGTAACATGTTCCTCTTTTATTTTTCCATTACCCTCGCCATTTGCTCCAGCGCGCTTTATCACTTTAGCGCCAAGAGTGTGCCGTCCAATATCAACTTTGCGATTTCGCTGGTTGTGACGTATGCAGTCGCGCTTGGAATCACGCTGATCACTACGCTTCTTTTCCCCGCTCAAAACGGGCTCGCCTTCGAGTTGAAGCAACTCAACTGGGCCAGTTTCCTGCTGGCCATTGCCATCGTCGGAATCGAGTTTGGCTTTCTGATGGTTTATCGCTCCGGCTGGAATCTTGGGATCGCGGCGGTGCTGGTTAACGTGGCAGCCTCGCTGATTTTGCTCCCGGTGGCGATCTTCTTTTTCAAGGATAAAATCTCATGGGTAAATATTGTTGGGATTTTTGTTTGTCTCGTCGGGTTGATTATGTTGAATTGGAAAAGATAGAGAATTATTTTTTGTGAGAAAAATTTCTTTCCTTTTATTTATAATTGCTTCTCTCATTGCGGGCTGTTCTTTGCAGAAGACGACAGCACCCTCAGAATTTCCATTAGAAAAAGGAACAACGTGGGTTTACTCTTACACGGCTTATGAACCAACTGCTGCTGATCCCACTCAAACAATCCAGGCTACTTACCAATTAACCGAGTCGGTTGTTGACGCGCAAACCGTTTCATCTTATTTCATAGCTCATGTAAAGCGTGAAAGTCAACTGCTTCATGCCGATGCTGGTTGGACAGGAGACCCATCTGCTCAGCCAAATGAATTCTGGTATGTGGTGAATGGTTATAAGGTTTCACAAAGCAACCAGCCGCTGGATACGAACAATATCAAAATCGATGAGCTAATTCTTGATTATAAGTTTCCGCTTTCCGTCAAAAACGCCTGGTGTTTATTTCCAAGCGGCCTCAAGAATCCATCTCAAGCCGCGAACTGTGACGTGGTGGGCAAACGGGAGGTGATGGATAAAGGCTCGTACAAAACATCTGCCAGTAATTTTGATGACTGTTACAATCTGGTCGATTACGTCAATGATGGAAATATTTATCAAACTTTTTGTAATGGCATAGGCATTGTTGAAATGAAGTTTGATCATGCAGGTACGAAGTTTGGTTTTGAACAGACTTTGATGCATTACTCCGCAGGAGTTCCATAACTGATGACATCACGTTTTAGATCCGCTGCTCGCATCCTTATCAAAGGCGACCCTAAAAAGAAAACCCGCAATCCCATTCCCGCCATCACGTCCGAAGAAGTGGTGGAGATCAGGCAATTCTTTCCGCGCGAGAAATTTTTTATCTTCGGTCATGCCCGCTCTGGGACGACTCTTCTCATGCGCCTCGCGCGTTTACATCCCGAAGTCCATTGCAATTATCAAGCGCACTTCTTTACGCGAAAACCGTTGTTGAAATCTTTGGTCGATTCTCCCGAGGCGGAGGAGTGGCTGACGCGCAAGTCCAACCGCTGGAATCAGGGGCGCGATCTTTCTCCGCTCGTTTTGCGCGCCGCCGCTGACATTATCATGGAACGCGACGCGGCCCGCGAAGGAAAAATGATCGTGGGAGATAAAAGCCCATCGTCCACGATCCACGGCCAATCCGTGCGCGACATGCACGCTGTCTACCCCGACGCGAAACTGGTCTACATCGTCCGCGACGGGCGCGACGTGTTGGTTTCCGAACGCTTTCGGAATTTCGTGGAAGAGTCAAAGTTTCTAACAGCCGAAGACAAATGCATCATCGAAGAACTTCGCAAAGATCAAAGTCAATTTACAAATGGCACGCGTTCGATCTTCACCGAAACATTTATCCGACGCGTGGCAAAAGGCTGGGTCACGAACTTGCAGGAAATCGAAGAGGAGGGCAAAGGACTTTTTGGCAAAAATTATTTTGCTCTGCGTTATGAAAATTTGCTTTCGAATCCGTTCGATGAAATGAACAAATTGTGGAGATTCCTCGGCGTGAAGAAAGTCAATAAATCGCTCGAAAAGGAAATCAAAATTGAGATGGCTTCCAATCCGGATGAAGAATGGCAATCCCAACGCAACGGAGACATTTCTTCATTTCTGCCGAAGGGTCAGGCTGGTAACTGGCAGCGGCTATTCACGGCGAGGGATAAATCCATCTTCAAGGAAGTCGCGGGCGAGATGCTGGCCCAGTGGAAGTATGAGAAAGACAGCAATTGGTAGGATGCATTTGGATGACGCGATGACTTTAGATCAATCCAGGAGATGGCAGTCTTCCATTTTTATTGCGGCGATCGCGGCGCTGATTTTTACTCCGCTTTTTCTCACCGAGGTTTATGCTGGGACCAATGCCACCTCGGATTTTCCAACCCACGCTCAATGGGCGCTGGACATAAAAAATGGCAATCCCGTGCCTCCGTATGTGATGGCTCATTCCGCCTGGCAGTTTCTGCTCCTGGCCTTTAACATCTTTTTGGGATTCTCCATTCAACACGCCGAGTTGATTTCGATCCTTTTGTGCGTGGCTTTCGCTGCGGGTATCCTCGGCTGGTGGTTTTGGCCCGCGTTTTCAAAGGCAAATATTTCCTTATGGCAGGCCGTTGGGATTGTTTTGGGCATCAGCATTGCGGCGCCGGTCAGTTTGCTGTGGTTTAAAGATCACGCATTCTATCTCGGTTATGTTGGCATTGTTTCTTATCACAACCCGACTATTATTCTCCTGCGTCCATTGGCTCTTTTGCAATTTATTTATGCCCTGCGAGGTTTTACTTTGCCTCCGCCCTCGAAGGCGGAAATTTTTGTCGCGATTTTGCTCTCTTTGCTCTCGACGTTCGCCAAGCCGAACTTTGCAATCTGCCTCTTGCCCGCGATCGCTTTGATCGCGCTTTTCAAAATATTCCGCAAGGAAACGGCGCATCTTACTTTTCTGATATTTGGATTTATCGCGCCGACTGCAATGGTGCTGGCTTGGCAATTCTTAATGACATATCGCGGCGGCGATTCCAGTCATGTTATTTTTTCAGCCTTTGGCGTTATGAGTACTTATTCTGGCTATTTGTTGCCCAAGTTCCTTTTATCCATTTTGTTTCCTCTGGCGGTTGCGATTCTTTATTGGAAACAGGCATCCCACAATTTGCAATTGATTCTTGCCTGGCTGGTTTTTGCATTTGGATCTTTCTTTACATATTTCCTTGCGGAAAGCGGTCCGAGATTCAAGGATGGCAATTTCACATGGAGCGGCGAGATTGCGTTGTTTGTGCTCTTTGCTGTATCAACCATCTTTTTTCTTGACATTCAAAAACCTTCCCGTATTTGTAGACTGACGGCCGAAGCCTTATGGTTTCTCCAGGTTGCAGCGGGCGTCATTTACTATATTTTCTTTACACTACACCTTCTCTATATCGTGTAGACTTTTAGTACTCTATCTTCGCAGGATATTTTTCAGATGAAAACTTTGATCATTGGTCTCGGCTCAATTGGCCGACGACATTTTCGTAACCTGATTGCGCTTGGCGAAAAAGATATCATCTTGCTTCGCTCTCATCACACCACGTTGCCTGATGATGAATTGGCGGGTTTTCCCGCTGCGACTGATTTAACAGAAGCGCTAAGAAAACATAAACCCGATGCGGTCATCGTGGCGAACCCGACTGCCCTGCATTTGGATGTTGCGATTCCTGCCGCCAAAGCGGGTTGCTCAATCCTGATGGAAAAACCGGTCTCGAATTCTACGGATCGGATTGATGACCTCGAATCCGCACTTCGACGAGGCGGCGGGCAGCTGCTGGTTGGCTTTCAATTCCGCTTTCATCCGACTCTGCAAAAGGCCGCGCAATTGCTCAAGGAAGACGCGATTGGCAAACCGCTATCGTTTCACGTTCAATGGGGCGAATACCTTCCGGATTGGCATCCGTGGGAGGATTTCAGACAGAGTTACGCGGCGCGCCCCGACCTCGGCGGCGGCGTCATTCTGACATTGACGCACGCGCTGGATTACATCCGCATGCTGCTCGGCGAAGCAGATTCGTTGTGGGCGTTTTCGAGTTCGCTCAATCTTGGACTCGAAGTGGAAGACGCGGCAGAAATTGGATTGAAGATGGCGAGCGGCGCGATTGGCTCCATTCACATTGATTACAATCAACGACCGCCGAGTCATCGTTGGGAAATTATTAGTTCGGATGGTACGATGAAATGGGATAATGCTGACGGGAAGTTGGATGTCTATCAAGCGGCGAGCCGCTCATGGGTCACGTATGAGCCGCCAGCGGGTTTCGAACGAAATGTCATGTTCATTGAAGAAATGAAGCACTTTATTGCGGTTGTACAGAAAAAAGAATCGCCCGTCTGCGCGTTGGAGGATGGCAAACGGGCACTGCAGATGGCGCTGGCCGCACATCAATCGGCTGAAAGCCAAAAACTTGTTTGTTTGACGCGATAGGGACTTATCATGCAAAAGTTCAAGGCGCTCTTTAGATCGGAATTGTTCATCGCGATTCTTCTGCTCGTCCTAACCTCGGCTGTGGCTTATCTTCCTTTCATCGGACACTTCGGTTATTTCTACGATGACTGGTATGAGATGTTTTCGGCAGGCGCGCGCGGCCCGCAGGTGTTTCATGATCTTTTTGCGATTGATCGCCCGGGCCGGGCCTATTTGATGATTCCGCTCTATTTGCTCTTTGGGCAAAACCCTTTTCCTTATAACGTGACTGCGTATCTGTTCCGCCTGCTCAGCGGTTTGTCGGTTCTGTGGATGATGCGTCTCTGCTGGCCGGAGCGCAAACGGTCTGCCGTGCTGGCCGCGTTGTTCTTCCTGATCTATCCGGGATTCCTTTCCCAACCGAACGCGATTGATTATCAATCGCACATCGCGGGATTATTCTTCGCGACCTTTTCCATCGCGCTAAGTTTGAAAGCGGTTCGTGTTGAAAAATTTTCGGCGCGTGCCGCTCTTACCGTCACATCAATTCTGTTTGGGCTGGCTTATCTCAGCCAGATGGAATATTACGCGGGCTTCGAAGTTGTTCGCCTTGTTTTTCTTTTTCTCCTAGCGCGACAAAGCCGGACGGACTGGTTGGTGCGCCTGAAGAAAGCGGTTTTGTGGTATTTGCCATTCGCCGTTGTCCCGCTGACGTTTTTCACATGGCGTTTGTTTTTCTTTCAAAGCCTTCGCAAGGCAACTGATATTGGAACCCAGTTTGGAAATCTGTTCAGCACTCCTCTGCATACGATTGCAGTATGGCTGGTCAATGTCGCGCAGAGTGCGGCGGATGTGATCTTGTTGGCGTGGGCTGTTCCGCTCTACAATGCCTTTTCCCAGTTGACGCCGACTCCGATGCTTATCGGCTTTGGAGTGGCAATCGGCGTTATTTTGTTGGTCCTGCTTTTACTGCGCGGCATTTCCTCGGATTCCGAGCTTGGCAGTGACTGGAGCAAAGAAAGTCTATGGGCAGGATTGATCATGGTTGTGGGCGGTATGCTTCCGATTGTCGTAGCAGACCGCGGGGTTTCTTTTCCTGATTACTCGCGATATACGCTTGTCAGCCTGATTGGCGCCGTATTGATTTTGGTAGGCGTGATTGACCAGTTGCGGAGCCGGTATTTCCAGTATGGCGCGGTTTCGCTGCTCGTTGGCATTGCCATCCTGACCCATTTTTCAAACGGTTTATTTTATGCCAAGGTTGCCGATGCAACACGGTCGTTTTGGTGGCAGGTAAGCTGGCGTATCCCGCAGATGCAACCCGGCACGACACTTATCGCGAATTATCCATCCAGCGCAATCTCCGAAGATTATATTATCTGGGGGCCGGCCAACCTTATCTATGATCCGCAAAGCCGGAATAGCGATTATGTCCAACCCACTCTATATGCTGCGGTTCCAAATCATGAGACTGTGGAGAAAGTCCTGATGCAGGTCCGGCAGGAGTATGGTAATCGCCGGTCCATACGGACGTATGCTAACTATCGAAACATCTTGATCCTGACCCAGCCAACGCCTAATTCCTGCGTGCAAGTGATTAACGGCGAGCAGCCTGAAATTTCTTCATCTGAAAACGAGCCGATGATGCTGATGGCGCCATTTTCTGAGTCACAGCGGATCCTTACCAACGTTGAATTTCAGACCCCGCCTCCGGCCATTTTTGGGTCCGGGCCGGAGAAGGGCTGGTGTTATTACTACGAAAAGGCGGCCTATGCCCGCCAGGTTGGCGATTGGAAAACGGTCGCATCCCTCGCGGACGAGGCGGCCAGGCTCGGATTGGCTCCATCTGATCCAATTGAATGGATGCCGTTTCTGCAGGCCTATGCGGTCACGGGGAATGCTTCCAAGTTAAGTGATCTTGCTCCATCCATAATTGGGAATCCATTTGTGGCTCAACAAGTTTGTCAGATTTTGCAGGGGATGCAGGGGCTGAAAGACTCTGTCGTGAATGTGATCAGCTCGCAATATTGCGTCAGCGGTAATTAATCATGACTACAGCCCTCAAAATTCATCCGTTGAATTTTGAAGTATAATACGCACTTGCTTTTGCAATATTATGAAGTCCCATCTTTGCATGGCGGCAAATAAAACAATCCTATAATTCATGGAGTACAGATGTCGAAAGCGAAATTGAT
Source organism: Chloroflexota bacterium (assembly GCA_021824575.1). Classification (GTDB taxonomy): domain Bacteria; phylum Chloroflexota; class Anaerolineae; order Anaerolineales; family Villigracilaceae; genus Fen-1038. The sequence goes on from JAKAKJ010000033.1 coordinate 74,608, forward strand.
TTCACCATACGGCGGCAATAAACTGGTCAACCTGGTTGTTACCGGCAAGGAACGGGATGAACTTCTTGGCCGCGCCCCGCAGTTGCCTTCGATCAAGATCACAATGCGGAATCTATGCGACTTGGAATTGATCGCCACCGGCGGATTTTCCCCATTGGATCGGTTCATGGGCAAGGCGGACTACGAACGGGTGCTGCACGAAATGCGACTCAGCGACGGAGTGCTTTTCCCGCTTCCTATCACGCTGACAGCGGATCCAAAAGAACTGCCGACCGTCGGCGAGGATATCGTTCTACGTAATGCCAATAATGATGTAATCGCGATCATGACACTGGACGAGGTCTATCACTGGGACCTTGAAACCGAAGCCGCGCTGGCCTACGGTTCGACCGATGCCAAGCATCCGATGGTTTCCGAGATGGCGCGTTGGAACAAAGTCTGCATCAGCGGTCCGATGAAAGTTGTCAATCTCCCGAAGTATTATGACTTCGTCGAGTTGCGCCGCACGCCCGCGCAGGTTCGCGAAATCCTCGAAGGCATGGGACACGATAACGTTGTCGCGTTCCAGACGCGTAATCCACTGCATCGTATTCATGAAGAATTGACCAAACGTGCCGCGGCGCAAGTTGGCGGCTCGCTGATTATTCATCCAGTCGTCGGCATGACTAAACCTGGCGATGTGGATCATTACACACGTGTCCGCATTTATAAGGCATTGGTCGAAAATTATTATGATAAGAAGAGTACGCTGCTCAGCCTGTTGCCGCTGGCGATGCGTATGGCGGGACCGAAGGAAGTTATGCTTCATGCGATCATCCGCCGCAATCACGGTGCGAATCATTTCATCGTTGGGCGCGATCACGCGGGGCCGGGAAAAGATTCCACGGGCAAGCCGTTTTACGGTCCGTATGAGGCGCAGGAGAACATGCGAAAGTACGAGCATGAACTCGGCGTCAAGATGATTCCGTTCGAGGAACTGGTTTATCTTCCCGATGAACAGCGTTATGTGGAGGGCAAGGATGTCCCGCAGGGTGCGAAGACTTTGAACATTTCGGGCACGCAGGTGCGCGATGAATATCTTGCCAAAGGAAAACTTTTACCTGAATGGTTCACGCGCCCTGAGACAGCGGAGATTCTGCGCGAGATGTATCCGCCGCGTCACAAGCAGGGCTTTTGCATCTGGTTCACCGGCTTGAGCGGTTCTGGCAAATCTGCCACAACACAGGTCTTGACTTCGTTACTGCTCGAACGCGGACGCGAGGTTACAATTCTCGATGGCGATGTGGTTCGCACGCATCTCTCCAAAGGTCTCGGCTTCAGCAAGGAAGATCGCGACACGAATATTTTGCGAATTGGTTTCGTGGCTGGCGAAATCGTCCAAGCCACAGGCGCTGTGATTTGTGCGGCCATCAGTCCATACCGCGCCGCACGCGAGGAAGCCCGCAAGATGGTTGGCGAAAATTTTGTCGAGGTTTACATGGACACGCCGGTCGAAGTCTGCGAAGAGCGCGATGTCAAAGGATTGTATGCCAAGGCGCGCCAGGCCATGCTGGATGGCAAGCCAATGGGCTTTACCGGCGTGGACGATCCATACGAGCCGCCGATTGCTCCCGAAATAACGCTCAAAGGTTATGGCGCGACACCCGAAGAGAACGCACATACGATCATTGCGTATCTCGAAGAACAGGGTTTTCTGCTGAAATAAATCCAGTTAAATCACCGGTTTCATATGTCATTGCGAGCAAAGCGAAGCAATTCCCTGTTTTCATGCAGCATGTTGTTTGATCCCAATTTGGGATTGCTTCGTTGCAAGAACTTTTCCCGCAATGACATCAATTTCTGCGATCTATAAAAGCACTGCATGACCATTCGGCTTTCGCCTCGTCTCGTTTCTTTTCTGGCACTCGGCCTGATTGCCGTTATTGGGACTATTCTCATTCTGCGGGCAACGCCTGAGGGCCTCGGGCTTTCAGATGATGCGATTGGTTACATTGCCGGGGCGCGCAGCATTCTTGCCGGGCACGGATACCGCGAGGCCTGGCTGGTCAGCAACGAACCGGTGACGCATTTCCCGCCAGGATTTCCAGCCGCGTTGGCATTCATCGGTTTATCTGGCCTTGACCCGTGGCGCGGAGCGCGCTTTCTCAATGCGCTGCTCTTTGGCTTGAACGCGGTTCTGCTCGGCATCCTCGGCTGGCGAACAACGAAGTCGCTTTCGGCTGGTCTGGTTCTGGCGACGTTGTTTGTGGCGAACGGTTCCCTCCTTCAAATCCACGCGGTGGCGATGAGCGAGCCGCTATTTATTTTCTTCAGCCTGATGTCATTCTGGATGTTCGATCTGTATTTCGAGCGTGACCATCATTGGCTGTGGCTTGTCCTGTGCGGATTATTTGTCAGCGCAGCATACCTGACGCGTTACGCGGGACTTGCTCTCGTTGCGACATTTATCGTGGCTCTGCTTGTCTTGCAGCGCGACTGGCGCAGTCGCTGGACAAGCATTGGTATCTTCCTCATCAGTTTCATCCCACTGGCGCTTGGATGGGCAATCCGTAACGAGATTGTTGCCGGCCGGGCCACAAATCGTATTTTGGTGTGGCATCCGATCGCCGCTTCGAATTTCGATACAACGCTTTATAGCATTTCTGTTTTCCTGATGCCGGTCGAACCCTGGCGGCAGGTTTTGTACAAAACGCCGATCGTTTTTGTTTTTCTTGCGGCTTTGATTCTGGGCGCGGCATTGATCTGGCTCCTGGTCAAAACGTGGAAATATTTCACGCCGACCGCCGCGGAGAAAAAATTGAAGAGCCGCAGTGAAGTGATCGTGTTCACCAACGCGTTGTATATCTTTGGTTACATTGCATCCATCCTGGCCTCGATGTCGTTCTTCGACGCCTCCACAAAATTCAAGCTTCGCATCTTGTCGCCCATCTTTGTCTCGCTGTTGATTCTGCTGGTTATTTTGGGCACATGGCTGTGGAAGAAACGCCGCGAGCTTGTTTTCATTTTGACCATCCTAATTCTGGGAATGTCAATTTACGGGCAGGTCACAACCGTCTCTGAATGGGCAAAAGGCGGTCAGGGATTCGCATCCTTCGTTTGGTACCGCTCGAAGGCCATGGAATTTTTGCGCGGACTTCCGCCGGATGTCCAGATTTATACCAATCAACCGGGCGCGGTTTATTTCTACACCGGACGCGGCACGTATTCGCTCCCGAATCATTTCGACCCGGTCACGGCGGAAGCGCGTCCTGGTTTTGGGACCGGCGTCCAACAGATGCAGGCAGAGATCAACGCAGATCGCGCGGTGCTGGTATTGTTCAGCGATGGCGACACATCCGGGCAGGATGCAGCGGCGATGAGTGCCGGCTTATATCTCGCGTTCAAAGGTTCGGGTGCGGAAATCTATTCCGCCGCGCCGTAAGAGGTGGCATGAAGATTCAAGAAAAATTCGATTTAACCGGCCGCGTCGCGGTCGTCACGGGCGGGGCAGGGTTGCTCGGTTCGGAATTTTGCAAAACACTGGCGGAGGCGGGCGCGTCGGTCGCGGTGGTGGATTTGAATCTCGACGCCGCACAAAAAATCGCGGATGCCTTGTCCAAAGATGGATACCGCGCAAAAGGATTTGGGACCGACATCACCCAGCCCGATTCCGTTAAACAGCTGGTCGCGTCGGTTCTCTCGGACTTTGGGCGGCTCGATGTTCTCGTGAATTCCGCGGCCCTCGATCCGAAGTTCGATCCCGACGCGGCGTCGAAAGGTATCGCCCCTGGTAGCTTCGAGGATTATCCGCTCGCGGATTGGAACGCGGCGTTGAATGTGAATCTGACCGGCATGTTTTTGATCACGCAAGCCTGCGTCAAGCCGATGATCCAAAACGGCAAAGGCAGCATCATCAATATTTGTTCAACGTATGGATTGAATGGTCCCGACCAGCGCATTTACATCAAAGACGGCAAACGCGTGGCGTTCAAACCGGTTTATTATACGGTGACAAAAGCGGGCGTTTTGGGATTTACCAAATATCTCGCCGCTTATTATGCGGATACAGAAATCCGTGTTAATGCGCTCACGCCGGGCGGTGTGTTCAACAATCACGAAGAATATTTTGTCAGGAATTATTCCGCCAAAACCATTCTCGGGCGGATGGCGCACAAAGATGAAATGAACGGCGCATTGTTATTTCTCGCATCCGACGCATCATCGTATATGACAGGCAATAATGTCGTGGTGGATGGCGGATGGACAGCGTGGTAATCATTTGTAGGGGCGCAATATATTGCGCCCCTATGAGGAATTAATGGAACCTGAAATTTTAGCCATCATCCCCGCGCGCGGCGGCTCGAAAGGAATCCCGCGCAAAAACATTCGCCGCTTTGCGGGTTATCCGCTGGTTGCGTGGAGCATCGCGGCTGGAAAACAGTCGAAGACGGTGACGCGCGTCATCGTCTCGACTGACGACGAGGAGATTGCCGCGGTCGCGAATCAATTCGGCGCGGAAACGCCATTCCTGCGTCCCGCTGAATTGGCGCAGGACAAAACCACGGACTTGCCGGTCTTTGAACACGCGTTGAAATGGCTGGAAGAAAAAGAAGGTTACAAACCCGACGTGGTTGTTCAACTGCGCCCAACCTCGCCGATTCGCCCGGTCAAGTGCGTGGATAATGCGATAAAAATCTTGCTGGATCACAATGACGCGGATTGCGTGCGCGGCGTTGTTCCTGCCGGACAGAACCCGCACAAGATGTGGCGCATCAGTTATGAGAATGAGCCGATGGCCCCTCTCCTGCAAGTTGATGGCATCAAGGAACCGTATAATGCGCCGCGCCAAATTTTGCCGCCAATTTACTGGCAAACCGGTCACATTGACGCGATTCGCGCGTCAACGATTTTGCAGAAAAGTTCGATGACCGGCGAGCGTGTCTATCCGCTGATCATTGATCCGCGCTATACCGTTGATATTGATAATCTTTCAGATTGGGCAAAGTACGAAGCTGTGGTTTATTCGGGCGCGTTGGACATCGTTTCGCCAGGCAGGAAACATCGCCCAATGCCGGAGACAATCAAGATGATCATCACTGACTTCGATGGCGTCATCACCGACGGGCGCGTCTGGACGGATGAAAACGGCAAGGAAACGGTAGCCGCTTCACGGTCCGATTCGATGCGGATTCGTCAATTGCGCGAACGCGGCATCGAGGTCATGATCCTGTCGTCGGAAGTGAATTCAGTGGTCAAAGTGCGCGCGGAAAAAATGGGCGTCGACGCCATTCACGGTTTGGGACTCCATGAAAAAGGCGAAGCGCTGAAAAAGTTCCTGGCTGAAAAGAACCTTGACCCCGCTCAAATTATTTACATTGGCAACGATTTTAATGACCTGCCTTGCTTTGAAATTGCGGGCTGGTCGGTTGCTGTTGCGGATGCGTACCCCGACGTCATTCGCGCTGCGGATTATGTTTTGTCTCGCCCTGGTGGTTATGGCGCGGTCAGAGAATTATGTGATTTGGTTTTGAAGAACATCGAAACTCGATAATCGAATATCGGATATCGAACGGAGGTAGTATGGCTCGTGAAATCAAAATTGGAAATCGAATGGTGGGCGATGGACATCCCGCGTATGTGATCGCGGAGATTGGAATCAATCACAATGGCGATTTAGAAACTGCCAAGCAGATGATAGATGCCGCGGTTCACGCGGGCGTGGACGCGGTCAAATTCCAGAAGCGCACGCCCGAAGTCGCTACGCCGCCCGAACAGCAAAAACAAATGCGCGAAACGCCATGGGGTTACATCACGTATCTCGAATATCGCCATAAAGTTGAATTCACGGCGGAGCAGTATCGCGAGATTGATCTGTTTTGCAAAGAGAGAAATATCCCGTGGATGGTTTCGGTGTGGGATGAGCCGTCGGTGGATTTTATGGAAAAATTCGATACGCCTGCTTACAAAATCCCATCCGCTTCGCTCACAGACCACAAACTGTTGAAGTATGCCCGCAAGACCGGAAAGCCATTGATCATCTCGACCGGCATGTCCACGATGCAGCAGATTCACAAGGCGGTGAAGGCGGTTGGCGACGGGAATCTTGTCATTATGCACTGCACCAGCACGTATCCGTGCGAACCGGAAGAACTCAATCTCAAAATGGTCGAGACTCTGCGCAACGAATTTCCAAGCACCCCGATTGGCTACTCGGGACACGAAGTTGGACTCGTGCCGTCGTCCATCGCGGTTGCGTTGGGCGCGTGCATGGTCGAACGCCACCTGACGCTCGACCGCGCCATGTGGGGATCGGACCAGGCCGCGTCGGTGGAACCTGGCGGATTCGAACGATTGGTCAAATATATTCGTGTGGCTGAAGCCTCGGTTGGCGATGGCGTGAAGAAAGTGTACGAATCCGAGAAATCTTCGATGAAGAAATTGCGCCGTGTGAATGACGAATAATTTAGTCCCACAGGTCTTACAAGTCTGAATACTTAATGGTCGGACTTGTGGGACTTGTCCGACTTGTGAGACTCGATGAATCTGCGAAGATTACTGCGTCCCGCTGGCAAAACAACTCAGGCGATACTTCGCTGGAAGCGATTCGCTTTCAACGATGCGCCGCACATCTTTGGCAATTCCAAGCCGAAGAGCGGGTCGCACCTGCTTTTGCAAATTCTCAATGGCTTTACGCGCATCATGCCATATCGCTACGTGGACGCGGATCCGATTCGGACGATTACCAAAGATGGCAGGCGACGAACGGCGGACGATATTCTGAAAGATTTACGCGCCATTCCAAATGGCGTGATCGGTTGGGGGTATTTGGATGCGACAAAAGAGAACGTTTCTTTTCTTGCTTCGGGCGGGCGCGTCAACTATTTCATTTACCGCGACCCGCGCGATATGCTGGTCTCGCAAGTGTTCTTTGCAACCGACATGCATGAAGAACATGGAATGCATGAATATTACAAATCTCTGCCTGATTTTAGTGCGCGACTCAAAGTTGCCATCACTGGCATTGACCAGGATGGCATGTACATGGTCAGTGTGAAGCAACGATATGAAGGTGTGTTCCAATGGCTCGAACAAAGGGACGTGATGTGTATTCGCTTCGAAGATTTGATCAATAATCGCGATTTCACATTGAACGCCATGCTCGATGAAGTGGAAAAGACCGGCTATAGAATTCCAACGCCGCGCGAGAAGGCCCTATCAGTTTTGATTGAAGCCATTCAGCCAAAGAAGAGTCATACTTTCCGTTCGGGAAAGACAGGCGACTGGCGCGAGCATTTCACTGAATCGCACAAGAAATTATTCAAAGATGTGGCGGGAGATTTGTTGGTGAGACTTGGATACGAAAAGAATAATGAGTGGTAAATTGTAAGGCGGACACGTAGGCTCGCCCCTTCGATTGACATGGATTTCAAGGAAATCTTCAAGCAACGCATCCTCCGCGGACTCGTCCGCAGATTCAATAATCTCAAAATCGCGGCGATGGCGCGACAAGTGGCGAAACGCGAATCTCAGCCATCGGGTTTCCCGGTTGTACTTTTTAAGGCATCCACAGGGATTGACGATCTCTCGTGGAACAGCGGATTTCATCTGTTGGCCTCGTGGGCATTGCGCTTGAAGGGAATCCCTGTTGCATATTTTGCGTGCAACACAGGTATGAGCAAGTGTGTGCTGGGAACGAACCGGGACCATCCACATAAGGACATGCCGTGCAAATCGTGTGTGTATCAGTCAAAAACGCTATATGATAGTGTTCGACAATTTGAAGGTTCAAAGGTTCGAACTTCGAGTGTGGAATGGTTTGATTATCAGCGCGATGAGCAACTCGAATTGACTATTCAAAATCTTTCTGTCCAACAGTTGATGAATTTTGAATGGCGGAAGATTCCACTTGGTAATTTGTGCCTTCCCGGCTTGCGTTGGATTTTGCGAATCCATCACCTGAACGATGACGAAAATACGCGTTATCTTTTGCGTGAATATATCTTATCGGCGTGGAATGTGGCGCGGAAGTTTTCCAAATTTCTGGATGAAGTCAAACCGCGCGCGGTGGTCGTGTTCAACGGGCAGTTCTTTCCCGAAGCGACCGCGCGTTACATTGCGCAAAAACGCGGCATCCGCGTCATTACGCATGAAGTGGGACTGCAACCGGCGTCCGCTTTCTTCACTGACGGCGAAGCGACAGCTTATCCGATTCACATTCCCGATGAGTTTGAGCTGAATGAAGAACAAAATGCAAAACTGGACGCGTATCTTGCCAGGCGTTTTCAAGGCGACTTCACGATGGCAGGCATCAAGTTTTGGGCGGATATGAAAGGACTCGACGAGTCGTTTTTGCAAAAGGCGGCGGAGTTCAAACAGATCGTGCCCATTTTTACCAATGTCATTTTCGATACCAGCCAGCCGCACGCGAATACCGTTTTTGAAGATATGTTCGATTGGTTGGATTTGACCCTCGATGTAATTCGCCAACATCGCGAGACTCTGTTCGTTGTCCGCGCCCACCCCGATGAGTTGCGCGTGAGAAAATCCAGCCGCGAGACGGTCGAGGGCTGGGTGACCAGTCACAATGTCCAGAAAGAACCGAATGTGATTTTCGTCGGCTCGAAAGAATCGTTGAGTTCGTACGAGTTGATTCAAAAGTCAAAATTCGTGATGGTCTATAACTCGACGATTGGTCTGGAGGCTTCGATCATGGGCGCGGCGGTGTTGTGCGCTGGCAAAGCGCGCTTCACACAATATCCAACCGTGTTCTTCCCGCAGACTATTGAAGACGTAAGAAGAAAAATGAAAGAGTTCTTGGATGCCGAGAAGATCGAAGTTCCGCTTGAATTCAAACGGAATGCAAGAAGATTTTTATATTATCAACTATTTAGAACTTCGTTGCCGTTTGGGGATTTTCTTGTGCCGTCTGTGCGCACGACGCAGACAAGGCTGAAATCGTTTGAGTTGGATGAATTGATGGAGGCAGATGCGGTGAAGGTGATTTTGAATGGAGTGTTGGATGGCAGGGAATTTCTTTTGAAGGAGTAAATGATCTGACGTTTAACAAAACAGACATGCATCCTATTTGCCGGGACATGTCTGTTTTTAGTTTATTCAAAATCAGTTGTTGTTCGGTTTGGGCCGCGTCATCACCTCAAGCTGTCGAAAAGAACAGGCGCTTCAAACTCGACGTCAAATTATCGAGGCCGCCCGGAGCCTTTTCATTGCTCGCGGCTATTCTGGCGCAATCATCGAAGCTATTGCTCAACAGGCAGGCGCGGCGGCGGAAACTGTTTATGCCGCCTTTTGGAATAAACGAGCGATCCTTTCCAAATTATTGGATACTTCGCTTGTTGGTGATGATTTGCCGATTCCCCTCTTGGAGTGGCAGGGGCCAAAAGCAGTGATGGCCGAGACAGATCAGCATCGTCAAACCGAATTATTTGTAAATGATATATACATGATCATGAGCCGTGTTGCGCCGATCTTTGAAATCATGCGCGTCGCTGCCGAGACTGAGCCTGATATTGCCGGGATGTTTCAAAGTCTGCTCAACGAACGCGCTCAGAACATGATTGTGTTTGTCCGCACATTGATAAAGAACGGACCGTTGCGCGAGGGCGTCACTCCTGAGGATGCATCAGACACGGTTTGGCCGCTTACCAGCGGAGAAGTTTTTACACTGTTGAATACAACCCGCGGCTGGTCAGAGGAGAAATACAAACACTGGCTTGTTGACGCGCTTACAAGAATCCTCTTGCCGTGAATTGCATAGATTGGTTATTGCTAATATATCTCGTTGGTTTGTTATGACTCTCTTGAGAATCAGGATAATTGACGCCCAAATCTGAAAATTCGCGAATCTAATTGACGCCCATTGATTTTGCCTGTTGCACCCTCAGATCATCCACCACATACCAGAAATCCTCTCTCAACGCAGCATTCGAAAGCGAGTTCACCAGGTTCTGAATTTGAGGACTGCCTGGAATTGTCTCCACTTGAATCAAACTATGGGCGTTATGGCTTCCCTTTTTGCTCCGAAACTATGCTTCCTGTTGTTGTTCGGCTTGCGCGGGTCGGGCAGTCTTGACCAATGATCACGAAAATGCTTCATCGCGTTTTGCAGACCAGGGTTTTGGCTCATCGCTGTGCCATACCTTGCCGCATTTTCTTTCCGTTTTCAGATTTGGAATCGCTGCATGCTAAAAATGCAATTTGACATACCTATCCTTTGCGGTATAATACCGCCCGCGCTGAACAAGTTTTCTCGGACCTTAACGAAAAACGGGAGCCATTGATTTGCAAGGCTCCCTCCAAAGGCGTTCAAAAAGCAATTCAACTGACTCATGTTTTGAAGAGTCAGTCATGCTAAAACTGGCCGACTAGCTCAATGGCAGAGCAACTGACTCTTAATCAGTGGGTTCAGGGTTCAAGTCCCTGGTCGGTCACAAAAAAGCTCTCCGAATTCGGAGAGCTTTTTATATTCCAATCTGTTCCAGAAGCTGGCGATAATCTTGCGCGTTCGGCGGATTCATCAAAAGAATTTGATTGATGACTTCGACTGCCTCTTTTTTCCTTCCATCCTGTAACAATGATTCTCCCAGGGCGTCGAGTTGACTGATGGCTTCGTCCTGGCGACCGAGGCGATTCAACCGGTCTGCCAGCAGGCGCCGGAACAACAATTCATCTTCATGGTCCTTGATCAAATCTTCGAGGAATGGAATTGAATCCGCTGCTTTTGCGCTGCTGTCCAAGTAGCCCATGTAACTTTCGAGTTCGGCTCTGGCTTGTGGTTGTTGCCCCATTCGCAAATAAAGTTCGACGAGTTGTTTGCGTGTGACCTGATCGTCGGGCTGCAGGGTGCGGATCTGTTCGTAGACGCGCAATGCCTGTTTCCAATCGAGACGCTGCATGTCAATATCCGCCATGCGCTGAAGAATATGGACATTCCACGCGTGATCGGCGTTGGCCTGCTGGACAACCCTCAGCGCGGTCGTGTAGGTTTTGCGCGCCATATCCAGTTCAGCAAGGCGGTAGTAGATATCCGCCAATTCGAGATATTCCTTGATGGCATCGTCCACCTGGCCGCGCGCCACAAGCTGATCAATCAGGCGCGTGCGCGCTGACAGATCCATCGGCGCGAGCTGGATGACGCGGCGAAGCAGTTTGGTGGCCTGTCCCACCTCACCGCGGACGCTGTACGCGTGCGCGACAACTGTGAACTTTGCAATGGCGTCAGGGATACGGCCATCCTGGATCAGCAGGTCGCCCATCAATGTATGGAGCGGCAAATAAGTCGGCGCATGGTGAACAGCCTCGTATGCTTCATCCATCGCAGAACGCAGACTGCCCAAGCGCGCCAGTTGATGAACGCGATTGATCGACTCGATGACGCTGGAACTTTGCGCCTGCAGAATTACCTCGGCCAGCGGCGTGAGTGTGTTGCTATCCGCCGCCCTGCGGAGTTGCTCGCGTGTGTGATGGACCTGGTCGCGCCAGTCTGCGCGCATCAGCAATTTGCCGACGTTTTCGCACAGGCGGCGGTTTGTATTGTCATCTTTTTGATTTTGCTGGGATTCGATGAGCGGTTCGTAAAGCTGCCGGATTTCATCTGCCTGTTCGTCAGATACCGTCATTGAGTCAGCCAGTTTCAAGGCTTCGAGATATTCAATGGCCGCGCTGCTGATCTGGCCTTTCTTGAAATAGACTTCACCAAGCAAAAGCCGCGAGCCGAGGCCATAATCCTTATGTTTGATCGCATGTGTCAGGTTGCGTATCGCGCTTTCAAGCCGGTCGCTTTTGGCGCGCAGATAACCGAGATTGAAATACAGGGCCGGATGATTGAACCCGGCTTCCAGCGCGTGCTCCAATTCTTCAGCCGCGGCGGCTTCCTGATCCTTGGTCTGCGCGTCAATGGCCTGGCCGAGATGCAAAACCACTTTGGCTTGTTCGGCTTGCTGCAGGGAAAGCTGCCCGGTGCCTTTGACAATGGCCGATAAGCCGCGTCGTTCCTGCGCGGCAGGACTCTCATCGGAGTAATCGAAGAGGACCTCTGCCAGCTTGGTCAACGCTTTTTGGCGCGCCTCCGCCACCGGGTCCATGCCGGATGCGGTTCGCCGCGTCGGTTCCTCCAACTGTTTGACCTTCGCCATGCTGATCGGTCCCGTCCCGCCTTTGGGACGCATCGGTTTCGGGAGCATCTGGCCTGATCTCAGCAATGCCTGGGCCTGTTTGGCTTCCGCATTTTCAGGAATCAGTTGCAGGCACTTGTTGACCAGTTCCAGTGCCTTATCCGGTTTGCCGGTGCGCTGCAGAATGCTGGCAAGTGCCAGATATTCGGTGACAGCCTGTTTGCCTTGTCCGAGGCGTTCGTGAACCATTGCCAGCCGCGTGTGCGCCATCAAGTGATCGGGACCGAGTGTGGTGACATGCACCCAGTTCTCGATGGCTTTGTTGACGTCGCGCTGGTTGAGAAATGCGTCCGCGGCTTTCATTGCAGCTTCGACCGCCGTGTTCAGGTCGCCGAGACGCTCGGAAATTTGCGCGATTTTTTCGAAAGGCGCCGGGTCATTGGGGGAGATGTTGGCAACCTGCTGGTACAGGCGCAGGGATTCATCGAATTCGCCCAACTGATATAGAGCCAGAGCGAGGCTGTTAAGTGCCTTGGGCTGGTCGGGAGATTCCTGCAAGGCCCTGCGATACGCGGTGGCAGCTTTTTTCCAATCCTGATCCCAGGCCGCCGAGTGGCCCTCGTTCATGGCTTTTTGGAAGACTTCTTCTCGTCCGGGCATAAGTCTATTTTACCGCTGGAACTTGTGTTGGTTGACTCTTTAATGATTTTGTATTGGAGACAGAACTTACACAGGTTTCCTTGTGAACTTTGTGTCTCTGTATTGAAATTATAGGATGACTTTCATCTCGCCCCAGTTCGGACCCGAACGGGCTTCCGTTAAAAGAGGGATGTCCAACGGGTAGGCGGATTCCATTACCTCGCCCACGACCCTGACGGTTTTTTCCAGTTCCTCTTGCGGGACTTCCAACACCAATTCATCGTGGACTTGCAAAAGCATCTGCGCGCTTAATTTCGCTTTCTTCAACGCAGGTGGAATGTGAAGCATGGCGATCTTCATAATATCCGCCGCGGTGCCCTGGATCGGCGCATTGATGGCTTCGCGTTCCTCGCGATTTTTCACCTGGACATTTTGTTTGCTTTGCAAAGCCGGGAAGTAACGGCGGCGTCCAAGCAATGTTTCAACATAACCGTCTTGTGCGGCTTGTTTGCGAATGCCGTCCAGATATTTTTTGATGCCGGGGAAACGTGTGAAGTAAGCTTTTACGAATTCCTCGGCTTCTGCCAGCGTGAGTTCGGTCGAACGTGTCAGACCAAAAGCAGACATGCCATAGATCAATCCAAAATTGATGGCTTTGGCATGACGCCGCATTTCCTTAGTCACTTGATCAAGCGGAACGTTATAGATCGCCGCAGCGGTTGTGGCGTGAATATCCTGTCCTGCGCGGAAAGCGGATAACATGCCTTCGTCTTTTGCCATGTGTGCCACGATGCGGAGTTCGATCTGCGAATAATCAACCGATAACAAAACACTGCCTTTCGCCGCGATAAATCCGTTGCGGATGCGGCGGCCCTCTTCGGTGCGGATGGGAATGTTTTGCAAATTCGGATTCGACGAGGACAAACGCCCGGTCACCGCGCCGGTTTGACTGTAGGACGTATGCACGCGTCCGGTCTTTGGATCAACGGCGGCGGGCAATGCTTCCACATACGTGGATTGGAGTTTGGAAAGTTCGCGGTGTTCGATCACCATGTCTACAACCGGATGTTTTCCGCTCAACGCATCGAGCACATCTGCTGACGTTGAATAATGTCCGCTGGCGGTTTTACGGCCGCGGTCGGGCGGCTCGAGACGCAGACGATTGAAAAGAACATCCGAGAGTTGCTGAGTTGAATTGATGTTGAATGTTTTTCCGACCGCATCGTAAACCTGTTTCTCGATTTCGCTCATGCGGCCAACAAGTTCTTTGGAAAGTCTTTTGAAGAACGGCAAGTCGAGCAAGACGCCGGTCATTTCCATCTCGGCCAAAACGGGCATCAACGGCATCTCGATTTCGTCCATCAATTTCTTCCCGTGTGCGCGCTCGACTTCGGCTTGCAGGATGGGCAGGAGGCGCAGCGTCGTTTCGGCGTCCGCTGCGGCGTACGGCGCAACTGATTCGATTGCAACCTCCGCCATCGTGAGTTGATGTTTGCCTTTGCCGATCAGTTCCTCGATGTGAGTCATTTCCTCGCCGAGGCGCGTAAAGGCAAGATTTTTCAATCCCAGATCATGCGAAGACGGATTGACTACAAACTCGGCGATCATCGTGTCGAAGGTGATGGGCGAGACAACCAGTCCATGCCGGGCTAAAACGATGTAGTCGTATTTGGCGTTGTGAGCGACTTTCGGGATTCGAGAATCAGTTAATGGAGTATGAAGGATGGAGACGACTTGATCTATTGGTACGTTATTCCCGGCGAGATGACCAACTGGAATGTAATATCCCTCGCCTTCTTTAATTGCCAGCGAAATGCCGACGATGTTAGCTTGCATTTCTTCGGTTGAGGTCGTTTCTGTGTCGAATGCAATGACTTTGGATTTGGAAAGTTCTTTTGCAAGGTCTTCCAATTTGTCGGGCGTGTCAATGATTTTGACTTCGATGGAAGATTTGATTTGCTTGACAGCGACGGCTTGCGGCGCGGTGTCGAACAGAGAAAGCTGTCCGCTGGAGGATTTGGCGGAGGCGCTTTCGGCTGAAGAGGAAGACGATTTGCCGGTCAGCCGTTCGAGGGTCTTGATGAGCGAGCGGAATTCGAGTTCCACAAAAAATGATTCGATGCGATTTGCGTCGAAGTCATGCGCCTTGGCGTGATCCAAGTCGAGCTTGATTTGAAGATCAGTTTTGATTCGCGCCAAGTCGCGGCTCATCATCGCTGATTCTTTTCCGGATTCGAGTTTTGTCTGCCAGCGCCTTTCGATCTGGTCTATATTTTTATAAATTTCATCGAGCGTGCCGAATTTTTCGAGCAGGGAAATCGCGGTCTTTTCGCCAACGCCGGGCACGCCGGGGATGTTGTCGGATTTGTCGCCGACGATGGCTTTGTAATCCACAACCTGATCAGGACGCACGCCAAGCTTTTTGATCACATCTTCGTCGGTGACATAATTTTGTTCATCGCCCGCGAGATAGACCGCGGTGCGTTTGTTGACGAGCTGCAAAAGATCGCGGTCGCCAGTTATGATTTTTACACCGAGTCCCTGCTCGGCGGCGATGTGTGCCGCCGAACCGAGAACATCATCCGCTTCATAGCCTTCCATTTCGAGACGCGGAATGTTGAACGCATCAACGAGCTGGCGGATGCGTTCGATCTGCGGACGCAAGTCGTCCGGCATTTTTGCGCGTGTGCCTTTGTATTCCGGGAAGATTTGATCGCGAAAAGTTTTTCCGGTGTCAAACGCAACCACGAGATATTCCGGCCTTTCCTGTTCGAGGATGCGAAGAAGTTCGCGTGCGAATCCATAAATGCCTGCAGTCGGTTCGCCTTTGGATGTCTGCCAACGCTGTGAACTTGAACCGGCAGTCAGCGCAAAATACATGCGGTAGGCGAGGGCGTGTCCGTCAATGAGGTAAAGGGTAGGTGGCATGTTTATATCCAGTTATGTGACAGTCACTTTAAAAGGAACTGTCGCATAAATAAACAAAAACGCAGAGCACGGATTTATTTTACCGTCTCTGCGCTCACTCATTGCAGGCAATTTTAACGACGCGATTTGTCAACGCCCTGCCGCTGGCGGATCTGTTTGATGTAATCCTTGACCAGCTGCGGCGGATGAGGCTGTGTGCCGCCCATGATGAGATAGCCGGGCGCCCAGAAATCACCGGACGGATTCTCTTTTTTGAGGCGTGGAAATTCGGCGAAAACTTTTTCCGAAGTCTGCTGGCGCATGATACGCATGAGGTAACCCGGCGATGTGGCCGGAGGCACATTAACCACCCATTGAATATATTCCGGGCGCACCGCGAGAAACTCAAGCCGCCATCCAAAGGCGATGCAGATATTTGGCAGCCATTCCGAGAGTCGGTCTGCAATGTCGCCGGTCAAATAATGGGATGTAAAGCGCGGCACCAACAAGCACGCGTAGGTTAGATTGTAAACGCCGGCTGAAGTCGGTTCGAGCACGATGCGCCCAGCCACTTCGGTGATGGAGTGCGGACGCGTCTCGTCCAACTCTCCGGGCTTGGGACGCTGGATCGGCGTCTCAGGGCGCGGCCCTGATTTTGATGGCGCGGTGACGTCGAGTTCATCAACAGACGAGGATTGAGGTTGCGATTCCAAAGTCTCAGCGAGATTGGCTGGCTGTTCATCCGCGATGAGCAGATTCTTGAGCGGGATCGGCGGCGAGGACTCGCGCGAAAAGATCGAGCGGCGCGTCTGTCCCGGATCGGCTGGCCGCAACTGGTCCAGAGAAGAAGCGGCGGGCGCGGCCTTCATCTGCGGAACGGACGCAAGCGGCTTCGGGTCGGGCGAGGGAATGTCCACTAAAATTTCCGTGATCGGAGGAACATCAATGCCCTCATCATCCTCGATTTCGCTGGTGGGTTGTGCGGTCACATCGGACGCCGGACTTTTCGATGACGCCTGTTTTTCCTCCTTGGCATCTGTATCGTTGAGTGATGTTGCGATTTGACCAGCCTGCGTGCGGATCGTGCTGAACGGTGTTTCTGCGTCGAAGACCATGGCGAGCAGCATGCCCTCGGAAAGTGCAGTGGCATACAGCATGTGTTCCGCTTTGGTGCTTTCGAGACGGATGAAGCGAAGCAGGTCGCTGCCTTTTTGTCCGCTCCAGTTTCGTCCAAGTGTTTGTGCGATCTCTTTTGCGGCAGCCTGCGAAAGCTGTCCCGCATACGCCCAAAGCTCATTGCTGCGCGTGATCAGCGCAGCTTGCGCGGATGTCTCGAGCGTAAGCCGCGTCAAATGTTGGGCTGCCTTGCTGACATCATTCAGCCAGGGAAAATTATTTTGTTGAGAATTTTCTTCTGTCACGGGGAGGAATTCTGTACGAGGATGTTCGATGGTTTGGAGCAGTTCAGGCGTCTGGAATGGTTTTCGCACCAGCGTCCAGGGACGAATCGAATCCAGGGCTGGAGGCGTTTCATTCTGTATCAGCACGAAAAGCTTGATGTCCGGCAGAATGGTTCGCAGTGACTTACCCACATCTTCGACCCAAGCCTCGCCCATATCAAGATCGAGGAAAGCTATTCCGCACGTTTCTTCGTCGGCACGCACGATCGCAGACGCCTTGGTATTAACCACAAAGACGCGGTAGTTTCCGGTCTCTTCAAGTGATCGGCGAGTCAATTCCCCAAAACTTGGGCTGGGAGTTACAACCAGCAGGTTGGTTGCCATCGTTTTGAAGTTTATCACGGTCAGAGCGCATAGGCAAGTGACCGTTACGAATTTGAAAGTTTCCGATATTTTTGTGGATATTTGCCTATACAACTTGACTTTAGGCACCCGTTATGCTATTTATAAGAAATCTTTTGTTGAGGTTGGATAATGCATCGCGAACGTGTGTCTGAAAATGTTTTTTGGTTTCAAAGCGAGGTTTATGCCCAGGTCACGGCTGGTGTGGTCGCTGGGCCACAATGGGCGGTGGTTATTGATACGCTGGCGCTGCCTGATGAAACTCTTGGTATGCGCGAGTTCATCGAACATGAACTTGGCGTGCCGGTGCGGTACGTGGTCAACACACATTACCACGCGGACCACGCATGGGGGAATTGCTTCTTCCCCGGCGCGACGATCCTGGCGCATACCCGCTGTCGTGAACTGTTGGTGGAACGCGGCGTCCCGTCGCTGGAATCGGTGCGGAAGCAAAATCCGGCGCTTCGCCAGGTCAAGATCGTTTTGCCGCACCTGACGTTTGACAGCGGCGAACTCAACTTGCGCGTCGGCAAAAAGAACCTGACGATTATTCTGGCTCCTGGTCACAGCGAAGATGGGATCGCGGTGCTCGTCGAGGAGGACCGCGTCCTGTTTGCGGGAGACGCCTTTATGCCACTTCCCTATGTCGTGGATGGCGACATTGACGAAATCGCCGCGTCCATCAAGAAGATTGGTCGCATGGGCCTGGAGAATATCGTCCAGGGACACGGCGACATCATCCTGCGCGGTGAGATCGACGCGGCGGTGAGGGAAAATCTGACATACGTGACCAATCTCAAGAAATATACAAAAGCCGCAGCGCGGCGAAAAGCGGTGGAAGACCCAGCCGAAACGATCAGTATCGAGGAGAGCGGAAAGAGCCGCGTCTATTTGGGCGGTTTGGCAGAACAATTGCATAGAAGGAATGTGCAGACGCTGGTCAGGAAAGCGCGCAATGGGTAAAGCTTGATTGAAAAAGGACAGCGGCGGTGTCATCGCCGCTGTTTTTCTTTCTTTTTCGCAGTCATATTTGACCTCTTGTTTTTTTTCGAAGATGCCTTCTTGCGTTGAGCTTCTACCATATTGTCCTGTTTTGTTTCCCGCGATGGTTCCGCATCCTTCGTCTTTTCCACTTCTTTCTTTTTCCACGGACGCCAGCCATGGAATCGTTCGCGCCCCTCGATCAACGCGCGGATGTTGGGACGCAAAGCCCATAACAGAATCAGCAGGGTTGCGCCGCCATAGATGATATATTGCCAGGGAGCGCGTCCAAGCAGATAAAGAACTGTGAAAAGGAGGATGGCGGTCAAACTGATGCTGAGCGTCGTCAGCGAGGCATAGCCCACACCAAAAAACATGAATATCGGTATGGGCAGCCCGAACAGGACCGACCATTGCAGGCCGATGGCTCCGCCTGCAGCCGTCGCACCACCCGCGCCACCGCGCAGACGGATCTTTCCGTTCACATTATGCTCGGCGAGAAAGATGGAATAGTTGTGCCCGAGCACTGCGGCAATGGGAGCCAGCACTTCGATCCAAATATTGTTGGTGACAGCGCGCGCCACCCATACCGCGCCCGCTCCTTTAAGGATATCGAAAAGGGCTGTGGCGAGACCAGCCCAACATCCAGCCGCCCGCATCACATTGGTTCCGCCTGTTCGTCCGCTGGCGATCTTCCGCACGTCCTGCCCTGTTGTCAGTTTTACGATCAACAAACCAAAAGGAATCGAACCGAAGATATATGCCAGCAAGATGACGCCGGCATCAATAAGCAGTTGCATCGCCGTTCCTCCGAGTTGAGCCTTTCTTGGTAAATTCAGGCATCACCGTTAATGTAAAATTGGTAACACAGGAGGTTTGCAACGGTTACTCGTTTCCTGTGAGTTTCAAATTCACTTCTATGACTTTTCCATCTTCGATCCAAAAACCGCGCGCCTGCCAAAGTCCGCGCGGACGAGACCAGACGATATTGACGACGGGGTAGGCCGCCTCTTCGATGTCGGTCGCGGAGACCGCCTCGGGTCCCGCGGGATGCGAATGAAAGATGGCGAGTAGATCCATTTTATCTGCCTCGATGGAATTGAACGCACGCAGCTGGTCCGCGGGATCCATCCGAAATCGTACCGGACTTTGGGCCTGATTCCTGATCAAAAAAATTCTCTCCACCGAATCGTTTTTTCCAGCCAGCAATCCGCAAGCTTCGAGCGGCGTCCAGGACTCGACATGAGCGCGCATCGCATCCCAATGCGATTGGCGGACGATAAGCCGCATTAGCGGAGAAAGACCGCCGCGACCCACAGCGCGCCGAGAATGATGCCCGGCTCGGTGATTGCATTGCGTATCGGGATATCTTCATTGAGACGGTCTGCCAGCGCGGTCAGCGCATAGAGCGGGCCAAGTAGGATCAGCGCAAATTGCAGCGATGAGAGCGGCCAGTAATGCAAGCTTGCCGCCAGCTGTGCGGTGATAAATCCAACGCCGATGCCCCACGGAAAATTCCAGTGGCCGCCCAGCCGTAAATGGAGTGTGCGTAACGTGACCAGCCCCGCCGCGAGGAAAATAGCCGGGGCAGTGATGAAGAGCCGCGCACCGGCAATCCGCAGGGCGATCACGAAAAGCAGGAACAGCGCATACGACAGCGCAGTCAGGCCTGCGGATGCGATTGCATAGGAAGGTGCGCCGGGATCCAACGCAATGTATTCGGCGAGGATGATCAGCACAAGGATCGCCGCGCTGAACCCAAAGCCAATCCACCAAACAGAACCGGATGGAAGAAGGTCGAGCAACACGCCGATGATGAAAGCTGTCAAGGCGGGCAAGAGCCAATGCTCGATTGTACGTGCCGGTTGAAGTGTTTTTATGGACGGATGCTCGCGCAGCATCCAGTCCATGCCGCTGGCAGTCAAACCGGCGGCTACGAGAGTCATTGCTGTGCCCATTGAGATTGGATAGGAAAAATAGAAGCCGGGCAGTTGCAGGGTCAGGGTGAAGCCCGGCGCATTGACCAGGCGCGTGAGCGCATACGTCAGGAGCACAACAGCCGTCACGACACTGACGCGGTTTGCGTCCGGCAAATAACGTTCTTTGTTTTGCATCAGTATAAATTCTACCCAAAATTTAGGCATTCGTCCCATCTTCTTTCCCTGCTCTCATAAAATAGAACATATTTGCGGGAGCAGTAGGCGGTATGGTAGAATCAATCGGCTATGCAACAACTCAAGACAGAAACCGAAGTTTTACCCCCGCCGCCCGGCATTATCGGATCGCTCAAAAGCGGCTTCGACATTGTCGCCACTCACATCACGGCCATCCTGCTGCCGCTGGCAATTGACTTGCTCCTTTGGCTTGGCCCACATTTGAGCATGGATCAAGTTGCCCAGCCGGTTCTGAAGGAATTCAGCAGTATGGCAGCCGGCGGCGGAATCAGTCAGAGCGACATCAGCAACGCGGTCAGTTTATATAATCAATTCTTCCAGCAATTCAACCTGCTCGGAATTTTGCGGACGTTTCCAATTGGCGTCTTCAGCTTGATGAGCGCCAAAATGCCGGGTTTGTCCCCGCTTGGCGGCCCGGTTGTCTTCCAAATTGACTCGTTCAACCATTTGGCGGGGCTGGTGTTTTTGCTGACTTTGATTGGATGGCTCCTGGGCAGCCTGTATTTTCGTTGGGTGGCTGCGCTCGTGACACCGGAACTTTTGCCCTCCACAGGGCGCGCCGTCTTGCAGACTTTTCTTTTCTCTGTGATCTGGTCGCTTCTAGCCTGGGCTTTTGGCCTACCCCTGATGCTGGTGCTTTACCTTTTCTTTGCGATCAATCCAATCCTCGGCGATGTGGTTTTGTTGGTCCTCGGCTTTCTATCCATGTGGCTGATCGTGCCGATCTTTTTTTCTCCGCACGGGATGTTCGTTAAAAAGCAAAATGCTTTGGCATCCATTTTAAGCAGTTTTCGGATGGCGCGCTTTACATTGCCCACCAGCAGTTTGTTCGTGTTGACGGTTGTCATGATCGGCATTGGGTTGAATTTTCTATGGTCGGTTCCCGCAGATGATTCATGGTTGTCGCTGGTGGGAATCCTTGGGCATGCCTTTATCACGACGGCTTTACTGGCATCCTCGTTTGCCTATTACCGCGATATGAACGTCTGGCTTCAGACAGTGCTTGAGCGTTTGAAGACGCGCCTTCCAACACCGCAGGCATAGCATACTTTTCAGGTATTTTGATCTTTTTCTAGCACGGAGGAATTTGTGGCTGAGAAGAAAAATAATAATGGGAGCTACGAAGCAAAAGATATTCAAGTCCTCGAAGGGCTTGAGGCAGTTCGACGCCGTCCGGGCATGTATGTAGGCGGCACAGACATCAAAGCCCTTCATCATCTTGTCTATGAAGTCGTGGATAACTCGATTGACGAGGCGCTGGCTGGAGTCTGCAACCGCATTGACATCACCATCCACGCCGATTCAAGCGTGACCGTTCAGGATAATGGACGCGGCATTCCGGTTGGCATCCAGCCGCAAATGAAAAAATCCGCGCTGGAAGTTGTCATGACTACGCTTCACGCGGGCGGCAAGTTTGGCGGAGGCGCATATAAAGTCTCCGGCGGGTTGCACGGCGTTGGTGTCAGCGCGGTCAATGCGCTTTCCGAATGGTGCGAGGTAGAAGTTCGTTTGGATGGACAGGTTCATTTCCAGCGTTATGAACGCGGATATCCAAAGGCTGCGGTAAAAGTGATCGGGAAGGCCAAGCCCAACGAACACGGAACCAGGACCACATTCAGGTATGATCCGCAAATTTTTAAAGAGGAAATGGATTTCCGCTTCGATACGCTGTCTCAGCGTTTCCGCGAAATGGCGTTTGTCACGCGCGGTGTCACCATTTATTTTTTGGACGAACGCACCAACCGGGAAGTAACATTTTATTTCGAAGGCGGCATCACATCTTTCGTCCGGTATTTGAATCGCAATCGCGAGAACCTGCATCCAGTTGTGTATGTCGAGAAGAATATGGAAGGTATTGGCATCGAAGCCGCCATCCAATACACGGATGCGTTTACCGAGTCGGTATATTCGTTCGCGAACACGATCAACACGGTTGATGGCGGCACGCATCTCACAGGACTTCGTTCGGCGGTGACGCGCGTTGTCAATGATTACGCGCGCAAGAACGGTTTGCTTAAAGATGCTGATCCGAACTTCTCCGGCGACGACACGCGCGAAGGCATGACAGCCATCGTCTCGGTCAAACATCCGGACCCACAATTTGAATCGCAGACCAAAGTCAAGTTGATGAATCCCGAAGTGCAGACCTATGTCCAGCAGATTGTAGGCGAAGCCTTCGCGACCTTCCTCGACGAGAATCCGCAGGCCGCCAAATCAATTATCGCCAAATGTCTGACGTCGGCGCGTGCCCGCGATGCGGCGCGCAAGGCGCGCGATCTCGTCATTCGCAAGTCGGCGCTCGAGTCGTTGACTTTGCCCGGCAAACTGGCGGACTGCTCCGAACGCGATTCGGAAAAGACCGAGCTTTACATCGTGGAAGGTGATTCCGCAGGCGGTTCGGCCAAACAAGGACGCGACCGTCACTTCCAGGCCATCCTGCCCTTGCGCGGCAAGATCATGAATACAGAACGTGCCCGCCTCGATAAGATTTTATCGAGCAACGAAATCAAGGCGCTCATCTCCGCGCTGGGTACAAGCGTCGGCGATAATTTCGATATAACCGGCTTGCGGTATGGGCGCATCATTATCATGACCGATGCCGACGTGGACGGCAGTCATATCCGCACGCTGTTGCTGACGTTCTTCTTCCGCTATATGCCGCAGTTGATCGAAGATGGTCATCTCTACATTGCTCAACCGCCGCTATATCGCATGGCATACAAGAATCAGGTCAAATATGTTTACAGCGACAAAGAGAAGGATAAGGCGTTCAAGGAATTGGGCGGCGGAGACAAGGTTGCCATTCAGCGTTATAAAGGCCTCGGCGAAATGAACCCGCAGCAATTGTGGGAAACGACGATGAATCCCGATAACCGCACGCTGCTGCTGGTCACCGTGGACGACGCCGCGGAAGCCGACCGTACCTTCGACATGTTGATGGGCGACGCTGTTGACCCGCGAAAGAAATTCATTCAAACGCACGCAAAATTTGTAAGGAACCTGGATATTTAGCAGAAAAAGGATGCCCGCCACTTTCAAGTGGCGGGCATTTTGCGCTTAACGGCTTTGTTATGAAAGTACCACTTATTTACCATATAATATAGGTACAATTTTTTCGTCATGGCCGTTAAATCTGCCTCTCCCACACGCGCTCCTTTGGCCGATGCGCTTCATTCTGAGCGTTCCAATGCGCTCCTCAACCAGGCTCTCCAAATCGCTGCTTTCAGTTATCAATTCATTGCGGTGGCGGCATTTATCGCCGCGCTGATCCTCGCCGGCGGATGGCTGAGAATGCCGTTCCTCGGCGCGTTCTACGAACACACTTTGATTTTTAACGGGGCTGTCCCAACTGGAGATTCGGCTGCGTGGAATTTATACGATCAAGGCGTCCGGCTTGGCGATCAGCTATTGGCAGTCAACGGCGTTCAGGTTCACAGTACATCGGATGTTCAAAATGTTTTAAGCGGCAGGGTTCAGGGGACGATCCCGACCACCGAAGGTTTTGCCCCCGGCGAGACGATCCCGGTGACGATCCGGACCGCTTCCGGCGCGGAAAAAACTTTGCAGGTGACGCTGAGCGTTTTCCCGTCCGAGGATGAAGCGGCGTATTTTATCCTGCCAGCCATCATTAGTTTTCTCTTCCTCGCCATCGGTTTATGGATATTTGGGATGCGCCGCACCGAAACTGCCGGACGAGCCTTTGCGATCTTTGCTTCCTCATTCAGCATTGCAAGCGGTTCCCTCTTCGATTTATTCACCACCCACCAACTGACATTTGTTTGGACGCTGGGCGTGGCGATAGCAGGCGGCGCATTGATTGACCTGGCGTTATCCTTCCCGCAGGAAAACCGGATCGTGATCGGGCGGCCTTATTTGCGCTGGATCGGCTATATTGCTGCGCTTGCGCTGGCTGGTTATGCCTTTACAACGCTTTACAATTTTTCCCACCCCACAGCTTATATCGAAGCCTGGCGCTGGATTTATGCCTTTGTAGGTCTTTCCAGCATCATCTATTTGCTGGTCAACGTTTATTATGGTTTTACCGCGCAATCGCCGGTCATCAAAACACAGGCGCGTATGATCATAGGCGGCGCAGTGATTGCATTTGGGCCGATGACGTTCTGGCTGTTGACCACGCCGTTCAATCTGTTTGACTTTTCACCTTATCTGTTTTTGCCAATTGTTTTCTTTCCGCTGACGCTGGGTTATACAATCCTGCGCTTCCGCTTCATCCGCACCGATGATTGGGTCCGGCAGGGACTCGTTTATCTTCTGCTGACCGTTTTTATCGTTGCCGGATACGGCCTCCTTGTCACCGGCTTGAGCGTGATCTTCAAATCGGCCATGCCGTCCAGCAGTCCATATTGGATCGGCGCGCTGGTCTTCGTGGTGGCGATCCTGCTCGATCCGATCCGCGTGCGCCTGCAAAGTTATGTGGATGCGGCGTTTTTCCGGGGCCAGCGCGCATACAACGAAAGCGTCCAGCGCTTCACTCACGAATTGACCGGTGCGGTGGATCTTGCGACGATCAGCCGGGTGCTGCGCGAGCAAATCATCACCTCGCTGACACCTGACCGCGTCCACATTTTTACGTACGATGGGATCAACGATCAATATGTGTCGCTGGTCGCAGACGATAACCGCGCCAGCACAGACATCCGTTTTTCGAGCAGTAGTCCGCTGGCGCAGTATTTCATGAAGGAGCGTTTGCCGTTATACCTCGATGGCGCAACTTTGCCGCCGAGCCTCAAAGCGGAACAGGCGCGGCTTACTTTGCTGGGTGCGCGTCTTTTTGTTATTTTGCCGGGCCGCGAACGGCCAGTCGGCTGGCTGGCGCTGGGTCCGCGCCTTTCGGGGCAGCCATATACTCCTCGCGATTTGACTTATCTTGATAATCTTGCGGATCAGGCATCGGTGGCGATTCAGCGTTTGCAGACGGTCGCCAACCTCGAACGCCGCGCCCAGGAAACGAATGCGCTGATGCGAGTCTCGCAGGGCGTGAACGTGACGTTGTCATTCGATGATGTGCTCGAACTTATCTACGCCCAAACCGCGCAAATCATCCCAACTTCGCATTTTCACATCACGCTCTATAACAAGGACAATGATTATTTCTATTACGGCTTTGCCGTGGAGAACAAGGATCGCATCAACACCCGCGAAAATGTTCCTTTCCCGCCCAATACCGGGATCGCGCCTGAGATTATCCGGAGAGGCCGTCCGATTATCACAGCGGATTATTTGCGGGAATGTCAGACGCGCGGTGTGACGCCCGAAACCGAAGGTGTCTTTGCGTGGATGGGTGTGCCGCTCAACGCGGGTGCCGAGTCCATCGGCGCGTTGAGCGTTGGGAGCCGCGACCCTACCACCGTTTATACACGCGGACAGCTTGAATTACTCCAATCCATTGCCGACCAGACGGCGGGCGCCATTGTCAAGTCGCGCCTGCTTCAAGAGACGCAGCAACGTGCCCGCCAGCTTAGCACGTTGAACGAAGTTACGCGCCAGCTCACATCAACGCTGGAATTGGAACCTTTGCTTCAGAATATTCTCGAAAGTGCGGTCAGCATTTTGAATTGCGAAGCGGGCAGTCTTTTCCTTGTTGACGAACAGACTGGCGATCTCGTCTTTCGCGTGACGGCAGGACCGGTGGCGAAGGATTTGCTCGGCCAGCGTTTGCCACCCGGAAGCGGCATCGTGGGACGCGCCGTGAACACGCGCGGCCCCGTGATCGAAAATGATGTCAAGCGTTCGGGAGGCTGGAGCGCAAATGCTGATTCTCAAACGGGATTTGTCACACACGCGTTGATGGCTGTGCCTTTGCAGGTCAAAGCTAATGTGATGGGCGTGATCGAAGTCATCAACCGCCGCGACGGTTTGCCGTTCGTCGAGGAAGACCAAACACTGCTGACCGCCTTCGCGGGTCAGGCCGCGGTTGCCATGGAAAATGCGCGTTTGTATACCTTGACCGATCAGGAACTGGCAGCACGCGTCGAGGAACTTTCGGTCATGCAGCGCATTGACCGCGAGTTGAATGCCAGCCTCGAAATGGACCGCGCCATGCGTATCACGCTGGAATGGGCAATGCGCCAGTCCAATGCGGAAGCCGGATTGATTGGCATGCTGGAGGAAGGCAAATTGCACGTGGTCGCACAGCAGGGGTATGAAGAATACATCGGGAATTACACAGAACATGCTGCACCCCTGGACCTTCCAGCGTTGAAAATTGCCATCGAAAGCGGCCTCCCGCAGCGGGTCATGTTGGACGCGGACGCTGGCGGAGGCCTGCTGCCATCGGCGCACACGCAGATCGTGATCCCAATCCGACGCGAAGCGTCCGTCATCGGCTTGCTGATGCTGGAGAGCGTGAGTGATACACAGCAGGATATCGCGTTCCTCAATCGTTTAAGTGACCATGCGGCCATTGCAATTTCCAACGCGCAGCTGTATGGTGAAGTCCAGCGCGCCAACCTGGCAAAAAGCGAGTTCGTTTCATTCGTGGCGCATGAACTCAAGAACCCGATGACTTCGATCAAAGGTTACACGGAATTGCTGGCGGCAGGCGCAGTTGGCCCGACCAATGCCATGCAGACCAACTTTTTGAACACGATCCGTTCCAACGTCGAACGCATGTCCACGCTGGTCTCGGATTTGAACGATAATTCCAAGATCGAAGCGGGCCGCCTGCGCCTCGATTTCAAACCGGTTGAAGTGAACGATCTTGTGGATGAAGTTGTGCGCTCCACGAAACGCCAGATCGAAGATAAGAAGCAAACCATCCAGTCTGAGTTGCCCGCACAATTGCCAAAAGTGTGGGGCGACCGCACGCGGCTTGGACAGGTGTTGACGAACCTCGTCAGCAATGCAAACAAATACACGCAGGAAGGCGGGACGCTGATCGTCGGCGCGGAGGCCTCGGCCAATCGCTGGGATCCCGAAGGCGCTGGCCGGGTCGTGCATCTGTGGGTCAAGGACAACGGCATTGGCATCAGCCCTGAGGATCAGCAGAAAATTTTCCAAAAGTTCTTCCGCTCTGAAGATCAAAAAGCGCGCGAAGCGCCTGGCACCGGGCTTGGTTTGAATATCACCAAGAGTCTGGTCGAGATGCAGGGCGGGCGTATTTGGTTCGAAAGTGGATTCCGTCAGGGGACCACGTTCCACTTTACGGTACCGGTGGCTGAGAATTAATCATGACGATCCACGCCTCGGTTGGATTTGCACAGGAACTCGATGGCCGCGAAGCCGGTTTGCAGGCCGCACATCAGGCGTTGAATCGACTCGGGGTTGGCTCGCCGAATCTCGGAATTTTGATTGCATCGAATCAATATCAGCCGCGCGAAGTCATCAGCGGTGTTGCCAGCCTTTTGGGCGACGCCTCGCTGATCGGCTTCAGCGCGCCCGCAGGTTTGACCAGCGCGGGCCAGCATCCGCATTCTGTAACGCTGGCTTTGTTGAGTGGAGACTTTCAGTCGGAGGCGCACTGGTTTCCCGGCTACGCTCAATCGGGACGTGAGACGGCGAATCTCTTGATACAAGCCGCATCGTCGAATGCGGACAACAAGGTGGCATTGTTCTTTGCCGATGGTTTCAACGGCGATGCTGAGCAATTATGTGCCGCGATCCAACCCGGAGCGCTTTCGATAGCCGGCGGACTATCAAGTGGCGATTTGCACACGGGTGCGACGTATCAAATGTCGGGAACCCAAACCGGGACCGGAAGCCTGGCGGCGGCTCTTTTGCGCGGGAACATACGCATCGGAGTTGGGTACGCTCACGGCTGGGACCCGGTCGGGAGCCAATTCCGCGTGACGCGTTCGCGCGGTTTCTGGCTTCGGACCTTGGACGGGCGCCCGGCTTCGGAAACCTATGCGGAACTCTTCGGCCATCCTGCGCGCGATTGGGCGTTTCCTCCATTGAGTTATCTGGCGCGTTTGTATCCGCTGGGTGTGGAGCAGGGAGAAGACATGGTCGTGCGCGCTCCAATCCGCGTGGAAGCAGACGGGAGTTTCCGCATGAATGCGGCAGTTCGTGATGGCATTGACGCGTATCTGCTGGTCGGCAGCCGCGCCTCCTGCGAAAAAGCCGCGGCTCAAGCCGCGCAACAGGCGTTGGTTGCATTAGGTGATTCAAAGCCGGCTTTCGCATTGGTGCTGGTGGATATCGCCTGGCAGATGCTTTTGAAATCCGATCCCGGTATCGAAGTCCGCGCCGTGCAGGATATTCTTGGCGCACAAGTCCCAATCGCGGGCGGATATACGCTTGGTCAAATCGTCCCCGGCAAGGATGGCGCGCCGCGCTTCTTGAATCAGCACATTGCCGTAATTGCGTTTGGAGAATAAATGCGAGACCAGTGACGTTTATCCACTGGTCTCGTTTCAAAGGGAGAATAATTATGTCTGACTTCGGAAATTTCAAAAATTTCCGAAGTCTTTTTTATACTGGGATATTCACTTTTGGTAATTCTTCCATGGCGGCGTGGACAGCTTCCGCTGGATATTCATAATCTTCGAGCTTGCCGCCGAGGAAAGCCTCATACGCGCCCATGTCGAAGTTGCCGTGACCAGAGAGGTTGAACAGGATGACGCGCTTCTCACCTTTGGCTTTGGCGTCGAGCGCTTCATCAATCGCGGCGCGGATGGCGTGAGCCGATTCCGGCGCGGGGACGATTCCCTCGGCACGCGCAAACTGGATCGCGGCCTCGAACGTTGGTTTTTGCTTGACGGCCACCGCTTGAATGAGTCCGGCATCGTAAAAAGCCGAGATGCTGGGCGCCATGCCGTGATAACGCAGTCCGCCCGCGTGAATGGATGGCGGCACAAAGCTGTGTCCGAGGGTGTGCATTTTGACAACCGGCGCCATCTTGGCGGTGTCACCGTAATCGAACGTGTAAATGCCTTTCGTCAGGGAAGGGGCGGCGGTCGGTTC
>JAKAKJ010000030.1 GCA_021824575.1 Chloroflexota bacterium
TACAATTTCTCTGGGCATGGTATTCTTCGTCTCCTTCCACCTGGCAGTGTTTGGAGAAAGATACCATGCCTTCTTCATTTCACGTTATTCAAATTCTATGCTACCAACCTTGCGCTGTAATATTAGGCAGCCGTCAACGTTTAAGCGTTGACGGCTAACTGTCCACTGTCCACTGATTACTGATAACTGTAAAACCCTCTTCCAGTCTTTCTTCCCAAATATCCCGCATCCACCATCTTCCTCAACAACGGCGCGGGACGATATTTGTCTTCGCCGAGATCGCGTTGCAAAACTTCCATCACGAATAGGACAACATCGAGGCCGATCAAATCGGCCAGCGTCAGCGGACCCATCGGATGATTCATTCCGAGCTTCATGACCGCGTCGATGGCTTCGGGCGTGCCGACGTTTTCTTGCAAGGCGAACACGGCTTCATTGATCATCGGGCACAAAATGCGGTTGGAAATAAAACCGGGTGAATCATTGGCTTCCCACGCTTCCTTGCCCATGACTTTGCAAAGTTCGAGCGTGGTCTTGAGTGTCTCTTCGCTGGTGGCGAGTCCTTTGATAACCTCAACCAATTTCATCAGCGGCACTGGATTCATGAAGTGCATCCCGATGACTTTGTCCGCGCGTTTGGTCTGCGCCGCGATCTTTGTAATGCTAATAGAGGATGTATTGCTGGCGATAATTACGCCCTCACGCGCCTTGGCATCCAACTCTTTGAAGACCTTGAATTTCAATTCGGGGTTTTCAGTCGCGGCCTCGATGACGAAGTCCGCGTTGGCGAGATCGTTGTAATTCGAGACAAAATTGATTTTATCGGCTGCCGCTTTCTGGTCCGCGGTGAGCGTGCCTTTCTCCACCAGCTTCGCGGTGGACTTGGCAATCGTCGCTTTGGCTTTGTCCAATGCGGCGGGCAGAACGTCCATGCACGTGACTTGATAGCCCGACGTCGCAGCCACTTGCGCGATGCCGTTGCCCATTGTCCCCGCGCCAACGATGAAAATGTTTTTGATGGTCATGATATCTCCTTTGGTTATCGCGCTGAGCGGAGGATTGAGTAGCCGCGAAGCGGCATATCGAAATCCGCAGTCGAAGCGCAGTCATCGCCCTTCGACTATGCCCCCGTTGGTTGCTCCGCTCAGGGTAGATGTTAATCTTTTTCTTTCCAAGCCTTGTAGCAATCCATAATTTGATTGATATGATTCGGAATGTGATTGGCGTAAATGGTCAGCCAGCGTTCCATCGTCAGCGGATCGGGATTATCGGGCCGCATGACCGAATGGCTGAAAACTTCATCAGGCAATGTCTTGAGGATGTTGTACGTGGTCAACCGCGTATACTTTAGCAACTGCAATGCGTCTTCGATGTTTTGCTTGCTGTATTTGAGAGCGTCGCCCCACTTGCTTTCATCGTAATTCATCAACATTGTCCCCGGTTCGACGATCATCTTTCGGGCGCGCATGGCGGACATGGCCTCGCTATCGGCGAGGTGGATGATGATCTCGTGGACAGACCAATCTTTGGCTGATGGTTTGAACTCCCACGCCTCACGCGGGACTTCAGCCAGCGCGGAGATCAACAGATCGTATCCGTGCCCGTACAGTTCGATTTTTTCATTGCGTTCCTGTTTGTCCATCTATTCCTCGCGCGTTTTCGAGTTGGCGGGTTTGAACGTTAAACTTGCCAACTTTTAACTTGCTAACTTTTCAACCTTCTAACTTTCCAACTCCACCGCCATCGCCACCGCTTCGCCGCCGCCGAGACACAGCGACGCAATACCGCGTTTTAGTCCGCGATCTTTCAAGGCGTAGATCAACGTTGTCAACACGCGCGCACCGCTTGCGCCAAGCGGATGTCCCAACGCAATCGCGCCGCCGTTGACGTTGACCTTGTTCCACTCCCAGCCTTGATCGGCAAGAGCGTAACCATCCGCGAGAACCTGCGCCGCGAAGGCCTCATTGAGTTCGATCAGGTCAACATCCTTCAACGTCCAGCCGACTTTTTTCAACAGTTTCGGCATCGCCTGCGCGGGCGCGGCAAACAAATATTTTGGTTCGACCGCGGCTTGGGCATACCCAACGACGTGCGCCAGCGGTTTGAGATTATGTTTTTCCGCGTACGCGCGTGACGCAATCACAACCGCCGCACCGCCGTCATTCATCGGGGATGAATTGCCGGGCGTGACTTTTCCATCCGCTTTGAAGGCTGGTTTCAATTTGGCGAGCGCTTCAAGCGAAGAATCTTTTCTCGGGCACTCATCTGTGTCGAAGACCGTGATTTCACCTTTGCGTCCTTTGATCTCAACCGGCACAATTTCGGCCTTGAACTTACCGGCTCCTATCGCGGCGACTGCCTTCTGGTGACTGCTTAGTGAAAATTCGTCCATCGCTTCGCGCGTGACTTCATATTCGTCCGCGATGAATTCGGCGGCCATGCCCATGCCCCAATTTTCAAATGGATCCCACAGGCCGTCATGGTTCAAAGCATCAATCAATGGCTGGTTGCCGAATTTCAATTCGCCGCTTCGTCCGTTGATGAGGAACGGCGCGCGGCTCATGGATTCCATTCCGCCTGTGACGAATAAATCCGCGTCACCGGCGCGGATGGCTTGCGAAGCCAGCATCGCGGCTTTGAGTCCCGATCCGCAGACTTTGTTGACAGTCGTCGCGCCGATCGTTGCCGGGATTCCGCCTCCGAGCCCGGCCTGACGCGCAGGCGCTTGTCCCTCACCGGCCTGCACCACATTGCCCATCAACACTTCTTCGATTTCGTTTGGATTAATTCCCGCGCGTTCCACCGCGGCTTTGACGGCGATGGCCCCCAGTTTTGTTGCGGGCAGTCCGCTCAACGCACCCTGGAATTTTCCAATCGGCGTGCGGACCGCGGAAAGGATCACAGCTTCATTTTCTTTGCCCATGTTATCTCCTTGCTGGTTTTTGATAAAGCTATTATAGCCGCAATGAAAATAAAAACGTCCATGTCACAAGGCATGGACGTTTGTAACGTTTTGTTTGGTGGTAGTGCATTGCACTTTACTAAACGGGATTGGTTCAAGCGACGACGAGATTCTGTTTAGCAGGTTTCTTCTGCGGATATGGCGCGGCGCATTTTGAGTTGCGGCTATCGCGCTTCGCCTTCCGGCGCGGCATATCGCATGAGATATGTGCCGCTGGATTGTTCCTGCACCAGACTGAAAGGCGTAACGATGATCATCCATGTGTGGCCCGGCTTGAGCGCGGCGGGTGTGCCGTCCATATTCGTGAATTTGATTGGACGCTGAAGCCCGGTTTGTTTTTCGTAAGTGCTCGCGAGTGTGTTCCATTTGATTTTGAACATTTGCCCGTCGCGAAACAAGAACGCGTAGTTTTGATTTCCAATATCGAGATGAATGTCGAGATTGGTAGGTTCGACAACATCGGTATCGGCCATGAGCACGATCAAATTCTCAACATGAATTTGGCGCCCGGTGAGTCGGTCAACATCCGCGTGCAAAATGCCTGGCGCGTTTTTGTCGGCATTGTCCACGTAACGCAGGTAAGCTTGATATAGCGGATCATATGTCCAGCCGGATTGATTCAGCAGAGCATAGAAGACATTGACCTGCTTTGCAGGCACACCGCCCGCGGGCGGCTGTTCTGCGAAAAGGTTGCTGGCGTAATCAATGGGCTGATAGGTCTTTCTTTGATTTTCAAGCGCGATAGCTTTGAAGCGATCCAACGGGAGCATCGAGCCGCCGCCTTGCTCTTCGTGTGTCACGAAGGAACAGTGCGGGATTTGACTCAACACTTCCGGTGATGCGAACGCGTAGGTCAAACAACTATCGGTGAAGAAGTTGCCGATGTGACCATAAAGCAGACGCCCAGAACGGACCGGTCCGATTTCAGGCGCAGGATCATGATTCGGATCGGGCGTCGGCGTGCTGAACGAATCGTTCGGGACCATTCCAGCGTCCCACGATAAATCGTCCTGACTCACGCTGACGGCTTGAGTCTTGCCCGTTGTCGGATCCGCGCTGCTATCGAGATTCTTGTCACCCACATTCTGTTTTGTGAAGTCGAGATAGGATGGTTTGACAAATTCAATCGTGTAAGTTCCCGTGTCGACATTGAAACCATAATACCCGTTTGTGTCGGTCGTTGTTTGCTGGACGATGTTTCCGTTTGCATCATAAAGATTGACACAAATCCCGCCGATGCCGGGCTCGCCCGGGTCTTGGGTTCCATTCTTGTTCGAATCAAGCCAGACGCGGCTGCCGAGAAGAATTCCAGTTTGTTTGAACGCGTCTTTGCGAACCGCGCAATTTCCCGTGATCGGAATTTCCGGCGCGGGCCATTGACCGTAAAACACGGACAGAAAACGCGACTCGCCCTCGGTGATGGAGAACTCGAAAACCCATGGCGCAAACGAAAGTCCCGCCTGCGGACGCGCTGTCGGCGGGAAATGCGAGATCGAAACCAGCATCGCTGGAATTTTCAACAAGGACGGATCTACAGCGGGCTGTCCGGTCAGCGGATTGATATTTGCCGGGAAATCGCTTTGATTCGGGCCGAACGTGTCCCGCGTCGCGGTTGGAGCCGGTGTCACTGTAAATGTCGGCGCGGGCGTGGATGTATTTGAATCAACGGATTGTGTAACAAGCGGCGCGCTGGTTGGAGCGGATTGCGTCACCACTGCAGGAGCACAAGAGCTGGATGCCAATATACAAACTATCGCAACGGCCCAAAGTGTGAGCCATGATTTTTTCATCCAAACCTCCGATGAATTTTGCTTTTCAAAAGTTTAGCCCGAAAATTTTCCCCGCTGATTGGTCCTGGCTTCTGATTCTTTCACCACAGAGATCACGGAGTTCGCAGAGAAAATAAAAAAGAACTTCGTGTCTCTTGGTGGTCTCTGTGGTGAATCTTCTATCAATCCTGAAATCCTTTGCGGACGCGCTGCCACGTATCTTCGAGTGTTTCGGGCAGCACGCGCGTCTCGGCCAGCGACGACATGAAATTCGTATCGCCGACCCAGCGCGGCACGATGTGAATGTGGACGTGTTCCTTCACGCCCGCGCCCGCGGCTTCGCCGATGTTCACGCCGATATTGAACGATTTCGTGTTATAGATTTTTCTCAACACCGTCGTGGCGCGCGAAGTCAATTCCATCATTTCGGCGCGCGTGGCCGCATCGAGTTCCTCGAGATTGGGTTTGTGTTCGAACGGCACAACCATCAGATGTCCGCTGGTGTACGGATACCGATTCAGAATCACAAAAGCCAGTTTGCCGCGCAAAGCGATCAAATTTTCCGGGCCGTCTTCCTTTTTTTGAACATTGCAAAAGACGCAGCCGTCTTCTTTTCCAGAATTTTCAATGTATGTCATACGCCACGGGGACCAAATGTGTTTCATAGGATTGTCGAATTCTAGCAGATTTTTGGTTTTGGAGTCTTACAGGCCAAAATATCCAACAGGTCTTGCAAGTCAGACTTGTTGGACTGATTTGACTTTATAGACTTGTAAGACCGTCCATCTTCGAGTATCCTCGCTTTAATGCAGCCTTCGTTGTTTGCTTCCGTTCAATGGACGGTTTCTTCGCTCACGAAATATATCCGCGATCAACTTGAATCGGACCCGTCACTTCAGGATGTTTGGGTGGAGGGCGAGATTTCGAATCTCTCGCGTCCGGCGTCGGGACATGTTTACTTTACGCTGAAGGACGCAGGCGCCTCGCTTCGCAGCGTGATGTGGAAAACGTCCGCGATGCGATTGAACTTCGCGCTTCAGGATGGGATGGCGGTCGCGGCGCATGGAAAGATTGGCGTCTACGAGGTCGGCGGACAATACCAACTCTATGCCGATCAAATCCGACCAGTGGGCGAGGGCGCGTTATATCAGGAATTTTTGCGGCTGAGAGCCTTGCTCGAATCAGAAGGCTTGTTCGATCCTGAACGCAAACGGCCCATTCCAGATTTTCCCAAACGCATCGGCATCGTGACTTCTGCGACGGGCGCGGCAATCCGCGATATGCTCACCGCGATTCGACGGAGATTGCCGCTGGTTGAAGTAATCCTTGCGCCCGCGCCGGTGCAAGGCGATGAAGCGCCGCCAAAAATCGTGGAAGCAATTCGGCTGCTCAATCAACTCAAGCCGCAGCCGGACGTGATTTTGATCGCGCGCGGCGGCGGTTCAATCGAAGATTTGTGGGCATTCAACGATGAACACGTTGTGCGTGCCGTGGCTTCGTCTGAAATTCCGATCATTTGCGGCGTGGGCCACGAGACGGATTTCACGTTATCCGATTTTGCCGCCGATCTGCGTGCGCCGACTCCAACGGCTGCCGCAGAACTGGCGACACAAACTACGATTTCTGATCTTGCCGAAAATCTTCAAGCACTTTCAACGCAAATTTCTGACTTTGTTTTCACTCTCGTAGATAATCAGCGCAATGCTTTGGATGGCCTGCGCGAAAGCCTGCGATTCTTTTCGCCTGTGCGCCGCATCGAGTCTGACCGTCAGCGGCTCGACGAGTTAGCGCATCGTGTCAACGCCGGAGAAGCTCATCGGCTCACTCTCGAAGCGAGTCAGCTTGCGGGGTTGGGTAAACGCCTCGAGACGCTGAATCCGCTTCAAGTCCTGGCAAGAGGCTACGCGATTGTCACGCGGCGTAAAGATGGCGCGCTCGTCCGAAAAGTTGCGCAAGCCAAAGATGGAATCCGCGTGCGTGTGTCGGACGGCGAGTTCGATGCGGAAGTGGTGAAGAGTAAGAAGTAAAAAGTAACTGGTAATTTGCAAATCGAATGGAGTCATGATGCCAAAATCATCTGTCAAACCCGCTGATGAATTGACTTATGAAGCAGCGTTCAAAGAATTGGAATCCATCGTTGCCGCGCTCGAGAGTGAGCAGCGCTCGCTCGATGAATCGATGTCGCTTTATGAACGCGGGCAGGCGCTGGTCAAACGATGCGCGGAACTGCTCAATCAAGCGGAGTTGAAAGTCAGGCAGCTTTCTGGCGACGAAGTGATTGATCTTGAAGGGGACCGATGAACCTTGGCGGTTTGCTCGTCAATCACGTGCTGATCGCGGCGTTGGCTGCCTGGTTCACCGCGCAAGTCATTAAAGTGCCAATCGAATATCTGCGTTCGCGCCGTTGGATGTGGGGATTGCTTCTCACCACGGGCGGCATGCCGAGTTCGCATTCGGCATTGATTGTCGGCGCGACGAATGCCATTGGACTTTACGTCGGCTACGACAGCCCGTTGTTTGCCCTCGGTATCGCAATTGCGATGATCGTAACGTATGACGCAGCGGGCGTGCGTCGTCAGGCCGGGATGCACGCCGAACGAATCAATTATCTGTTCGACGAACTGTTAAAAGGTCATATTTGGGATGAAGATGAATTGAGGGAAGTGTTGGGTCACACGCCGCTGGAAGTGACTGGTGGAATTCTGTGGGGGATTTTGGTGACGACTTTAATTTGGTTGATGTGGAAATAAATTACATCCACAGATTATGCCGATTGTGCAGATTTATTTCTACGGGAAATAAAACCGCTTCGTTCTGGACTCGAAGCGGTTTGCCGTTTAATTGACTCGTTTCAATCTTCGAGCGATTCCGTTAAACACGACGGCCAGTTCTGGTACTTTCATCGCCCAAATTGCAAGCACATAGACGACCACGCCGAGGGTGACGCCGCCCAATCCGATCAGCCAAATTGAACCTTGTGCGCGCATCCAAAGCAAAATGACGAAACTCATCGCGAGCGTGCCCAATGCGGATTGAGCAAAGCCGCGCAAAATGTTCTTCCCATCAATGCCTTTCAATCGGCGGCGCATCAGAACGAATAGCGCCGTCATTTCGAGCGCGGTTGCAAATGAATTTGCTAAAGCGAGTCCGCCGTGCGGCATCCAGCCGAGACTCGAAAACAACGCTGAAAACGCAAAGCTGAAAACGATGTTGAGACTCATCGCAATCGTCCCAACGATGACGGGTGTGCGCGTATCGTGGAGCGCATAGAACGCGCGCGAAAGAATCTCCACGACCGAGTGCCCAACTAAACCAACGGTATACCAAAGCAAAGCCCATGCAACCATGTCGGTGGAACGTGCGTCGAATTTTCCGCGTTGGAACAATAATGCGATGATGGGGTCGCGTAACAAAATTAAACCGAGAGTCGCAGGGAGTGAAAGCAACAATACGCCGCGCAGCGTCGAAGCCAGCGAGTGGCGCATTTCACCCAATTCGCCGCGTGCCACTTGCGCGGAAAAAGTTGGCAGGGCGGCGATTGCAATCGCCTGCGCGATGGCCACTTCAGGCATCGTCATAATTTGGAATGCGTATGTCAGTGATGAGACCGAACCCTCCGGTTGTCCCGATGCGATGATGGTATTGACCAGGAAATTGATTTGGACAACAGCTACGCCGAGCAAGCGCGGTCCCATCAACAACAAAACTTCGCGCGTGGCGGCGTTATCCAGACCCAACGAAAAATTGAAGTGCCATTCAGGCAAACGCAGCAACTGCGGAAGTTGAATGCCGATGTGGAGAAATGCGCCTAGCACCGCGCCCCAGGCCAATCCATAAATTTGCATTGATGGAACGAAGAAAATTAATCCGATGATGTATCCAACCCAGAGCATGGTCGAAGCGAGAGCGGGAAGCAAAAATTTTTGGTGCGCGTTGAGCGCACCCATCACGATTCCACTGATGCCGAAAATCGTTGGCGCGATTAATAAAATCCGCAGCAATGAGGCCGTCAGTTCCTGTTTGGCTGGATTGAAATCCGGCGCGAGGATGTGCTGGACGACTTGGATCGAAAAAATTGCGGAGAGCGCGCTGATCGCCGTCAGCACGAGGATGACCAAATTGATGACAGCCGAGGCTAATTTCCAAGCCGAGGCGTGGTCTTCCTTTTCCAAAAATTCCGTGAAAACGGGGATGAATGAAGAAGCCAGCGCACCACCTGCAATCAGGTTGAAAATCAAATCGGGATAACGCGAAGCTGCCACGAACGCGTCGTACGCATCTCCCGTGCCGAAGGCGCGCGAGATCAGGATTTGCCGCACCAATCCAACCAGGTTGCTGAGCACGAACGCGAACATCACCGTCCCGGCCGCGCGGGCGATCTGGCGATTGGCTGATGAAACTGTTTGGATTTCGCTCATGTGGGCGTGCGGATTATATCATCCGCCAGACAGCAGACAAAAGATTCGCGAGAAACTTCAAACCTAACACATGTGTAGGCCATGTCAAAATGTGGGCATTTATAATCGGCCTCAGGAGAATGCAATGAAACGATTTATTGTTTTGTTTTTTGCAATTTGTATTGTGACCATTGCTTGCGGTGGTTCGTACACGGCAACGCCCCTGCCGCCTACGAAGGTTCCACCAAAGGTTTCCGCGACTGCTGCGCCGTCAACTGCGGCCCCTGCGTTGACGGAAATTCCGATGCGGGTTGGTTATGGAGTCAGCGGCTCATGGTTCGAGTTGTATTTCACTGATCCCACCAATCCCGCGGCAAAACAAAAGACAGGCGGCCCGGATGGCCCACTTGCAGCCGCAATTGATTCCGCGCGGCTTTCGGTGGATCTAGCCATCTACAGCTTCAATCTGAAGAGCGTGCGCGATGCGTTGCTTCGCGCACACCGGCGCGGCGTGCAAGTCCGCGTGGTGATGGAAAGCGACAACATGGATCGGGCGGTTCCACAGGCATTGAAAGATGCCGGTATTCCCGTGCTCGGTGATCGACGCGAGGGATTGATGCACGATAAATTTATGGTGATTGATCAATCCAAGGTTTGGACTGGCTCGATGAACTTCACCGATACTGGCACGTATAACGATAACAGCAGCCTGATGCTTATTCGCTCGACAAAAGTGGCTGCCGATTACACGACCGAATTCAACGAAATGTTTGTGGACGATAAATTTGGCAAAGATGTTGTGGCCGCCACGCCGAATCCGCATGTGACGATTGACGGCACCCGCCTCGATATTTATTTCTCCCCTGACGATAACATCCAGACCAAGCTGGCGGGTTTGCTGAACAACGCACAGTCGAGCATTTACTTTTTGGCCTATTCATTCACAGCGAATTCGCTGGGCAATGTGATCCGTCAGAAGGCCGCGGCAGGTGTCACAGTTGCGGGCGTGATGGAAACCGATCAGGTCAAATCCAATGTCGGCACGGAGTTCGATCCGTTTCGCGCAGCAGGCTTGAACGTCAAGCGGGATGGAAATTCCGGTTTGATGCATCATAAAGTCATGATCATTGATAATCAGATTGTAGTAATGGGTTCCTACAATTTTTCAACCAGCGCTGAAAACATAAATGATGAGAATTTGATCGTGATCTACAACCCTGAAATCGCTGCACAATTTATGCGGGAATTCCGGCGAGTGTACGCGGTCGCACAAGAATAACCGTAATTCTTTTGATTTGCTTTTTCTCCCTCCCGGCTATTCCCTCGCGCCAGGAGGGAGATTTCTTATAGCCGAAGCCGGGCGTAACTTTCCATGTGCCGTTTCGACTTTTATTATGGAAAGCGAGTTGTAATTTGAACGTCTGGAATGCGAAAATTAGAACATTACCATTTGCCGGCGGTCAATTTAATGCGCCTGCGCTCGTTGGTTTGGCACATAATACCAGTGGATACGTTGTCGGCGGCGGCAGATCCAATGCTTCCGGCGGATCCTGTGGCGGATCACCTTCTGGAGGAAGCCATAATGGTGTCGGGTCTGGCCGCCGTAAGTTTTTAGCCCGGCAGGCGTCAATGGCGCCTGCCGGGGGGATGGTATACTGGGTGTGAACATACAGCCTGTGGCTTACTTTTACGGCCAGGGGACTTCCATACCCATGCAGAATTTTGACGAACAACAAGCGCTGGATGGCTTGCGAGAGTTAAACTCACATGTCATCGGTGCAATTTATGATAAGTATTTCCCTGAAGTCTATCGCTATGTGCGCTATCGGTTGAGCGACGAGCAGGCTGCCGAAGACATTGCCAGCGACGTTTTTGTGCGTCTGTTGGAGGCTTCGCAAAGGGGACGCGGGCCGCAATCCAACTTGAAAGCATGGCTGCTTTCGACTGCCTCCCACATCATTGCAGACCAGCTTCGGCGTTCCTACCGCCGGCCAACCGAGTCGCTCCCGGAAAATTTGTTAGACCTGGCGTCCGTACCGCACGATGAATTCGAGCGCCGTGAGCAGACTCGTGAATTCCGGCGGGCGTATGCCGAGCTGACCCTGGAGCAGCAGCATGTTCTGGCTTTGCGGTTTGGTCAAGGTTACACCTTAGAGGAAACAGCGACTGTGTTGAAGAAGAATGTCAATGCGGTCAAGGCTCTCCAATTTCGCGCGCTGGCTGCCCTGCAGCGTAACATTGGGGAGGTGATGGATGAAAATGAATGAGTATGATGTTCTGGAAGAATGTTTGCAGGCTCTTGATAACGGGCAAACCGTTAACGAGGTTCTGGCGCGTTATCCTGGCCGGGAGCGCGAGCTTCGCCCGCTATTGAATACCGCGATCCAAGCCAGGTCGTTGGGCGATGTACCGGTCCCTGTCCAGTTCCAGAAGCGTGACCGCAACCGCCTGATTCGACGCGCTGCCGAAATGCGCGAGTCGAAGCGTTCCCAGCGCCGAATGATTCCGCTCTTTCCGCGCCTGGCTATGACGCTTGGCGTCGTGGCAGCATTGGTCTTAAGCGGTACCGGCCTGGTGAGCGCATCATCAGGCACAATCCCCGGCGACCAGCTCTACCCGGTGAAGCGGACGTGGGAAGGCGTCAGGCTCATGTTCGTATTTTCTCCCCAAGGGCGGGAGATTTTGCAGAGTCAGTATCAACAGGAACGTCTCGACGAAATTGATGAATTACTTGTAAAGGGACGCGGTTCCACGCCCATCGTTTTTTCCGGTCTTGTGACCCAGCAGCAGGATGGCTCGTGGATGATTTCAGGCATCCCGGTCGCGGTGAATAAATCAACGGTCTTGCCAAGCGAAGCGATTACAGCCAGCGCGCCGGTGGTGGTAAGCGGTGTTACACGCAGCGATGGGATCGTTGAAGCACAACAAATAGAACTTTTGGGACCGCTCGCTCCCTTGCCGCCATTTGAACCATCAGAGAATAGTGAGCACAACAATGAAAACACGAACTCTGTGCGCTCTGCTCCAACGGTCCGGCCAATGCCTTCTATGGGTGGAACGTCTGGGCCGGCAACGCAATCGGCAGGATCGCAGAATCAATATGCCTCTTATGAGTTCAGCGGCGTCGTGGAGTCGATGCAAAACGGAATCTGGACGATCAATGGGCAAACTGTCCATGTAGATCAAGCCACGATCGGCAGTAATGTGCGGGTTGGCTCAACTGTAAAATTCCAGGGCTATTATGATGATAACGGACAATTTATTGTTTCCAACCTCGTGTTAGCTTCGAATGGAGATTGGACCACCTCAACTTCTCATCATAACAATAACAATAACAGCGGTGAAAACAATAACAGTTCACCCACACAGGGAAGCGGCGAAAAAGAGGGCGGCGGCGGTGGAAATGAAAACGGCGGCGGTGGCGGCTCGAGCGGAGGAGTGACTGGAACTCCCAGTGGCGGCGATCATTAGTTAGCCAATCAACCAGATTTAATATGTCGCGGCACCTTTGGTGCCGCGACATATTTGTTTTTCGAAATTCTCATGTCTGTTTCCTTGACGGTTAGGTTTTAATTAGGTATAGTTCGGCAAACGCGCGTCTATTTCGGAAATGAACAACATAAATTATGTATGAATTCGACAAAATAGACATAAGAATTGTCAATCTCCTCCTTGAAGACGGGCGTATGTCTGCCTCGGAAATTGCCCGTCGTATCGGCGATATTTCTGAGCGGGCCGTTCGCTATCGCATTGACCGCATGGTGGAGGATGGGGTTATTCAAATCACGGCGGTCGTTAAACCCGAAGCTTTTGGGTTGACAATCAAAGCGGATATCTGGCTCGAGGTCGAATCGGATCGCATCATGGAAGTTGCCAAAAAGCTTGCGACGTTTGACAGCGTTACTTATGTGGCTTGCGGCATCGGACAGAACGACATCAGCATTCAAGTGGTCTCCAAAGATACGGCTGAGGTTTATCACTTTGTTACGGAAGTGGTCCGGAAAATTCCCGGTGTTCGTAAGACAACCACTTCCATCGTGCCAGTCATTCTAAAAGATGTATACCAGTGGCGGGTCCCTGAAAGCGCCACAAAAGATTCGAATACAGAACCGTTGACATCATCCGATTGAATCCAGAGGTTGTATGAGTCTTGCCGGTCCAAAAAGCCAGACGCTTCAAAAGCGCGCACAAGCTGTTTTGCCGCTTGGTGTCAATTCAAATTTCCGCTATTGGGGCGACGGCATAACGCCGTACGTGGACAAAGCCAAAGGTGCGTATCTTTGGGATGTGGATGGCCGCCGCTTCATTGACTACCGTATGGCATTCGGGCCGATCATTCTTGGGCATGCTTATGATGAGGTGGACGCAAAGGTTGCCGAAGAAATTAAGAACGGTGTTTTGTTCGCAATGACGGGGGAGCTTGAAGTGCAGGTTGCAGAGATGATCACAGAGATGGCGCCCGCCGTCGAAATGGTGCGCTTTGCCTGTTCCGGCACCGAGGCGACGATGCATGCCATCCGCGTGGCGCGCGCGTTTACGGGTCGCGACATCATCCTGAAATTCGAAGGCAATTATCATGGGATGCACGATCATGCCTTATGGTCTACGTACGCGCCGGTGGAAGCGTACGGAAACCGTCGCAGTCCGATTCCGGTTCCGGCTTCGTCGGGCATTCCCGCGTCCATGCGCGAACTTGTCATCACACTGCCCTTCAACGATTTCGAAGGCTTCGAGCGCGTGATATGTTCTTACGGCGAACAGATTGCGGCGGTGATTACCGAGCCATGTCAGGATAATTGCGGCGCGATCGAACCGCAGCCTGGCTTTCTGGAATTGATTCGCAAGAGGACAGAGGAATACGGCATCGTTTTTATTTTGGATGAAGTCAAGACGGGATTCAGAATTGCGAACGGCGGCGCACAAGAATACTATCGCATCAAACCGGACCTGGCGACGTATGCCAAAGCTTTGGGCAACGGCTACCCGATAGCCGCGTTCGGCGGCAAGTGCGAGATCATGTCCATTATCGGACACGGTGTCGCACAGGGCGGAACATACACAAACAACAAGCCCGGCGTTGCCGCGGCTTACGCGACTTTGAAATTGCTAAAGGAAAAACCCATTTTGGAATCCATCCAGAAACGCGGACAGCGCCTCATGGACGGCCTCAAGGATATCTTTGAAGATAACGGTATCCCAGTTGTCATGAGCGGACATCCGGCCATGTTCTCGTTTGCACTCGGCGTGGACAAAGTGACCTGTCAGCGTGATTGGGCGAAGAGTGATCACGAGGCTTACATCCGGCTGGTCGAGATGGCAATGGAGCGCGGCGTAATGGCTGATCACGATGCGCGTGAGCCGTGGTTCCTGTGTTATCAACACAGCGATAACGATATTGATGAAACCTTGAATGTTTTTGCGGATCTTGTGAAGAAAACGAAAAAGTAATCGTTAACAAGTTTGGACGTTGGAAAGTTCGAACCTTCGAGCTTTCCAACTTTTAAACCTTCAACTTGTAATTCAATGGAGAATCCATGACCAAGCTCACTTCAAAAGAAATCGTTGATCTCAACAAGGAATACACTTTTTTCTCCTGGTCTGTGCAGGGACAAACGAATCCAATCCCCGTTACCAAAGCCGATGGCGTTTATTTTTGGGACGCCGACGGGAAACGTTATCTTGATTTTGCGTCGCAGTTGGTGAATACCAATGTTGGCCATCAGAATCCGAAAGTGGTGAAAGCCATTCAGGATCAGGCGGCGCAATTGACTTTTGTCGCGCCGGGGATGGCGACTGAGCCGCGTGGTTTGCTTGGCAAGAAATTGGCGGAGATCACGCCAGGTGATTTGAAGAAAACATTCTTCACGCTTGGCGGTGCAGAAGCAAACGAGAACGCGGTCAAGCTTGCGCGCTTCTAT
The DNA here is from genome assembly GCA_021824575.1 of Chloroflexota bacterium. Classification (GTDB taxonomy): domain Bacteria; phylum Chloroflexota; class Anaerolineae; order Anaerolineales; family Villigracilaceae; genus Fen-1038. The sequence goes on from JAKAKJ010000030.1 coordinate 15,047, forward strand.
ACTGGCCGCCACAAAATTTTGGCGCGTTATCGCTCGTATCATGGCGCGACGCACGGCGCGATTGCATTGACCGGCGACTATCGCCGCCTGCCCATTGACCAGGCAATGCCGGGCGTCGTTCATTTCCTCGACCCGTATTGTTATCGCTGTCCGTTCGGCTGGACGCGCGAAACCTGCCATCGGGAGTGCATCAGCCACGTCGAAGAGGTAATCCAGCATGAAGGGCCGGACCAGATCGCTGCGATCATCCTCGAGGGCGTGACCGGCACAAATGGGCTCATCATCCCGCCCGATGATTACTGGCCGCGCATCCGCGAGATTTGCGACAAATATGGAATCCTTTTGATTTCCGATGAAGTCATGTCGGGGTGGGGAAGAACCGGCGAATGGTTTGCGGTTGACAATTGGAATGTCGTGCCTGACATCATTACGACGGCAAAAGGAATCACATCCGGCTATGTGCCGCTCGGCGCGGTGATCGTGCGCGAGAAGATCGCAAAATTCTTTGACGATAAATATCTTTATGCGGGACTCACATATAACGGCCACGCGTTAGCTTGTGCCGCGGCATTGGCCGCAATTGAGGTTTACGAGGAAGACAAAATTTTTGAAAATGCCAGGACAGCCGGCAAGCATCTTGGCAGACGGCTGGAAGAATTCAAGGTGAAGCATCTGTCTGTGGGCGATGTGCGATACATTGGATTGTTTTCTGGAATCGAATTCGTCAAGAATCGCCAGACGAAAGAGCCGTTGGATTTGACGCCGCTCAAAAACTTCCTCTTGTCCAATGGCCTTTATGTCTTCAACTTCAAGAATATTCTTTTTGTCGTGCCGCCGCTCATCATCAACGAGCAGCAACTTGATGAGGGTTTGAATTTGATTGATGAAGGCGTGTCCGAGTTCATGGATAAAGCCACAAGTTGAAAAGTTTACAAGTTGAAAGTTGGAGAGGTCCAACTTATAAACCTGCCGACTTGGCAACCTGCGAATAACGGAGAAGTTATGGAGATTCTAAATTACATCAACGGTCAATGGATCGAGCCGAAGGTCAAAGAATATTTCGACGTGATCAATCCTGCGACTGGCGAATTGATGGCCAAGACCCCGCTGTGTGGCGTTGGTGAAGTGGATGCTGCCGCAAAAGCCGCGGCCGCGGCTTTCCCGGACTGGCGGCGGACTCCCGTTCAAGACCGCGTTCAATATCTTTTCAAATTGCGCGACCTGCTCAAAGCAAATATGGATGAACTTGCCCGCACGATCACGAACGAAGCAGGCAAGACATTCGAAGAATCCAAAGCGGAAATGGTGCGCGCCATTGAAAACGTGGAAGTCGCCTGTGGAATGCCGATGATGGGGAAAGGCGAAATCGTTGAAGATATTGCGCCCGGTATTGATGAGATCATGCTTCGTCAGCCGGTCGGAGTGTGTGCGACGGTTGCGCCGTTTAACTTCCCGGGCATGATCGTGTTTTGGTATTTGCCCTACGCACTGGCCGCAGGAAATACTTATGTGGTCAAACCATCCGAAAAAGTGCCGATGACGATGCAGTTGATTTTCAAACTCATCGAGCAGATTGGACTGCCAAAGGGCGTGGTCAACATGGTCAATGGGGCTAGGGATGCGGTGGACGCAATTCTCGAGCACCCAATCATCCGCGCGGTGACTTTCGTCGGCTCGACGGCGACCGCAAAATATCTTTACGCAAAAGCGTCGGCCAATGGCAAGCGCGTGCAGGCGCAAGGTGGAGCGAAGAATCCCGTCATCGTTTTGCCGGATGCGGACATGGATATGGCAACAAAGATCATTGCTGATTCCGCGTTTGGCTGCGCGGGACAAAGATGTTTGGCGGTTTCGCTTGCGGTGACCGTTGCTGATGCGCGTAATACATTCACCGAAATGATTTGCGACGCGGCCGCTTCGCGTGTTGTTGGATATGGTCTCGACTCTGGTGTCCAAATGGGCGCGGTGATTAATGCAGCCAGCAAACAGCGCATCGAGCAGTTGATCGGCGTTGGTGCGAAGGAAGGCGCTTCGGTCCCGGTGGACGGACGTGGCGCGGTCATCAAAGGCTACGAGGGCGGATCCTTTGTCAGACCGACGATCCTCTCCAACGTCCCGCGTGGAGGCGAAATTGCGCGCACAGAAATCTTCGGGCCGGTGCTGAGTCTCATGCACGTCAGTACTGTTGATGAAGCAATCGAATTGGTCAACAGCGGACAGTACGGAAATCAAGCCAGCCTGTTCACATCATCTGGTTCCGCGGCGCGCAAATTCAGATACGAGGCTGAGGCGGGCAATATCGGGATCAATATCGGTGTCGCCGCGCCGATGGCGTTCTTCCCGTTCAGCGGTTGGAAGGAATCTTTCTTCGGCGATATGCACGGACAGGCGATGGACGCGGTCGAATTTTTCACGCAGAAAAAAGTCGTGGTCGAACGCTGGCCGAAGGAATGGAGCAGAAAGTTCTAAGAATCCATGAAATATATCCACTGCCTTTGGATTCATACTCATCCCGAAGAACCAGTTGTATTGGTTTCTGAGGTGGATATTGAGTGGTTCGAATGTAGAAAAGTTGAAATATGGAGGAGCGGGCGGATGGGCTGGGCTGATAAGAATGGTTCGTCCCCAGACACAGAACTGGATTTGTATTCGCTCAAATCGCTGGAGGATATTAATTCTGATCCGGAATTCTCGGCAGTGGAAATATCGAAAGAGGACTTTGAAACTTATTGGCATCTCGCCAAATCAAAGGGATGATCATGGCAATTGATTACGAGGACGCACTGGATTATTCATCGCGCTGGATTGATTTGATTCATCGAGCTGGGTTTCCGTCGCAAGAGGAAGCATATCAGATCATCAATGAGTCGAAGGAAAATTTTGCCGAGCATTACAACCGCAACTGGCTCGAGTATCGCAAGTCTGTGACTGAAGCGGGCGATTGGGCCGCGGTCGAATGGTCCGGTTCGGGCGCGGTGTTCAAAGATGTGCTTGGACGCGAATATCTTGATTTCCTGGGTGGTTACGGCATGATGGATTTGGGATGGAGTCATCCCGATGTAGTCGAAACTGTGAAGGCACAGTTGAATCGTTCGCCCATGCCGTCGCAGGAATTGATTGATCCATTGCGCGGCGTGCTGGCAAAATTGCTCGCCGGCATCACGCCCGGCAGTTTGAAATACAGTTGGTTCGCGGCCAGCGGCACGGAAGCCAATGAAGCCGCGATCAAAATCGCGAAACTTTATACCGGCAAATCCGCGTTCATCGTTGCGGTCAAAGCATTTCACGGCAAGACGCTTGGCTCGCTTTCGATGATGGGCAAGGCAGATTACCGCGCTGCGATGGGACCGATGTATGCCGGACAGGTTTATCATGTCCCGTTTGGCGATGCGGAGGCCGTCGAGAAACAGCTTGAGATTTGCGAAAAGGTCGGCATCGGTGTTGCAGCTGTGATCTTCGAACCGATTCAAGGCGAGGCAGGCGCGATTGTCCCACCGGATGATTTCTGGCCGCGCGTCCGTGCCGCGACGAAAAAGCATAATGTCCTTTTGATTGCAGATGAAGTGCAAACGGGTCTGGGCCGGACCGGGAGGCTGTGGGGCGTTGACCATTGGGACGTCGCGCCTGATATCATGACCATTGCCAAGTCCCTCGGCGGCGGCGTGATGCCAATCAGCGCGGTATGCACAACGGAAGAAATCTACAAGCCGATGATGTATCCGAATCCATTCATGCACACCACAACCACAGGAGGCGGCGCTCTGGCTTGTTCCGCCGCGATCGCCGCGATCCACGTCACGCTGCGCGAGCGATTATGGGAGCAGGCCGCGCAAAAGGGGGATTACCTGATGGAGCGACTGCAAAAATTCGCCGCGCAGTATCCGCAAATCTATGAGAAAATAACGGGGAGGGGACTCTTGATCGGCATGCACTTTAGAAATCCAGAGATTGGCTACAAAGTAGCGGCGGGGTTGTTCAAACGCAATGTGCTTGTGGCTGGAACATTAACCAGCGCACAGACCATCCGCATCGAGCCGCCGTTGATTGTTTCTTATGAGCAGTTGGATAGCCTCCTCAATCGCCTGGAGGAAACACTAAATTCTGTGAGCAGGAGTCTGTAAATGGGAGAGTTTGCTGTTGAATTGCGGGACGTTGTAAAAAAATTCATCACGCCTGAAGGAAGCGAATTAGCCGCGGTCAATCATGTCACCATGCAAATCCGGCACGGGGAATTCTTTTCGATGCTTGGCTCATCAGGCTGCGGAAAGACAACCACCCTGCGGATGATCGCGGGCTTTGAGTGGCCGACTGAGGGCGAAATCTATATTGACGGTGTGGCGATGGGACATACGCCGCCGTACCAACGCACGGTGAATACCGTGTTTCAAAGTTATGCCTTGTTCCAGCACATGAACGTTTTTCAAAATGTGGCATTCGGCCTTGAGATGGAAGGCGTTTCAAAAGACGAGACGAAAAAACGCGTCGGACGCGCGCTCGAAATGGTTCAACTAACCGGCATGGATCGGCGCTTTCCCAAGCAGCTTTCGGGCGGGCAGCAGCAGCGCGTGGCGCTGGCACGCGCACTGGTCAAAACGCCAAAGGTTCTTTTGCTGGATGAGCCGCTCGGCGCGCTTGATTTGAAGCTTCGCAAGGAGATGCAGCTCGAACTCAAGGCGCTGCAGCAGGAACTGGGGATCACGTTTATTTATGTGACGCACGATCAGGAAGAGGCGCTGACGATGTCCGACCGCATCGCAGTGATGAGCCTCGGCAGGGTTTTGCAAATGGGCCCGGCAGTCGAGATTTACGAACGTCCAACCAGCCGCTTTGTTGCCGATTTCATCGGCGAGTCGAATTTCCTGGAAGGGAAGGTGAAATCGGTCAGCGGCGACCAGGCTGTGGTGGTTATCCCGGCCTGGAATGAAGACTTAACGGGAATTGCCATGACGCAGGTAAAGGTCGGAGATGATGTGGCCGTTTCGATTCGTCCAGAGAAGATCCGTCTGACCGAAGATGCCCGCATCAAAGAGAACTGTATCGAGGGCTCCGTTGTCAGCAGCACGTATATTGGCTCCGACACGCATGTGTACCTGGACGTGCGCGGGCAGCGCGTCAAGGTTTGGGAACAGAATCGAATTTCGACGCTCGATCCGCGCGCTTATTATCAAAAGGGACAAAAGGTCTGGTTGAGCCTGATGATGGAGAATACGCTCGTCCTGCCCAGGGATTGAGACATGTTGATGCGATCACTTGAAAAGACATTCCCGCATAATTCGATGTCAGCTTGTATTTTGGACGGAGAAGTATTGACTTTGTTAGAGGAGAGATCATGACGACTGCCCAAGCCACTGAGAAAAGCGTGAAAAAATTCTCGCTGTTGAAGGTGTTCCGTGAGAGCAGGGTTGCCCAGGGATTGCTTCTCATTTCGCCGGCTAACATCTATCTTTTTTTGTTCATGATTTTGCCGCTGATCCTGGTGACTGTTCTGAGCTTCCTTTCACGCGGCACGTACGGCGATGTAGTTTTCCAGTTCAATATTACAAACTATACCCGGTTGTTCGATCCTCTTTACGGAAAGATTTTCATCTATTCGCTGGAGGTCGGCCTGGCGACAACCGTTCTATCCATTCTGATAGGCTATCCCCTTGCATATTACATCGCCCGCGCTCCGGCGCGCCAGCGATCCTTGCTGCTCTTTTTGATTCTGGTGCCGTTCTGGACGAATTTCATCATCCGCATCTATGCCTGGATCATGATCCTGCGCGCGGGCGGGCTGCTGGACGCATTCCTGGAATGGGCGCACATCACCCAGCATTCGTTGAACCTCCTGTATTCGCCAACGGCTGTGTTAATCGGCATGGTTTATGAATTTTTGCCGTTTATGGTGTTGCCGCTGTACACGTCCCTGGAGAAGATCGAGAACTCCATATTGGAGGCCGCCGCGGATCTGGGCGCGCCGCCGTGGAGAGTCTTCCTCCGCGTGACTTTGCCGTTGAGCGTACCTGGAATGATCGCCGGAACGATCCTGGTGTTTATTCCGGCAATGGGCATGTTCGTCATCCCGGATTTGATGGGCGGCGCGAAGACAATCCTGATCGGTAATGTCATCCGCAATCAGTTCCTGACGGCGCGTGATTGGCCGTTCGGCGCAGCATCCTCGATGATTCTGATGCTGCTGACGATGGTGTTTACCTTGTATTACACGCGCAAGGCCGGCTTCGGCGAGGAGTTGCTGGTATGAGCGAGAAGAAGCCGCCCGTCTGGCTGCGCGTTTATACATTCATCGCGTATCTATATATCTACATTCCAATCCTGATTTTGATCATCTTCTCGTTCAATACGATGAAGTTGAATGTGCGCTGGCAGGGGTTTACGCTCTCGTGGTACAACGTGCTGTTCCATGATTCGCAGGTGCTCCTTGCCACGCGGAATACATTAATCATTGCTTTTGTGTCCACGATTGTTGCCACCATCATTGGCACGCTCGCGGCCCTGGCCATGCAGCGGTATCACTTCCCCGGCTACAACGCATCCGAGACCGTGATGTACATCCCGATCGTCATCCCCGAGGTGGTCATGGGAATTGCCCTGCTGGTGTTCTTTGTCATGATCAAATTTACGCTTGGGCTGGTTACCATCGCGTTGTCGCATATCGCGTTCAATATTCCTTTTGTGGCCCTGGTCGTACGCGCCCGCCTGCATGGTTATGACAAGTCCATTGATGAGGCGGCCATGGACCTGGGCGCAAATGAAATGACGACTTTCTGGAGGGTGACCCTGCCCACGATCATGCCGGGAGTTCTATCTGGAGCGTTGCTGGCTTTTACGCTGTCGCTCGACGATTATGTCATCACTTATTTCACAGCCGGCCCAGGGTCCACGACCCTTCCGCTGAGAGTTTTTTCGATGGTGCGATTCATGGTCACACCCGAGGTGAATGCCCTGTCAACCATCTGGGTGCTGATCGTGTTCATAGTTTTACTCATTGGCCAGATTGCTCAGAGTCGCAGAGCGTAGGCCAAACTACCTAAAGGAGGAAGAATGAAGATCTACCGTCTTGTTAGTCTTTTGACCCTGCTGATGTTTTTGTTCTTGTCTGCTTGTGGCTCACCAACATCGGCAAAGCTGACCTCTAAAGAGCTGAATCTTTATGCTTGGTCGGATTATATTCCCCAGCAGCTTCTGGATGATTTCACTGCAAAGTATGGAATCAAAGTCAACTATGATACTTATTCATCCAATGAAGAGATGCTGGCGAAATTGCAGGCTGGAGCATCAGGATATGATGTCACGATTCCAAGCGACTATACTGTGGACATCATGATCAAGCAGGGCATGTTGCAGCCGTTGGACATGAGCCAGATTCCAAACTTTGCCAATGTTGACAAGAGATTCATAAATCAATACTATGATCCGGGCAACAAATACACCGTTCCTTACCAATGGGGAACAACCGCCCTCGTGTACGATAAGACCAAGGTGCCATTCGAGCCTAAGAGTTGGTCCGATTTGTGGGATCCCAGATTCAAGGGCCGCTTGGTCGTCTTGGACGACGAACGCGAAGTGACCGGCATGGCATTGCAGACCCTGGGATTTGACAAAAACTCAACCGATCCTCAGCAGCTCGATCAGGCCAAACAAAAACTGGTCGCCCTGAAGCCCAACATTTTGCTGTTCAACAGCGATGACCCGGAAACTTCGTTGATCACCGGCGAGGCATGGGCTGGATTGGTGTACAACGGCAACGCTTCTTTGGCATACCAGCAAGATCCGAACATCGTTTATATTTGCCCGACGGAAGGCTGCGGACTTTGGTTCGATAATCTTGCCATTCCAAAAGGCGCACCACATCCGGATGCCGCCATGGCTTTTCTCAACTTTGTGCTTGACGCGAAGGAAAGCGTCTTGATCACCAAGGAATTTCCGTATTCGAATCCCAATGCAGCTGCGCTCGATTATCTAAAGACGAGCGATCCGACTACCTACGATGCTTATATGGCGTTTGCTGGTACAAATCCGTCTGCTGACTTTCTCGCGCACGCGGTAGGGGTGAAAGATGTTGGTGATGCAACCAAGCTATACGATCAACTCTGGACTGATTTCAAAGGTCAGTAATCCAGATTGCGTGTAGAGAAACACCAAATCGTCCGGCTGGAGCCAGCCGGACGATTTTTTATCCAACGGCATTTTTAAATGAAAAATAATCATCAATGAATTGACTTTAGTGCAAATTCGTTATAGAATATAGACATGGAAATCGAAATCGGTATTGACCAAAACCCATCCTTGGATGCCATTGACCAGCACATCGTGGAGTCTCTGCGGCAGGATGGTCGTATGGCCTTTGCCCAAATCGCCGAGCAGTTGAGCGTTTCGCCCGGCATGATCCGTCAGCGGTACAACCGTCTGGTGGAGCAAGGATATCTGAAAGTGGTCGCCGTTACCGATCCGATTCGACGCGGCGTCAAGACGATGGCGCTGGTGGCCATTCACACAGATGGCGTCCACATGTTGGAAGTCGCGGATAAAGTCTCAAAGCTCGAGGAAGTTGTTTATCTGGTCGTGGTCAGCGGTCGCTATGACATCATTGCTGAAGTGTTTTGCCGCGACCATGCCGATTTGTTGAAGTTCATTACTGAAAAGCTTTACACCATCGAAGGGATTCGCGACACGGAAACCTTCATGCACTTGAAGATCGTCAAGGAAATCTATTTCTAGGATTACCGCCTCGGCCCGGACCTGAAGCGGCCGCGGCTTAATCAATCTTGTCTGCCCCCGCACATGGACGGGCGGTGGAGCCAATCGAAAGGATTTATGAAAGTCTTGTTGGTAGGCGTTGGGGGCGTCGGCGAAGCCATCGCCGCGATTGCGAAGGAACGTTCCTGGGTGGAACGAATCGTGCTGGCCGATTACAACCTTGAGCGCGCCAAAGAAGTACAGAGAAAACTTGGAGATCCAAATCGCTTCCCGGCGGAGTTCATTGATGCCAGCAAGCAGGAGATGATCGAATCGCTTGCGAGGAAATACCAGGTTGATTTGATCATGAACGCGGTGGATCCTGTCTTCAACCAACCGATCTTTGACGCGGCGTACAGCGCGGGCGTCAAATACATGGATATGGCGATGACTTTGTCAAAGCCGCATCCCACCGATCCATTCAACAAGCCGGGGATCAAATTGGGTGATTACCAATTTGAAAAAGCAAAAGATTGGGAGGAGAAAGGTTTGCTCGCCATCGTCGGCTTGGGTGTCGAGCCTGGCATGGCGGATGTTTTCGCGCGGTACGCGCAGGATCATCTTTTCGATGAAATCGAAGAGATCGGAATTCGCGACGGCGCAAACATTTCGATTGATGATTACGAATTTGCTCCCAACTTTTCAATCTGGACCACCATCGAAGAATGTCTGAATCCGCCTGTGATCTGGGAGGAAAATAAAGGCTGGTTCACCACCGAACCTTTCTCCGAGCACGAAACCTTTGATTTCCCGGAAGGTATTGGAAAGATTGATGTCGTCAATGTGGAACACGAGGAAGTTTTGCTTGTGCCGCGCTGGGTAAAAGCGAAACGCGTTACATTCAAATATGGATTGGGTGATCAATTCATCGGCGTCTTGAAAACTCTGCGTATGCTTGGGTTGGACAACAAAGACAAGATCAACGTCAAAGGCGCGAAGGTCGCGCCGCGCGATGTGGTCGCATCTTGTTTGCCCGATCCGGCTCATCTTGGCGAGAAGATGCACGGCAAAACCTGTGCGGGGACCTGGGTCAAGGGAATGAAAGATGGCCAGCCGCGCGAAGTTTATCTTTATCAGGTCGCGGATAATGCGCAGTGCATGAAGCGCTGGGGCTGCCAGGCGGTCGTGGCGCAGACGGCTTTCAGTGCGGTCATCGGCTGGGATTTGATCGAGCATGGTCAATGGAAAGGCGTGGGCGTGCTTGGCCCGGAAGCGTTCGATCCGATTCCGTTTATGGATAAGATGGCGGATTATGAATTCCCGTATGGGATCAAAGAAATGACGCCTGAGCCGGTTGCGTAGAATCAGCCGTCGCAGGAATGTCAAATCCATCGAAGCCGCGTCCGTTTCAAGTCTGAGACAGACGCGGCTTTTGTCTAGCGTGTCGCTTTCGGAAAATCATGTTTGCCCATTGCGATGTCCGTCCGTATAATTGAATAAATCGAATTTGCAGGAGGAGGATGCGATGCCATTTGGATATAACGGAAAGATTCTTCACCTTGACTTGACGCGCGGCACAATGGAAGTGGAAACTCCGCCGGAGTCGTTCTATCGAAAATACATGGGCGGGTCGGCGATGGGGTTGTATTACATCCTGAAGGAAATGCCAAAAGGCGCGGACGCGCTTTCGCCCGAAAATGTTTTGACGTTGATGTGCAGCGTGACCACCGGTGCGGCAATTTCCGGGCAAAGCCGAATCAACGCCAACGCCAAATCACCGATCAGCGGCGCGATTGGCGATTCACAGGCTGGCGGTTATTTCCCGGCGGAATTGAAATTTGCTGGCTTTGATGGTTTGGTTATCAAAGGCAAATCGCCGAAGCCGGTTTATCTTTCGATTATTGACGGCAAGCCTGAGCTTCACGATGCCGCACATTTGATGGGCAGGATCACGGGGGAAGTGGATGATATTCTCAGAAAAGAATTCGGTGACGACAAGATTGAAATCCTTCAACATGGCCCTGCCGCAGAACACGGTGTGCTGTTCTCTTCACTGGTGAATATGTCCAGTCGCCATAATGGCCGCACCGGTATGGGATTGGTGATGGCATCGAAGAATTTAAAAGCCGTTGTTGTGCGCGGCAGAAAGAAAGTTGATCTCGCCGATGCAAAGGGTGTGACCGCGTTGAACCGCATTGGTCCGAAAGAAGTTCCGAACAATCCCGACATGGACGGCCTTGCAAAATATGGCACGGCGTCAGTGGTCATGCCGCAGAACTCGATGGGTACGCTTCCCACACATAACTATAACGAAGGTCAATTTGAATCGTGCGAACCGATCAGCGGCGAGAAAATGGCTGAAACCATTTTGAAGGATCGCGAAACCTGTTATGCCTGTGTTGTTCGATGCAAGCGCATCGTTGAAATAAAAGAAGGCGCTTATAAGGTTGATCCATATTACGGCGGGCCGGAATACGAGACGCTTGGCACGTTTGGTTCGTATTGCGGCATCAGCGATCTGGCAGCGATCGCGTACGCGAATCAAATCTGTAACCAAAATGGCGTGGACACGATTGCCTGCGGCGCGACGATTGCCTTCGCGATGGAATGTTATGAAAAAGGCATCATCACCAAAGAACAAACCGGCGGGCTTGAATTGAAATTTGGCAGCGCCGAAGCGATGCTCGAAACGTTGAATCAAATTGTCACGAACAGCGGGCCGCTTGGCAAAGTCCTTTCGCAAGGCTCAGAGCGCGCCGCGAAAATGTGGGGCAACGGTGCGGACGAATGTCTCATCACCGTCAAAGGCGCAGAAGCGCCTGCACACATGCCTCATGCCAAACGTTCGCTCGGTCTGATCTACGCGGTCAACCCATTCGGCGCGGATCATCAATCCAGCGAACACGATTGGATGATCGAAGAAGGCATGGCGTCTGATCTTTACATGGGCCGTCTCGCGCTGATGGGCATGCCCGATAAACTCACGCCGCTTTCGCTCGATAAAGCCAAAGTCAAATTTGCCTGGCTCACCGAAGTCTTTTATTCCACGCTCGATACAGTTGAACTTTGTCAATTTGTCTGGGGCCCGGCATGGACGCTTTACGGTCCGAAAGAAACGGCGGACATGGTCAAAGCAGTGACAGGCTGGGACGTCACGCTCGATGAATTGATGGCGGTCGGGATGAGGCGTTTGAATCTCATGCGGACGTTCAATGCCCGCGAAGGAGTCGACCGAAAAGCGGATAAACTGCCAAAGAAGTTTTTCAAAGCTTTGGGCGGGTCGGGTCCAACGGCGGGCATGGCTCTGACGCACGAGGAAATGGATTCCGCCATAGACGAATATTACCGGCTGGCAGGCTGGACCGCGGACGGCGTCCCGACTAAAGACTCACTCAAGAAACTTGACATCGAGTGGGCGGCGGATTTTTTGCCTGTGTAAGTTTGGAAAGATGCACCGCGAAGAGCGCAAAGGGAAAAAAGAACTTCTCCGTGCTCCTGGTGCGCTTCGCGGTTCGATAAAGGAACCTCATGACCG
>JAKAKJ010000057.1 GCA_021824575.1 Chloroflexota bacterium
CGTTGTCCGCTTTGGGTGCCTCGTCAGCCGAGCGGCTTGAAGCGTTTGATTCACTTAGCGACTTTTGCCATTTCAAGCCTTCCTGCTTTGCTGATGCAATTACGATGGAAACCGGATGTAGTAATCTGCATTGCTCCTGCTTTGATGAATGCTCCTTTTGTTCTAGCCTTTGCGTGTCTAAGCGGTACGGAAGCGTGGCTTCATATCCAGGACTTCGAGTTGGATGCCGCGAGAGGGCTCGACATATTGCCCGGGCGTCAGTTGATTTACCCTATGGCGGAGAGGCTCGAATGTTTCCTGCTGAGCCATTTCGATCGCGTCTCCACGATCTCTGAGAATATGCTCCAGCTTTGCGTTAGAAAAGGCGTCAAAAGAGAGCGCGCTTTCCTTCTGCCCAACTGGGTTGATACCCAAAAAATCTATCCGATGCAAGGCAACAATTCCTTGCGTGCGAAACTCAATATTTCAGACCAAACATTTGTAGCCCTCTATCACGGCAACATGGGATGCAAACAAGGTTTGGGGCTATTGGTTGAAGCGGCGCGCCTGCTTGAATATAGATCCGAAATTCTATTTGTCCTTTGCGGTGAAGGGCCCGCTAAGAGAGCGCTTGAATTACAGGCAGGATCGCTTTCCAACATCCTCTTCCTCGAATTGCAGCCCGAGGATAAATTGAATGAATTGGTGAACCTTGCAGATGTTCATCTCTTACCGCAACTGGCTAACGCCGCAGACTTGGTCATGCCGTCTAAACTCGGCACCATGCTTGCCAGCGGCAGGCCGGTCATAGCTGCAGCAGATCCGGACACAGAAATTTCACACATCTTGAACAATATCGGCGTGCTTATTCGACCAGAAAACGCAACGGCGTTAGCCGAATCCTTGGCCCAATTAATTGAGAACCCTTTCGAGAGAACAAAACTGGGGAATCTTGGCCGGGCCTACGCCTGCGAACATCTGGATAAAAGCGCAATTCTCTCGCATTTAGAAACGTGGCTTTGTATTCATTCTTTTGCGGCTGAACCGCTGTCGAGCATCTACCATCCTAATATAGTTCAATGAGGTCATATGTCTAACGAATTTGAGCACAATTCTGATGTTGCGATTGATTTCAAAAGATTACTTGCCATCTTGCAACAATGGGCGTGGCTATTGATTCTGGCGGTTGCTTTGGGGGCCGCCGCTGCTTATGCTTTTAGCCGCCAGCAGACGCCCGTCTATGAGGCCACCACCAACATTCTGGTGACTCGAAATCCGCAGCCTACTGTTGGTGATCTTACACAATCCTTGGATCTCTCCCAGCTTCTCACAACCTATGTGCGCATGTTGTCCCTGGATGAGTTCCTGGGCATTGTTTCCCAGCGCGTGGGCTACAAGGTGGATCCGAAAAACATAAATGTTTCCGCATTGACTAACACACAGGTTATCCAACTGAAGGTGCAGGACGTAGATCCTAAGCGTGCTGCCCTTATTGCGGATACAATGGTCAAGGTGTTGGGGGAACAAAACGAAACGCTGCAAGCTGGACGTTACTCACAGGCTGAACAAAGCTTGAATTTGCAGATCAAGGAAGTTCAGGCCCAAATTTCTGACGTTCAGGCAAAATTGGATGCGGCGAAGACGAGCGCGCTCATTCAACAGACGGCTGAAGCGCAAGCAAATATTGACAATACGGTCAATGCAATCAAAGTTACAACCACTGAATTGGATCGACTTCATCAAATGAGCTGGATGGAAGCACATTTCCAGTTGACCGATAAGAAGAATCTCCTGCCTCAGCAGCAGACCCTTCTTGATAAACTGATCAGTCAAAACAATGCCTTGCAAGATAAGCTCTCGTCAGATCCGCAAGTGCAGACCGACGCCAAGTATGCTCAAGAAATCCGGGTGCAGATTACCGATACGACTGCAAAGATTGAAGCAACCCGTCAGGCGATAGAGCAGACTCAAAGTGATATAGCATTCCTGACGCCGTTGGATACGGAGCAGGGTTTCAATTCAACGCTGGTCGAGAAAGAGAATCTTCTGAAAACGCAGGAATCCCTGCTTACTTCTTATCAGAATGTTTACACCAGCCTGTTAAGTACCGAGGAAGTAAAACGCTCCACGAATGAGATCGACAATCTAACGCAGAACCTTAATCTTTATCAAAATATCTACCTCAACTTGTTGAGCAGTCGAGAGACTGTGAAGAATCAGGAGATGCAGAACATACCTACAATTGAACAGATTAGCCTGGCGCAAGCTTCGGCAGAGCCGGTAAGGCCTCGCACTTTGCTTAACGCTCTGCTTGGAGCTGCGGCCGGCTTGATTCTTGCGTTGAGCTTTGTGAGTTTGCGCGAGATGACAGATGACTCAATCAAAAGCCGCGAAGAAATTGAAGAATTGCTGGGCACGAAGGTTGTTGGCTATATCACAAACATCAAGGAGAATCATGACGGCAAAGGTATTTATGTAGGACGCGCGCCGCGCTCGCCTGTGGCTGAAGCATTTCGTGTGCTGCGCACGAACCTTGAATTCTCGTGCAGGGAGAAACCATTTAAGAGCATTGTCGTCACGAGCGGAGGGCCAGCGGATGGTAAAACCACAGTCTCCGCAAACCTTGCTGCCATACTGGCTCATTCTGGGAAAACAGCGGTCCTGGTGGACGCAGATCTCCGACGCCCACAAGTTCATGATTATGCAGCTGTTTCTAATGCCCTTGGCTTAAGTGATCTAATTAACAGAGAGAATGCAAGCATTGATGATTACGTTCAGAAGATTCAGAACGTTCCCGGTCTAAGCATCCTGCCGAGCGGCACCTTGCCTCCCAATCCCACGGACTTACTGGGCTCTGAAAGAATGAAAAGTATTTTAAGGTCTCTTTCTAATTCGTATGATTATGTAGTTATCGACTGTCCGCCAATGCTCATCGCAGATCCTCAGGTGCTTTTAGGTCTGGCTGATGGGGTTTTGCTGGTACTTGTACCCGGACAAACCCACAAGGAAGTTGTAGGCGCCATTAAAGAACAAATGCAGCAAGCCGGTGCGCGCCTTCTAGGCGTGGTCTTCAACCGTTTGCAAAACAGTCGCCGGCGCGGTTATGGCGGATACTCCTATTATTCCTACCCCTACTACTACTCATCGAATTATTATTCATCGAACGGAAGGGAGGCCAAAAATGGGGATAAAAAAACAGGAATTTGGAAGAAAATAAGCAAGAAGGAATCGAAATCTGCCGATATCTAACATGTGAACGATAAAGGAATTTGGGGCGGCTTGTGGAAACTCGATTGTAAAAACTTGGCTGACCCTTCAATTCTTCCTTACCGTTTTACTTCGCGCCGAAATGCACCTCGACCATCAGGTCGCGACGCAAATCTAGTTGCGCGGTCCATGTGCCATTGTTTTCCACAAACGGAACGTTGGCATTCATGATCTTCGCGTTGGTGGGCAATTGCAGGGTCAATGTAAATGACTCTGCAATAGTGCCGGGTTGTTTTTGTACTTTCAGTTGATAGCTCCACGAATTCGCTGCATTGTCCTTGGTAATGATGTCGGCTGGCAAAGAGTATTCCAATTCGGTTGTTGTAGATTGGTGCGTGGGGGTAAGAATCATCATTCCAAAGACTTGTGCATCGGCGATATCCTCATTTCCAAGATTGTCCGTGCGTGCTGGAATTGTATTACCCAACATTGTTGATTCTGCTGGGATTTCGCGGGGATTCGCATAAATGAGCTTTGTTTCCTCAGGAGTATATACTCGCAAATAGCCCCAATGGCACTCATCCATATTGTAATAAGGCTCTGGAGTATTGCCAGGCACGGTGCGTTGAGTTGGATATCTGACAGTGAAAAAAGGCTCGCAGGGAACGATCATGGTCGAGTGATTGATTTGTTGCACAAGCAGAAAACTCTTGGGGCGGGCCAGCGTGGTTAAGTTTACGCGGTAATCAAAAGATGTTTCCATTACTGCATTTGATTTGTTGTATCCCATATTGGCGTCCACTATCATCAAGTAATCAGAGTTGGGTGGAATGTGGACTGAGCCATCCCAATTTCTGTGTTCCAAAAGGGCAGTGGCTTCTGCATCATCGAACTGAAGCAGGATGTGTCGTTCGTCCAGGAGTTCAATTAACACAGGCAGGAGTTTGGTCCAGGCTTGCCCGCGTGCGCCCAATGTTTTTTCGAGCAACGGTTTTGCGAGATCGCTGATGAATTGTTTGCGGTCCCAGGTTCCGATTGTGCCTTGAGGCCGAGACTTTTCAGCCGAGCGCATATACTCCAGCACGTTCTCTGAAGTAATGGGATAGCTGACATTATCAACCTGTATGGGTCCCAGTGTTTCAAGCAAACGTACAATTACATGCATGTCGAGTGCAATGACCCCGTTTGCTGGCGAGGCGCCCGGATAGGCATAAAAATATTTTGCCCATGATGCTGTTGTTGGGAAATTTGTGAACCAATTCGAATCCCTGAACAAAAACATATCGATATTCATGAACTCTTTAAATTGCCATGGAGGGATGGGGTAAGGCTTGTTCAGATCGTCAACTAATTCGGAGGATTCTATCTTTAGACTGATTAATTTGCCATTCGAGACTACGGCTAGGCCTGCCGCGGTTAGATACCCTCCTGTGGGTCGGAGCTCGTCTTCATTTTGCAGCAGTATCAAATAAGTTTGGGGACCTGTACTGGTGCCCCCCAGCAGCTTTGGGGCGATGCGCACCATGCTTAATGCATCTTCCGCTGGAAACGATGCCGCAATGGTTCTAAAGAGAGGGTCAATCCTGGCTGTAATTATTTTTTTGACTTGGGGCACAAGTATCTCTACGTTGATTTGTTTTCGAGCTTCCTCAGCCTGCGCCAGCGAGATTTGTGCATTCGACAATTGTGGACTCGCGGACTGCAATTGGTTGAGCAACTCCATCACATCCAACGGCTTATCGTTTGCGGACGCTGTTTCAATGGCAGGAGTAATTGCCGTTAATGCCTCATCCGCCGCAGTGACCAAGTTCTGAGTCAGGGAGAAAATCTGCTTCGTCTGGCTAATTGTTCCACCATATTTTGGAAGCCCGCCCAGTTGAGCTGTAAGGCCAAAATAAGGCTCCATCTCCATCTCAAGAGAATCCAAATCAATTCGCAATTTGTGAATTTTTGTAGCAATTTCTGGCAGTTTATCGATGTTGGGCGCAGGGGCGATGTAAGTTTCGATGGCATTTGTTTCTTCTTCAATAATCCGCACTTGTTGATAAATATTCCAGATTTTCTGCCCAACAAGGACAATTATCAAAAGCAGGATCAATAAACCGATCCTTACGCCCGCTTTCACAATTGCTTTATTTCTGGCAACAATTCTTTGTTTGTCCATTGCTGAGTCATTGTTTTCGCGATTCACAGTTTTGCCAGCCATCGCACGCGTCTGGCTCTTCCCTATGATCGTATTCTGGAAAGCAGTGTTTTAGTATTCACCGGGCAACGCCCATAATACTCCGTACAGAGGACTTTTCGCGCAAAAGATTTCCAGCCTATAAACAGCATCGCCACCTCCATCATTATAACCTTGGTTCATGTCCGAAATCAAAATTCATTTGAAAGAATTGCCATATATAAGGAGAGAAAAAATGAAACCTTCTATTCGCTTGACAATTGCTGCCGTGGTTACAGTCCTGCTGATTTTGACCTCGATCGGCGTTTGGGCTGCGCCGAGTTTTCAAGGGACGGTTCCCAGTATACCGGTAACCGGCGGAGGAGATTGTTCTGCCGGACCTATAGACATGGGTACCGCGTTGTTCACCCCTCAATCCGCCAGTTGCAAGATCACTGTGGAATTGGTGGAAGACCCTGTCGGATCATATGTTCCGGCCCCAACAGGGAGAGCCTTCACCGGAAGCACCTTTAAGGTGACGGCGGATCCGAAAGAGACAATAGTTCAAGTCTGTTATGCGTATCCGCCGGAATTTGTAAACAAGCACGCGAAGATCCACAGATTGAACGAAAACGCAACGCCTGCCGTTTGGGTTGAAGTCGCTGGCGCCGTCATTGGCAAAGGAACTATTTGCGTGACCAGCGCTGTGGGCGTTTTCTCGCTCATCGGTGATTCGTAAACTATCACTTCCATTTTGAATCGGGAAAGGCTTGCCGGCCTTTCCCGATTTCTCTTATAAGCGAGATATGCTTCCTCTTTTTCTTGTTTTCTTCCTGGGTTTTTGTTACTCCTTGACTATTGCGCCCAGCCTCACTTGGACACATTTTAGCGCGGATGCAGGAGATCTAATTAGTGCTGCTGCAACCGGCGGCGTCGCCCATCCTACTGGCTATCCGTTGTATTTAATTATTGCGCGAGGCTTTCAACTGCTTCCGTTGGGAGATATAGCATTTCGCACAAATTTATTGTCTGCTGTCTGCACCCTCATTACAGCATTTTTGTTATACAAATACCTTGTGCATCAACTAAATGATCACTCCTTGGCGCCGCTAATATCGTTTCTGGCTGCGCTTGCTTATGGGCTTGCCCCGTTTGTTTGGGGACAGGCTCTTGTTACTGAAGTATATGCACTGCATGGCCTATTAATGATGCTTTGCGTATACACCTGGAGCCTGGAAGGGCCGAAAATTGGTGAATGGGTGCGCGGATTGGTCTTTGGCATTGCCGCTACCAATCATCTTACAGCGGTGATAATGTTTCCATTGTTGGCTCTGCAGGCCGAAGGAAAAATATTTGCATCCACCTCAGTTTTCTTCAGAAGATCTTTGGGCGTGGCGTGCGGGCTGTCCTTGTATTTGTCTTTGCCGATCCGCGCTTCTTTTGATCCGCCAATCAATTGGGGAAACGCGTCCACGTTAGGCGGTTTCTTCTGGCTTGTTGGGGGGCAATTGTATCGTTCCTATCTTTTTAGTTTATCGTGGGCAAATATATTTCAACGGCTGCAGTCATTCGCCGGGCTTTTGCTGAATCAGTATACGGGGTTTGGTGCTTTAATTGGAATCTATGGTTTGATTTCTTCGCCCTCGCGTCGTGTGCTAATTCCATCTATTTGGATGGGGATATTTTTTCTTTTATTCGCAATATCTTATAACTCTTATGATTCGCTGGTGTATCTGTTGCCTGTTTGGTTGGCCTTTGCGGTCTGGCTTGCTTATGGTCTGCAGGATATTCTGTCTCTCTTTTCCAATCGTTATATATTGCAGATATCCATTTGCGCTCTCTTATTCGTCGCCGCCTTGTTTCGCATCCCTTCTTTGTTTTCTTCTGTTGACGTATCAAAAGATTTTCAGGCCCGCAATTTTGTCGGCCGTACTGTGCAGGTAATTCCTCGAGACTCTCTCGTCTTTGTGGATGGCAATGAGCAAATTTTTTCATTATGGTATGCTCAGTATACCCTGCATCAGCGATTGGATATGGCTATCATTGCAGAGGGATTGCTTCCATATAAATGGTATCAGGAAAGCATTCGGCATAATTATGCGTACCTAAATGTGCCTGCAGTGGGCACACTTCAACTCTCTGACCTCTTGGCTGCCAATCCAGACCGTCCAATATGTTATATTATGCATGATCAACCGATTATTTGTGTGTCGGATCCGTAATGGAAATCACATCATCTCAATATTTCATTTGCAGGAAGTAACGTGCCAAATATTTTGTTTGTTTGTACTGCAAATCGCTATCGCTCCGTGATTGCTGCAGAATGTTTCCGTAACGAGTTGGTTAAACATAAGCAGGAAAATGCTTGGATTGTATTGAGTGCCGGTACGTGGGCGATGGATGGAATGCCTGCAATGCCGGAAGCAATTGAAAAAGCACGGCAGATGGGCCTTGATATTCATGCGCATCGTTCAAGGGCAATTACTGAAAATATGATCCGGGAGGCGGATTTAGTGCTTGTTATGGAGGGTGGACAGAAAGAAGCGCTGCAGATAGAGTTTCCATCCCTTCGTCATAAAGTTCTGTTGTTAACAGAGGCAGCGAAGGGAGGGGCCGATGATATCCCAGATCCTGCAGCGGGGTTTGTAGACGGCGATATTGCATCGGAGATATGTAAATTGATTCATACCGGCTTTGATAAAATCTGCACGTTGGCTCGTAGATAGCACTTTGTTTTACGCGGCAGGTTGTGGCGCAGCGAAAGGGGAATGTAAATCATTGTTGCTGCCAATATAGTGTATCCTGGTGCACAGGAAGCCCAACGATTGTCCCGCCCATTTGGGCGGGACTTTTTCTGGCGCCTGTGTGCAAAATCAGAAAGCAGGGACAATGAATGTTGATTCGCCCTCACCGACAATTCCAATAAGAGTGTAAAATTCTCCGCAATGCAATCCTATCCTTCCGTGTTGCGGACCAAGATCATTCCGCCTCCACGTAACGCGCGAACGTTGGAGCGTCCACGCGTAAGCCAGATTTTGAAACAGGCGCTGGATTATCGTCTCACCATTTTGCAGGCCGAGGCGGGATATGGCAAAAGCACCGCGCTGGCAGAATTAGCAGGCGAGGTCAAGCCGTTGATTTGGTATCAGGTCAACGAAGAAGACAACGATCCGCTGGTTTTCCTCCAGCATTTATGTCATGCCATTCAGTATGCCTTGCCTGAGATTGTTGACTTGCCTTTTGCTTATTTGAATGGCTGGGACGGCGCGCAGGGAAGACTTCCGTGGCGCGGGGTTCTGGATCAAATTATCAACGCGCTGGCAAATTCCTTAAACGGTCCCGCGCTTCTGGTCATGGATGACGCGCATCACGTCGTGGACGCGGGTGAGATTGCTTACATTCTCGATCATCTGATCGGATTGGCTCCGGCTCATCTGCATGTCCTTTTATCCGGGCGACCCACAATCACATTACCCACATTGTCGCGTTGGCGTTCGCAGGGCAATTATCTTGAGCTTGATCAATCGGTGCTGACGTTTACAAAAAACGAAATCTCGTCACTGTTTGCGCTTCATTATCAACTTGATCTTACGGCAGAAGAAGCTGAATCTTTGCTGACGTACACAGAAGGCTGGGCGATTGCATTACAACTGATTTGGCAAAGCCTCCGCAACCAATCGGGTTCAACCCTCGAATTTCCTTCGCGCTGGCAGGCTGATTCGCTGGACGTTTTGTTCGATGTGCTTGCCCGCGAAGTGTTCGGGCGCCAGCCTCAGGATGTGCGCGATTTTCTTTTGATCACTTCAGCTTTGCGCGATCTTCACCCGGAGGCATGTGATGCTTTACGCCAGGCAATGGGCGATTTGGCCAACGACTCCGCCTCGATGCTTTCCTACTTGCGTCGTCAGGACCTTTTCGTTGTTGAAACTGCGGATGGCACACTGCGCTATCATCACATCTTCCATAATTTTTTAAAACAGCAATCCTCGCAAGAAGAGCGAAGCCGATGGCATCGAGCCGCCGCGCAATATTTTTTGAATCGCAAGGATCATGAGGCTGCCATTTATCATTTGATCGAGGCGCGGGCCTGGGAAGATGTCGCGGCCCTCCTGGATGTTTATGCTTCGGTGCTTCTTTCTGTGGGACGGCTGGATACGCTTGCAACATACATCGCTTCATTGCCGCCCTCGAACCTGCATCAACATCCCGTGCTGATCTTTACGCTGGGAGATTTGGCGCGTTTACACAGCCGCTTCGACGAAGCTCAGGGCTGGTACAAGCAAGCCGAGACTCTCTGGCGCTCACGCGGACAACAGGATGGTGTGGCGCGCGCCTTGCGCGGCCAGGCGCGCGTCTACATTGACACAGTTAATCCAAGCCAGGCAGAGCGTTTATTGGAAGAAGCCATCCGTTTGAGTGATGGTTTTGAGGACCGCGAAACGCAAGTGCGTTTATATGAATTGCTGGCAGAAAACAAATTGAACTCCGGTCATGTGGATGAGGCTGAGCGTTTACGCCAACGCGCTGAAGAATTGCGCGCAGAAGGCCCTTCGAACGATCAACTTTTGTTCCGTGTCCTGTTGCGCACCGGCCGTCTCGAAGAAGCCCGGCGCGGGCTGGAGGAACTTGCTGAAACAGAAAAACGCGAGCCGGTCCAAACTCCGCGCGCCCATCGTGAGACGATGCTATTGCTCTCGCTGATCTATTCCATGATGGGCATGAGCAAACACGCGCATCGAGCCGCATTGGAAGGTACGCGCCGCGGCGACGAATTGAAATCCCCATTTGTCACCGCGGTGGGGCACATGCGTCAGGGACATGCGTTGAATATATCTTCAAATTCGAATCACGAAAATTTTGCGTTGGTGTTGGGTGAATTTGAAAAAAGCATCGAGATCAGCCGAACACTGGATGTGCCGCGCCTGCTCGTCGAAGCCGATTGGGGTTTATGCCGCGCCTATGGCTATCAAGGAGATTTGCAGCACGCGCAGACGTGTGCACAGGAAGCAATCGAGATCGCAACCCAAGCCGGAGACGAATGGATCGCGTCGCTGACGCGCTTGGCGATGGGTGCGAGTCTGATGCTCGCGGCGCGCTATGAAGCCGCAGAAGAATGGCTCAATCGCGCCGTAGCCGGTTTTCAGGAATGCAGCGATCCTTTCGGGCGAAGCGCCAGCCGTCTATGGCTTGCCCTTGGATATTTCAAGCAGAAACAATTCGACCGGCTCAAACAAACCCTGCCGGAGACGCTTGCGGCATGTCAGCAAAACGGTTATTACTTTTTCTTCACGCGTCCTTCGTTGCTCGGCGCGCCGGATGAACGGATTTTCGTTCCCTTGTTATTACATGCCCGCGCGCGGGGATGGGAAAGCGCGTATGTTGACCGCCTGTTGGAGTTCATGAAATTATCGGGGGTGACGGTCCACGCTGGTTTTCGACTCCGCGTTCAAACGCTGGGCAGTTTTCAGGTTTGGAGAGGGAGCGAGGCGATTCCATCGAGCGGATGGCGGCGCGAGTCTGCGCGTCAACTTTTTCAATTGCTGATCACTTATCGCCACTCGCCGCTTGACCGTGATCAAATCTGCGAATATCTGTGGCCCGAAGCTGACGCTGCCACAGCCCAGCGAAATTTCAAGATTACATTGAATACACTATATCAGGTTTTGGAACCCGAACGCGATCCCGGAAGCGAGTCGGCGTTTATTTTGCGGGAGGGCACCACGTATTCGATTCGCCTCAACGCCGATCTGCAGTTGGATGCGGATCAATTTGCGGATACCGCACGCGGAGCAAAGAAATCTGATGTGGAGTTGCTCCAGCGGGCAATGGATTTATATCGCGGCGATTATCTTCCGGATACGTTGTATGAAACGTGGGCCGCGGAGGAACGCGAGCGATTGGCTTCATTATTTCTTGAATCAGCAGATCGCCTGGCTGAACTTTTGCTCCAGCAAAATAAATACGTCGAGGTGATTGATCTGTGCCAGCGTGTGCTGACGCAGGACAATTGCTGGGAGCGTGCGTACCGTCATTTGATGCTGGCGTATGATCACCTCGGTGATCGCGGCCAGGTGGGACGGACTTACCAACGTTGTGTCCAGACCTTGCGCAAAGAACTTGATCTTGACCCGTCACCAGAAACACAGGAATTGTACGAAAAATTATCGGGCGGCAATTAGAAAATTTACTGGTCATTTGGAATGCAGGCTTCATCTGCAATGTTATGAGCCAAGGCGGACTTGAAGTCCGCACCCCGAAGCAATCTCTTACCCCAGCGGCCTCTGCCGCTTTTTTATTTTGTAACCGGCTGGTTACCGGCGTTTGATAGACTGACATCGTGAATTCGCGCGCCACTTCCAGCATTTCTTCTTTCGTTATCCGCTTTGTGGTGAACGATGCAAATGGGGACGACAAACCTTCCGTTTATCGCGGTTCGATCCGCCACATTCAAAGTGACGAGGAACTGAATTTCAGCACATGGAAGGAAGCAGTCGAATTCATAAGGCGTTTTGTTCCGCTGGAGGAATCAAACAATGATGAAATGCAAGTTTAATTCATGCGATGGAAGGTAATATGCCTCGTAATGTTCAAATCCTTTCCACGGGGAGTTATGTTCCGGAACGCATTGTAACGAATGCTGAAATTGATTCTCTGATTGGCGAATCAACCAGTCAGTGGCTGATCGAAAACGTTGGGATTCGCGAGCGGCATTGGATGTCGCCCGATCAAACGACATCTGACCTGATCGTGGAAGCTTCGAAGAAGGCCCTCGTTCGCGCGGGACTTTCAGCGGGCGACCTCGACTTGATCATTGTCTCCACCGATACGCCGGATTATCTGTCGCCGAGCACTTCTGTTGTCGTGCAATACAAACTCGGCGCGGATAAAGCCGGATGCTACGATGTCAACTCGGCCTGCGCGGGCTGGGTCACGGCGCTCGATCAAGGTGCGCGTTATCTGACGACTGAACCGGCAATGAAATATGTCCTCGTCGCGGGCGGATACGGCATGAGTCGTTTTCTGGATTTCAAAGACAAAAAAACTGCCAATCTTTTTGCGGATGGCGCGGGTGCGGTCGTTTTGGGAATTGGCGAAGAACAAGGTTTTCTTGGCAGCAATCTTCTCGCGGTCGGCTCATTTCATGATGCGTTGGGAATTTACACGGGCGGTGCGTTCCGCCCATGCACGCCGGAAAACTTATCGCAATTTGGCGCGCCAAAAGTGGAATTTGTTAAAAAATTTCCAAAGACCTTCAACACCGAATATTGGCCAAAACTCATGCAAGGCGCGCTCGATAAAGCCGGATTGACTTTCGACGACGTGGATCATTATTTCTTCACGCAGTTGAATCTCCGCACCATCGAAACCATGATGCAATTGTTGAAGCAGCCCATCGAAAAAACCCATTGGGTGATGGACAAATGGGGTTACACCGGCTCGCCGTGCGTGGCCATGGCACTGGATGATGCGATCGGTCAAGGCAAAGGTCCAAAGACCGGCGAAGTGATTTTGTTCTGCGCCAGCGGCGGAGGGATCACGATGGCGTCGTCGGTGTGGAGATGGACGGCAAAATGACGAAAGAAGGATAGATGAAAGAAGCTTGTCTTTCCTCTTTCCTTTTGCAAAGGAGTTGTGATGTATATCGGCGATTATCTTGCAAGACGTGAACTTTATTCTCCCGACAAACTTGCTTTCATTGACGCCGGGAAAACGCCAGAGTGGTGCTTGACCTTCCGCGATGCGAATCGCCGTGCAAATAAATTTGCAAACTGGCTGAAATCGCGAGGCGTTGGCAAAGGCGACCGTGTCGCGATTTTGGCGCGCGATGGTTACGAACATCTCGATGCATTTTTTGCCTGCTCCAAAATTGGCGCGATCCACACCGCACTTAACTGGCGACTCAATTGGCATGAACTGTTGGAAATTTTCAAATACACCGCGCCGAAGATTTTGATTTTTTCGGATGATTTCAAAGAGAATGTCGCTCACCTTATCGCCCATTATCCATTAACCATCCTCCATCTTGATGGAAACGGAATCAAAGACAGCCTGTATTTTGAATCAGTTCTCCAGTCCGCTCCTGACGCCGCCGTAACCTGTGAGACTCTCGAAGCAGAAGACATCGCCGCCTTGATCTTTACCGGCGGGACAACCGGTTTGCCCAAGGCTGCGGAAGTTTCACATCGCATGATCGGGTGGAATACGCTCAATACCGTCATCCACGATGTAACCCATAACGATGTCTATCTCAACGTCTTCCCGATGTTCCACACGGGCGGACTTTTTGTTTACACCTTGCCGCAAGTCATCTTTGGCGGCACGACAATTTTGATCCGCACATTCGACCCTGCGCAGGTTTTGACTTTGCTCGAACGGGAACATGTTACGATTTTTGCCGCGGTGCCGACGATGTATCAAATGCTCACCACCGCGCCCAATTGGGAGTCAGTGAATTTGTCGTCATTGCGATTTTGCACGTCGGGCGGCGCGCCGTTACCCGTTCCGCTGGTCGAAAAATATACAAAAGAAAAAAACATCCACTTCAAACAAGGCTTTGGCATGACCGAATTTGGTCCCGGAATCTTTGCGCTCGCACCCGAAGACGCCATCCGCAAGGCGGGCTCGATTGGCAGGCCAAACTTTTTCGTCGACGCGCAAATCGTTGATGACGGTAACCGCTTCCTCGGTCCGAACGAAGCGGGCGAATTGGTGCTCAAAGGTCCGTCGTATTGTTCCGGTTATTTCAACAATCCTGATGCGACAAAAGATGCTGTTGATGAACGCGGATATTTTCACACCGGCGATGTCGCTTACTTTGACGAGGAACAATATTTCTTCATCGTGGATCGCAAGAAGGACATGTTCATCAGTGGCGGTGAAAATGTGTATCCGGCTGAGATCGAAAAAGTCTTATATCAACATCCCGCGGTGCACATGTGTGCGGTGATCGGTCTGCCCGATCCGAAATGGGGGGAAATTGGCAAAGCGTGCGTTGTGTTGAAACCAAATCAATCTACAACGGAGGAGGAACTGTTGAAATTTATGGCCGAGCGATTAGCAAAATATAAAGTTCCAAAATCCGTGACGTTCATGGATGCCCTGCCGATTTCCGCCGCGGGGAAAATTCTCAAGCGCGAACTGCGCGATCAATTGTCAAAATAAGGAGATGACATGTCAACCGTTCCCACTTTACCCGGCATTACATCAAAGATGATTGATATCGCCCGCTTGAAAACCCACGCACTTTTCAGCGGACCCGATAATGGCAAACCCGTTTTGTTCATCCATGGCAACGCATCTTCTTCAACGTATTGGGAGGAGATGATGCTCAAACTTCCATCAGGATTTCGCGGCATCGCGCCCGACTTGCGCGGTTATGGCGATACCGAAGATAAACTGATTGACGCGACGCGCGGCATGGGCGATTGGATTGATGATCTGCTTGCATTTTTGGATGCGCTGAGGATCGACAAATTCCATGTCATCGGGCATTCGATGGGCGGCACGATCGTTTTTGGACTGGTAGCGGCTGCTGCTGAAAGAGTTTTGAGCGCCACCGCGGTTGACCCCGGATCGCCCTACGGCTTTGGCGGCTGCAAGGGCGTTGACGGCAAACCCTGCTACGATGACTTCGCCGGTTCCGGCGGCGGAATCGTGAATCCCGAATTTCCAAAATTGATGGCGAAAGGTGACCGCTCAAGCGATAACCCGCAAGCCTCGCCGCGCGTGGTGATGAATTCGTTTTATTGGAAGCCGCCTTTCAAACCGGCGCGCGAAGAAGACCTGCTCACCTCATTGATGACCGAAAAAGTTGGCGACCAGAAATATCCTGGCGATTTTGTTCCTTCAACAAATTGGCCGAATGTCGCACCCGGAAAGTTTGGTCCTATCAATGCCCTTTCTCCAAAATATGTTGGCGACAGTGTGGACAAATTCATCGCCGCTTCGCCCAAGCCTCCCATGCTTTGGGTGCGCGGCGACTCGGATATGATCGTTTCCGACGCGTCCTTCTTCGACATGGGTAATCTCGGCAAACTGGGATTTGTCCCCGGCTGGCCCGGCGATGATATTTACCCTCCGCAGCCAATGGTCAGCCAGACGCGTCACATTCTCGATGAATACAAGGCCAAAGGTGGCTCGTACGAGGAAGTTGTAATTACAGATACCGGCCATAGCCCGTTCATCGAAAAACCTGATGAAGTCATGACGGCGTTCAAGAAAGTTTTGAAATGAATTTGTAGGGGCACGGCGACGTCGTGCCCCTACCGTGTAACCTGTACGTAACTGGTAAATGATAAAACGACAACACGTGAATAGCGCGCAGTTTTCGAAATTGCCTTCATCGAATCTTGACTGTTCGCTCTCGCTACTTGATCGAGGAGAAGACCATGCAAATGAAAGATAAAGTGGTGCTTATCACGGGCGGCGCGGCGGGGATCGGCAAAGCCACGGCTTTGCGTTTTGCCGAAGCGGATGCCAAGGTTGTGATCTGCGACGTGAACGAATCAGTGGGGCAGGAGACTCTAAAATTGCTTGGCAAGGACGCTGTATTCTACAAAGTCAATGTGGCAGATCGTCAGGCCGTTCAAAAATGGATAGATGACGTTGCCGCGAAATATGGACGCATTGATGTGCTGGTCAACAACGCGGGCATCCTGCGAGACGGTCAAATGGTGAAGTTTAAAGAAGGCCAATTGGTTGGACAAATGTCCGAGGCAGATTTTGACCTGGTCATCTCGATCAACTTGAAGGGTGTATTCAATTGCTCGCAGGCGGTTGCGCCTGTAATGGTCAAGCAGGGCGGCGGTGTAATTCTGAATGCGTCATCGGTCGTTGGTTTGGATGGAAATTTTGGGCAGACAAATTATGTGGCGACAAAATCCGGCGTGATCGGTATGACAAAAGTCTGGGCGCGCGAACTTGGAAAATACAACATCCGAGTCAACGCGGTGGCTCCGGGTTTCATTGCGACCGATATGGTCACATCCATGCCGGAAAAAGTTTTAGACGGTATGAAGGGCCGCACGCCGCTTGGACGGTTGGGCGATCCGCGTGATATCGCCAACGCGTATCTGTTCCTTGCGTCTGATGACGCTTCTTTTATCACCGGTGAAGTTTTACGCGTGGATGGTGGGATTGTGGTGGGAACCTAAAGTGTCAAGTGTCAAGTGAGTTGCACCGATACCTGGCGCCTGGAACCTGATACCTGATACCGATGAATGCTGCTGATCTTCTAACCACCGATGAATGCTGCTGATCTTCTAACCAAACGCGCAAATCTGACTCCCAACCGCGAGGCGCTGTTCGATTTAACAAGCGGGACACGTTACACGTACGCAAGGTTGAATGAACGCGCCAACCGTGCCGCAAATTTTCTGCGCGGGAAATTTGGCGTGCAGAAAGGCGACCGCGTTTCGATATTGGCGCATAACGGCATTGCTTACGTTGACCTTTTATTTGGATTGGGAAAGATCGGCGCGATCTTTGCCCCGTTGAATTGGAGACTCACATCACGCGAATTAACCTACATTGTCAATGACTGCCAGCCGAAGGTGTTGATCGTCGGGCCGGAGTTTGTATCTGTATTCGACGGGATGCGCGATGCGATCCACATAAAGCATATCATCTCACTCGAAGGCGCTAAGATTTCAGATGCAGAATCGTACGAAGAATCGCTGGAGCAGGCCCCAGGGTCCGAGCCGAAGCGGATTGATATCAACGATGATGATGCTTATTGCATCCTGTACACATCAGGGACAACGGGGCGGCCCAAAGGCGCAGTCCTTCCGCACCGGCAAATTTTATGGAACGCGATCAACACCGTCATCTCATGGGGATTGAGCGAAAAGGATGTGTCGCCGATTCTGACGCCGATGTTTCATTCAGGCGGATTGTTTGTTTTTCTTGTGCCGCTGTTTTACGCGGGCGGACGAATTGTGCTGGCGAGAAATTTTGATCCCGAAACCTCGCTGCAAATCATTGTTGACGAAAAATGCACGGTCATACTCGGTGTGCCGACTTTGTTCCAGGTGTGGATGAACTCGCCGCAGTTTGCAAAGACAGATTTCAATCATGTTCACTTTTTTATCAGCGGTGGAGCGCCATGTCCACCCTCTTTGATCGAAGCGTGGAACAAAGCCAAAGGTGTAACGATGCGTCAGGGCTACGGCCTGACCGAAGTCGGTGTGAATTGTTTCTCGATGACCGATGAAGATGCAATCCGCAAACGCGGCTCGGTGGGCAAGCCGATCTTTCACAGCGAGATGCGTTTGGTTGACGCCGATGATCGCGATGTGCCAGTTGGACAGATTGGTGAATTGATCATCAACGGCCCGCATGTGTGCGCGGGTTATTGGAATAACGAAGAGGCGACAAGACAATCGTTGAAGGATGGCTGGTTCCACACCGGTGACATGGCGCGCGTGGATGAAGAAGGTAATTTCTATATTGCGGGCCGTTTCAAAGACATGATCATCAGCGGCGGCGAAAATATTTATGCCGCAGAAGTGGAAGCGGTATTCCGCGAACATGACGCCGTAGCGGACGCGGCGTTGATCGGACAGCCCGATGAGAAATGGGGCGAGGTCGGTTTGATGATCGTAGCGCGCAAGCCGGATCAAAAAGTCAGCGCGGAAGAATTGCTGGCGTTTTGTCAGGGACGATTGGCGAAATACAAAATCCCAAAGCGCGTGGAGTTTGTTGAGTCGCTGCCGTATTCGCCGTATGGAAAAGTAATTAAAGCGGAATTGAGAGAGAAGTTTGTGAAGCGATAAATGAAAGAAGAAAGAGGAGAGTACGGATTTTCTTTCTTCTTTCCTCTTTCGTTCAGCGGAGAACAACATGCCGAAGGCAACTACCAACGGAATCGAACTGTATTACGAAACCCACGGCGAAGGTCAACCGCTCGTGTTGATTTCCGGTATCGGTTATTCGCTCTGGCAGTGGCATCGTATGATTCCGTTTTTGGAAAAACATTTTCGAGTGATTGCTTTTGATAATCGCGGCGCGGGTCAAAGTGATAAGCCTGCTGGTCCCTACAGCGCACAGATGCTGGCGGCGGATACTGCCGGATTGTTGGATGCGCTTGGAATCGAAAAAGCAATCATCATGGGACATTCGATGGGCGGATTTATCGCGCAGGCAATGGCGCTCGATTTTCCGTCGAAGGTGGCGAAACTCATTTTGTGTTCGACCAACTTTGGCGGGCCGCGCGCGATCCCGGTCACGCCCGAAGCGATGAAGGTTCTCAGCGATGTGACCAGCGATCCGCTGACGCGTTTCAGAAACGGACTTGTTGTCAGCACCGCGCCCGGCT
The DNA here is from genome assembly GCA_021824575.1 of Chloroflexota bacterium. GTDB lineage: Bacteria > Chloroflexota > Anaerolineae > Anaerolineales > Villigracilaceae > Fen-1038. The sequence continues at coordinate 18,663 of JAKAKJ010000057.1, forward strand.
GGGCCGAGAAGAATCCGCAAGTGCTCGATGAATGGATCAAATGGCGGGTCGCAAATCCGGTTGATCCCGCGCCGTATCAAGCGCAGATGGCAGTTGGACTCTCACTGATTCCAGAAGCCGCGGCATTCGAGTCGAAACTGCCTCGCGTCGAAGCCCCGACTTTGATTCTGTTCGGCGCACACGATAAAGTGGTCCCGCCTGAAAACGCGGACTTGCTCGCAAAGCAAATTGCAAACAGCAAAGTTGTCATCTTCCCCGACGCGGGGCATTTCTTCCCGATCGAGATTCCTGAAGCCGCCTCGCGTGCCATCGTTGAATTTGCAGGATAGGAGGTGCCGTCCCAGAGAAATTTTGTTTCGGTCGTTAATGGATATTCAACCTATCAAAATCTTAGGAGGAGCAACCCCATGAAAGTATTTCGCACGTTAGCATTTGCGCTGGTGACCATGGCTTTGATGCTGGCCGCCTGCGCGCCCGCCGCCACTCCCGCGCCGACGACGGCTCCCGCGGCAACGCAAGCACCTGCCGCGACGCAAGCACCTGCCGCCACCGCCGCGTCAACTCAAGCGCCAACGGGTTTGACTTGTTCCCAGCCGATCAAGATCGGTTTGATCACCGACCTTTCCGGCTCGCTTGCCATTTATGGCGTGATGATCCCGCGCTCATTCATGCTCGGCATGGAATATGCAACCGGCGCGGCTGGTTCTGCGGGTCAGGTGTTTGATTTCAAGAAGACACAGGAAAACGATTTCAAACTCGACAATTGCGAGATTCAGGTTTTTGTCCGCGACGATGCGAGCAATCCTGATACAACCACCACAGCTGCGAATGAATTGATTGATGTTGAAAAAGTCAACATTCTGGTTGGGACGGTTTCGTCGGCCGCGACGGCTACGTTGCAGGGCATTGCTTTGCAGAACAAGATACCGTTGATTGTTGCGCCTGCCGCGGCGAACGACATCACCGGTTCCGGTTTCAATGAATACACGTTCCGCGTGAGCCGCAATAATTATCAAGATGCCATGAACGAGTGCCTTGCATTGACCAAACAATACAAGACGTTCGTTCAAATCGCACCGGATTATGCCTTTGGCCGGGGTTCCGCGGCGGCTTTCCGGGATGCCTGCACATTGGATGGCGGCACCTTCGTCGCCGATGATATCTTTGCTCCGACGAACACCACGGACTTCACGCCATACATGGATCAAATTGCCAAGTCCGGCGCGCAGGCATACATTGTCACGTGGGCCGGCTCCGGTTTCGTGGCGCTTGTGCAAGCCGCCAAGGATCAGGGCGTTACCGGTAAGATGGAATTGGGCGCCACGTTCATTGACAATAAGTTAATGCCGACTTTCTTTGCCAACGCGATCGGCACAACAGCAGGCATTCTCTATCACTACAGCGCGCCGAAGAATCCCATCAACGACTTCCTCATCGCGCAGGATAAAGCCCGCTATGGAACGATGCCCGACTTGTTCGATGCAGACGGCATGAATGCGGCTCTCATGGCCATTGCCGCGATCAAGAAGACCAACGGCGATGTCAGCGGTGACGCACTGGTCAAGGCGATGGAAGGCTTGTCCTTCGACGGCCCGAAAGGCAAGATTGACATCCGCCCCGAAGATCACGTTGCCATTCAAGATATGTACATTTTGAAGCTGGTCAACCTTACTGATCCAAACGCCAACTTCTATCAATATGTTGATACGACGCGCCCCGAACCGCCGTGCCTGCTTCCGGAATCCATGAAAGATCGCTGCGGTACATTACCGTATGGAAGCCTGAGCGGAAAGTAATTTCGTAATACAATGAGTCCCTGGGAGTTGACAAGACTCTCAGGGACTCTCCCGCTCCAGAAATTCATCCACAGATTTTGCGGGTGTTGCAGATTTTTCTGTGTCACCTGCGAAATCTGTGGATAGACCTTGCAACTCGGACGATGCCATGAATCACGACATCATTGTTGAGACAATTAATTTATCCAAACAATTTGGTGCGCTGGTTGCAGTGGACAATGTGAACATCAAAGTTCGCAGGAATTCGTTGCATGCCATCATCGGCCCGAATGGAGCCGGAAAAACAACATTCTTCAATCTATTGAGCGGCAACATCGAACCGACCAGCGGCAAAGTAATGTTCAAAGGCAGCGACCTGACTCATCAGCCTGTTCATCGCATGATCCATCATGGCATCGGACGCTCCTTCCAGATCACGAACATTTTTCCAAATCTCACGGTTTTTGAAAATGTCCGCCTGGCTTCACAGGCGTTGGAAAAAAGTAATTTCAAGTTTTGGATGAATGTGTCGCGTCTTGAAAAATGCGAATATCGCACATGGGAAGTGATTGAAAAAGTTGGATTGAAAGAACGCGCACACGCCCCGGCTCGCACGCTTCCGCACGGCGATCAGCGCAAACTGGAGCTGGGTATGATTCTCGCTCCTGATCCGGAAGTGCTTTTGCTTGACGAACCGACCGCAGGCATGGCCGCCGAACAAGTGCCGGAATTGCTTGCTCTGATTCAAGAAATTCAAAAGACGGGAAATAAAACCGTGATATTGGTCGAACATAATATGAACGTTGTGATGAGCGTATCGGATATCATCACGGTTATGCATCTTGGCAAAGTTCTCGCCGAAGGCACACCTGCGGAAATCGCCGCCAACAGGGAAGTGCAAACCGCTTATCTCGGCGGTTTGTATGAATTGAATGTTTAAAATTTCCGTACACAGATCACGTGGATTTCGTGGAAGAATACGGATGTTTTATTTATCTTTCCCGGTCCGTGTAGTCCGTGTACACAAATAATTGGAAATCATGCAAACGATCCTCGACGTTCAAGGCATTCACACATTCATTGGTCAATATCACATCCTGCAGGGTGTGGATGTGCGCGTGCCGGCCGGTTCGATCACGGCTTTGCTTGGACGCAACGGCGCCGGCAAAACCACCACACTCAAATCCATTCTTGGGCTAACGCCGCCGCGCCAGGGCAAAGTGATTTTCAATGGCCGCGAAGTTCAGGGAATGCGTTCGTTCGATATTGCCGCGATGGGCATCGGTTTTGTTCCGGAACATCGCGCCATTTTCCGCGATCTCAGTGTGGAGGAGAATCTCAAATTGGCAGAACGCGCCAAAGACGATTACGCCCGCAAACGTGATTTCATTTTTGATCTTTTTCCCGATCTCAAACGCCTCATTGCATTACCCGGAACGAGTCTCTCCGGCGGGCAGCAGCAAATGCTTGCCATTGCGCGCTCTCTCGTGGCCGATAACAGTCTGCTGTTGATCGATGAACCAAGCGAAGGACTTGCGCCTGTCATCATCGAACACATGATGTCCGCCATTCGCCAGCTTTCCACACAAAGTACGATTGTTCTCGTTGAACAAAATTTTCTTGTGGCAAGCAAGCTGGCTGAATATTACATCATCATCGAGGAAGGTCGTTCCGTTCAATCAGGCATGATGAAGGACCTGGTCAACGACAAAGCCGCCATTCATCGTTTCCTCGGCGCGGCATAGGATTAACCATGAATGCATTCTTTCGCAAGAATCTTTTGTCCGCCGCCACACTGATCGTTATCCTCATTTTTTTCATCGCCGCTGCGCAGGGAATGAATTCGCAGGATTTCGTCATTACCTTCTTGCGCGGACTTTCGGTTGGAGCGGTCACATTCCTCGTTGCTTCGGGCTTCTCGTTGATCTTTGGTCTGCTCGATGTGCTCAACCTTGCGCACGGAACGCTTTTCATGATTGGCGCGTACATTGGCTGGACAGTGTTTGTTCGCCCCGATACGTTTGCGGATTTGCTGACTCCCTTCGCTTTGATTCTTAGCGGATTCGCGCTTCGAGATATGTATCCGCTTCTTTCCGCCCGCGTCCGGCTTGGCTTAAGAATGAGGCGGATTCTCCCTTGGGCTTTGATCATTGTCTCCGTTCTGCTTCTTGGCCTGATTCTGCCGCGATATCCGATTGCTGGCTGGAATCTCGATAACTACGCAGAGAGTCCGGTCACTTATTCTTTCATGGCCAGCCAGGGTACGCCTCTTCCGCCGCCAACCGCTACATTCGATCAGATTTCACCCGCATTGGCAATCGGCGGATTGTTGTTGGCAAGTTTGTTTGGCTCTTTTGGTCTTTTCTTGTTTGATCAATCTGTGCAGCGCTCTCCGCGATTGTCATGGCGCAGTTATGCAGGTTTTGTAGTTTTACTTCTTGTGGGTTTGATCGCTTTCATCTTCAACAGCGCGTTGACTGCATTTCTGTTGGGACTTAACGCAAACTGGCTATTTTTCATTGCTGTGATCGTCGCGACCTTGAGCGGCGCGGGATTAGGCGCATTGATGGAAGCGACACTCATTCGCCCGTTATACAGCCGTCCGATTTATCAACTCATGCTGACGATCGGTTTGAGCGCCATCGGCGTGCAAATCGTACAGGCTGTTTGGGGCAGGCCCGAATTCGTCATGCCCAAGCCGACGTTATTCAACGGCTCTGGCGCAAGTTGCCCCGCCACAAGCTTTTCATCGTGGTGGCAGGGCAATTGCTCGACGATTCTTTTGTTGGGCGGGCGCGTGCGAACCTATAACGAGATCTTTATTCCATTGATTGGCCTGCTGGTGTTGGTCGCGGTTTGGATTTTGCTTCAGCGCACGCGGCTTGGAATGATCATCCGCGCGGGTGTGCAAGATCGTGAAATGGTCGAAGCGCTTGGCATCAACGTTCGGCGCGTCTTCACGATGGTCTTTGCCCTCGGTGTTGGACTGGCAACGTTGGGCGGAGCGCTCGCGGCTCCCTCGATGGGACTTTCCAATGCAATGGGCGAGAGTTTCCTGCTCAACGCGTTGATCGCACTGGCAATCGGCGGACTGACGAGTTATCCTGGCGCGGCGCTTGGTTCCCTGCTGGTTGGATTGATTCAGCAATTCATCATCAAATATGGACAGATCGGTATTTCCATTCCGTTTACAAGCATCGTGCTCAAACCCACGCCGCCGATAGTTCCCGCTTCAACAGTGTTGTTGATGGTCATCATTCTATTGATCATGCCTAACGGTCTGCTTGGGAAAAAGGAGTGAACATGCAAAAGAAGGCATTCTCCTTTTTCCATAATAACCGCGCTTCGCTGATCGTATTGTTTGCATTGGTTTTGCTGCCTTTTATTGTTGGTTTATTTGAGGGAGCCTCTCCAATCGTGGTCTGGGAAAATCAGGGTGGCATCTCTAAATTCGTGGAAGGTTTGGGAATCGAAATTTTTATCCTGGCTTTATATGCGCTCTCTTACGATTTGATTTTTGGCGTGACGGGATTGCTCTCATTCGGGCATGCGATGTTTTTCGCGGTTGGCGCATATCTGACGGGTATCGCGCTCAAGAGTTTTGCGCTCTCTTTACCGGCGGTGATCGGCCTGGTCTTTCTTGCCGCGATCTTGCAGGCCTTGCTGTTCGGGCTTGTGCTGCCGCGCGTCAAAGGAATTACGTTTGCGCTTGTTACGCTGGGTATGGCGTCAATGTTTCATATCATAGTGACATCAAGTGAGTTGGGTAATTACACGGGCGCAGATGTTGGTTTGCAGGGCGTTATGGTTCCCTCTTTTATAAACCCAGCCAACGAACGGCTTCGTTTTTACTTTGTTGCGCTCGTGGTTTTGATTTTGATTTATCTGCTTTATCAGCGTTTCGTGAATTCCCCGACTGGACGCGTGTGCGTGGCTATCCGCGAAAACGAGGGCCGTGCAAAGATGCTCGGATATAACACATTCGCTTTCAAGCTCGCGGCGTTGATGCTTTCATCCTTTGCCGCCGCGCTGGCAGGTGTTTTGCATGCGCTCTATCAACCTATCGTCAGTCCCAATGTTGCGGATTTGAGCTTTACAGTCACTGCTTTGTTGATCGTTTTGATTGGCGGTGTCGGCACGTTGAGCGGGGCTTTAATCGGCGCCTTCGTGTATCGTCTCCTCGATTTTGGTCTGCGACGTTATATCGGCGAAAACGCCAGCTTTATCACAGGCACAATCTATGTTGCCTTTGTGCTTTTCATTCCCTATGGCATGGTTGGGACCTGGCGTTTGAAATCCTTTCGTGTGGCCCAAGGCTGGCGGCGATTGCTCGCCGCATTCAAAACTTGAGGAATGGATTTATGGGTGACAAGGGAACGATAGCGACCTGCCCGAACGAGCAGGTCGCTATCTGTTCTATTGTCTGATTTCCATAAATGTTAAGTGCGCTACACTCTGGTTGCATTCCAACTCATGATAAGATGCAAAGGAGTTTTGATGAGTGTACTGACTGATTTTTCCAATGAGCTGGCCGCTGCGGTCGAAAAAGGCGGCGCAGGAACGGTACTGGTGGACGCGCGCAAACGTTATCCCGCCAGCGGCATTGCCTACGCGGCTGATCTGGTTTTGACTGCGGATCACGTTGTGACGCGCGAAGAAAATTTAAGCGCGTCCAACGCGGACGGTAAATCGTTTTCCGTTTCATTGGCCGGACGCGATCCCGGCTCCGACCTCGCGTTACTGCGCCTCGGTGAAAAAATATTAACTCCCGCAAAAATTGCGGATACCGCGCCGAACATCGGGCAACTCGTCATCGCGCTGGGCCGCCCGAGCAATGCGGGTATACAAGCCTCGTGGGGAATCATCACCGCCATCGGTGGTCCCGCTCGTACGGGACGCGGCGGCTTGCTCGATGAATATATTCAAACAGAAACAACGCCGTATCCTGGTTTTTCTGGCGGACCACTGATCAATACCGAAGGTGAAGTGCTTGGATTGAATACATCCGGCCTCGCGCATGGTATGGCTTTGACCATTCCTGCTAAATTTGCGTGGCGCATTGCAGATGCGCTTGCCAGACACGGCACTGTCAAGCGCGGCTATCTCGGCGTCCGCACACAACGGGTGGATATTCCTGAATCAGCGCGCGGCGCCCTCAAACGTGATCAGCAGCACGGCCTTCTGATTTTGTGGCTTGAAGAAAATGGTCCCGCTGAAAAAAGCGGATTGCTGGTCGGCGATATTGTCGTTGCGATTGGCGGGCAGGCAGTTGGTGATCCCGATGATTTATTTGCCGCGTTGAACAGTGATACGGTTGGCAAATCCGTCGCGGTTGAAGTTCTGCGCGGCGGCAGGCCCGAAACCGTCGGCGTGACGGTGGGTGAGAGGAAGTAATTGATCCGCGTTGTATTGGTCGTTCCATCGCCTGCATTGCGTGCGGGATTGAGCGCCCTGCTTTCGTCTGATGATCAGATCAAAATCATTGGCGAAAGAAACGGATGGAGTGATTCTTTGTTGGAACAAAACGAAGCCGATGTTGTGATCGCAGCGTCGGCTTCGTTTACTTTCCCGGACGATTTACCGGGCGCGCCCGAATCAGCCGGGATTCTGCTTTTGAGCGATGAGCCGCTCAATATCCGCGCGTGGACGCGGGCTTCTCGTCAAGCGTGGGGAATTCTTCCGCTGGATTCATCTGCTGAAGAATTGATCACCGCGGTTCACGCGTTATCCGAAGGATTGATTGTTGGCGCGTCCGCGTTAATGTTCCCGTCAGAAGAAGAAACTTCGGCTCGCGGGCCGTTGACAGACCGCGAGGCCGAAGTATTGGCTTTGCTTGCAGAAGGATTAGCGAATAAACAAATTGCGGCGGCGCTCGGCATCAGCGAGCACACCGTCAAATTTCACGTTTCGTCCATCTATTCAAAATTGAATGTGACGAACCGGACCGAGGCTGTGCGTGAAGGCCTACGCAGCGGATGGATCGCGCTTTGAAATCTTTTCGTGGATGTGTTCGCGCTCGATGCTGGTGAGCAGATTTTCAGTTCCATTCAACAGCTCGATCATCGCTTCGCGAATGTGGCGGTTGAGATAATGATTTTCGAGGGTGGAAAGCGGCAGGAAGCGCGCGCCTGCAACAACGTGAATACAGTTCGGCGATCCGCATAAGCAAATGAACGGCGCGCTCATTTCCCATTCGGTTGATGGATAGAAGAATGTAAGCTCCTCGCCTGCATTGACGTTGCGCGCGGCAAAGACCAACATGCGGCTCGTATCCAGAATCGTGTTCGGGTTGCATGAATGATTCATGGACGCAAGTTCTTTAACTTCCACATGCTGTGTGCGGCCAATCTGCACCGTGTACATGTTTGGTTTATCAAACATGGACTCGGTTGGGATTGGGCAGATGATCTCTCCTGCTTTATAAGCCTGCTTGGTGACGAGACTTCTGAAATTGTTTTGTTTGCGAATAACAAGTGATGTAGGGATACTCATGGTTGGTCTTTTATTTTCCTTTCTTTCATCAATTGATAATCATTGTTCATACTATATAACGATAATGAATGAATTGCAAGTATAAACAAGTATTGATTCGAATATTTTAAGGTATATCAAAAGAGACGATTGATTCGTTCAATTGTCTCTTTTGAGATAGTGCAAGGTTTTTTCTGTAAATTCGATCAAGTGTTACCTCGCGATTTTATATTGTGATTAAGTTGAACCTTCAAAAGTTAGATAGGTTCTGCCGGTCAACCACTCCTCGCTGATCTCACTGAG
>JAKAKJ010000053.1 GCA_021824575.1 Chloroflexota bacterium
TTTGGACCGAGTGCGCTATTATCAAAAACGGAACTTTGTCGCCTATCAATCTCATCGCAAAACAAAATTGGCTCAATTAGCAGCTTTTTCTCATGACCTTGCGCTGTAATACTAATAACGAAAAAAATATGGGGGAATGAAATGGCGAAAAGAAATCGAACCTCAACCGACCTGCGAGAACTTATTGCAAGAATTTTAGTTTTCGTGTTCATCATGGCTTATGTGCCAGTTATTACTTGGTGGAATAGCATTCCTCCAATCAGTAGGGCCGTAATGATTGTCTTAATTTCAATAGCTGTAGTATCTGCGATCGGTGTGGTTATTATGCTTAGAATTTACATAAAGCGAGAACGTGCCCGCGCTTGGCAACGCGCTATGGCAGGCTGGCAAAACAACGCGCAGGGCAATGCAATTGCTCAACGGCAATCGGCTATTGCCATGTCAGATATTGAATTAGAAAAATTTGCAACGCAAGTCTATAAGAAAATGGGATATCGCGCTCAACACGTTGGTGAAATAGGCGATCATGGCGTAGATGTAATGCTGATAAATCCTAAAAAACCAAAAAGAAATTGTCCAATGCAAGCAATGGAATAAGCAGGTTGGCGGACCTGTTGTTAGAGATTTATATGGCGCAATGATGCACGAAGGAGCGGTTCGCGGATGGCTTTGGGCGCCTCGAGGATTCAGTGAACCTGCAAAAACATGGGCAAGAGGAAAAGCAATTGATTTAATCGATGATGAAAAAATCGGGAAACTCGTCGAGCTTGCTTTTGACAACAAAAAATAATACAGAGTACACACAGCCGCCAGCAGAAATCTGGCGGCTGTTGTTATAATGATGGAGCGAGGGAAATATGTTTCAAAATATAACCAAAACCTATCACGAATATCCGCGCACCTTTTGGATGATGGTGTTCGTGAATTTCATTGACCGCCTCGGCGGGTCATTGCTCTTTCCGTTCTTCGCTCTCTACCTGACAAAAAGATTCGGCATCGGCATGACGGATGTCGGCATTCTATTCGCGGTCTTTTCCGTGTCCAGTTTCATCGGCGCGTTCCCCGGCGGCGCGCTGACTGACCGCTTCGGTCGCAAAGGCATCATCATCTTCAGCCTGATTGCCACCTCTGTCAGCACACTGTTCATGGGGCTGGTCGGGACATTCCAACTCTTCGTCATCATCGCTTTCGTCTCAGGCATCTTTACCGACATCGGTGGACCGGCTTATGAAGCCGTCTTTATGGACGTGCTCCCGGTGGAAAAACGCCCGAGCGGATTCGGCATCCGACGCGTGGCGTTCAATCTCGCCATTGTAGCGGGTCCCGCCATCGGAGGTTTCATCGCCGCCCGATCTTATCTCGCGTTGTTCATCATTGATGCAATTGTCAGCAGCATCGTCGCATTGATGGTCTTTGTACTCATCCCTGAGACCAAGCCCGCCTTGGCTGAAGGCACAAAGCAGGAATCAACCGCGCAATCTTTTGGCGGATACCTGCGCGTCTTACGCGATGGAAAATTCATGGCCTTTGTGGGTGCGAGTTTACTGGCATGGCTGGTTTACATGAACATGAACACCACGATGGGCGTGTACCTGCGTGATAATCACGGCATCCCTGAATCGGGCTATGGCTGGCTAATCAGCTTGAACGCGGCGATGGTGGTGCTGTTCCAATTCCCTATCACGCGGCGAATCGAGAAACAGCCTCCCATGTTGATGATGGCTGTCGGCGTTTTCTTCTTTGCGATTGGATTGGGGATGTACGGTTTCGTCTCCGCCTATTGGTTGTTCGCGGTTGGGATGGCGATCCTGACCGTCGGCGAGATGGTCACTGTGCCCATCGCAAATGCAGTGGTCGCTTCTTTCGCGCCCGAGGATATGCGTGGACGTTATAACTTCATTTACGGAAACTCGTGGGGAATCTCATTCGCGGTCGGTCCCTATCTCGCCGGGCTGATCATGGACAATTACGATCCGAACCTGCTTTGGTACGCATGCGGCATCGTCGGCATTATCACTGCGTTTTTATTCATCGCCTTGCATTGGAAAGTCCACCCACGTGTAATAGCCTCGACTCAGGCGACATGATCTTTCACCTTCCCAAGCGATAGTGAAAAATGCCCGATGATTTCGCCAATGCGGGGATCAATCGTACCCAGTGAAATGCTCTCAGGCGCGGCTCGTCATCATCGTAGTAATTCCACTCATCTAAAAGTTGAATTCCTTCGCCCCAACTCTCAACGTCCCTACCCTGCTTCAATTGCCAGTGAAGGCGCGCCTTCACTTTTGAGTAAGCTAGTTGCAGGTTGTCCGCCCAAATAACGAAAGGCGTGTGAGCGTCGCAAACCAGTTCTGAGCCGGGAAAGTTGTCGCGAAGCTTCAGCACCAGTGACTTAACTTGCGTCTCTTCAAAATAAGGTAAGACGCCCTCCGCGATAAACATGAACGGACGCGGTTTGAATCGGCTTATTTCCTCGATCCAATCATTTTCAAATGCCGATGCGGCCAACATGTGATAACGATTGTTCTCATTGTTTATCAATTTTTTGCGCAGGTCAATCACATCGGGCATATCCAAGTCAAACCATTCGACCCGACCGTTGTCCACGCGCTCGAAGCGCGTATCGAGTCCGCACCCAATGTGAACCACAGCCGCATCCGAATTTCGCGCGAGGAAGCTGCGAACATGGTTGTCAAACTTATTCATGCGCATGATGACCGCAACTTCATCATGCCTCTGCATCCTGAGCCGCGAAAAGTCACATTCGATCTGGTTGACCATTGCCACAGCTTTATCGTCGCGAATCATTCCGTCGGGTCGCTGTGACTCACGCGCTCGAACCAAAAGCGTCATGAGCAAGGTTTCAGAAACGCCGCTGAGTTTTTGAAAAATCTTTTCAGGCATGAGCTTTCTCCGCAATAACAACAGATGCCAATTCTCTTTTCATCTTATGCCGTTTGGAATTAATTTCAAGTGGGCAATGCTATAATCGTCCAAATCCGCCGCGGAGGGCACAAACATGGATCAGGTCTATGATTATGTAATTATTGGTTCCGGCTTTGGGGGAAGCGTCTCAGCAATGCGACTCACTGAAAAAGGTTATTCTGTTCTCGTCCTTGAAAAAGGCAAACGATTCAACGACAATGATTTCGCAAAGACCAATTGGCAGTATTGGAAATATATTTGGATGCCAGCCATCCGCGCATTTGGCATTTTGCAAATCAGCATTCTCAAGGGTGTGATGGTTCTACACGGCGCGGGCGTTGGCGGCGGAAGTTTGGGTTACGCCAACGTGCTTGAAGTTCCAACCGATGAAACTTTCGCAACGCCCGCGTGGAATCAGCCGATTGCATGGGGAAAGGTTCTAAAGCCACATTACGATACGGCGAAGAAGATGCTCGGCGTCGCGCGCAATCCAAAATTATGGACGGCCGATAATTTGCTCAAGCAATTTGCGGAAGAACGCAATATGGCGCAAACTTTTCGCGCAACGGATGTCGGCGCGTATTTCGGTGAAGAAGGTGTGACCGTTCCCGATCCATATTTCAACGGCGAAGGTCCGGCGCGCGCAGGATGCAACCACTGCGGCGGGTGCATGGTGGGATGCAGATATAACGCGAAGAATACTTTGCCGAAAAATTATTTGTATTTCGCAGAGAAGAATGGCGCGGAGATTATTTCGGAAGCGGAAGTTATAGACATTAAGCCCATCACCCCATCCCCTCTCCCCTTGGGAGAGGAACCCAGGGTGAGGGAAGGTTACGAGATCACCTACCAGTCAAGCACACGCCTCTTTCGCGGGACCCGGCAGCGGGTCGAAGCCAGACGCGTGATCCTGTCTGCAGGCGTGATGGGGACCATCAAGTTATTGTTAAATTTGCGCGACGAGAAAAAGTCCCTGCTGCATCTTTCCACACGACTCGGCGATATGGTGCGGACAAATTCCGAAGCGCTGCTTGGCTCCGTCGCGCGCAAGTCGGACATCAATTATTCGGAGGGCGTTTCGATTTCATCCATTTACAATCACGATGAGATCACGCGCATCGAGCCGGTGCGCTATCCCGACGGCTCATCGCTGATGCGTTATCTCGCCGCGCCGCTCATTGACACGGACGTGAGCGTGCCAATTCGATTGTTGAGATTTTTGGGCTGGGCATTGACTCATCCAATGGATTTTTTGAAAGCGTTGGTTCTTCCGGGCTGGGCGCACAACGTGACGATTTTATTAGTGATGCAGCACGCCGACAATCGCATGAGATTCCGCATGGGACGCAGTTTCTTCACGCTATTTCGGCGCGGCATGGTGGCACAACCGGAACCGGGTTACGAAATCCACGCGCAGGTGAAAGGCTCGCACGAGTTGACCCGCGAGTTTGCGAAACGCACGAACGGCGTGGCGCTCGGCTCGATTGGTGAAAATTTATTGGGGCTTCCAACCACCGCGCACATCCTCGGCGGCGCGCCGATTGGAAAAGATTTAAGTGAAGGCGTTGTAAATGAAAACTTTGAAGTACACAATTATCCCGGCATGTACATCATTGACGGTTCGATCATGCCGGCCAATCCCGGCGTCAATCCATCGCTGACGATCACCGCATTGGCAGAATACGCAATGTCAAAAATACCTGAAAAGAAGTGAGCCACACAATGAGTGCTGATTTCCAAGCATCCCGCGATTACGCTCTGCTCCTCGATCAGCAGGACCCTCTTGCCCGGTATCGAAGCCAGTTCATTATTTCAGACCCCGATCTGATCTATCTTGACGGCAATTCATTGGGACGCCTGCCGAAGGTTGTCATTGAACGTATGAAAACGGTGATCGAGAATGAATGGGGCGGCGATTTAGTGCGCGGCTGGAACGAAGGCTGGTGGGATGCACCCACGCGCGTCGGCGAAAAGATCGCACAATTGGTCGGCGCATCGGCGGGACAAGTCATCGTGTGCGATTCAGTTTCCATCAATTTATTCAAGCTCGCTGTCGCCGCGTTAGAGTTGCAGACAGGTCGAACCAAGATCATCACCGACACATTCAACTTCCCTTCCGATTTATATGTCCTGCAAGGCGCGACGCAGTTGCTGGGCAGTCATCATAAGATCGTCCACATCGGGTCAAGAGATGGGGATATTACGCCCGATCTGGCCGCGCTCGAATCAGAATTGGACAACGATACCGCGCTGGTGACATTCTCGCATGTTGTTTTCAAAAGCGGCTACCTGTATGATATGGAGCGCATCACCAGGATGGCTCACGATGCAG
>JAKAKJ010000028.1 GCA_021824575.1 Chloroflexota bacterium
GCCGAGGCGGCCTCACGCCGCCATCGGCTGCTTCGGAGCCGTGCGGTTCCGAAGCTACAGCGAATCACTACTCTCTAACTTACTTCTTCTTTCCAAACTTCTTCATCAGTAAATCCTGCAAGGTCGGTTGGCCGATCTCCTGCAATTCATATCGTACGCGCTGATATGGCTTCTTCAACTTGATGACGCGTGTTAGGTCAATCGGCGTGCCAACGATGACCATGTCCACATCCGCTTTATCGATTGTGGCCTCCAGGTCTTTCATTTGCTTCTCGCCGTAACCCATGGCTGGAAGAATCGGTCCGGTCTTTGGATATTTCTGATACGTCGCCGCAATAGACTTGACTGCAAACGGGCGCGGGTCAACGATCTCTGCCGCACCGAAGCGACGTGCCGCGACATAACCAGCGCCGTAAGCCATCTCACCATGGGTTAGCGTCGGGCCATCTTCGATGACCAGCACGCGCTTGCCGCGGATAGATTCAGGGTTGTCCACGAACAGTGGGGAGGCGCCTTCGATCACAACCGCGTTCGGATTGAGCCGGTGCAGGTTCTCGCGTACCGCAATCACGTTATCGGGGTCAGCGGTATCCACCTTGTTGATAACGAACACATCCGCCATGCGCACATTGGTTTCACCGGGATAATATCTTGACTCGTGTCCGGGGCGATGCGGGTCCGCCACAACGATTTGGTAATCGGGGACATAGAATGGGAAGTCGTTGTTGCCGCCATCCCATAGAATAATGTCCACTTCTTTTTCAGCGGCGCGCAGAATCTTTTCGTAGTCCACGCCGGCATAGACGATCACACCGTTATCAATGTGCGGCTCGTATTCCTCGCGCTCCTCGATGGTTGTCTCGAATTCATCGAGGTCATCGTAATCCGCAAAGCGCTCGACTTCCTGAGCAACGAGATTTCCGTATGGCATCGGGTGGCGAATGGCCGCGACTTTGTAGCCCATGTCGCGCAGGATGAGAGACACGCGCCTTGTCGTCTGACTTTTGCCGGATCCCGTCCGAACGGCGCAGACCGACACGACCGGCTTGGTGGACTTAACCTGCGTGTATTTCGTTCCCATCAAGCGGAAGTCCGCGCCTAATGAATTGACCAATGCTGCTTTGTGCATCACGTATTCATAAGGCACATCCGAATAAGCGAAGATAACCTGTTCCACGCCGTGCTTCTTGATCAGCGCGGGTAGTTCGTCCTCGGCCCGGATCGGGATTCCCTTCGGGTAAAGGTTGCCCGCCAGTTCCTTTGGATAGACGCGTCCTTCGATGTCCGGGATTTGCGTCGCGGTGAAGGCGACCACTTCATAATCCTTGTTGCCGCGGAAGAATGTGTTGAAGTTGTGAAAGTCGCGTCCGGCCGCGCCCATAATGATGGTTTTGATTGGCATAGGTTTATCTCCTATTATTTATGTCGCCCTGAGGACACTGTCCGAGAGGCCCGGCTTTGGTTTTGAGCCTGATCGTTTTACCCAGGGCGCATAATGACCAAGTACGGATAAATCTAAAATAAAACAGGCTAAACGTAAAGATAACGTTTAGCCTGTTCCTTACATGACCTCCGGCGCTTGGATGTCCAGCAATCTCAACGCATTGGCGATGACCTGTTTTGCTGCTGCCACCAGCCTTAGCCGCGCAAGACGAATTTCTTCGTTCTCCGATTGCAGGACCGGCACCGCATGATAGAACGAATGGAATGCGTTCGCCAGATCGTACGCATAGTTTGCCATCACCATTGGACGATACTCATTCGCCGCCTGTTGAACCACATCCGGGAACTGCGAAATCTTCTCGATAACTTCAATCTCGTGTGGATCGAGTTCGTAACTAAAGTCAACGTTTGAACGTTGAAGCGTTTGAACGTTTGAACGTTTGAGAATGCTATTGGCTCGCACATACGCATTTTGAATATATGGGCCTGTACGCCCATCGAACGATAACGCGTTATCCATTTCAAAGATCATGTCGCGGCTGTTATCTACCGACAACATGGAATATGCCATCGCACCCAGCCCAATTTGGTGCGCGACTTTCATACGCTCATCTTCGCTCATCTCCGGCGATTTCTCTGATTCCACTGCAAGCACGCGGCGGATGGCTTCGTCCATTACATCCTTGAACAGCACCACGCGTCCGCGCCGTGCAGACATCGCGCCTTCAGGCAGACTCACAAATCCATAGCCGAGGTGATAGCATTTCTCCGCTTGTTTGAATCCCCACAACTTCAAGATTGCAAATGCCTGCTGCAGGTGCATGGACTGCCGCACATCCACAACATAAATCGAACGGTCAACGTGATATTGCTCGAACTTGACCTTGGCTAATGCCAAATCTTTCGTGAGATAAAGCGTCGTGCCATCGGACCGCAGAATAATATTCGTCCGATATTTTTCTTTTTTCAATCCAAGCTTTTCGTCAATCTTGACAATGACCGCGCCGCCCTGCGGGCGTTCATCATCGGCGATGCCTTTTTGAATCAGTTCTTCGACGATTTCTTTAGCCGGTTCATCCACTTCTGATTCAAAGAACCAAACATCCATCTTTACATCGAGGATGCGCAAGATATCACGCAGTTCTTCCAGACTCCACTCGCGCGTCTTTAACCATAGATCGCGCACATATTTATCGCCCGCGTCCCATTTGCGATACATCTCGCGGCGCTCGGCATCGTACGCTTCGCGCTTTGTCTTTTCCTCAGGTGTCTCATTTTCTTTCGGTTCGAGCATGGCCGTCGCTTCGACATAAATCTTTAACAGCCATTGTCCGCGCTCGTGAATGCCCGATGGTTCCTGACTCTTATAAAATCTATCGTAGGCCCACAAAATGGTGATAACGCCGAGGCCGATATCGCCGGGATATGATGCGCGGATTGTGTCGAAGCCGGCGAACTCAACGAGACGGGCCAAAGATTCGCCTAGAATTGTGTTTCGATAATGACCGATATGAAATGAATGATGCGTGTTGGGTTGGGCATACTCAACCATGACCCGCTCATTTTTTGCCGCGCCCCGCCCAAAATCCGCGCCCGAGGCGAGCACTTCATCCACCACGCGGCGTGCGTATTCGGGTGTCGAAAAATAAAGATTGAGATAACCTTTGACCGCCTCGATGCGGCTGATGCCGTCCACGCGTCCAATCTGGACTTTGATTTGCTCCGTGATTTCCTGGGCGCGCTGCGGCACCTGAATCTTTTTCCCGCTCCGCGCTTCATGGGCCGCCGTCGCAAAAAACGATGTGGACATACCCCATTCACCGCTGAACGGGATAGATGTCCATTTCAGTTCGGCGAGTGGAATGTCATTCTGCGAGCAGAACTCGCGTATTTTTGCTTCGATGATCTGCTGTTCTTTTTCAAACATGATGATGGATTATATCAGCACCCCATCCAACCTTCGCTGAAAGAACACAGTGCAAGCGGTCCCTCCCCCAAATTCTCGCGAAGCACTCCCGGATGGAGCAGAATTTTGGGGAGGTTGGGTGGGGGCGTAAAAAAGCGGGAACGCAAGGCTCCCGCTTTTCAAACTCAAAGAATTACTTTTTGGCCGCTGTCTTCTTGGCGGCAGGCTTCTTCTCCGCAGGTTTCTTTTTTGCAGGTTTGGCCGCCGACTCATTTTCTTGTTCAGCGGGCTGCGCCTGTGTGCCAAGCGCGGCGAGGTGTTTCATCAGGCGGCCCTTGCGGCGCGCGGCGTTGCGCGGGTGAATGGCGCCTTTTTGCGCGGCCGTGTCAAGAGCGCTGATGGCGGCTTTGACGGCGGCCGGCGTATCCTGGCCCGTTCCGAGTGCGGCGCGCGCATCTTTGACGGCAGTCCGGGCCGCGCCGCGGTAATTACGATTGCGTAGGCGGCGCTTCTCGTTCTGACGGTTCCGTTTGATCTGAGACTTGATGTTTGCCAAGGTCGTTCCTCCAGATATTACTTTCAAACTTGCACAACAATTGCTTATTGCACAGCGAAAGCGAATTTTACATGAAGCACGGCTTTTTGTCTAGAAAAAATACGGCTCCCTTTTTGCTTGATATAATAACTCCCTTGTAAGCGAAACAAGATAACACCATTTGGCCCATTAGGAATGTGCGCGATGATGTGGTTGAGAAAAATTCTTTTACAGACATTGGAAAGTCTCCAAAGACGGCTGCCCCCATCGGCGCAAGTCGCAGCTGTTTTTAGTTTCGTCCTCTTTCTAGCCGCCGGATATTCCATTTATTCCTTTTTTTTCAACCTCCCTTCCTCGCTTTATTATTTCAACACTTTTGAGATTATTTCGGTTTTTTCCTACATCATGTTCTTTGACCTTTTTGAGAGCCTGCTGGTGACCGCAGTGTTGGCGGCTGTCAGCGCTTTCCTTCCGGGAAAATGGTTCAGGGAAGGATTTGTCTATAAGGCAGTGCTGGTCACATTAGCGCTGGCGGCTGGCTCCATTCTTTTGCAGAATGCGATGCTCATGAATAATGTCCCACCCCTGCGGCAGGTAGCCGAAGGCGTCTTGATCCTGGCGCTGGTCTGCGCCGTGCTGATATTGCTTTTTCAAAAGATTCTGATCCTTCAAAAAACATTTGTGAACATCATCGAACGGTTCGAAATCTTTGCTTATATCTACATTCCGCTTGGGGTGATTGGCTCGATCATCGTGTTGATAAGGAATCTTTTCCAATGGCAGCGATAAAACCGCACGGCGACTTATCCCGGAGGGATGTTCTCAAGGTACTATCCTTGATTCCAGTGGTCTCGATGCTTCAGCCGTTGGGCAAGATTTTGGGAGAGGCCGCGGACGTGGGGACGCCCAATGTGATCGTGATCGTATTCGACGCATGGTCCGCGCACGATGTGGGATTGTTGGGTTATCCGCGGCAGACCATGCCGAATCTTGAGCGGTTCGCCGCGAATGCGATTGTGTATCATAATCATTATTCAGCCGGCACGTTTACTGTGCCGGGAACCGCTTCCTTGTTGACGGGCCTGTATCCCTGGTCGCATCGTGCGCTGCAATTGGGCGGCGGAATCATCAGGCCGCATATCAAGCATGAGGTTTTTACCGCGGTCCAGGGCGCTCTTTCCACGGTGGGATATACCCAAAATACGTATGCCGATGTGATCATGGGGCAGGCTGAAAAATATATCAACAATCACATCCGAACAGGGAGTTTCAACCTGGAGGATGATTTTCTCTATAACCTGCCCGTTTTCAAGAACGATACGCTTATTTCATACGCCGCCATCGAAGATAATATCTTTAACCTTGGAGGCAAGGGAACCACGGGTTCCCTGTTTGCTGCGCCAATCAGTAATTATTTACTGTCCCGTCAAAAGTTGCTGTTGAACGAAAAATGGGCGAAGGAATACCCGGACGGCCTGCCTGATTCTGACTCGAACGGCGTGTACACATTGGAAGGGGTTGTTGAAGGTGTGATCCAGGCGTTGAGTGAAATCAAAGAGCCGACGTTTGCCTATTTGCACTTCCTGCCTCCGCATGAGCCTTATGACCCCACGGCTGAATTCATAAAAGCCTTTGATGATAACTTGCATCTGGTTGACAAACCGGTTCATCCCCTGGCTTATAAATCGGTGGATTGGTCCGGCTTGCAGCGGCGGCGCAGACTCTATGATCAATATCTGGCGAGCTGGGATCAAGCTGTTCACAAGCTTTTCGATTTTCTGCAAACGTCCGGTTTGCGGGACAATAGCTATATCTTTGTTACCGCCGACCACGGAGAATTATTTGAACGCGGTGAGACCGGCCATTTCACACCCTTGATCTATGATCCGCTGGTGCATATTCCTCTGATTGTTTCCAAACCGGGACAAACGGGCAGACGGGACATCTCCACGCCCACGAGCAATGTGGACATCCTGCCGACGGTGGCCCGCCTTACGAATATCACGCCGCCCGATTGGGTGGAAGGCGCTCTTCTGCCGGGGCTGGGCGGGATCGAAGACACGAATCGAAGCATTTTTGTGATGGATGCCAAGGAAGATTCTTCCTATGGGCCATTGACCAAATTTTCGGCTTCGATTTCCCGGAACGGATACCGGCTGACCCATTATCACTATTCGACGTATGAGGGCTTTGAACTCTACAACCTTGTTGATGACCCCGAAGAGCTTGAGAATCTCTATGACGCCAGTCCTTCCATCGCGCATTCCTTGCAGGATGAATTGGCGCAGAAGATTGCCGACGTCAATCGTCCGTACGAAAAGAAATGATGGGCAGACGTTAGAGAGAACGTCTGTTGCGCACAAAGGGACGCTTTATGAAATCTAATCGGCTGTGCCGGCAGGCTTGATGTCTTTGAGATTCAATTGCAGTGATCTTCGCCCGTTGTATTCGTTCGACTCGAACGAATAAATCACATCCACGCGCGGCGGCAGTGTCGTCTGCAAATGTCCCATCCGAAATCCAATCGCATCATAAGCAGCCGTACCGCGTTCGTCTTCGAGCGTGAGCTTGAGATGCTTACCGTCTGCGCCGACGACGCGCGAGGATTTCAATTTGACGTTGCGCGAGACAAAAACCGCGTCGGGATTGCCATAACCGGTCGGCTCGAAATAAGTGAGATGCTTCAACAATTCATGATTTAGTTGCGAGAGGGGGACTTCCATATCCGCCGCGAGGGTTGGACGCAAATCCCTATTGCCCAATTGCGCCTCGGCAATGGACTTCAAGCGGCTGACCAGTTCCGGCAGCTTGTCGTTGCGGACGGTGAATCCCGCTGCGGCCGCGTGGCCGCCGTGACGCACGAGCAAATCCGCGCACTGATCCAGCGCGTCGGTGATGTGGAATTCGGGGATGGACCGGCACGAGCCGCGCGTCTCGTCTGCGCCTTTGGCCGCGACCACCGCGGGGCGGTAATATGTTTCAGCCAAACGCGACGCGGCCAGCCCAACGACGCCGGAATTGAATTCTTCATCCACAGCAAATAACAAGAATGGATTGCTTCCGTCAGCAAGGGCGAGCGCTTCGGCCTTTTCCTGCGTGGCGCGCGTCAATGCCTGCCGCTGGCGATTTTGCACATCGAGCTGCTGGGCAAGCTGGCCGGCGCGCATGAAATCCGTCGTTGTCAACAACTCAAGCGAAGCCAGTGCGGACTCGAGCCGTCCCGCGGCGTTGAGACGCGGCCCAAGGATGAATCCAATTTGCCCGGCGGTCGTTCTGCCAATGACCATCTCCGCAACGTTGGCTAACGAGAAAAGTCCCTGGCGTTTGGTCTCGCGGATTTGTTTGAGTCCGTGGCGGACAAGGACGCGATTCTCTCCGACCAATGGCGCTAAATCTGCGACGGTTCCTAATGCGACGAGGTCCAATAAATCAATGAGTGAAAGATCGCCGCTTCCGATCAATGCTTCTGCAATTTTGTATGCAATGCCGACACCCGCTAAATTTTTATCGGGGTACACATCTTCATGCTGCTTTGGATTGATAACGGCAAACGCGGGCGGCAGGTCGCCGTCAGCGGGGTGGTGGTGGTCGCTTATAACGAGGTCCAGCCCAATGTCCCGCGCGTGAAGCGCCTCGTCCGGCGAGCGGATTCCGCAATCCACGCTGATGACCAGTTTGACGCCATCCGCTTTGAGGTGATCCAGTGCATCGTTGTTGAGTCCGTAGCCTTCGTCGAAGCGATTTGGGATGTAACCGCGCACATCCGCCCCAAGCGCCTTGAGCGTTTGGAGCAGCAGCGCGGTGGCCGTGACGCCGTCCACATCGTAATCTCCGTAGATCGCGATAGGTTCGTGATGATCCAGCGCATAACGGATCCGGTCCACCGCCGCGCTCATTCCTGTTAACTGAAACGGGTCGGTGTTGAAATTTGATTCGGCTTTGAGAAAGGCGCGCGCTTCCGCGTCGGTTGCGTAACCGCGATTGAAAAGCAGTTGTCGAAGGATGGCTGGAAACTTCGAGAGATTTTCGTCCGCCTGCGGTGTAATGGATTGCGAGATGAGCCAGCGTTTTGAAAGTGTCATGTGAATGGTGTGTTGAGTATACTTGAATTTCAGCGCGGAGGCACGCGCGTCCCCGTATGAGCAACGTTGTATAATAATGGACGGAGAGAGTGCCATGTACACGCTTGCCCCTGATGAAAAAGCAACCACTGTGATGGTTTATTCGCGCACCAAGTTGATCCACGGTGACCTGGTGACGAAGAGTAACATGCGCGTCAATATCTGGCTGCGGACGCAGGGCGTGCTGAATTACATCCACTTGCTGAAAGCGCAGGTGTTGTTCCTGGAAGGCAGTTCCCCCAAATCACTGGCTTACAATGAATATTTCTTTCCGACGGAGCGAATCATCGCGTTCCATCTCGCGCCGCCCAACTCCGAGCCGCTGGATTACGATCCCAATGAAGCCAACCGCGTGATGATGGACGTTAGCATGTTTTTGGGCGCGTTCCTGTTGAAGGGCAAAGTCCGTGTTTCCACGCACGCGGACTTTGCCACAAGCATCGAGGTGGCGCACATGAACTGGTTCTCGGTCTACGACGCAGAGATTGCCAGTTTGCTTTTGCCGCAGATGCCCGCCATTTCCGTGCCCATGCTTCTGGTTGACCCGAGGCAGGTCAGTTTTGGATTATAGCCATTCCACTTCTCCCCGAAATGTCCCTTTAGTGTTGAGGTTTTGAAATGAATTTTATGAGAAAAGGTCTTGACCTTTTGCTGATTCTCATTTTGTTGATAGCGAGCGCGGCGGCGGTCTTTTTTGGAATGCGAAACGGGGGCGGACTTCAGCCGGTTCCAACTTCGACTTCGACCGCGACGCCGACCATTTTCCTGACTGCTACGATCACATTTACGCCAACCAAAACGCCCACGCCGACTCTGATCCCGGCCTCCGCGGCCGTCCCAACTCAAACATCAACCCTCACCCCGATTCCCACGGCAACTTCCTCGCCCACGCTGACACCCACGTCCACGCTGACCCCCACCGCCACGCCCACAGGTGACCCGCCATCACCGCTCAGTCAGGAAATCAAGGAAGGGATTGCGCGCGGCAATGAGATCGTCAAGGCCATCGAAGCGTATCATGCCGCGATAGGGATATATCCGCCTACGCTGAATGAATTGATGCCCGTGTACTTGAAAGAGATTCCGCTCACGTCAACCGGACAGCCGTACTTTTATCGTTGGTTCGATCCGTCGAGTCCGATGGCATCCGAGGTTTACTGGCTGGAATTCAGGGCGGCGGATCAGGCTCATGTCGTCTGCACGTATATGCGCCGGATTGATTATTGGGATTGCAATTATGACAGCCCGTGATATTCCGTGATATTGGCTGTTGCATTTCAAATATTAACCGCCTGACAATCCATATGAATTGGGAGGAAGCAATCTATGAACACAAAATATAAAAAGCTCATCATCCTATTGTTGTTCGCGCTGGCATTGCTGCCGCTCCGAACCGCCTCAGCGGACACCGGTCCCAAGCCAACCATGGACTTCACGTTCGAGCAGGGAATTCCCGGTCAGCAATTGACCATTGTTTCGGGCGCGCTGTTTGAATGCCAGCAGTCTGATTGTTCGGATGCGAAACCACTGGGTCAAATGGGGCCGCAGCATTTCAGTTGCGGTGACACAACATGTCACGCGCTGGCTTACGGCTTCAGTCCCTATCATCGGCTCGACATCCAGTTTTCGGACGGGAAGACGCGGGTCAGCAATATTTTCCAAACCGCCGGATTCGAATCGATTTATACGGTCACCATCCGTTCGCATGATTTGCTGGTGGAAGCGCAATTCAATCCAAATAATCTTCTGCCAACGACGTTCCTGCCGTTTGATGTCATCCTTGTCTGCGGCTGCCTGCTATGCCTGATCGTGGTGGTTGTCATCGTTGTCGTGGTCTTGATTGCGAGACGTAAATCCAAACAGCCGTGATCGGCAGTCTGCTGACAACCATCGTCATCGAGGGATTGGTTGTCACTGTCTACGCATTTTGGAAACGGAAGCCGGTTGGAAGGATTCTACTGGCAAGCATCCTTGCCAATGTTCTGACGCAATCCGCGCTATGGATTGTGCTGAATTTGTCTTTCGCCCGCTATTTGATTGCCCTGTTCGTCTCTGAAATTTTCATCTGGCTGATCGAAAGTTTATTTTTGCGGTTCTTCCCCGGCTCTCAACTTGGATGGAAGGAATCCGTCTTATTGAGTCTCGTGATGAACATCTCCAGTTTTGGCGTGGGTTGGTTTTTACCCGTGTAGGGAACACCAAATCTCCACGTTCTCTTTTACTTTATACACTTCGCGCCATCAGCAACTCATCGTACATCGTGCCGTGGACGTACATTGCCTGCGGCTCCGTGCCGTAAGCGGTGAATCCGCAGCGTTCATAACACTTTATCGCTGATGCGTTGGCCGCGTTCACTCCCAGCTTGACAATCTTGATCTCGTGCTGGCGTGCCCATTCGATGCAAGTTGCAATCAGTTCATCCGCGATCCGCAGACCGCGCCATCCTGATTTGACGTGGACGCTCACGATAGATGCGCTGTGTCGCGTCTTTGGCGAATCACCTCGAAATATTCCGCACATTCCAATCAAGTCGATTTCATGAACAGCGAAAAACATTGTGTTCTCATCGCCGAGCGAGCGCATTCGCTCCGCCCAAAATGTCATGGGGCGCTGCTCGTTGACCGCGTAATCCGCGCTGAAAGCATCGGGATGGCTGCGCAATGCTTCCAGTCGTAGTTCGCGATAGGCTTGCGCGTCGCTTTCCTTTGCCTGACGTATGATTACGGTTCCGTGCGGAGTTGTGATGTTTTTATCCATTTTATGTTTTCTCTTGGCGGGTTTGCCTGAGTTATATCATGCCAAGCCAGCCTTCTCGTTTCCGATCAACTATTATTCATCCTCCAATCTAAATCTCGCATATAATCAGCCCGATGTTTGAATTTCAAATCACAGCCAAAAACAACCGCGCTCGCACCGGGGTTTTTGCCACGCCGCATGGCGACCTCATCACGCCGGTCTTCGCGCCGGTCGGCACGCAAGCCACTGTCAAGACGCTGACCCCCGAACATCTCAAGGACATCAACGCCACGCTCGTATTGAGCAACACCTATCATCTTTATCTTCGTCCCGGCGATGAACTCGTCCGCGACATGGGCGGCTTGCACAAGTTCATGCAGTGGCCGCGTCCCATACTGACCGACTCGGGCGGCTTCCAGGTTTTTTCTTTGGCGCAGACTCGCAAAATTGATGGCGACGGCGTGACCTTCAAGAGTCACATTGACGGTTCGACGCATCGCTTCACGCCCGAAAAATCCATCGCCATTCAGGAGAACCTCGGTGCCGACATCATCATGGCGTTCGATGAATGTTCTGATCCCAACGACCACGCATATACAAAACTTGCGATGGAACGAACGCATCGCTGGGCGGAGCGCTGTGTCAAAGCAAAGACGCGTGATGACCAGGCTTTATTCGGCATCATTCAAGGCGGCGTCAACCCGGATCTGCGAGCGGAGTCGGCGAAATTTATTTCGTCTCTCGACACGCCCGGCATCGCCATCGGCGGGCTGTCGGTGGGCGAGACCAAAGATGAAATGCACGCCATGCTCGATGTGATCCAGCCGCTCCTGCCTGAAAATAAGCCGCGCTATCTGATGGGTGTTGGCACACCCGAAGATTTGATCAACGGCGTCCTGCGCGGTGTGGATATTTTTGATTGTGTGCTTCCAACTCGACTTGCTCGTCATCATTCGGCTTTTGCGCCCGAAGGGAGACTCAACCTGATGAATGCCTCCTTTGCCCGTGATGAGAATCCGATTGATGCGACGTGTGACTGCTACACTTGTCAAACCTTCACGCGCGGATACATCCGTCACTTGATCGTTGCGAAAGAATTGTTGGCTGGGGCATTGATTTCCATTCATAATCTGCGCGCTTTGATTCGGCTCATGGAATCCATCCGCGGCTATATAACAGATGGTTCTCTTGAATCACGCGTGCCTGAACTACTGGGACAGTGGCGTGGGAATGCAGAACGCGCTGGAAAAAAGCTTATGGCCGATGGTTAATAGATGATAAGGCGCTCATTTTTTGTTCAACAATCTGGTATTATCTAACCCCGAACCCATTCAAATTACAAAGGATTACCAACTCAATGAACCTCTTCTACGCACTGTTGCTTGGCATCGTCGAAGGCCTGACGGAATTTGTCCCCGTTTCGTCCACGGCTCATATGCTGATCGTCCAAAGAATCTTCAATATCCCTTCCGATAACGGCATGTTTGCGTTTCTGGTTCTTGTCCAGATTGGTCCGCTCGTGGCTTTGCTCGTTTATTTTTGGAAGGATTACTGGTCATTGATCAAGGCGTTCTTTGCCAGGCCGTTTTCCACGCAGGAAAATAAAATGGCATGGTACATCATTATTGCCACCATTCCGGCTTTGGTGGCTGGGTTTTTGTTGAAGGACGTCGTCCAGCGCTTCTTCCAAAACCCATTGATGGAAGCCGCCATCCGGTTGTTTTCTGCAGCGATTTTGTTGTTTCTGGCGGAATGGCTTGGGAAGCGTTCGCGCAATCTCGATTCGATCACGTGGCTGGACGGCCTCATTATTGGTTTGTTTCAGGTGCTGGCTGTCTTCCCCGGCGCATCTCGTTCCGGCTCGACCATCCCCGGCGGAATGCTGCGCAACTTTGATCGTCCTTCCGCGACGCGCTTTGCCTTCCTGATGGCGGCTCCGATCATGCTGGCTGCAGGCGGATATGAAACTTTGTCCATTATCAAACAACATATCCTTGGCGCGATCTTTGTTCCGCTTGCGATTGGATTCGTTGCGGCGGTGATTGTTGGCTGGCTGTCCATTCGCTGGCTGATCAATTACGTGAGCAAACATTCGCTTTACCTGTTTGCCGCATATTGTGCGATTGTTGCGGCGTTGTGCCTGATCTTTCTCTTCGTTTAGGCTTTGAACATCTCTGAGATTTACATGGGCAAAGATCAGCGGCATTTCATCCTCCGAAGTCTTTGCTTGTGGATACTCGCTTTTCTGACTGCCTGCGGGACAAATACTCCGCAGGCAGTATTACAACTTGTAAAAGTGTATGCCACTTCAGCTGCGTCCCCGTGGTTGAAAAATGTTTACGATTGTGCGCCCACATCTGTGGCAGTAAGTTTGTCTGACACGGCATCCGCAGACGTCACGATTCGATTTGGTCAGCCTGCGGATTTGAATACACCTGCTTTTCAAATTGGCAGTGATGAGATTCTGGTCGTGGTCAATCCGCAAGCAGGCGTGAGTTCTTTATCAGCTAATCAGGTGCGCGACTTGTTTGCGGGTCAAATCATATCGTGGAAAGACGCGGGCGGAAACGACATTCCAGTTCAAGTCTGGGTTTTTGACCCCGGCGAGGACATTCAACAAGTTTTCGATCAAGTCGACATGGCAGGGCAAGCCGTTACATCGCAGGCGCGGCTGGCTGTCAGCGCGCAAAACATGTCGGATTCCGTTGCGGGAAATCCCGGCTCGATTGGAATTTTGACGCGCCGTTTGAAGACTGCCAACGTGCAAGATGTCTTTGGCGGCGTGTCCGTGCCGGTGCTGGCGATTACAAAATCCGAGCCGCAAGGTGCGGTAAAACCATTGATTGCCTGTCTGCAAAAATAATGAATCGTTATGTCATTGCGAACGCCCGAAGGGCGTGTGGCAATCTCATGTAACAATTAATTGATTGTTTTGGGGAGATTGCCGCTTCGCTTCGCTCATCGCAGTGACATGATACTTATTTTTATTTCCAAATGAATAATTGAATCCACGCGACACCAATAACGAGGGAAATGATCGTGATGATAAAACCAGCTTTGGTGTATTCTCCAAACGTGAGCTTCACACCTCGACGTGATGCGGACTCAGCCACGATGAGATTCGCCACCGACCCAAGCAGGGTCAGATTCCCTGCCAGCGTGGACGTCGCAGCCAGAGTCAGCCAGCCCGCTTGAGGGTCCGAAAGACGCGGGATCACCGATTTGAGAAGCAACACTGCGGGGACATTCGAAATCAAATTGCTCAACACGACCGTGACAATCGAAAGTCCAATCGAATTTCCGTTCAGCCAGCCGGAGAAGGACGAGAATAATCGCGTTGTGATTCCGCTCGTCTCCATCGCGCCGCTGACGATGAACAGTGCGCTGAAGAAAACCAGCAGGTCCCAATCAATTTTATCCATCACCTTTTGCGGATGGATGCGGCGAGTCAGCAGAAGTGCGCAGGCCGCGATCAAAGCTGCTTCTGCGATGGGAACTCCGAGGATGAAACCGATCAACAAGCCGCCAGTAACAACCATGCTTTTGATCAGCAATGGGCGATAGACGCGCGGCGATTTGATTTCTTCAAGATCGAAATGATCTGCGCGGAATTCATGAGGATACAACCAAACCAAAACCAGCCAAATGCCGCCGAGGCCGAGCAGTGCAATTGGCATCAGCGCCAAAGCAAAATGTGCGTATGAAATTTTCGATGCAATGCCGATGATCATGTTTTGCGGATTGCCGGTCAGCGTCGCGACTGAACCAATATTGGCCGCGGTCGCGAGTGCGATCAAATAGGGAATTGGATTGCGTTTTGCAGTCAACGTAATGTCGAGTACAAGCGGCGTGAGCATCAGACAAATCGTGTCGTTGAGGAACAGTGCGCTGAGAAAACCGGCGAGAATGATTTCCAATGCAAGCAGTCCGCGCGGTGTATGTGTGAAGCGCAGGATGGCGCTGCCGGCCAAATTGAAAAACCCCGCCAATTGCAGATTGGCATTTATAATCATCATCCCAAATAAAAGGACGAGCGTGTTCAAATCGAGGAACTGACCGATTTGATTGAATGTGATTTGCGCGGTGACAAGCAGCGCGCCGACTCCAAGCAAGGTAATAGTCGTGCGCGTCATCTGCATACGCGGAAATTCGCCGAGCGCAATTCCGATATAAGTGATAATGACGATGGAGAGCGTGATCCAGAGATTCATGGGGCGCTTATGATAATCCTGAATTTGGCGTCCGAGAATGGTGATACCATTATGAGCCGCGGAACGCGACGAAATGTGCGCGTATATCAAAAAGATTGGGATGAACATGGACGCAATTCGAACTGAAAATCTAACTCGTAGTTTTGGTGGGCTGAAAGCCGTTGACCATCTCACGCTGGAAGTGCCGCGTGGAATCGTCTTTGGCTTTCTCGGCCCGAACGGCTCAGGCAAGACGACGACCATTCGTCTGCTGCTGGGCTTGCTCGACGCGGACGAAGGCCGGGTTGAAGTCTTGGGCTTCGATACGCGGACAAAAGCCGATGAGGTCCGGAAAAGAAGCGGGGCATTGCTTGAATTCAATGGTCTGTATGAACGTCTGTCCGCTGCGGATAATCTGGATTATTACGGACGTATCTGGCACATGAGCAAAGCCGAACGCGATTCTCGTATCCAACAATTGCTCACGCCGCTCGAACTTTATGACCGCCGTGCGGAACCAATCGGACGCTGGAGCCGCGGCATGAAGCAAAAGCTGGCTGTGGCGCGGACGCTCATGCACCGGCCAGAGTTGGTCTTCCTCGATGAGCCGACTGCCGGTCTCGACCCGGTCGCGTCTGCCGCGCTGCGCGAAGACCTTGAACGATTGGCAATGCAGGAAGGCGTGACGATTTTTCTCACCACGCATAATCTCGCCGAAGCCGAGAAGTTATGCGCGCAAGTCGGCGTGATCAGCCGCGGACAATTGCTGGCTGTTGGAAGTCCGGAGGAATTGCGCTCGCGCACGTCCGCACCGCGTTTATATGTCACCGGCAAGTTCTTGCCGCAAACTTTGGAGCAGATGAAATCGAATCCACTGATCAAAAAAGCCGAACAGCATAACAGCCGACTCGTTTTGGATTTGAATGACATGCAGCGTTCGCACGAAATTGTCACGCAATTGGTTCAGAGCGGCGTACAGATTGACGAAGTCCGCAAAGAGAAGGCCGATCTCGAAGATGTATTCTTGAATCTGGTTGACGAAGATAAGCGAGGTGAAGAATGATCGCAGATATTTTTACTGTTGCGTGGAAGGAATTGCGCGAGATGCTCGTCCAGGGCGATCCGCGCGGGCGAAGCAGATTAAGTCTGTTCCTTTTGGTCATCATCTTTGGCGTGGTCATTCCATTACAGAATGGCCGCGATTGGATCGATTCTCCGGTCAGCGTCATCATCTGGGGCTGGATGCCGTTCCTTTGGGTTTCTGGCATCGTCGCTGACTCGTTCGCGGGCGAACGCGAGCGTCATACGCTTGAATCGCTGCTTGCCACGCGATTATCCGACCGCGCGATTTTGATTGGAAAATTTCTTGCCGCGTTGTTGTATGGCTGTGTTTTGACATGGATCATTCTGATCGTCAGCCTGGTCACGGTCAATGTCACCAATGCGGGCGGTGGATTATTGCTTTTTCCTTTGCCATTGGCGGCGGGCGCGGTGATTTTCAGCATTTTGATTTCGGGACTCGCGGCAAGCATTGGTGTGTTGGTTTCTCTGCGGGCTGGCAGTGTGCGCCAGGCTCAACAGTTGATGAGCATTGGGATGCTCGTTCTTTTCCTGCCATTCATGTTCCTGCAATTTATTCCAAGCGAAGTCCGTCGTTCGATGGTTGACTTTTTGACCAACACGGATCCGGTTCAAATCGCAATATTGGTTGCTATCGGATTGCTCATCCTCGATGGAATATTGACCGCCATTGGAATGAGCCTGTTCCAACGCAGCAAATTGATCCTCGATTAACGAAAGGAAGTGACGGCAAACGCCGTCACTTTTATTTTTCGCAATATAATAAGCCCCAGCCAAATTTGGAGGAGCGTCATGAGACAACCACTTTGGATTCCGTCTGCTGGGCGAAAACAAAACGCGAACATTACGCGTTTTATGGACCGGGTCAATCACACGCATCATCTTCGTATAAAAACATATTCTGAACTTTACGATTGGTCCATTAACGAAATCGCCGACTTCTGGGCGATGATGTGGGAATTCGCCGATATAAAACATTCGCACACGTATGATGCGGTTGTTGAAGACATCAATCAATTTCCTGGCGCAAAATGGTTTCCCGGTGCGCGCTTGAATTTTGCAGAGAATCTATTGCGTTATCGCGATGACCGGGTCGCGTTTGTTTTCAGGGGTGAGACACAAGTGACGAAGCGGATGACTTATTCTGAACTTTATGATACGGTCGCGCGGCTGGCGAAATCCTTGCGCGAGCTGGGCGTGACTTCCGGCGACCGCGTTGTGGGCTACATGCCCAACATGATGGAGACAGCCATTGCGATGCTGGCTGCGGCCAGCATCGGCGCGGCGTGGTCATCGTGCGCCACGGATATTGGCCCATCCGCCGCGTTGGAGCGACTCGGACAGGTTAAACCGAAAGTGATGTTCACCGCCGATGGTTATTTTTACAAAGGCAAAACGTTTGATACGGTACAACATGCCGCGGAAGTGGCGCGCGGCATTCCGTCGTTACAAAAAGTAGTGGTCGTTTCGTACACGCGTGAACGACCCGAAATCCAGAATGTTCCGAACGCGGTTCACTGGGATGATTTTCTGTCGAAAGAAAAGAATCTCAAAATCAAATTCGAGCAGTTGCCATTCGATCATCCGTTGTACATCATGTTCTCCTCAGGCACAACCGGCAAGCCAAAATGTTTGGTGCAAAGCGCGGGCGGCGTGCTCATCAATCATCTGAAAGAATTATTGCTTCACACCGATCTCAAACGCGACGATCACATCATGTACATCACGTCATGCAGTTGGATGATGTGGAATTGGCTGATTAGTTCGCTGGCGGTCGGGGCGGCGATCGTTCTTTATGACGGCAATCCCAATTATCCCGACGCGGGCGCAATGTGGAAATTGATTGACGAAGAAAAAATTTCCATTTTCGGCTGCAGCGCGAGCTATCTGTTGTTCTTGAAAAAAGAAAACTTTTCGCCGCGCGCAAATTTTGATTTGTCGTCGCTGCGCGAAATTTCGCAGACCGGCTCGCCTCTTTCGGTCGAGGGTTTCGAATACGTGTACAGCGACATCAAATCTGATCTGCATTTCAATTCGATTTCTGGCGGTACGGACATCAACGGATGTTTCGCGATTGGCAGTCCGATTCAGCCGGTATACGCGGGCGAATTGCAAAGCCCGGGACTGGCGATGAAAATCAAAGCGTATGACGAAAAAGGCGCGTCGGTTCTGGATGATCAAGCGGAGCTCGTTTGTGAAGCGCCGACTCCGTCCATGCCGCTCTACTTCTGGGACGATGCGAGCGGAACGAAATACAGAGCCGCTTACTTTGAAGTCTATCCAAACGTTTGGCGGCACGGCGATTACATTTTGATCCACTCTGATACCGGCGGCGTGACCTTTTACGGCCGCTCCGACGCGGTGCTCAAGCCTTCGGGTGTCCGCATCGGCACTGCGGAGATTTATGCCCAGATGGAAAAGCTGCCGGAGATTGCCGACAGCCTCGCGGTGGGGCAGAATTATCAGGATGACCAGCGCGTGATTTTATTTGTCAAACTTGCCGCGGGATTTTCGTTGACCGACGAACTGAAGGACAAAATCAAAAAGACTTTGCGCGAGAACGCATCGCCGCGCCATGTCCCTGCGTTGATTTTTGAAACGCCGGATATTCCCTATACGTTGAACATGAAGAAAGTGGAAAGCGCGGTGACCAATATTCTCAATGGCCGCGCGGTGAGCAACAAGGACGCGTTGATCAATCCGGGTTCGCTGGATTATTATCAGCAGGTGGCCGAACAACTGAAGGGATGAATTGCCGAGGCGCGATCAACCCCAGTTTCAACAATTCATGGAAGTCGGCCAATATTTCCTGCTGTTGATCTGCGGCTTGAATGAGTCTTTCGAGCGTTGTGCTTCCATCTAATTTTTGCAGGACGATTTTTGTAGCCGGATGGATTCTTGCTTCGAATTGTGATCCATGATCGGCGTAAGCAATGGGCTGGTCTTGATTCCCCGTGAAGGCTAAATCAGTGGGTACGAATATTTCCTTGAGCAAAAGATTTATGTCTTTCATTTCGTTCAAATAATCTTGCGCAGCAAACAGGCGCAGGAATTGCTCGGCGGCAGAATCTTCGAGCGTCGTATTAACCGTTGCTGAACAAAACCAATTTTGATCCCTGCTTCGACGCCGCAAGGTGATGGCTCCAAGTGCGATCTGCTCGATATGGTGTTTGCGATACCAGCGTGACCAGTTCTTCTTTAGCTCCTGTAACTTGTGCGGGTCATCCTGGGCCTGATGCTTCAGCCACATCTCCGCATATTCATCCGGCTGTTTTGATCCGTTATGAATTAACCAAACATCCACACCTTTATTTTCAATTGTCTTGCGGATGGGCTCCGATGGATTCTGGTCATTGCCATGAATCCAATTAATCAGGATTTGTGCGAAGCCGCCTTCGTTGAGATACGCTGGTATTTCTTTCAAGCGCTCATATGTGCCTGAGTCGCCGGGTTCCTCAACGGTCCGATAGACGAGGCGCTTCTCAGGCGCAATGACGTAGGGCAGGTTTGCAACAATCAAGTCAAAGCGCTGATTCTTGACCGGTTCGAAATAATTGCCTTGACGAGTTTCGATATTGTGGATGTCGTTGAGTTCAGCGTTGAGACGCGTCAGCTCAAGCGCACGCGGATTGATGTCGGTGGCGACGACTTTGTCGCTGTAGCGCGCAGCCAAAAGGGACTGAATTCCGCATCCACATCCGAGATCGAGCGTTGACTTGACCCGGCGGCGAATCGTCAGGAGCGCGAGATAATTCCCCGCCGGGCCAATGGGCAAAACAAAATCCCTATCCGATTCCCATCGAAAGAAATCA
This sequence comes from Chloroflexota bacterium, assembly GCA_021824575.1. Lineage (GTDB taxonomy): Bacteria > Chloroflexota > Anaerolineae > Anaerolineales > Villigracilaceae > Fen-1038. Next base: position 19,824 of record JAKAKJ010000028.1, read on the forward strand.
GAGAAGAAAATCAATCCGTTATACCACTGGGCCTGAAAATGCGATTTGATTCTGTGGTTCTCTTCAAACAATAACCCGGAATCGATCAGACGATCTAACTCAAACGGAGGGAATAATCTGCGTGCTTGATCGAATTCGATGGACAAGCCGCGTGCAAAAAGAATCTGCAATGTCTCGCGCTGATCGCCTCTGAAGATTTGGCGTAGGCTCTTCAGTTCAGATGAATTAAGGTTTGGAATGGACGGAACATATCTTTTTCTCAACGAGGAAACATGTTCCGCCACGTGAAAGATACTCAACGTGGGTTACAGTTGTTCGCTGCCATTTCCTTCAATATCGTTGAACCTGTCATCCAGTTTAATGAACTGGTCGTCTGCTTTCTGAAATTGGCTGGCACCATTGGGGAAATGTTTATCGAACTGATCGGAGCCATCTTCAATCTTTGCGAATTGGTTCGAACCATCGGGAAAATGTTTATCGAACTGGTCAGAGCCGTTGCCCATTCCTTTGGGCGGGAGTGGCTGAGGATTTAAGTCATCAGCTCTAACAGAACCATCACCCATGAAACGTGAGCGTAAAAAGAGGAACAGCCCGCCAAAGCAAACGATGATAATCAAGATGCCGATGATGTTGATAACGCCGGGTGGAAGAAATTGTGGGCCGGCAACAGGCGGGATGAATACCGGTGTTGGAGACGGAGGGGTACCGTAGGCGCACCGGTTTACGGCAACATCTGCTGTCGCTTCGGCCTGAGAACTCCAATCGTTCGAGGTTTGTGTGAGGGCAGCCGCGGCGGTCTGATAGAGGGGAGGAAAGATGGTGGCGTAACATTGTAAATATGTAAATTCAAGCGCGGTTGCGGTTGCATCCGCAGGGTCAAACGCTGGCGGTGCGGGGGCCTTCGATAATGGATTTGTGGTTGGCTCAGCGGTTAACGTCTCTGCTGTGAAAGTTTGGAACACATTGGGAGTGGGGGTCGGCGTATTGGTCGGCAGCTTTGGAGGTGGTTTTTGTTTTTTCCCACCGCCTCCACCACCGCTTGGCGGCGGACATGGGGGAAGGCCGGGAAGCCCACATGAAGGAGACTGAGCCTCAGCATATTGTGTTATTGCTGCAAATGTAATGATGACGATGATGACCCCCGCATAAAAGGCCAATACAAATTTGTGGACGTTCATGGTTACTCCTTCTCTAAAGTTGAAAGCATGGCCGCGATGTATGATAAAGTATCGTCCGTTTATAGCTTGAAGCGAGGTCACTGGCAATAGGTCATAGGTGTGATGGTTGTTCGGCGGTACTCTTGTGGGGTAAGAAATTTTTGCGGGAATATTGGCTCTGGTGTAATATAAAGACGGCTTTCGCTTGTTGAGAGGAGAAATCATGAAACACTTGCGTCTCACATTCTATGTCAGCGTGATGCTGCCGGTTTTGCTCTCCGCCTGCGCGCCGCGGTCTGCGCCGACGCCAGCGCTAACAGCGGCGACTCAGCCCACTGAAATGGCGACCCTCGTCCCGGTCCCGACGGAAGCGCCTGCCACGCCGACGTTGGTTCCGGTCGTGCTTTCGGGCCCGCCGATGGAAGTCGGCTCGATGTGGCCGTACGTGGATGGCAGTATCCTCGTCGCAGTCCCGGGCGGACCGTTCACGATGGGGCATGGCGGCTCGGACAATCCCGAACATACTGTCACGTTGAGCGATTTCTGGATCTATCAAACTAAGGTCACAAATCAGCAATACGCGCTGTGTGTCAAAGCCGGCAAATGCAAGGTTCCCGATCTGACAGATAATATTGGGTATAGCGATGTGGCGCACTTCAATGATCCTGTGACGGGCGTAACGTGGGATCAGGCTTCGGCTTATTGTTCATTTGTGCATGGCGCGTTGCCAACCGAAGCGCAGTGGGAAAAGACCGCGCGTGGACCGGATGGTTTGATCTATCCATGGGGCAATGGCGATCCATCGTGTGATTATCTGAATTTCAATAATTGCGTGGGCAAGACGACCAATGTAACGACGTACCCGCAGGGGCAAAGTTATTATCATGCGCTGGATATGGAAGGCAACGCGTTCGAGTGGGTGGCCGATTGGTATAACGCATTGTATTACAAGACCGGCCCATCGCAAGACCCGTTAGGTCCCGATGGCAGCGCGCTTGGACGTTCGGTCCGTTCCTCCAGTTATAAAAGCAAACCCGATCAAGTTTCTGCTTCGACACGTTTCTTTGACCTTCCCAGCAGCCACCGCCGCGATCTGGGATTTCGCTGTGTGGTTTTGGACCCAACCTATTTTGCGCCGCTATGCCAATCCATTGGGGTATACGGAACCGGCCCGGCGGGCAGTTCCAGTTCCACGCCGCTTAATGCGGACTGTCCAAAGGTCGGTATTGGCTTGACTTCGATGTGCAAAGCGGGAACTGTGCGCGTCACTTTTACAGACAGCTTGTCTCCTGATCCCAACGCAGTGGTTAGCGGGGTCGGTTCCTGTTCGCCTGTATCCGTCACGCCCGGAAGTTTTCCGCAAGTTTATGACTGCACTTCATCAACAACCGCCACGATTACTTCCAAATGTACGTATACAGGGGGGACGACTCAATGCGGACCTCACTATACTTTGGACGGAAATTCCGGCATGTGCGTGTGGGATGGAACCGGAACGCAGGGAAATCAATGCCTGCCGGGATATAACTATGATCCGGTAAATCAATGTTGTTCTGCCCAACCCGGAACCGGACTTAATTTTTGTCCGGTGGGAACTGTGTTGGGACATGATTCGCACGGCAATCCGGTTTGCATCTTAAATGGACAGGCCAGCCAGGATCCAAATCACAGCGAGCCGGTTCTACCGCCGAACCCAGCAACTTGCGTGGGCCAGCCCGGTGGCGGGAATCCAGGCACGCCTCCGCCGGCGACGCAACCTCCCACGGGAGGCATTGTTCCTTAAATATTTTGCTCCCGCTAGCAGCGGGAGCGTTTTTATTTATATTGCTGTAGATGGTTATGCTTTTCCCAGCGCCTGTTCCAAATCTTTCAGCAGATCATTTTTATTTTCGATGCCGACCGAAAGCCGGATAAGTCCCGGGTCAATCGCGAGCTGAGAACCGGCCGTGGATAAATGCGTCATTGCCGCGGGGACTTCAATCAGCGATTCGACTCCGCCAAGCGATTCAGCCAGCGTAAATAATTTTGTTGCTCCCGCAACTTTGACCGCCGCGTCACGGCCATCTTTCATGATGAATGAAATCATTCCGCCGCCATTACGCATTTGTTTTTTCGCGACCGACAACTGCGGATGTCCGCGATGGAACGGGTACATGACCCGGCTCACTTTTGGATGACCCGCTAAAAAGTCAGCGAGTGAAGCGGCGTTATCGGCGTGACGATCCATCCGCAGCGGGAGAGTCTTAATGCCGCGCAAGATGAGGAAGCAATCCATCGGTCCCGGCACCGCACCGACCGCATTTTGCAGGAAAGCCAGCTTGTCGAAAATATCTTTCTCTTTCACAACCACCGCGCCGCCAACAACATCGGAGTGCCCGCCCAGATATTTTGTGGTGGAATGAACAACGATGTCCGCGCCGAGTTGAAGCGGATTTTGCAAATAAGGTGTTGCAAAAGTATTGTCAACGACAAGCAGCGGATGATTGGAATGTGCGTGGATGATTTCAGCCGCTGCTTGAATATCTGTGATGGATAACATTGGATTGGTCGGCGTCTCAAGCCAAACGAGACGAGTCTGCGGCGTGAGCGAATCTGCCACCACTTCTGGATCGGTCGTGTCAACGAAATCAAAACTCAAACCGTAACGACGCAGGACTTTGTCGAACAAACGAAACGTACCGCCATACACATCGTTGCCCGCCATCACATGCGCACCGCCGTCAACCAAACGCAGTACTGTATCGGTAGCCGCCATGCCCGATGAAAACGCGAGACCGTATGCTCCGCCTTCGAGCGCGGCCAGACAATTTTCCAGCGCGAGCCGCGTTGGATTTTTCGTGCGCGAATATTCATATCCCTGACGCGGCTTGCCGACTTCATCTTGAGCAAAAGTCGAAGTCTGGTAAATGGGCGTCATCACCGCGCCGTTGTTGGGATCGGGTTCCTGCCCGGCATGAATTGCAAGGGTTTCGAATTCCATTTGTTCTCCTCTGATGAGCTGATAATTCGATTATACAGGATGCACGCACATGTTTTATGAAATATGGGTATGATTTATTGTTCTTGTATCATCTTGCATTTGTCGTTCCAAAGCGGCTTCAAAATTCAAATGTGATTGTTGCCGCACAATTCAAACTTTGGAGAGAGAGTTTCATGTCAAATTCAAAACTTTCATTGCTTGCAGTATTAGCCCATCCCGATGATGAATCGTTTGGCTTGGGCGGCACGCTGGCTCTTTATGCAAAACAAGGTTACGACGTTTATCTGGTCTGCGCCACGCGCGGCGAAGTCGGCACGGTGGATGCCGAATTTATGAAAGGCTTCAATTCGGTTGCTGAATTGCGGGAATCTGAACTGCGATGCGCGGCGCAGCATCTTGGCCTCAGGAATGTTTTCTTTTTGGATTATCGCGATTCTGGTATGCCCGGCACAGAAGAAAATAAGCATCCCAACGCGCAGATCAATCATCCGGTTGATGAAGTGGCGGGACGTGTTGTCAAATACATTCGTGAGTTGAAGCCGGATATTGTCCTGACGTTCGATCCGATGGGTGGATACCGACATCCAGATCACATCCATATTCATCAAGCGACAGTACTGGCTTTTGAAAAAGCAGATGACGCTTCCTTCCACCCCGAAAGCGGGTCGCCGTTCAAACCGCGTGCGCTTTACTTCCAAATCTTTCCGCACCAATTCCTGCGGATCGTGACGCGTATTATGCCGCTCTTTGGTGCGGACCCGCGCAAGTTCGGGCGCAACAAGGATATTGATCTCAAGGCTTTGGTCGAGTTCGATTTTCCGGTGCATGTGAAGGTCAATATTGCACCGGTGTCAAAGGTCAAGGCCGAAGCGGGCGCATGCCACGCCTCCCAGGGCGGAATCCAGATGCGGCGCGGAGTCATGGGATTCGTCACGCGGCTGATGGGCGAACATGAAGACTACATGCGCGCCTACCCGCCGGTCAACGGAAATTTTCGCGTGGGCAAGGATTTGTTCGAAGGAATTTAGAGTCTTGCTAAAATAGAATATTTGTTCTACAATTCGGTCAACTTTAGAAAAGGAGAAAAGTATGACCAAACGAAATGTAGTCCACATTGAAATTCCGACGCGCAATCACGAAGAGACCATCAAGTTTTATGAAGGCCTTTTCGGGTGGAAGATGGAGCGCTTCCCTGACATGCACTACACCACATGGGAAGCAGACGAACATCCAGGCGGCGGATTCACCGAAGACCTGTCAGCCGGTGAAGTGTTGATCCACATCAACAGCGATGATATCGAAGCAGATTTGAAGAAAGCTAAATCACTGGGCGCAACCATCGTGCGTGAGAAAACGGAAATCCCAGGCGTTGGCTGGTGGGGCGTGTTCAAAGATCCAACGGGGAATAAGATTGCGCTTTACACGAGACTGCATCCTGAACAACAAGGGTAAGGCGAGCAATGACTTTGACGCGTTCTATATATCCAATGCCCGATTTCATTTTAGATGCGCTGATTGATCGCCGCCTAATGGATGCTTATCGTGCGCGTCCGCATTATCAGCAGAATGATTATATTGGCTGGATCATCCGTGCGAAACAGGAAGCGACGCGGCAGAAGCGTTTGGCTCAAATGCTAGATGAGCTTGCGCGCGGCAACGAATATATGAAGATGGCGTATCATCCAAAATAACAGGCAGGAGCGACTCGCGAGTCGCTCCTACTTTTTCTTTTTGCCGAAACTCAATTCAAATGGCGGACGGCGATTCAGCCACATCAAATAAGCACCGCTTTCGTGGATGGCCAGCATCGTGACGGAACCGGTATCACATCCGAGCCGCTGAAAGTGATCGAGTGGAAGTCCAAGATAATGTGCTACTGCCAGTTTGATAGGATCGGAGTGAAAGACACAAGCGATGACGTCACGCGGCTTGTGCGCAGCGCAAATTTTATCCAGCGCGGCAACGATGCGCGTTTGACATTCATAGAATGTTTCGCCTTCAGGAAATTGTGCGCGTGACGGTGCGTGTTGAACAACTTTCCATTGCTTGTTTAAATTCAAAGCTTTGAGCGAACGTCCCTGCCACTTGCCAACGTTGGTTTCCATCAAGCCTGGTTCTTGAATCACATTCAGTCCACGCGCCGCGGCAATCGGCGCGGCGGTTTCCATGGCGCGCTCTAACGGACTCGAATAAATTGCTTTGAGCGGAACCTCTTTGAGCGCGTC
>JAKAKJ010000008.1 GCA_021824575.1 Chloroflexota bacterium
GTTCAAAGCCGTCGGCTCGAATTTGGGCGAAGCCAACGTGCTTTCAGAATTGGCTAAACTTGCCTTGATTTCAGGAGATATAGCCTCTGCCGAAAGGCAAACTGAGGAGGTTGCTGCCATATATCTTGGTATAAACGCGATCTATAGCATGGGCGCTTGTTATGGCAATTTCTCTATTGCACTGCTCAATTTGGGAAACAAAGCAAAAGCAAAAGGGTATGCCTTGAAGGCCAGGCAAGCCTTTGAGAAAGTCGGTGAACCAGCAATCTTGAAACAAGTTGATAGTCTAATCGCCGCCTGCAAGGAATAGAAATTTCCACGTGCCGAAATCCCCGAACCATCTCGGATGAACCAAAAAATCACCTGAGATGGTTTTTAAATTCATCTGAGATGATTTTAAAAATCACGTAGATGATCTAAAAAATCATCTGAGATGGTTTAACAGCTCATCTCAGATGATTTTGACCTATCCCCTATTTCCCCGGTCCAGCAGGCTGTTGGAGAACTCAAGCCGTGTCGGTTTTTTTACCGCGAAGCACGCCAAGGCCGCCAAGAAAACCCTTGAAACTTCGCATTCTTTGCGCTCTTAGCGGTTCAAATTGGCATTTTACATTGCGAATCACTGCCCTCCGACAAACTCCTAGCTTGCCGCTTCCTTCTGGTACGTCAGCGTGGCCAGCACATCCTTGAAGCGTTTGCCGGGTGTGAAGATCACGCGGGCGTCGGTGACGCTGGAGGCGGTCACCTCATCGGCGTTCTCCGAGCCTTCGCTCGAAATGCTGATGCGGAAGGTGCCGAACTCGCCCAGCTCCACGATTTTCCCATCGGCCAGTTGGTCCGGCACAACGGTCAGGAACGCTTCGAGCATCCCCATCGTGTCTGCGGTGCTGACGGTGGACATGCGGGCGATCTGCTTGGCAAGGCTGTTGGTGTCGGCGCGTCCATCGCTCTTGGCCGTGGCATAATACTTCGGCGTCGAGTTTTGATCGCGCGGGTCCTTGCGAGGAACGACAGTGAATTTGACGGTCATGATATGGATCTCCTCTATGTTGTATGAATTTTGGAAAACGGGCAATGCATGGGCCGCCCGATGTTCCCGTTGGAAATCATATTTCCACCCGTAAACAAGTTATCTTTAAAGTCCGTTGCCCAAGTATACCAAAGGAACTACAACAACATGATCAACCCCAAATTTAATCCGGACGCGGAGAACGCGGATTTACGCTGATACGGATGTGAAATTCCGCGCTTCCACGATAATCTGCGTCCTCAAGTGCATGACTCACACTCGAAAATGAGATTCAGGATAAGTCATGTTTATTCAGGTTACCTTGATTGGTTTACAAGGTCATGCACCCGGCGGCTGAAGCAGAAGTCCGTGGCCAGGCGATTCATGTTAACCGGAATAATACTTTTCCTTCAACGCATTCACCGGCAGCGTAATAAATCCCTCCTGCTTGTACCCAACGTGCATCGCGTCGGCGGGCTTCTCGGTTGCGAGCCAGGCCGTGTACGCCGCGGCCAGCGCGTCCAATTGCGCGGGCTTGTGCACCAACTCCATCGGCAGCTGGCCGTTCAACAAACGATGGCGCGTGATCTCTTCGAAGAAAATCATCGGGTCGCTGATGTGGAGTCCGCGTTCGTGCAGGATCAGCCCGCGCTGCAGGCGCCCTTCCAACGTCCGCGCAGGAAGCGGGACCCTTTCGAGCAGAACGCAGAAGCAGGCATGCGGATTCGTCTCCAGCCAGCGATGCGACTCGTCGAATTCGGGATACGGTTTGAATCCCTGCTTGGATAATTTTTTATATAAACCGAATCCGGCTTTGACCCAGGCCGGGCACAGCGATTCTTTCGCCTCCGTCTTGTGGACGGCGATGCCGCGGGCACGCAATTCATATTCCGCCACGCGCATGTCGAAGCCTTGTGACTGGCGCGGCGTCAGGCTTTGTTTGCTTGAATCTTTTTTGATAATCCCATGATTGACTTGCGACGGCGCATTGACCGCGACCGTCACGGAATTTTGTCCGGCGAGGAAAGCGACGACATCGCCGGCATCGGCGTGCGCCAACGCAAGGAGATTCAACTCACGATCCAGCGCGGCATACGTAAACGCCTTGTGATCGGAAGCTACATCAACGCCAACGAAAACCGAATCTGCAAAAAGCATAGTAAGATATACCCGATTTCAACCGTAGGTGGCCTGATGCCACAAACAATAGAGTATGGCTGTTGTCATCATGTCATTGCGAGCGAAGGTCGAGCAGCAAAGCGTACCGAGACCGAGCGCGGCAATCTCCCGTTTGCATGTGAGTTGAGATTGCCGCACTGATAAAACACAGCGCAAGCAGGCGCTTACTCTCCGAGTACGATGTCGCGCCTTCGCAATGACACCCATAAATTTGAAGCAGTTTTGTAACAAAACAAGTATAGAGCAAAAAGGACAGTAATGCAACCAATCTACAGACGCATTCTTTATGGATTTATTCTTCTGGCCGGTCTGGTCTGGATCTTCGCCAGCGTGGACAAGACCGGCGCGTCCACCGCGGGACGCATCCCCGCGCCGCAGAAAGGCTTCCTTGCGCCGGACTTTGCATTGAAGACGCCGACCGGTCAAACGTACACGCTCTCACAGCTCAAAGGCAAAGCGGTGCTGGTCAATATTTGGGCCACGTGGTGTCCGCCCTGCCGCGCCGAGATGCCAACCATTCAAAAGTTCTATCAGCAATATCAAAGTCAGGGATTGGTGGTATTGGGCGTCAACGCCACCGCGCAGGATAACCCGCTGGACATCGTCCCCTTCGTCACGCAATACGGACTCACCTTCCCCATTCTGCTCGATGAGACCAACGATCTTGGCTCCAAATACAATTTGCGTTCGCTGCCGTCCAGTTTTTTCGTCAACCGCGACGGCACCATCGCCGACGTGGTCATCGGCGGGCCGATGTCCGACGCCCTGCTTCAAACAGACATCGAAACCATCCTGAAAAGCCCCGCTAATTAATTCTTTCACCACAAAGGCACAGAGATCACGAAAACTTTCTTTGTGCTCACCAAGAAGAAAACTCTGTGTCCTTTGTGTCTCTGTGGTGAGCGATTCTTTTTATTTAGGGTAAAAAAATAATGCTTGATTTATTTCGAAACATCTTTGCCCCGCCCCGCGATTTGATCCTTCTCGTCGCCGCCGCATGGATCGGCATGTCGCTCACCGAAAAACGCGCGGCTCGTTCTCACGCCGAAAAATCACTCGTCAGCAATCTGATTTTCTATGGCGTCCTGGCGTATTTGCTGGGCGGCCGCATCTTCTACGCGCTCGAACATCTCCCGGCATTCACTCAAAGTCCGCTCAGTTTGATTTCTCCCAATACGTCAGCCTTCGATAGCTGGGGCGCATTGGCCGCCGCATTGATCGCCGGATTTGTTTATGGTCAACGCAAAGGCATGTTATTCTGGTCTACGCTGGATGCGTTGACACCGTTCTTCGCGCTGCTTGCAATCGGAATCGGATTCTCGCATCTCGCTTCGGGCGCGGCATTTGGAATCGAAACCACCGTGCCGTGGGGGATCAATCTGTGGGGCGCGATTCGACAACCGACTCAAATCTACGAGATCATCGCTTCGCTCGTGACCTTTGGCGTGATCTGGTTCCGAAAAGCAAACTCCAAGCCTGGAAGCGATTTCCTGCTCTTCGCCGCGCTGACGTCCGCCAGCCGGCTCGTCATCGAAGGTTTCCGCGGCGACAGTACGCTCGTCCTCGGCGGAATCCGCTCGGCGCAAGTCATCGCGTGGCTGATCCTGGCAATCTCGCTCGTCGCTTTGGAATTATTGAAACCGCGTGTCATCCCGGCAGAAGTTGTCGAAAAAGTCGAACCCGTGATGGAAACAAAACGCAAAGAAGTAAAACGTAACGCGCCAAGTGTGCCCACAGGGGCAACAACAACCAGCAAAAAGACTCCATCGAGCAAAACAAAGTCAGTAACTGCAAAGCGAAAGTCAAGCAAAGATTAGGACAAAGTCAGGTAACAAATCAACAAGCCTGTTACTTTGCTTTTTGACGGCTTCGGGCTTCCTGCACGAGCGCCAGAATTACAACCAGCAATGGGATTAGGATGACAACTTGTTGAACTCCATAGCGCTTTGCATGCTGGATCTCCGGTTCGCCTTCCTGCTTCACGGTCCCCGCTTTGGCAATCAGGATTGCATAGAGAAAAAGGGGAATGTAATTCAGGGCAATCCCTACAAGCCAGAATCCCATGGCACTTTCCCAATTGACCGGGCTTGATTGCATAAGGCCAGCGCGAATTGACAGCAAACCAAGGATCAAAGGCAAAACAACTCCAAGCGCGAACTCCCAAAGGATGAATCGTGTGCCATTCAGCGCCATGTCAACTGCTGCCAGTTTTCGTATGTTTATCATGATGGTAACTCCCATTGGTTATAGCAAATGAAAAGCTCCTGACAGCCATGCAGGAGCCTTTTGTAATGGGTCTCAATGGATTGTTTCTAATTTCTCATTGAAATCGGCTTCAAATAAGAATCGAGCAAAGCGTCCATCTGCTCGAACGACTCACAGACAAAAAACATCGGGTTGAACGCGTAGACGGTTTTTGGAATCCGGGCAATGGTTTCGATGTCGAACGGCGCGATGATGACCTCTCCGCCAAAATATACATCGCGCGAGATGCCCAGTTTCTCATACAAGGCGTGGACAACATTCCAGCCTTTATCCTGCGATGACATTTGTCCCTGCTGATGCAGTCCGTTTACGCCGTCAATGATGCGATGAATATCGTTCTTGTGAGCGACGAAATGCTCCTGGATTTGCTCAAAGACATTACCCGTGTAATCAATCACGCCATCGCGCCCAAGCCGGTAGAATTCCATGATTGTGTTCGTGAGTTCGGCGCGGCCTGAGATTGTACCGGCCCCGAAGACTTTCAGGCGGTTGTCTTCGATCACCAACCCGAATTCGGTGCTGTACCACGCCAGGCGTTTGATGACTTCCCTCTCGTCTGGTGTCGCTTTCAGGTAAGCGGGA
>JAKAKJ010000074.1 GCA_021824575.1 Chloroflexota bacterium
CGACCGCACCGGCGCGCGGACGTATTTTTGGAAGCGTGAGCCACGCGTTTTGAATACGCTCGATACCGCAGATTTGTCCATGTTGAGTGGAGCGCGCGTTTTATATGTGGATTGGTATGATGGGGATCACATCCTTCGTGCCATGGATGAAGCTGCGCGTTTGAAGATCCCCGTTTTTCTGAACATCGAATATGCCCATGCCGATCCGGATTTGCTGGCTCGCTACGCAGGCCGCGTTGCATTATGTCAGGCCGTCACGGACGCGGCGCAGGTGGATGGAATCGATCCGTTTGAAGTTGCGTACAAGTTGCGCAATGCCGGCGTCGAAACGGCATTGGTCACGTTGGCAGGTGAGGGCAGCTTGGTTTTGCATGGCGGCGAAATCCTGCGCGTGCAGGCTCCGCATGTCAACGCGGTTGATGGTTGCGGCGCAGGGGCAACTTATTCAGCGGGTTTCATTTATGGCTGGCTGCACGGCTGGGAAATTGAAAAGTCGGTGCGTTTTGCAACGGCAGCGGCGTCGCTCAAAGTAACTCGAGCGGGGTTGCAAATGTTTCCGGTAGAAGAAATCATCAAAACGGCTGCCAGCCTCGAGGTAAAATCATCCATCTTATCAACGGAGAGGAAGTCGCTTGCCAATCGTTTACCCAAGTGATGAATTTGATTCGAAAGTAATCTTCCAAACAGGAAAGCATTTTATTTCTTTATAGGAGTTTTGATGAGCGAAGAACTAAAAAAGAAAATGGCGCAGAGTATTATTGATGGCGATGTGGAAACCGCGGTCGCTTTGGCGAAGGAATCCATTGCCATTGGCATGGAGCCGATGGATGCCATCTCGAATGGATTTGTCGTTGGCGTGAATGAAGTGGGCGACGCATTTGGTCGCGGCGAAATGTTTCTGCCAGAATTGGTGATGGCAGGTGAAGCGATGAAAGCCGCGGTCGCCACGTTGGATCCCGAATTGCGAAAACGCGGCACCGAACGACGAAAACTTGGAAAAGTTGTGATTGCAACGGTCGAAGGCGATATTCACGAGATTGGCAAAACGCTGGTGACGATCATGATGAGTTCCTCGGGCTTTGAGGTTTTTGATTTGGGCGTGGATTGCCCGGCAGAAAAAATTATTGGCAAGGCGCTTGAAGTCAACGCAGATATTATTGCGATGAGTGCGTTATTGACAACGACGATGATTCGTCAAAAAGAAGTGATTGACGAATTGGAAAAAGAAGGTTTGCGCGGCAAGTTTAAAGTGATGGTCGGCGGTGCACCGATCACGCGTGACTGGGTCAAATACATCGGCGCGGACGGATATTCCGAAGATGCGGTCGGTGCAGTCCAGGTGGCAAAACAGCTTGTCGGAGTCGTTGATTAATGGCTGATAAGCCCACTGTAATCCTTCAACCATCAGGCCGGCGCGGCGAAGCAATGGATTGGAAAAATCTGCGTTCGATCGCGCGCGAACTGGGCGTGGATATCGAATCGATTTGTGCGGAAAATGCCACGTGCGGTAAATGTAAAATCGTTGTCGAAGAGGGAACGTTCGAGCGATACGGCATCACATCCAAACGCGAGAATCTAAGCCCGGTCACGCCGGAGGAAGCGGAATTTTTCCGCCGCCGCCCAAAGATGATGGCATCGCACAATTGGGAAGTTGGGCAAGTCCGACTGGCGTGCCAGGCAAGAGTGCGCGGCGATGTGCTCATCAGCGTTCCCGAGGAGAGCCAGGTCAACAAGCAGGTTGTCCGCAAAACCGCGACGCAGCGCGCGTTCGAGATCAAGCCGTCCATAAGGAAATACCTTGTTGAATTGATGCCGCCCACAATCTCGAATCCGAGAGCGGATTGGGAACGCCTGCAAAATGGAATCGCAACATCCATGGGATTGGTCCGGTCTGGCGAAACGAATCTTCCCAAAGCAAAAGATTTGACAATTGATTACGAATGTCTGCGGACTCTTTCGGCAACTCTGCGCGAATCGAAATGGCGCGTGACGGTTTCGGTCTGGCAGGACAAGGACGTGGTGCGCGTCGAACCCGGATATGTCGAGGGCTTGTACGGCGCGGCTGTGGACATCGGCTCGACAACGATTGCGCTCTATCTTTGCGATCTCGAAAGCGGAGAAATCCTCGCCGCCGAATCGGAGATGAATCCGCAGATTGTTTATGGCGAAGATGTGATGTCGCGTATTCAATACACCATCGTGAACGAAGATGGACTGCAAAAGTTGCACGACGCGGTCATCGGCGCGTTGAATAAATTATTGCAGCAAGCGGCAAAGTCGGCGAATATTTCCACGGACGACATTCTCGAGATGGTCATCGCGGGCAATACGACGATGCATCATCTTTTCTTGAATCTGCCGACGAAGCAATTGGGATTGGCTCCGTATGTTCCTGCCATCAATCACGATGTGGACATCAAAGCGCGTGAACTTGGACTGAAAATCAATCGCGCCGCGAATATTCACGTTCTTCCGACGATTTCGGGTTTTATCGGCGCGGACACGACGGCTGTTCTGTTAGCAGAAGAACCACACAAGCAAGAAGAAAATTGGCTCATCATTGATATTGGCACGAATGCCGAATTGGTGCTTGGCAATAAAGATAAGTTGATTTGTACTTCCACGCCGACCGGTCCCGCGTTGGAAGGTGCGCACGTTGAATATGGAATGCGCGCCGCGCCGGGCGCCATCGAGCGCGTCGAGATTGACGAAAAGAATCTGGAACCGCGTTATAAAATCATCGGCGAGGAAAATTGGAATATCGGCAAAGCTAAAGGCATTTGCGGCTCAGCCATCATTGATGCAGTGGCGGAATTATTCCGCGTTGGAATCGTGGATGCGCGCGGAAGATTTGTCAGCGAAAGTTCGTCGAATCGAATCCGCAATGGCGAAGCGGGAATGGAATATGTCATTGCCTGGGCGGATGAAACCACCATCCAGCGCGAGATTCCGATCACGCAGCAGGATGTGCGTCAGATCCAACTGGCGAAAGGCGCGTTGTTTGTCGCGGCACGTACGCTGTTGAATCAATTCAACATCCAAACTCCGGACAAGATTCTTTTGGCGGGCGGCTTCGGAACATATCTTGATAAAACGAAGGCAATGCTGATCGGAATGATTCCGGATTGCCCGCTGGAAAATGTTTATGTCGTCGGCAACTCCGCGGGCGACGGCGCGCGTATCGCACTGTTGAATTGGGAACGCCGCGAAGAAGCCGCAAAAGTCGCGGCGCGCGTCAACCGCTATGAACTCCCGGCTGACCCGGACTTCCAGCGGCAATTTATGCTGGCGATGAATTTTCCACACATGAGCGAACCATTCCCGCACATCGCGCATTTGATCCCAAATCGCAAAGTGGACCCACTTGCGGAAAAATTTTCGGGAGGAACGAAATGAACAAGTTTGTCGAACGATTGAAAGCTGGGAAGGTTTTGGTCGCCGATGGAGCGACCGGGACGAATCTTCAAAAGGTCGGTCTGGTTGGCGGTATTCACACCGAAGACTGGGTCTTCGATGAGCCGAAGAAAATTCTCGATCTCGAAAAAGCTTTCGTCGCCGCGGGATCGGACATCATTCTAACCTGCACGTTCGGCGGAACGCGTCCGCGCATGCAGGGCGCAAAACACGGCGACCAGGTTTACGAGATCAATAAGCGCGCCGTGGAATTGGCGCGTGAAGCCGCCTCAGCGCGGGACGATGTGCTGGTCGCCGGTTCGATGGGACCGATCGGCAAACTGTTAAAGCCATACGGTCCGCTCACACCGGAAGAAGCGCGCGATGCATTTGCCGAACAAGCCAAAGCTTTGACCGAAGGTGGCGTGGACTTTCTTTTGTTCGAGACGCATTTTGCATTGAACGAAGTCGATGCCGGTTTGGAAGGCGCGCGCTCTGTTACGGATTTGCCAATCATCGTTTCGTTTAGTTATGACCGCGGCACGCGTACTATGATGGGCGTTAAGCCGACAGATGTAATAAAGAAATATGAACCGATGGGCGTGACAATGGTCGGTGCGAATTGCGGCACAACACTTGAGAACATGGAAACCATCCTGACAGAATATGGCGCTGTCGACCCCGGCTTTCCATTGTGGGCCAAGCCCAATGCAGGCATCCCGCGATTTTCGGAAGGAGAAACAATCTATGATGTGACTCCTGAACAGATGGCGGACTTTGCGAAGAGATATGTCGGCTTGGGTGCGCGCGTTGTCGGCGGATGTTGTGGATCGACGCCCGAACATGTCGCCGCGATTGTAAAAGCGATAAAGAATTAACAATATCGGATTGAATTAATCGGTGTTTCAATAACAGGAGAGAGACATGGCTTTTGCAACTCTACTTACAGATGATCAGGTTAAGCGTACACACGAAGCCTCGCTCGAAATTCTCGAAAATATTGGCTTATTGGTGCGCAACGAAAAGGCGCGATCCATTTTCTTCAAACATGGGGCAAAGGTAGATCCTGACTCGCACATTGTCAAACTGCCGCGCGCGGTAACAGAAAAATATATCAAGGTGTTGCGGCCGACGTTCACGTTCCGCGGACGCGACCCGAAGTTCGACAAAACCATCCCGAAGGACAGCCCGGTTATCGTCACGGGGAGTTCCGCGCCCGATATCATTGATCCGATTACAGGCAAAGAGCGACGCGCGCGCTCCGACGATATCGCGCGCATCGCGCATCTGATCAATGAACTTCCTGCGTACGATATGTTTTCGATTTCTACACTGGCAGATGACGCGCCCCCCGGACAATTCACGCTGGCGCGTTTGTATCCCGCCATCAAATATTGCGTCAAACCGATCCGCAATACAACGAAGGACATGGATGACATTCAAGCGATCATGAAATTGTTGTATGCCGTCGCGGGAAGCAAGGAAGCATATTTCGAGCATCCATTCGTTACACATCATTATTGCCCCGTCGTTTCGCCGCTAACGATGGACCAGCTCTCGACGGAAGCGATCATCTACTTTAGCGAGCTGGGACTTCCAGTTTATCCGACGATCGTACCGAATGCCGGACTTACTTCGCCGATGTCCATGGCGG
The DNA here is from genome assembly GCA_021824575.1 of Chloroflexota bacterium. Classification (GTDB taxonomy): domain Bacteria; phylum Chloroflexota; class Anaerolineae; order Anaerolineales; family Villigracilaceae; genus Fen-1038. The sequence goes on from JAKAKJ010000074.1 coordinate 5,048, forward strand.
GGACGCTGGCGCAGGGCAACGCGGAATTTTTAGCAGCTGCGGTGTTGATGCAAATGGTCCATGAAGGCACGCCGACCATTTATGCGTCGCTGCCAACGGTCGCCGACATGCGTACCGGTGCGTACGCGTCCGGCGGAATCGAATGTGGCATGCTGCACATGGCGTTCGCACAAATGGCGCGCTTTTATAATGTGCCGTGCGGAGGTTATATCGGCTTGACCAATTCCAAGGTCAATGACGCGCAAATGGGTTACGAAACGGGCATGTCTGTGGTCGAGGGCATTTTGGGCGGAATGGATATGTTCAACATGGGCGGCTTGCTCGATGCGCTCAAAGCCTTCAATTTTGCAAAAGCTGTCATTGATGATGAAATCGCACAAATGCTAAAGCGTGTGAAGCGCGGCATCACTTTCAACGAGGAAGAACTTGCCGTTGATGTGATCGCGAAGGTCAAGCCCGGCGGTTCATTCCTGATGGAGCCGCACACCGTGAAGCGCATGAAGACCGAAGCATTGCTTACCAAACTGGCCGACCGCGATGCGCGTCCGATTTGGGAGAAGAAGGGTTCGCTCGATATTGAAGCGCATGCAAAGCTGAAGGTGAATGAAATCCTGTCGCATCACACCGAATCGCTTTTATCTGAAGAACAGGAAGCGCAGATCCGCTCCGAGTTCAAAGACTTGATCCCCGGAATGTTGGCGATGCCGCAGCCGCAGTAGATCCTGATTGGCTCGCTAAACTATCAATAGCTTTTAATATCAGAATAGATATTTTTTCTGACAGACCGTGTAAGTGAATACAGGCGTTCATAATGTGAGTAAAGCCGGATTATGTATAACAAGCTGGAAGCTGTACAAAATACACAGCTTCCAGCTTTTTAACAGAGAAGGGAAGGAGTGATTAGTTCCCGCAGGGAGCTACATTCCGCCAGTTGGGTACTGTGTTGTTGACGATCTGCGTACCATCTGTTCCATAACTGAGCGTCAACGTGCGATTCGTGATCTCGCCGCAGGTGGCGTCCTTCTCAACGTAATTCCAATCTCCAAGAGCATACTTATATTCGATATTAGTATTCTCAAAGCCGCTCAATGTGACCGTCCAATGCGTGGCATCGACGCGGGTCATTACTACGCTGCTTGGATTCCAATCTGGCAGTCCGCCGCTCAAACGGCTGAGTGTGCCGGCGATATAAACTGAACGGCCGGTCGCATCTGTAGTAGCTGGCACAGTCACGTTGAAGGTTATGTTTACCATACGCGCTTGTGCAGTTGCGGAAACTTCGTTCGAGTTTCCTGAACGATTGAACGAATTGTCCAAAGCGCGCACAACATAATAGTAAGCACTACCTTCAACCACTTCGGTATCTGTGTAGCTTGCGTCGGTGACACGAGCGATCTGGGTATAGGGCCCGCCACTTGTGCCGCCGCGCAAAACTTCATAGCCATAGAGCGAAGAGTCGCCGGCAACTGCATCCCATGCCAGGGCGATATTCGATGGCGAAGTGGAGACCACTCGTAAATTAGCAGGTGTGGCGGGCGGCGTGGTATCACCGCTGGATATGACATCGAGCTTTCCAGGGTTTGCCGGCAAACCGCCTTCGGGAACAGGTCCATTCAAATCTGCATAGAGCCAGTCGCGTCCGCCTGTGGTTGTGTAACGATATACGTAATCATAGTTCCCAATTGCTTCAGGCAACATGCTTGCCATAAACTCGTCGTTGTTTCCCGCATCCACATTGAATTGGGCATTGACCCAAACCCAATCTGGATCCGAAGCCGGATTCGTGCCCGCCGGTCCAAATCCGAGTTGAGCCGTGAGTCCGGGTGTGGCGCCGGGCTGGTTGGTCGTGCCGTCAATCCAAACCTGGCCATAAACAGTATCGGTCCGTGTGCTGGCGCTGATCGTGTGCGTCATGCTTGGCGGCCATTGCAGGTTGGCCCATCCAATCGAAAGATGAGGCTCTCCGTTGGCTTCGTTCGAGTACATACTTTCATTGCCGACGTTATCCAAAGCAGTAACTACATAATAGTAGACCTGCCCGTTGCGAAGATTTGTATCGGTATGGTTTGCAGAAGTTAGAAGATCGGAATTGACTTTGACCCAGCCGCCACCACTCAATGGACTACGATACAGGTTGTAACCTGCTGCTGCACTCACCGTATTCCAGGCCAAGCTCAATTGGTTGTTGCCTTCATTGGTAACCTTCAAGCCTGATGGAGCAGCAGGCGGTTGGAGATCAATGGAAGTCCCGGTGGCGAGAATCCACGCGCTCTCTGGATTGAGACTCACATGGAGCGCGCCGGAAGCGGTTTGAACATTCAACGATCCGCTATTGCCCACACCATAGAGCGATGAGAAGTTGATTCCGTCCGGCAGATAGTTAACAACTGGAATGTCAGCCACGCGCGCCTGGGCGCTGGTGTTGATCACAATGATCGCGGCCTGACTGTTCGTCTTGCGCCCATAAGCTACAATGCCTGCGCCATCATCGGCCAGCAACATCAGCAGATCACCGTTTGTCAGAACGTTATTTTGACCGCGAATTGCCGCCAACGTTTGATAGTGACTCAACATCGCTGTATCGGGATTTCCGCCTTTGTCGGCCCACGGATACGTGCGGCGCGTGTCAGGATCGTCATCGCCGGTGATACCGACTTCATCACCATAGAAAATAGTCGGTGCGCCGGGCATGGTAAATTGAATCAGGGATGCGATCTTCTGCCGCTGTTTACCATCGGCAAGATTCGCCGCGTTCTGTTCTTTGTCCGCGGTTGTTTCGGAGCCGGGAGTCAACGTCCATAAGATGCGCTCTGTGTCATGACTGCCCACCAGATTCATCAAACCATAATAAGCGGCGTCTGGATAATCCTCGCGGATGGACGCGATGCGGGCGGCAAACTCGGAGGGGTGGAGCGGACGTCCGCTATCGGCGAAGCCCTTGGAGTCGAAGTTCTGGGGCGCAAGGAGTCCGATCACAGCATCGCGCAGGCGATAATCCATGGTGGTGTCCGCCCGGTCGCCGCGCAGGAAGCGCAGCAGCGTGCTGTCCTTTTGCCACAACTCGCCGATGATGATGGCGTTGGGATCATCACTCTTCACCACTTGACGAAAGTCCGACCAATAATTTGCAGGGAAGGAACTATCGCCCATCACATCAAGTCGCCAGCCGCTTGCGCCTTGCCCAAGCCAATAGGTTGAGACATTTTTCGATCCGGTAACAAAATAGGATTCAACCTGCGGATTGTTTTTGTTCAAAACAGGGATGCTGTCGAACCCGAACCAACCATCATACGTGGCAGAGTTAGAGCGCCCTTGGCTGTCAACGCAGGTTCCCGTGCTTTGCGCCACATCATGGAAGGTGAACCAATCTCGATATGGCGATGATGCGGACTCACAAGCTCCGACGGTTGAGTAGTGATGGTAACGATCGAAGAAGGGACTGTCTGACGACATGTGGTTAAAGACGCCATCCAGAATGATGCGTATGCCAAGCTGGTCAGCGTGTTTGACAAGATTGTCCCAATCCTTTTGCGTTCCAAAATATGGATCAATCTTGAAATAATCCTGGGTATCGTAACCGTGATTCGAGCCCGAGTCGAAAATGGGATTGAAGTAGATAGTGTTGATTCCCAGTGACTTCAGATAATCCAGATTCTGATCCACGCCTTTCAGGTCGCCGCCCATGTAGTCGCGTCCGAGCGGTTGTTCCAAACCGGTCTGTGTGGAATCGAATCGCCATGGACAAGTTGTTGTCGTTGCGCCCGCATAGTTGCGGCAATAACCTTCGGGCAGGGTTCCCCAAGGCAGTTTCAATACCGGCTGATCGTAGCGCGGATCGCCCGTCTTTGGATCGTTGTTGGCGCGCCCATTGCGGAAGCGATCCGGGAAGATTTGATAGATGACTGCGTTGCGCGCCCAATCCGGCGTTGAAAAGGCCGGGTCATAGACCATCAACGCGTAACTATTGTCAATCACGTTATCGCTCGGACTTCCTAGGCCTCCATCCAGTGCAGGAGTATTGTCCGCATAATAGACGGTCTTGGTGCCATCTGTGATAATGAAGCGGTACCATAAATTGTTCGGTGCGCTGTTTGGAAGTGTGACTGACCAGAAATCGCAGCTATCATTTTCCAGCCCGGTTTGATAGCATGACACATCGCTGGCCGCCAGATTCATATTCAAGATTTGCTGCGCGCCCGCGTTGATATCGTAAAGCCGCATCTTTACGCTGGTGACATCATTGTGGAATGTGCGGAAACGGATCGTAACCGGCGTGCCGGCGGGAACCGCGCCGCCAGGCGTGCGATACAGGGTATCGCGCGAATCATGGCGCAAACCATTCCATTCGACATTGTTATCATGCGCGTGCGTCGTAGTTGTGATGGTCAAAAGATGATTTGACGCATCGTATGAAAATGTAACAGGTGAATAACCAATCGTAACGGTGAAAGGAATGTTAGGACCATTTTGAACGCCACCTGCACCGTAATTTAGATCCCAGCTTTCATTGATGGCAGCCTTGGCTTCATAACTGCCCGCAGGAATGGAACTAGTTGTGAAAGTGTAGATTCCATCGCCGTCCGGGTCTTCGAGCCAGGACCGCAGGCAAGAGGGATCCCAATCGCCCGAGCATCCGATCGCACCTTGGAAATTGCCTGGCACTGTTGCGATGATAGAGTTCACATTATCAGTAATCCAATATGTTTTGTGATCATAATAGAACTTGACGCTTGTGGCCGCTCCGAGCGCCAGTCCAATGTTTGCCCCGTTTTGCTGAGCGTTCACGCCGTAGTTTTCATCCCAACTATCGTTGAGAGCGGCTTTGTATTCCCAACTTCCCGCCGGGACATTGAATGTTCCTTGCCAGACATCGTCGTTGCTATCGTAGACCAGATGAGTGGCTGCACAGTCCGGCTGCCAATCGCCGGGGCATCCCAATTCACTTTGAAGCGAACCGGCGATGGTGACATTGCTGGGATTCGGTGTGCTGGCGCTGACAACATCTGTGGGCCGTAGACTTGCAAATGATGTGATCAACAAAACCAGAATCCCAACTGACGAAATCAGTTTTCGAGATTTTTGTATGCTCATGCTTGCATCTCCTCCACGTAATGATTGACAGATATAGGATGGCCTTCATCATTTCAGATGCCATCTCGTCGTCTTCATACTAGCACGCGCAAAAACTCAAGTCAATCCGTTGATCTGAATTTGAGAATTTATAGCAGATTAGACGTGTATTTCGTTCTATCCCCCAAGATTGCGTTGCACAGGCTTATTCTTATGGCAGAAGTGTGATTCCTTATTTGCATAAAGAAAATAATAAACACGAAGACCGCTCTTTCGCCAGCGGTCTTCGTGTTTTCATAGGGGATTGGTTTGCAAATGATTATTTGCCAGCGCGGATTTTAGCGCCGCTCAGCGGGTTGCCGAACAGTGGGGCAAAGACGCAGAAGTCAAAGATGCCGGCGAGTAACGGAACCAGACCGATGATGGCCACGATGATGCCGGTCACGCCGCCGAGTCCAAGCCAGCCCCAGGCAACCAAAACCAAACCTGCAACGATGCGGACAATCCGTCCAGTAGTAGATGCCATGAAAGAAACAAACGGGTTCATTTTTCTATCTCCTTTTTTGTGTGATCTTGTCTCCAGTATAGACGTTTCAGCCGATTCTGTCGGTGACAAAGTCACCGAGTTTCCATCAACATTTTATAAGAAAACGGCACGTCACACATTAGAGCGCGACTGCAACCCGTCAGGGTCAACCACTTCGACTTCGCCGCGTCCCACGCGGACAAAGCCGCGCTCCGAAAAATCTTCGAGCAGGCGACTGATGACCTCGCGCGAACTTCCCAGCTCGGCGGCAATTTCCTGGTGGGTGATCCGCATCGGGTTCTGGACCCGTGACCGGGTCAGCAGTAACGAGGCGACGCGTGCATCCATGCGGCGGAACGCGATCTCGTCCACGATCGCCATCACGGTCGCCAGTCGCTGTGAGAGCAATTCGAATACAAACTCGCGCCAAACATCGTAACGAGCGACCCATCCTCGGAAATCCGCTGCAGGGATCATCACGGCTTCGGCATCTTGTTCGACCGTTGCTACCGCCGGGAATGTTTTCTGACTCAAAATGGCATTGGCAGTGAGGATGCAGCTTTGTCCGTTGCCAAAGCGGTAGAGCGTAATCTCTCGCCCGGTTTCGCCGATTTTATAGACGCGCACCACGCCGGAGAGGAGCAGGGCAATTGCGTCCACGCGGTCGCCCTCGAGGAAAACATCGTGGCCGGTTGGAATCTTTGCGAAGAAAGCGACCTGCTGAAAATCGTGGACGAACTGTGCGTCGGCTCGTTGCAGGAAGGGCAGGGCATCAGAAATGCGTTTGAACTGCGTTTGATCAATCATCGGCAATTGGTCCTTTTTATTTCAGCCTTACGCGGCGTAGTGATTGGGTCAACCCTCAAGGAATTTTCAAATTGTGATGGTTCGGAAGGAAAGAAGTTTTTGCTTGCAGGGACTATTTTATAACAATTGCCCGCCCATTAATTTGTCAAATTTTGGAAAAGAACTGCCGAAATTTATATGTGACATTACTGTCCATAAGATGTGACACAACTCACTATTGTGAATTTGTTCACAGAGTTATTATCGGTTTGCATATATGCGTTTATGCGTATGAAAGCAGGTGCAGCAGATGGTTAACCCGGCACTCATTCAGGAAATATCCCAGCTCGAGGCGGATTTTTGTTTTGCTTTGTCCGATCCGACTCGACTCTTGATCCTTTACGCGTTGGCGGATCAGCCGCGCAATGTGACTGAACTGACCAATGATTTGAATGTCATTCAGCCCACAATCTCCCGGCACCTGAAAGTGCTGCGCGAGCGCGGCTTGGTTTACACGGTCAGGCAGGGGACGACAGTTACCTATCACTTATCTGACACTCGGCTTATTCAGGCACTGGATCTGCTTCGGACGGTGATGCGCGAACGGCTGGCATACCAAGCCAGTTTGATGGAAGAAACCAAGGCAAGCTCGAATGCCTAGTATGAAAAATTCACTCTTCTCGAGGAGGATTGGATGCAACGTAAGAAACTGTTTGTAATGCTTGTGGTCGCTGGCGCACTGATCGTAATCGTCAGCGGTGTAGCATTGGCTTTAACCCAACCTGTTCAAGCCCAATGTGGGTCGCAAGCATCATCCTGCAAGAATTGCCATGAGGTGCAGGCAAAGGATCCGGTCAATAATGACGGCACACCTTGGCATACATCGCACGCCTTCGGCGATTTTTGCTACATCTGCCACGGTGGGAATCAGCAAGCAACGGATGAAACGGCCGCACACACTGGAATGGTGGATCCGCTTTCCGATATCAAAGCGTCCTGCGCTCAATGCCATCCGAATGACTTGCAGGCACGCGCACAGGTCTATGCAGACAAATTGGGCGTCCAGCTAGGATCAAGCGGTACTGCCGCATCTGGCAGCGGAACCCCGGCGGCTCCCGCGACCCAGTCTGCCGCGGCGGCTGCGAGCAATACATCTGCAACGCCGCAACCTGCTGCCGCTTTGCCACAGGCCACATTGGCTCCCGATGATCCGAACCTGGTCAACTACATCCAGCGCTACAACGAGAATGTGCTTGGCAAGTATCCAACCAATTGGGGCAACGTCATTTTGCTGGTCATGATTGGCGCGATGCTGATCGGCGGCGGAGCGCTCGTTGTCAGCCGCGAGGGATTGATCAGGGTTTCATTCAAAGAAACGAAGCCGGTTGAGGGTGAGTACCCAGCGGACGTCGTGGACATGGTTCCTGACATCGCGAAGCTAAAGCCAAATGCGCGCAAGTCATTGCGCCGTCTGCTCGAAAAACCGGATGCGACCGCCGAGGTACTTACGTCCATTGATAAGTTGACCGAAGGCAAACCCTCGGATCAGAAAGAATAATGAGCCAGTAATTTCACTTGTGTGAAAGGAAAACATTATGAACTGGATCATCAAGCAAATCAGCAAGGAAACATGGTCGCCTTATGTGGCCGGAATCCTGCTCGGCATTGTAGGTGTTTTGGCCGTGCTTCTGTCCAATAGCCTCTTGGGCGCTTCCGGCGCATTTGAGAACATTGCTGGAATGATTGGCAAAGCAGTTGCGCCAAAAGCATTCGACACCCTGTACTTCAATTTTGTGATGCCGCCGGGAATCACCTGGAGCGTCATCCTGTTGGTCGGTGTGTTCTTTGGCGGCATGATCGGCGCTGCGACCAGCAAAACTTTGAAATGGGGAAAGAAAGATGCGGCCAATAGTGATCTTCAGTGGAAGAGCATCTTTGGCCCGCAAACCTGGAAGCGCTGGGTCTTGGGATTTGTCGGCGCGATCATCCTGGAATATGCCGCAGGCATTGCGGGCGGCTGCACCAGCGGACTCGCCATCTCAGGCGGCATGTTGTTGGTTCCCGCGGCATTCCTCTTCATCGCCGGGATGTTTGCTTCCGGTATCGTCACAGCTTTGATCGTGTACCGAAATCGCTATTAGCGAGGAGAGCTGAAATGAATTATGTCATTGCTCTAATTCTTGGTGCGGGCTTCGGCTTTGCGTTGAACAAAGCCGGATTGACCAAGTACAACAAAATCGTCAACCAATTTCGTTTCACGGATATGGCGGTTCTGAAATTCATGATGACGGCCCTGGTCGTCGCCATGATCGGACTGTATGGCTTGCGCGGGTTGGGACTCATCACATTCCCGGCTGTGCCTGCCACATACATTGTTGGGAATCTCGTAGGCGGGCTGATCTTCGGCGTTGGCATGGCGCTGACCGGATACTGACCAGGCACCTGTGTCGCCGGGTCCGGCGAAGGAAAATTAGATTATCTCATCCCTGGTTTGCTTGGCTTCCTGACTGGCGCAGTAATTTATGGCTTGACCTATCAGCAGGTATTTCCGCAGATCTCGAAACTGGCAAACTTTGGCGGCATCGTAATTCCCGATGCGTGGAACATCAACCCATATTTGACAGTCCTCGCATTCTCACTGATGGCTCTGCTCCTGTTCTATTTCATTGACCGCATGGGCATGCAGAGAAAGAAGAAAGAACAGTGAGAAGCAATCAGTGAATAGTTATCAGTAGTTGAAGCGGAGAAATCCATGACGAATATACTATCAAGGCGCGACTTTCTCAAGCTGGGCGGCGCGACAGCCGGTGCGCTTGCAATTGGCGAATTCATTCCACCGCTTGTGGCAAAGGCCGCGCGCGAGGCAGGCACTCTCAATGCCAATGGCGACGGCTATATTTCCAGCATGTGCGAAATGTGCGTGTGGCGCTGCGGCCTGCTTGCCAAAATTGAAGGCGGACGCGTTGTAAAACTGGAAGGCAATCCAGATCATCCGCATTCCAATGGCAAACTGTGCCCACGCGGCCAGGCTGGATTGATGAACACGTACGATCCGGACCGGGTGCTGACTCCCCTCGTCAGGGTTGGAAAACGCGGCGAAGGCCTCTTCCGCAAAGCGTCGTGGGATGAAGCGCTTGGGATCGTCGCCAAGAACATGCTCGACATCAAGCAGAAGTATGGCCCCGAGGCGATGGTTTTCTCGTCCACGCATAACCTGTCGCAGCCTTTGTTCGAAAATCTGCTCCAGGCATTTGGCTCGCCCAATTATGGCACACAGCGTTCGTTGTGCTTCAATGCCATGACGATTACGAACATAATGACGTACGGCATGGAAGAGCCAAACCGCGATTACAGCCAGGTCAAATACATTATTTTGACGGGACGAAATTTGGCTGAAGCCATCTCGAATTCCGAGACCCAGGACTTGATCCACGCGATTGATCGCGGCGTGAAGGTGGTCTATCTTGATCCGCGCTTTACGAAGACCGCTGCCAAAGCAACCGAATGGCTTCCGATCAAACCCGGAACCGATCTGGCTTTTCATCTTGCGATGCTCAATGTCATCATCGGCGAGGGGCTTTACAATCATTTCTTCGTTTCGCAATATACCATTGGGTTTGATGAAGTTGCGAACAGCGTTAGGCAATACACGCCTGAATGGGCATCTAAGATCACCGAAATTCCTGCGGATACGATCCGGCGCATCGCGCGGGAATTTGCGGCGGCCGCGCCGTACGCGCTGGCACATAATGGATGGCGCACCTCGAACTTCGTCAATTCGTTCCAAACTGAACGCGCCATCGCCATTCTCAATGCGTTGGTGGGTAATTGGGGAACAACGATGTCCCCGGCAGGCGCAGAGGGTGCGGGTTTGGGTGCTCCAACGCAGCCGGCTTATCCGCGTGTGTCTGCGCTGCGATTAGACGGTGTGCCGTGGAAATATCCATTCGTTCCGCTTCAATACGGTGTTATCCAGCAGATGCGCGATTCCATTCTGGCTGAAGATCCCTACGCGGCTCACGGCTGGTTCATTTCGCGCCAGAACCCGGCCATGTCCATCCCTGACCGCAAGAAAACGTTGGAAGCCTTTGCCAAGTTGGATTTCATTGTCACCATTGATATCATCATGAATGATACAGCCTGGTTCTCGGATGTTGTCCTGCCGGAAGCGTCATATCTCGAACGTTACGATCCGCTCAATGTGGTGGGGAACCGGGCTTTCATTCGTCAGCCGGTCATTGAACCGCAAGGCGAAGCCAAATCCGCACTGTGGATTTACAAACAACTTGGCGGTCTGCTTGGGTTGAGCGATTTCTTCCAATACAAGGATGATGAAGATTACATCCAGCAGGAACTTGCGCCATTGGGTGTTTCGCTCGATGAAGTCCGCAAGCAAGGCTATGCGGAACTTCCGGAGAGCAACTCCAACATTTACAGATGGAGCACGCCCAGCGGGAAGATCGAGCTGAGTTCTGCCACGCTTGATAAAGCCGGTTTCGATGGCGTTCCAAAGTGGGAAGAGCCGCCTGCGCCCAAGCCCGGTCAGTTCTACTTGTTGACTGGTAAAGACGCGCGCCAGACTCAATTCGGTACGCAGAATAACCAGCTGCTGCATAAATATGATGATGAGCCCGGCCTGTGGATGAACACCAAAGTCGCATCGTCACAAGGATTGAAAGACGGCGATATGGTTCAGGTCACGAGCGATGTCGGACAGATCTATGTCAAGCTGATTGCCACGCAAGCCATCCGACCAGACTGCGTTTACATGACACCCGGTTTTGGTCATCTCTCAATGGGATTGACTACAGCATATGGTCTCGGCTCGAGCGACTCGGACTTGCATGTTACATACACGGATCCAATTAGCGGTGGTCAGGCTCTGAGTCAAACATTTGTAACGGTAAAGAAGGCTTGAGAGGTAATATCATGACTGATATTCAGAACATCAAACACAAGGCTTTTCTTTATGACGCCACGCGCTGCATTGATTGCCGCGCCTGCATGATCGCCTGCAGTGTCGAGAACAAAATCCCGATGGACAAGACGCGCATCTGGGTGGCCGGAGTTGGGCTTCAAGGTGAATACCCGAATCTGGACCGCGCCTCGATGGTTTATCACTGCATGCACTGCGAGGAGCCCGATTGTTTGTCAGCGTGCCCGGTGGGCGCTTACAGCAAACGCGAAGACGGCCCGGTGCTTTACAACAAGGACGTGTGCATTGGCTGCCGTTATTGCATGAATGCGTGCCCGTTCGGCGTGCCGCATTTCGATTACAACAAGGGCCTCATTGACGGCGCGTTCATTGACAAATGCACGATGTGCACTCAGCGCATTGATGTGGGTTTGGAACCTGCTTGTGTTGCAACCTGCCCGACCGATGCACTAATGTTTGGTGAGCGGGCCGACTTGATCAAAGAAGCGCACGCGCGCATCGCAGCGCATCCCGATCGCTACATCAATCACGTTTACGGCGAATTCGAGAACGGCGGCACATCCTACCTTGTTCTCTCTCACGTACCGTTCAACGAACTCGGCCTGCCCAACCTACCCGAAACGCCTGTCAAAACAGTCAGCGAAGAAGTGATGGGAATCACCATTCCGTTTGCGCTTACCTGGGGCGCTGTCCTTACCGGCGTCACAGTCGGCGTGCATGAATATAACAAGAGAAAAGAAAACGCCGCAAAGCAACCTGTGGAAGCTGAAAAGGAATCGGAGGAGACCAAATGAAAATGCAGATTGCCATTAATCCGCGCCTCCGCTTAAGCCCATTCGTCATGGTTCTGTTGACGTTGATGGGAATCGCTTTCGTGGTCGCGATGATCCGCTACATCTATGGAATCGGGGCCATCAGCGATTTGAGCTATTCCTATCCATGGGGCTTCTGGATCAGTTTCGATTTGTTCACGGGTGTTGCAATTGGCAGCGGAGCATTTGTGATGGCTGCGACTGTGTACATCTTTGAGCTTAAAGAATTTCAACCTTTGCTCAAGCCATCTGTACTGACCGGCTTTCTTGGCTACATCATGGTCGTTATCGCCCTGTTGGTTGACCTTGGTCATCCTGAACGCATTTGGTACATGATGATCCATTGGAATCACACATCGGTGTTGTTGGAAATCGGCATTTGCGTGATGAGCTATCTGACGGTGTTAGCCATCGAGTTTTCGCCAGTTGTGTTCGAGGGACTCAAATGGCAAAAGGCCGCGCACTTCGTCCATAAATTCATCATGCCATTCGTGATCCTCGGCGTGGTACTTTCCACGTTGCACCAATCTTCGTTGGGTTCACTGTTGCTTATCCAGCCGGAGAAACTCTATCCACTGTGGTGGACGCCGATCCTGCCGGTGCTATTTTTCATCTCCGCAGTTTCCATTGGCCTGGCGATGATCATCTTTGAATCTTCTGTCAGTTCCCGCTATTTTCATCGCGGCCTGGAGATTCATTTGCTGGAGAAATTGGGAAGAGCCATTCCGGTTGTGTTGGTGATCTATCTGATTGTCCGCTTCACTCAATTGACTTTGGCTGGTGATCTGCAATACCTTTTCAACAGCGGTTTGATGAGCATCCTGTTCTGGGCCGAGATTCTCCTCGGTTCGGTCATCCCGCTGATTTTGTTCTCGATCAAGAAGATTCGTCAAAGCCCGAATGGATTGCTAATCAGTGCGATCATTTTGCTGGTTGGAATGATCCTGGATCGCTTCGATGTAAGCTGGTTTGCGGTTCGCCATCCGGATCCGCTGACATACATTCCAAGCCTGATGCAGTTCAATGCTCATTACATTCCATCCCTGCCGGAACTTTCCATTTCGATCGGCATCTTCTCGGCGGGAATTCTGGCGTTTGGATTGGTTGCCAAATATTTGCCGCTCTTTGAAGATGAAGGCCATCACGATTCAGCGGCATCGGCAGATTAATTGCACAAGCTGATTGTTTGTATGGTGTTTTGTTCGTGTTTTGACAAATAAATTTGAGAGGTTCCTATGAAAATCGCAATTGCAACAGACGATGGCGCGACCATCAGCGCTCATTTTGGGCGCGCGAGCCATTACCTGGTTGTTACAATCGAGCAGGGAAAAATCGTCAGCCGCGAAATGAGGGATAAATTAAGTCATAATCATTTCGCGGGCGAGTCGCACGTCCATGAGTCGGGACAGCCGCACGGATTTGACGCGGCCTCCCGGGATCGTCACACGCAGATGACGGCATCCATCCGAGATTGCGAAGCGATGCTATGTCGCGGAATGGGGATGGGCGCGTACGAATCCTTGCGCTCACTGAACATCCGCCCAATCCTGACGGACATCGCAGAAGCAGACAAGGCGGTAACCGCCTACATGAATGGAAGCATCATAGACCATACCGAACGATTGCACTAAGATCGCAAACAGCCTCCCGCAAGCAAATGCTGCGGGAGGCGTTGATATAATCCCTTGTAATGCGCCCATCCTTCTTTCATCATCTGCATCCGCCGACCATTCCGGCTAAACAATCGCGCTGGCGATATACGCTCGGCGCAGGCGGGACGGCTGTGTTCCTGATGCTCGTTTTGGGCGCGACGGGAATCCTCGAGTTGTTCTATTATGTTCCCACGCCGGATCAAGCCGCGCAATCCATTCAAACGATAAGTTACCTCGTCCCGTTCGGCGGACTGGTCCGCAACATTCATTTTTGGGCCGCGCAGCTTCTTTTGATCGTTGCCGCTGTCCATCTGGTGCGTGTCGTTTTTACCGGTTCGTATGCGCCGCCGCGCCGCTTCAATTATCTGCTGGGGCTGGCTTTATTTGTCTTTGCCATTCTGCTTGACTTCACCGGCTATATACTTCGTTGGGATGAGGGGATTCAATGGGCATTAGTGGTCGGGACGAATCTCATCAAGACGATCCCGTTGATTGGGAATGCGTTTTATGTTGTTCTCACTGGCGGGACCCAGCCCGGACTCCCGACCTTGATCCGATTCTACGCCTGGCACATTTTCGGACTTGCCCTCATCGTGATCATTCTTGGTGTGTGGCATGCGTTCCGTGTCCGGCGTGACGGCGGGATCGCGGTACCGCCTCCGCCTCTACGCGTTGACAAGGAACGCATCACGCGTAATGAACTGGTGCGACGCGAAGTTTTAGCAATGTTATTGACCGGCGCGGCTCTGATTCTTTTCGCGGCATTCGTCCCTGCGCCGATTGCCCAGCCAATCAGCGACATCACTATCATGGCTGGCGATGCGCGTGCTCCCTGGTTTTTTCTTTGGGTTCAACAAATGCTCAAGTGGGGTGATCCGTTTATTTTGGGTGTGCTCGTTCCGCTGATTGTTTTGGCTGTGCTTGCATTGATTCCTTATATCTTTCCAAAACCTGCCGATGGCGAATTAGGAAAATGGTTCCCGCGTTCGAATCGATTGGCGCAGATTGTATTGGCTGTCATTGCCTTGTTGGTGATCATCTTAACGATATTTGGCAGTTTACCTGCTTCTTAAAGTTATGAAACGCTTTATTGCATTAGGCTCCGCTATTCTTTTGCTTGCCGTCGTCGCAGCCTGGTGGACGAATTCGCGCCAGCCCAAACCCATTGTTTTGATTCCAACGTTGACCGGCAAACCGGAATACTGTCTCACCTGTCATAGCGATCTTCGAGAAATCAGCCCGTCACATCCGGTCAAAACATTTGGATGCGTGATCTGTCACGGCGGCGAGCCATTGGCGCTGGATGCAAATCTGGCGCACAGCACAATGCGCGGCGGCGCAAATCCATCGGACTTATCGGTCGTTCAGGAATCTTGCGGCGGAAGCAACTGTCATTCTGGTTCAGCTGCGGACAATAATGACCACATCCAGCGCGTGATGACGAGTGTCCAATCCACATACGCGGGCGCCATCGCGAACATTCTGTATACCTTCGGCGTGGAACCAGATTTGACGGCTCGCTTTGGCATCCACGCGGTGACGGATGATGTAATTACAACCACGACTGGTCTGCCCGCGCTTCAGGTTTTTGATCCCACAAAACAGACCAATCCTTCTGTGTTGAAGTTTGCGGCAAATTGCTTGAATTGTCACATCAATGCCCAGCCGCTTCCCGGTTCGCAATTTGACCGGCTGACGGGCTGCGCGGCGTGCCACACTCCGGATGTTGAATCGTTTCCAAAGGGTCAAATTCACGAATTAACAACAGCCATTCCGTATACACAATGCAATACGTGTCATAACCGCGGCAATTATGATTTGCGGACGATGACTTTTGTTCAACGCACAGACCAGCCTCTGCCGACCGATCGCCTGCATAATTATTACCAGCCGATTGCCCAGTTCACGAAATGCGAATACACGTTGGATTGCATTGACTGCCACACGCGCACGGAAGCGATGGGCGACGGCGACATTCACTCGAATATGAAACAAATTCAATATATTCAATGCCAGACCTGTCACGGCACGCCGACGCAATTGCCGCAAACCAAAACATTGACAGACCCAAACGATATTGCGTTTCGGCTGGCTCAACTTAATCCGGTTGTGGATTTGAAGCTTGGCGATACGATTCTCGTGACCAGTAAAGGCGAGCCATTGTGGAACACGCGCGTTTTGCCCGATGGAACCTATCAGCTTGTAGGCAAAGCCACCGGCCAGGTTTTCACGTTCAAGCCTGTGATGGGCAGCGGATGCACGCAGAATGGAATTGACCAATCATCTGCGTACTGTCACACCTGCCATTCGGTGCAAAGGTAGTTGGTATGTCATTGCGAGCGAAGCGAAGCAATCCCCGCACAAAACATGAGATTGCTTCGGGCGGTCTCGATACGCTTCGCTACTCGACCCGCCCTCGCAACGACAGTAGGAAATTATGTCTGATCTAACTCGCCGCGACTTTCTGAAACTCACCACCACCGCGTTGTTGACCATCAGCGGGGCGCTGGGCGTTGGCGCGTTATTTCGTTTTTTGGATTTCCAGACCGAGCCGCCCGTCAAAACGGAATTCGATCTCGGGCCGGCTGTCAACTATCCAATCGGGAGCCGCTCACTTGTCCCTGATGTTCCGGCGCTTCTCATCCACAACCAGAACGGATTCTCAGCTTTGAGTCTGGTCTGCACACATCTGGGTTGCACCGTCGAACAAAAGGATAGCGGGTTTGAGTGTCCATGTCATGGCTCGCGTTATGATGCGAACGGAAAAGTTTTACGCGGCCCCGCGCAGAAGGCTTTGCGGGCGTTGCGCGTCGAAGTGAACTCAACCGGGAATCTGATTTTGCACACGGATTGAATCCCGCGTTTGAAGAAATGTGTGCGATAATGAATCATCCGTCAAAATAAAAGAAGAGCAAAGCTATCCGCAGAGGGCGCAGACATCGTACTCGAAGAGTATTTCGCTGATTTTTCTTCAATCTGTGTAATCAGCGTGATCTGCGGATTAATCTCAAGGAGATAGAGATGAGTCAACTTCCAAAACCGTACCAGCAGTTTCGACAGGATCACCCGGATGTTTATAAGGCTTATGAAAGTCTCGGAGAAGTCACCGCCGAGTCCGGACCATTGGACATCAAAACGCGCGAGCTGATCAAATTGGGCATGGCCGCTGCGACGAAGTCCGAAAGCGCGGTTCAATCGCACACGCACCGCGCCTTGGACGCGGGCGCGACCGCCGCAGAAATCGAACATGCCATCATGCTTGGAATCAATACACTTGGCTTTTCAACAATGATGACCGCGCTGACGTGGGCAAACCAGGCGATTGCGAATCGCTCGAAATAATTGATTCTTCTAAAGTATCTGCAGGCGTTTTTTACTTGTAGTCTTTTAGGCTTATTCTTGATAGATTTTGTCTGGCTCTATGGATTCTAATTTGTCAATATATTTCTGGGCTTGCTTTGGATGCAACCTTTTTAAAAGAGCGACTCTTCCGTATGTACTTTTGTATATTTTTTCGTAAGCATCCCGATTTAAACCTGTTTTGGCAAATATTTCGCATTGTTTAACGGCCGACCGAATCTTCCTTCTTTCCGATTGGCTTAATGTTGGCGTTCCAGAATTAGTATTTAGATTATGAATATTGATCCTAAAGCCTGAAGTCATAACTTTCCGCTTACGCCGCTTCGGCCTAAATCCTAAACTGAACAACATCTGATAAACCGCTCGCGTGATTTCATGAATTTCAGACTGCGTCAGGTTCCTGTTTGCTGATACAGTAATATCATCTGTCAAGCGACTATAAATTAATCCTCTGTTCTGCATAATGTTTTCAAGTTTGGGTTCTACGTTCCAGAATACAAGATTTGCAATATAGGAGCTTGTCTTCGCTCCTTGCGGCACAAAACCCTTATATGTTGTGAGCTCGGTCAATATTTTTGAAACATCTTCGGAAAAACCAAAAAAATCTTTCCAGATTCTGAATACATGCTTCGTTTTTATCGATGGAAAGAAATTTGCAATATCCTCCTTTATCACAATGCTGTTTTTCGCGTGGAGCGAAGCATTTCGAACATAGTCTCTGGGATTGCGAGCATCTTTGATTCCCCCTTGCAAGTATATAGGATATTCAACTTTATAAAAAATATTGTCTTTTATTTTTTCTTGAATATCTTGTAAGGGCTGCAAAACCCGATATGTCTGTCTCTTTGAGCCATCGGGTTTTATTTGGGGTTTATTCGGTTGGTAGTAGTTGCGCGCGGAGTGAGAAATTTCTAATAACGTGCTAGGTTCAATCGTAAGGATTTTAGCAAGTTCGTGAATACTTTTAATTGGGTTGTCTTTGTATGTTGGCTTATCCATGCGAAGAGGATGATTGTATTAGACTCAAAGTAACATTAGCGAGTTTATCTGCCAATTCGGGACTGATCTCAGTTAACTCATCTTTGCCCGCTAGAAAAACCAAAATACTAACAGGAACGTTTAAACCAATAGCAATGTTTTGTAAAGTAGAAAAGTTTGGATCACGTTTTCCCCTTTCAAGCAGTGATAAGTATGAAGTGGAAATATCGGCTTTAGCCGATAGCTCTTCAAGACTCATATCCTTTTGAGTTCTGCAAAGTCTGATTGCTTTTCCTAAATTCATAAGATACTCTCGTGGTTAAAATTAAATGGTTTGGATGTGTACTGTTTACCGCTTTATCGCATTAGATGCTTTACGGCATCAGCGATTTCTGGAAGATTTGCAATTATTTTTGCCAATAGCATCAAGACATCAAACGTGTCAATGTTAGCTAATGGGTTGTTTAGAGCATCTTCCAACTTCTTGATGGCACAATCAATGTCATCAATTACACTGTTCTCTACAGTGCCTTGGACTTCTGCTCGGACATTTTTCAATGTCTCGAGAGTGTCCCTTAACAGTTGTTTATTCATAATGCACCTCCTTTCATAGATTTGGAGTGCCAAATGCACTCCGTCGCAATCTACATTTGGCACTGAAATGGGACACTGTAGAGGACGCCAAACCACCAATTTCGAGACTCCGTCGCGCTTGTTGTTGCAGAATGTTGCCTAGTTTTGCTTACAACAAAAAACGCGATATGGATTATCGGCGCTTTGCTCAAAACGAGAAGCTGAAGCGGCAGCAGCCGCAGCAGCAACTGCAGCAAGCAGCTGGTTACAGGTGCCAAGAAGGAGATACAACTATTAAGGTGCTTCAAGGCGGGACGCCTTGCCAATAGTCTGATTATATATTCGAACATATATTCTGTCAAGGATTTTGACTACCAGTAAAAACAGCCTTTACTCCAATTTTGGGCGCTATATTTTTACGATCTGTCTATTTTTGAGCTTTCACTTGTAGCACAATTCCTCAACACGCTAATAAGACTTTATCTCATTGACATAACCATTTCTCCGCGTTATAATTATTGATACTTAGTATCAATAAAGATGGAGAAGGATCGTGCTTCAAGCTTGTAAGTCTATTCAATGGTTGAGATTTGTTATCGGTATTTTGATTCTTTCGTTGAGTCTCAGCGCCTGTGTTCCAACCGCAAAATCTACTGATCCATCAAGCGTATCTACTGGCATCATTTCAGTTGTGGCGGCAGAAAACTTTTACGGCGACATTGCGCGTCAAATCGGCGGGACGCATGTTTCAGTGACCAGCATTCTGTCCGATCCGAATGTTGATCCGCATGAATATGAGTCAAACGTTCAAAATGCAATCGCGGTCAGCAATGCTCAATTGGTTATCGAAAACGGGGACGGATATGATTCATGGATGGACAAGCTTCTTTCGGCTTCGCCGAATCCGAATCGCGTCGTGTTGACCGCGGCGGAACTTGTTCAGCATAAACTTCCTGATAATGTCCATTATTGGTATAGCCCGGATAATATGCAAAACTTCGCGCAGGCGATAGCCGATTCATTGAAGAAACTCGACTCCAAAGACGCGGCGGAATTTGATTCCAACCTTGCGGCGTTTAAGCAATCATTGAATCAAATCAATCAGAGCGTCAGTAAAATACAGTCTAAATATGCTGGAACACCGGTTGCCCTGACCGAAACGATTTTTCTTTATCAAACCGAATTGATCGGTCTCAACGTGTTGACGCCTTTCGATTTCGAGAAAGCAGTCGCCGAGGGGAATGATCCGCCCGCAGACGCCGTCGCATTATTCAATAATCAAATTGCCGGGCGGCAGGTCAAAGTCTTGATCTACAACAGCCAGACTGTCACGCCGGTCACGACCAATCTTCAAAATGAAGCCAAACAAATGAACATTCCAATCGTCGCAGTTTCGGAAACCATGCCGTCCGGCAAAACCTATCAACAGTGGATGCTCGATCAACTCCAAGAACTTCAAACGGCTTTAGGTGGTTAATGATTATGCAGGATTCGATCATTCTCGAAAATGTCGGCGTTCGCTTCGGCGAGCTGTCCATCCTGAACGATGTAAACCTGTCCATCCATGCTGGTGAGTTTATTGTCGTGTTGGGACCGAATGGAGCGGGCAAAACGACGTTGCTAAAACTTTTGCTAGGATTGATTCGTCCGAGTGCGGGACAGATTCGAGTCTTGGGACGAACGCCTCGACGCGGGAATCAAGCGATTGGATATGTTCCGCAGCACCGCATCATCGAACCTGAGACGCCGCTTCGCGCGCGGGATTTGGTCGGCTTCGGCTTGGACGGTCATCGCTGGGGGATAGGTTTACCGAGCCACGCGCGGCGCGAGACGATTGACCGCGCGCTCGAAGAAGTGGACGCGTTATCGCTGGCTGAGTCTCCGGTCGGATTGTTGTCCGGAGGTGAGCAGCAACGATTGATGATCGCCCAAGCTTTGTTGACCGATCCGAAAATTTTGTTGTTGGACGAACCCTTGGCGAATCTTGATTTGGCTCATCAGCAGGAAGTGGTCGGCTTGATCTCAAGAATTTGCAGGACGCGCGGCGTGACCACGTTGTTAGTGTCACATGACATCAATCCATTATTGCAGGCAACCGACCGCGTTCTTTTTCTGGCTCGCGGCCATGCTGCCATTGGCGCGCCGTCGGAAGTGATCAACAATGAAACA